>CAZTFF010000017.1:0-99594 GCA_964612485.1 uncultured Caldilineaceae bacterium
CGGCATCTCTCCTTATCTTTCGACTCATCGTTAATTAGTTTTGGGATAGGCTCTTGGCAGCAAAATAACCTCTGGTATCAGGAACAGTGGTAAAATCAAGCCGGTCAATCAGGGCGAGAACCAGATTATTGATAATTGCCATTGCTTCAAGGTTTTGGCCAAAAACAGGGCAACCCTGGGATTGCAGAAGGGGATTTGTTTGCCGTCGGGCAGCAGGATTTCTTTGCAGCATTTCATCACGTTTTTCTGGTTGAAGGTCCAGGGATCCATAAAATCCTGGAACATGATCATGAACATATTCCCGGGGGCTAACTGCTGATGAATCTGCCGCCGATCCTCATCCTCAACCGTTAAATAGACGGCCGTGGTGGTGATGTCGGCGTGACCGAACTATCTTTGAATGTGGTTCAGGGGGATGCCTCTATGCAAGGCATACGTTAGCCGTAACCAGGCTTGGTTTTTGGGCAATTTATGCTCTGTCCGACGTCAGTCCTTCGATAAAACGGTTTTGCAGCGCCAGGAAAAATACCACCACCGGCAGAATGGTGATGATGGCCGCCGCGCTGGTCAGGCCCCAATCGCGGGTAAACCGTCCGGCAAAGGATTGGTAGCTGGTGATCACGGTTTTTAGCTCCGGTTGGTGGATAAAAGTGTAGGCAAACATATATTCATTCCAGGCGGCCAGCCCGGCCACCAGGGCAACGGTCAAAAAACCGGGCCAGACAATAGGCAGCATCACATGGCGCAATACATCCCAATCTCCGGCGCCGTCTACGCGGGCGGCGTCTTCGTAATCAACCGGCACCGCCACCATATACGAGCGCAAAAGAAACGTAGCCAGGGGCGAATTGATGGCCCAATAGATAATGCATAAGCCCAGCAGGCTCTCGGTCAGCCCCATCTTACTCCACAAAAAGAAAAGCGGCACCAAAAATAGGATTGCCGGAAGAGCAGTAACAACCAGCAGGTAAGTAACAAAAACATCCCCGCCCGGCACCTTCATCCGGGCCAGGGCAAAGGCCGCCATGCCGGCAATCAGGCAGACGCCGGGCACCGTGCCTATAACCACAATAATACTGTTGCGAACGGTGGTGTTAAAATTACCTTTATCCCAGGCCTCTAAAAAATTGGTAACTCGAACCTCGGTGGGGAGGCCAAAGGGGTTAAGCCCCATTTCGTCGGGGGATTTAAGAGAATTGAACAACAGCACCAGCAGCGGCCCCAGGCTGAACAACACCAGCAGGGAGAGAATGAGATAATTTGGCAGCAACGAACGGGTACGGCGCAAACCTCGTTTCATACGTCCCACCCCTTTCGGCGCAGCCCCACCAGGATCAAGCCCATCAGCAGGCAGACAAAACTGGCCATCAATCCAATGGCTGCAGCATACCCGGCCTCAAAACGAGAGAAGGCGGCTTTGTAGGCCATGGTACTCAACACTTCGGAAGCGTGGGCCGGGCCGCCACGGGTCAGGATATAAACGTAGTCAAAAACCAAGAACGAAAAAATTACGGTGATCAGCAGGGTGAATACCAGCGTAGGGCGCATACCGGGCAACGTTACGTACCAAAACTCCTGCCAGCGTGAAGCGCCTTCCAGTTGCGCGGCTTCGTAAAGCCGGAGATCAACGCTCTGCATCGCGGCCAGGTAAATGACCACTAAAAAGCCCCACCAGTGCCAGTTATCTATAAAGGCAATGGTGTAGAGCACCACCCGTTCGTCGCCAAAAAATTTAATATCCGCGCCGGTGAAACCCAGGTTGGCCAACTGAACGCCCAGGCCGGTAGAGGGATTCAAAATAGCGCGCCAAATCTGGGCATTGACCACACTGGCCAGCACATAGGGGATGAAATAGGCTGTCCGAAAAAACAACTGCCCGCGTTTGATGGGCCTGAGCAGCGCCGCGCCAAGCAGCCCCATACTGATAGGCACGGTCAGGAAAAGCAAAGTCCAGATTAGATTGTTGGAGAAAGCCAGCCAAAAAATTTCATCACTAAACAAGCGTTTGAAATTTTCCAGGCCCGTAAAATTAGCCGGCCCCAGCCCCGCCCAATCGGTAAAGGCGTAATAGAGGGTACCCAACATCGGGCCGATAATCACCAGCCCATTGACCAGCAGTAAAGGTAGTAAAAAAAGCCAGGGTTTCAGCGCGCGCTGCAACCGCCGGACAACCGCCGGTTGGCTAACGGGATTGGTACGCTGCCGGATGTCTCGTAGGGCAATCATAAGCTGGAGGCAACTCCTTAAGGGGTAGATAACGCTTATTGTCTCGGTGGAATCGGCGGCACCTGGCCGTTTTCAAACTCCTGGGCAAATAGCTCCTGGAGTCCGGTGGAAAACTCCTGGGGCGTCAGGGTATTGTTAAAAACCAATTCAAGTTTTTCAATAACATACGTGTCGCTTTTGGGAGGCCAGAAGGTCCAAGTTGTATAGCCATAATTGCCGTATTGGGAAGCATTGGCTGTGGTTTCCAGAGCGCGGATGTAGCGCGGATCGGTCGTAGGCGGAAAATCATCCCTGGTCAACGAAATCGGCACAATCCACTCGCCGGGATAATCGTGGATGATTTGGGCCGCCCGCTTCGGATCGTTATAAAGCCAATCCAGCACTTTGGCCGCCGCATCGGGGTGCTCCGAATGAGCATTAATTGAAACCGTTGAACCAATGCCGATACTATACACCGGTGTTACATCATCGCGCAAGGGAGGGATTTGCGCCCATTCCCACTCGCCAGGATTCGATTCAAAATCAATGGGACGACCGGTAAAGGCCCAGGTTCCGGCAAAATCTATGGCTGCCCTGCCGCTTGCCAGATCGGCCCCGATGGTGGGAAAATCGGTGGCGTAGTAATTTTCTTTGCTGCCGCGAAAATACCCCCGCTGCATATAATCGTTGAACAGCGCCACCGCCTCCACAAATACGGGATCATTCCAACGCATCTCCTGCTTGAGCGCGCGGTACACGTTATCGGCGCCGGCATAGTTGTTGTAAAAAACGGTCATCAGCCATTCATTGACCCCTTTCCAACCGGCATTGCCGTTGGCAAAGGCCATCATGCCTCGCTCTTGCGCTTCCTCGGCAATCGCTTCCAATTCGGTGCGGTTTTTGGGCGGCTGCCAGCCGTTATCGGCAAAGGTTTTTTTGTTATACCACAGAAACATAGTTTCGTAGGTTTGCGGCAAGCTATATAATTTGCCGTCAATCTTGCCGATTTCAAGCGCCCAAGGAAAAATGATCTCATCCCAATGATGCTGTTCAACATAGCTGTCGAGGGGTAGAATATGTTCGGCCAGCGCGTAGTTGGCGGCAAAGGCCGGCCCCGGTGTATGAACAATATCCGGCCCCATTCCGGCCTGCAAGGCCGTACGCAGCGGCCCTTCACCTTGATCCTGATAGATGATTTCGAGTTCAATACTCGGATGAGCCGCGTTAAAGGTGTCGATAAAGTTTTTTTGAATAGCCTGACGGTGCTGTTCCTGAACGGCCTCTTCCTGGTTGCCGTACCACCACGTTACCTTCACCTTTTCGCCCGTAGCGGCACCCCGTGTAGCCCGGGGCGGTGGGTCGGGTGGCGATGAAACGCCACAGGATGCCGCAACCAGGCCGGTTGCAACCAGGATACCATTTCTCAGAAAGTCACGCCGGCTTACTTTCTCGCTTGACACGCTTCTTCTCCTTAATTCTTCGTATCGCTTTCTCCATTGAAAATTAGAAATTCGGTTGTTAAGCTGGCGGTGGTCAAGATTAGTCAGGTGGTCGATTCGACAATCTCGATAAGCTTGCTTCAATTGTACCTCAAATGAGCCGGGTACGGCTAATTTTTCATGGCCAATTTTTCGGCCAGAAAAGCCTCTACCTCCTGCCGGCTGGGCAGCGAAGGCTGCGCGCCCTTTTTGGAAACAGCCAGCGCGCCGACCGCATTGGCATACCGCACCGCTGCCGCCAACGCATCACCGCGCGCCAGCGCTACAGCCAGCGCGCCGTTAAAGGCATCGCCGGCCCCGGTTGTATCAACCGGCGTAACGGGAAAGGCGGCCACCTGCGTGCTTTTCCCCGGTTCCACAATCAACGCGCCTTCTGCGCCCAGGGTCATCACCACGGTTTTTACCCCGTCGGTTGATAAAATATGGGCCGTTCGTTTGGCCAGCCGGGAAGAAAATTTACCGGCCAGGGTGGCCGCTTCAGTTTCATTCGGGGTCAAAATATCAACCAGGCGAAGCAGATCGTAAGGCAGTTTTTTGGCCGGAGCGGGGTTGAGAATAACAGGCACCTGGTGACGGCGGGCCACATCAATCGCGGCGCGCACGGTGTCTCGCGGAATTTCCAATTGCATCAGCACGCAATTGGCGCCGGCAATGGCCGTTTCCGCGGTCAATACATCGGCGGGGCAAAGATTTTGATTGGCGCCGGGGATCACAGCGATCACATTTTCACCGGCCCCATCGACCATGATCAATGCCACGCCGGATGCCGCTTCGTCGTCCCAAACAATATGCGTCGTATCAATTCCTTCGGTTTGCAGGGCGGCCATGGTTTCCTGGCCAAATGTATCGCGGCCCAAACGGGTGACCAGGGTGACATCGGCCTCCAGGCGGGCGGCAGCAACCGCTTGATTAGCGCCTTTGCCGCCATGCGCCTGAAAAAAGTTATGCCCCAAAATTGTCTCTCCAGGTTTGGGAAATTGGTTCACTTGCACTACCAGGTCGGTGTTGGCGCTGCCGACCACCACGATTTTTGGTTTGTTGGATTTGCCGGTTTGGTTATGGTTGTTCATTGTTATCTCCGCCTATGCTGCTGCGGGTTGAACCGCAACTTTAGCCCGGTAAGCGTCGATGATTACGGCAATGATGATAACCACGCCGGTCACCACCTGCCGGGCGAAATCACCCACACCCATCAAAATCAGGCCGTTGTTCAATACGCCCATAATGCAGGCGCCAATGAAGGTGCCGATGAAAGACCCTTTGCCGCCAAACAGGCTGGTACCGCCAATAATAACGGCGGCGATGGCATTTAATTCAAAGGCAACACCCAAAATAGGGCTGGCAATGGTCAGCCGGGCCATATACATAATGCCGGCCACGCCCACGCACCACCCCGTAATAGTAAAAGCCAGAATTTTGACAATAGAAGTGTTTTTGCCCGATAACCGGACCGCCTCTTCGTTATTGCCAATGGCCAGCAGCATGCGGCCAAAAACAGTCCAACGCAAGATAAAAGCGCCCAAAATCACAATAGCAATGGCCACAATGAAAATATAGGGGATAACCTCAAAGACGGTGCCGCGGCCAAAAGCCACAAACGGTTCGGGGAAATTGTAAATGGTTCGGGCATCAGTCCACAGCAGGGCCAGGCCGCGCGCAATGTTCAACATGCCCAGGGTCACAATAAACGACGGCAGCCGCCAAAAGGTGGAGACAAAGCCGTTGAAAAAGCCACACGCTGTCCCCACACTCATGCTGACGATCACTGTCAGAACAATGGCCAGCCACAGCGGAATATTCTCGTTTATCAGCATGGAGCCGGCAGTTACCGTACACAACGCCATCACCGATCCCACCGATAGATCAATACCGCCAACCAAGATGGCAAACGTCATCCCCACCGCCAGGATGGTGTTGAGCGTAATTTGAGTAAAGATATTTCGCAAATTTGTAACCGATGCGAAATGCGGCGCTATAAAAGAAAAGACCAGTACGATCAGCACCAGGATCAGGCCGATACCCGCCTGCTGCATAAAATTGCCAATAAATTTTTTAAATTTGGTCATAATTAATGTCCTCTTTCAATGTGTTGTTTTTTCGGTTGGATGTATTCCTGGTAGGCCAGAGACAATATTTTCTCCGGGTCAAACTCGCTGCGATCAAGCCGGCCGGTGACTTTGCCCCGGGAAAAAACAAGCAGCCGGTGGCAAATCCCCAACAATTCGGGCAAATCGGATGAGATGACAATAATTCCCTTGCCTTGAGCGGCCAGTTCCCAGAGCAATGTGTAAATTTCAAATTTAGCGCCAACGTCGATCCCCCGCGTCGGCTCATCAAAGATCAATAGTTCCGAATTTCTAAACAGCCATTTGGCAATGACCAGTTTTTGCTGGTTGCCGCCCGACAGATTTTGGGCCAGTTGCTCAACAGAAGGCGTCCGAATATCCAGGCCCTTCACCAACTTTTGCGCCTCGGCTCTTTCCACACCTTTTTGCAATAATCCTCCCCGCGAAATTCTGGCGGTATCGGTGAGAGTCATATTCACGTAACATGGCATCTCTAAGATAAGGCCCTGCGATTTACGATCTTCGGTGAGCAGCCCAATACCATGCCGCACGGCATCGCCCGGATTATTGATGGTGATTTCCCGGCCGTTCAGTAACAGCGTGCCGCCGTTTCTGGGATCGGCCCCAAAAATCGCCCGCATCGCCTCGGTGCGGCCCGACCCCACCAGGCCGGCAATGCCCAAAATTTCGCCGTGCCGGACCGCAAAAGATACATTTTGCCCATTACCGGCGTAGCGAAGGTTTTTTACCTCAAACAACACTTCACCCGGCGTAATATCGCGCTTAAACAAATATTGTTCTTTGATCTCTTTGCCCACCATCATACTGACCAGCTCATCAACCGACACCTCGGCCAGGGGGCGGGTGGCTACTCGCTCGCCGTTGCGCAGCACCGTCACCCGGTCGCCAATTTCATAGATTTCTTCCAGGCGGTGGGAAATGTAGATAATGGTGACACCTTTTTGCTTGAGTTTTTCGATGATTTCAAACAGGGTGGTGATTTCTTTAGGGGTCAGCGTGGCTGTCGGCTCATCCATGATCAGCACTTTGCTGTCGGACGAGAGGGCTTTGGCAATTTCGATCAACTGGGTCTGGGCTACGCCCAGTTTCTCTACCGGCGTGCGCGGTGAAATATCCAAACCCACTTCGGCCAATACTTTCCGGGTGTCGGCATACAATTTCTGATAATTGACCAGCCCCATCTGGGTCGGCAAGTTTTCAAAAAAGATATTTTCCGCCACCGAAAGAAACGATAACAGGTTGAATTCCTGGTACACCACCCGAATTCCGGCCAAAATGGCATCATGTGGCGCGTACGGCGCATAAGTAGCGCCCTCATAAAGAACCGCGCCTTCATCAGGCCGGTACACGCCGGAGAGTACTTTGACCAGGGTTGATTTACCGGCGCCATTTTCGCCAACCAAAACATGCACCTCCCCGGCCTTGATATCCATATCAATCTTATCCAGAGCCACAACCCCCGGAAAGGTTTTGGTCAAATTGCGTATTTCAAGAATATTTTTTGTAGCGGTCATAACAATACTCGATTCATTTAGGATGTGACCTGGCAGGTTTTTATAGCCTGCCAGGTCAAAAACAAGAAATACAAACGCGAAGTAAATACTCGCACTACTTCATATCGTCAGCCGTTACCAGTTCAACGGGGGTTCGTTCCCAACCGGTGATCTCTTCACCAGCCATCATTCTGAAACCAATCTTAATGGCGTTGGCCGCCATTTCCGGGCCAAACTGGTCAACCGTGGCCAGCAGCTTGCCTTGCTTCATCAACTCCTGGGCAGCGGTGATGTTGTCGAAACCAACGATCAGAATATCATCCCGCCCGGCAGCATCCACCGCCTGCACCGCGCCCAACGCCATCGAGTCGTTGGCGCACATAATGCCCTGCACATCGGGATGGGCCGTGATCAGGTTGGACACCAGGTTGAAGGCTTCTTCAGTTTCCCAGTGGGCCGTCTGCGAGTCGAGCAGATCAAGCTGGCCCTCTTCCACCGATTGCATAAAGCCTTCCAGTCGAGCGCGGGCGTTATCCGCTCCGGGATTGCCTTCGATGATAATGACCTTGCCGCCCGGCCCAAGTTCTTCCGCCAATTTGTCGCCCGCCAGCTTGGCGCCGGCGGCGTTGTCGGGGCCGACAAAGAGCAGGTCTTCCAACCCCGCTTCTTTGAGCGCTTCCGGATCAAGCCGCACATCAAAATTGACCACCGTGATCCCCGCATCAATCGCTTTCTTGACCGAGGGAACCAGCCCGGCAGAGTCCGCCGGAGCCAGCACGATCATATCCACGCCCTGGGCCACAAACCCATCCACCGCGTTGATCTGGGTATCAATGTCCGTCTCGGAGTTCATACCCACGGCCACCAACTCAAAAGTGCCGTCTTCGGCAGCGAACTTCTGCGCGCCTTCTTCCATGGTTTTGAAGAACTCGTTAGCCAGCGATTTCATCACCAGCCCAACCACCGGTTTGTCCCCATCATCACCCGCCGGAGCCTTAATCGTGATGGGCGGGCCGCCTACATCTTCCTGAGTTACCAGTTCAACGGGGGTTCGTTCCCAACCGGTGATCTCTTCACCTTCCATCATTCTGAAACCGGTCTTAATGGCGTTGGCCGCCATTTCCGGGCCAAACTGGTCAACCGTCGCCAGCAGCTTGCCTTGCTTCATCAACTCCTGCGCGGCGGTGATGTTGTCGAAACCAACGATCAGAATATCATCCCGCCCGGCAGCATCCACCGCCTGCACCGCGCCCAACGCCATCGAGTCGTTGGCGCACATAATGCCCTGCACATCGGGATGGGCCGTGATCAGGTTGGACACCAGGTTGAAGGCTTCTTCAGTTTCCCAGTGGGCCGTCTGCGAGTCGAGCAGATCAAGCTGGCCCTCTTCCACCGATTGCATAAAGCCTTCCAGTCGAGCGCGGGCGTTATCCGCTCCGGGATTGCCTTCGATGATAATGACCTTGCCGCCCGGCCCAAGTTCTTCCGCCAATTTGTCGCCCGCCAGCTTGGCGCCGGCGGCGTTGTCGGGGCCGACAAAGAGCAGGTCTTCCAACCCCGCTTCTTTGAGCGCTTCCGGATCAAGCCGCACATCAAAATTGACCACCGTGATCCCCGCATCAATCGCTTTCTTGACCGAGGGAACCAGCCCGGCAGAGTCCGCCGGAGCCAGCACGATCATATCCACGCCCTGGGCCACAAACCCATCCACCGCGTTGATCTGGGTATCAATGTCCGTCTCGGAGTTCATACCCACGGCCACCAACTCAAAAGTGCCGTCTTCGGCAGCGAACTTCTGCGCGCCTTCTTCCATGGTTTTGAAGAACTCGTTAGCCAGCGATTTCATCACCAGCCCAACCACCGGTTTGTCCCCATCATCACCCGCCGGAGCGGCGGCGGCCAATTCGCCCGCTTTGGGCGAAACGATCAGTTGGACATCGGTTTTGATCCAGCCGGTCAGTTTCTCGCCTTCCAGCGCTCGCATGGCGTAGTCAATACCAAAAGCCGCCTGCTGCGCGCCAAATTGGTCCAGCGTAGCCAGTACCGTACCGTCTTCGATCAGCGGCTGGATGGGGCCGATATTATCAAAACCCGCCACCAGGATCTCGCCGGTTTTGCCGGCGGCATCAACGGCCTGCACCGCGCCCAGAGCCATGTTGTCGTTAGACGCCATCACGCCCTGGATATCGGGATTGGCGGTGAGCAGGTTGGAAAGAACGTTAAAGGCTTCTTCGGTTTCCCAGTGGGCGGTTTCTTCGGCCACCAGATCGAGCTTGTAAGTGTCAACCGCCCGGTTGAAACCTTCGGCGCGGGCGCGGGCATTTTCAGCGCCGGGAACGCCGCCCAGGATCACCACTTTTCCGCCTTCGCCCAATTTTTCACCCAGCACGTTGCCGACCATTTCGGCGGCATCGGCGTTATCCGGGCCAATAAAGGGGATGTCGATGCCGGCTTCGGCCATGGTGTCGCCATCAAGCATCACATCGATGTTGATGACCTTGATACCGGCTTCTTCCGCTTTAGCCAGCACCGGCACCAGCGCGCGGGAATCGGCGGGCGCGATGACGATGGCATCTACCTTTTGCGAGATCAGGTTCTCAACAATCTCTATCTGGGTATCAACATCGGTTTCATTTTTGATACCGAGGGGAATGAGTTCCAGATCGCCCCGCTCTTCTACGTGAGCTACAGCGCCTTCTTCCATGGTCTTGAAGAACTCATTAGCCAGCGATTTCATCACCAAACCGACCACGGGTTTGCCGCTGTCGCTATCTTCAGCAGCGGCTTCTTCGGCTGCCGGTTGGTCGGTTGTAGCGTCCGGAATCGCTGCTCCGCCGCAGGCACTCATTACGGCGATCACAGCCAACAAAATCAGTAATCGATAAAACGTTTTCATTCTTTGTTCTCCTCTGAACTATAAGTTATAATGTTTGTAGTGATTTTTCACTACTTTTGAACGCACAGGTCATCCGCTTACCGTCAATAAGTTTGATGACCTGTGTTTTTCTGTTTTTGGGCCACATCACCTCCATTCGGCTAGAATTGACAAAAGCACCACGCCCGTTAAGGCAGGCGTGATGCATCAACGAGATATGTTTTGAAGTTGTTGTCCAGGCGTACGAAATTCATGTCGATTTCCCGGTAGCAATAGTTATGCTATAATTTTCGTACTTCTTTTAGATTTATTCAATAGGTTTAGTCTTGTCTCACTCCGGCAGGAGTCCACTGTTACGCTTATGGTTGAAACTTCAATGCCCCCGACACGCGAAGAATTTGATAAATGGGTGCGCGACGCGCTCAATCACCTGTATGATTCTCCCTATTTGCAAAAACATCCGCTGGCGGATTTGCTGCTGCCCGCCGACACAAACGGTGCGTCACACTCAAGCCAGAATCTGCGCCGGATTCTGCTTGACGCGATCCGCGCGATGCGGCCGGCCTCCGGCGTGCCGGCGCAATCGCCGGATTGGCGGGCCTACCGTATTCTTGAATTACGCTATATCGAGGTGTTGAGTCCTAAAGAGGTGATGCAAGAGATCGCGCTGGGCCGGAGTCAATATTTTCAGGAACAGGGGCGCGTGTTGGAAGCGCTCATTGAACGATTGTGGAAGGAGTGGCAAACGCTTAACCGGGAGCCGGCGTCTGAGCCTGTCAAAGATGAATCCACGCCGGAGGATCTGGTCCAATCAGAAACACAACGGCTGCAAGATCAGGCCACTCAGGAAACCGTGGCGATGACGGACCTGCTCAGCGCGTTGCAGGGGGTGATAGCGCCCCTGGCCAAAGCCAGAAACGTAACCGTGCAATACAACCTACCCAGCCGGCTGCACGATTTGTATGTGGATCGGGTTATGCTGCGCCAGGCAATTTTGAACGCGATCACCTGCGCCTTGGACCTGGCCCGCAATGGATTTGTAGACATCGAAGATTATGTGGCAGACAGGCAGGAGGGGCTTCGGATTGTGGCTCACCCGCTATCGGCGGCGGCCAAGCAGGAGGAAACCGGGCTGGATGTCTGCCGGCAATTGGTGAAGGCGTTAGGCGGAACGTTCAGCGCGGTGAAAGAAACCGATCACTGGGAAGCCCGCCTGACCTGGCTGGTGAATGTACCCAATGTTTTGCTGGTTATCGATGACAATGAAAATTTGGCGGTTCTTTTCCGGCGTTATCTGGCCGGGCACAATTGGCAGATTTTGGGGGCCACCAGTGGGGCGGAAGCCCGGGAGATTGTGCTGCAAACTCGTCCCACCGTTATTGTGCTGGATGTAATGATGCCGGGTGAAGACGGCTGGGAACTTTTGATGCGCTTGAAAGAGGATGAAGCGATCCGGGATATTCCGATCATCATCTGTTCGGTCCTCAACGAACCCCGCCTGGCCCTGGAGTTGGGGGCGGCGTTGTATCTGCAAAAGCCGGTAGACCAGCCAACTTTGGTGCAGACGTTAAGTGGTTGGAGTCGCGCTTAATCCCACCCTGGGGCCAAGGTAGTAACGGCTGCTTCGAGCGCGCGTACAATTTCCCCTAATTGAAAACCCGCTGATCTGGAAATTTGTATCGATCCGGCCAGCTGCATGCTGAGGTAATCCTCAATTCGCGCCGAGGCAATAATCACCGGGATGCCGGCCAGATGGGGGAGCGCAGCCAATTCTCTCAGAACCGCCTCCCCATCCATTTCCGGCATCGCCAGGTCCAGCAAGACAAGATCGGGTGTTTCCTGCTGGATCAACGCGAGAGCTTCGATGCCGTTGTAGGCTTCCAAAAATTCCAGTTCCGGCGAGCGAGCGCGCAAAATACGGCGGTACAACCTGACCATATCGGGATCATCATCGGCAATGAGAATACGGCGGATAGGCCGGTTGAGGCGGGTGATGGTGGCCCGCAGCTCAGCCGGAGAAACCGGTTTGGTCAAAAGATCGGTAGCCCCCAGCAAGGCGGCCAACCGCCGGCTTTCGGGTAAGGGGCAATTGATGAGCAGCCTGTCAGCTATTGAAGGTGGAAGCTCAATTTCCAAGGCTGCAATCACCGCCACAGCCTGGAGTTCTTCAGCCTGCGCTATCCCCGCCTGAATATCTGTTGCGCTGACAACCCGGCAGTGATCCAAATAACGGTGGAGAAGTGAGGCGATCTGGGGGTCCTCATGCACCACAACAATGATCCGTTCCTGCGCTTTCACCTGCACCACAGGTTGGGGGCGCTCCAGCCGTGGTTCTTGCGTATCGGGCTGCGGCTTTGTAGACCAGGGGAGGGTAAACAAAAACGTAGTTCCCTGCAATTGGGTACTTTCCACCTCCATCCGGCCGCCGTGGAGTTCGACAAAACGCTTGCTGATGGGTAATCCCAGGCCGGTTCCGGGCTGAAATGTAGACGCCGGTTGATCGATTGAATGAAACTCCTCGAAAATTTTGGGCAGATCCTCTGCGGAAATGCCGCGCCCTGTATCGGCGACTCGCACCATCACCAACTCATCCTGTTGGCTCGCTTCTATCGTTATCCAGCCGTGTTCGGTAAAACGGGCGGCGTTGACCAGCAAATTCAAGAGCACCTCGCGGATACGGAGCCGGTCTATCCACACGGATGGTAGATCGTCCGCTACCTGGGTTCGCAATTCTAAACCTTTGGCGGCAATATAATCACGAACCATTCCGGTGGTTTCGGTAATGAGCGCGGCCAGCTCTGTTTCCTCGCGGGAGAGAGCAATTTTTCCAGCTTCGATGCGGGCCAGATCAAGAATATCATCGGCCAGGGCCAGGAGATGCTGGGCGCTGTGATGGATGGCGTTGAGATCGCTGCGGTAGGGGGGCGGGAGAGGCACATTGTTGTAACTCTCAGGCGAGCTTAACATTACTTCGCTGAAACCGGCGATCAAATTGAGGGGGGTGCGTAACTCGTGGCTGACATTGGTTACAAACTCGGCCTTAAACCGTTCGGCCTCTTCGGCTGTTTTTCGAGCCGCAACCAACGCGGCATTAGAACGCCGCAATCGGTGATAGGCCCGATCCAGGTCTTTCAGGGCCTCGGCTAATTGCGCCCGATTTTGTTGGGCGGTTTCCATATTTTTTTGGGCCTGCGAAAAACTAAACAAATACCACTCAATAGCCGTGAGCAGCGTATGCGCCGAGGCCCACCCTGCCAACCCGGCCAGAATGCCGCTGGTAATGATCCCCAGGCTATAAGAAACCGGCAAAGGCGGCATCGCCGGATTTACAAAAGTCCATCCAACTAACCCAATAACCATGCTCTCAACCAACACGCCCGCCTGCCACCCTACCGTTACTACAGCCATCAACGGCAGCAGGGCATAAAAGAAGGCGATCTCAGGTTGTTGAAACAGGTAAATGGCCAGGGTAATGGTGAAAACCAGGCCAATTTGCCAACCGATTTGAGCCGCCACCACATTTCTGGAAAGGAGTGATAAAGGCAAGGCGCACGTCAGGCCAATCACCGGCATCATAAGCAAGGTATTCCAGCCAAATTCTTCCGGCCAGAGTAAGCTGGCGAGAAAAATCCAGAGCAAAAACACGCCGCCAGTTGCCAGAATAAGATTACGCAACGTCGTTTGCAATAATTCCGTGGCCGAGGCTACAAAATAGTCTCTTTCGCTTGAAGAGATATTCGGTGTATAGAACATGGAAACCTGCCTGAATCAACTTTAGAATTCTCCATATCGTACCACGCCTTGATTAAGGTAGCAACCGGTCCTCATCTCAAAACACAAACTCCACCGAATTTTTGTGGAATGAAATTCACATCAACCTATGATGTCTCGGTCATTCAATCTCATCTCAAAACACAAACTCCACCGAATTTTTGTGGGTTTTTCTGTCGTTAGTAAAAAATAATTAGGCAGGGTCAACATCCCATAATTGGCGAAGGTATTGAAATTGAAGAAAACGGACATTATTTTTACTTAGTACCGTGTTTTGCAAATTCATTCCGGGTTTTTAGCAGCCGGTGCAAAATAGAGTCCGCGAAGTTACGCCAAGTTATGCTAAAATTTTTTCTTCGCGTTATTTAGCCGCCCTTAGCGGACTCCAGAAAATCGGAACGTATTTATGCAATTCTGTACTTAGTGCGTGTTTTGACAAAAGGGTCCATCTTACGCATACCGCCAGGCAAAGGTGCGGCGGTAGCCGTAATCGGTGCTGAAACTGCCAAATAATTTCGACGGCATCCGGCGCAGGGGATGGCGGCTCAAAGCGCGAAAACCGCGCCAGGCAATGTGGTAGGGGGAGTAAATGGTGCGGCACACCCGGTCGTACTCCCGTTCAAATTCCTCCACCGACATCTGTTGGGGGTAGTAGGTAACGTGCGCCGTATCGTAATGCCGCCAACTTTTGTCGGGAATCAAGCGGTTTTCCTGCACCAGTTGGGCGCGAAACGGCGTACCGGGGTAGGGCGTCAGAATGGTGGCGCTCATACTATCCAGCCCGGATTTCTGGGCAAACTCCCAGGTATCCCACATTACTTGCGGCGTGTCGGCGTCAAACCCAAACACAAACAGCCCCACCACGCCAATGCCGTGTTTGTGGATGGCGTCAATGGCTTCCTGATATTGTTTGATGATGCCTTTGCTTTTACCGCCTAACTCGCGCCGGTTTTCCGGGTTGACCGACTCAAAGCCAATGAAGAATTTATCCAAATGGGCGCGCCGGGCCAGATCGAGCAGTTCTGGATATTTGGCTACCATCATTTCGGCCTGGGTGGTCCAGCCGCGCAGCGGCAATTTTTCCAGGGCCAGGAACAGTTTTTCGGTATAATCGGGGTCTATGGCAAAGGCCAGGCCAAAGTTATCGTCGGTGAGGAAGAAGCGGTCAATCTTGCGGCGTTCGATTTCCTCTACGATCTCCTCCACGGGCCGGAAGCGCATTTTCTGGCCGCTCACCCGGATGGCGGTGCAAAAGGAGCAGTTGCGGGGACAGCCGCGCGTAATTTCCATCAGCGGCGTCCAAAAATTCCGGTTTTCGTCAACCTGTTGGATCACGCGGTCGGTCAGGGGGGCCACGCCGGTCAGGTCGGCCCACTCGGTATCGTTGTAGCGAGGCTTGAGGGTGTCGTTTTGAAAATCTTTGATAATCTGCGGCCAGGTATAGTAAGCTTCGCCTGTCACCACCACATCGGCCCAGCGGGCCACATCTTCCGGCATCAGCGTGGCGTGCGCCCCGCCAACCACCACGGTTTGCACGCCGGCTTCGTGGGCAATGTTAGCGTACCGTTCGGCGGTTTCCACGGCCAGCGTTTTTGAGGTAATGCCGACCAGATCATGCTTGCCTAACGACCGGATTTTGTTATCCAGGAACTCTAAATTTTCATCCCAGATTTCCACGTCAATCTCATCCGGCACCAGCGAGGCCAATCGCATCAACGTGTATGAAGCTGCCGGCGCTTTGCCAAAAATACGGCCCTCCCGGCCCGGATGGATCAGGACGATTTTGCGGATTTCCAATTTATCCTCCTTAATCTGCTGCTGTTTCGGAATATGCAACGGAGTCTAGCACAGGATAATGTTAGGGGCAATTTTTATAGTCAAAGTTATAATAAATCTGCTTGAAAAAAATGCCGGGCGGCATCCCCCCAAAAGCCCATTGTCTCCCGGCGGTGGATTTGTTATACTAGATACGAATCTTAACATCACCGGCACTTTTCCATGTAAACAATCGCTCTGGAGCGCAGAAACACCTGTATCTGTGAGTTTTGTATGGCTGCCTTTAGCTATTTGCTTTTAACAATTAATCTACTGGCGTTTACCGCGCTGTTATTGGGTTATGTTAGTTTTGCGCGAGAGAGCCGCTACGAGCGATTGTTCCCCCTGCTCCTGCTGGTCATTACCCGTACGCTGGCCCTGATCATTTCCCTGACTCAAATTAAGCAATCCCAGGATATTATCAACGTTCTGGAAATATTGAGCACGCTTTGCCTGGTTTGGGCGTTGATGGGCACCACCGCATACCTATCCATTCGCCAACGCGAAATGATGGCCATTGCCGGGGTCATTGCCGTCTTTTTTGCGCTGCTGCCGCTGCTGCCGGGCTGGCCGGTACCCTGGCAGATTCACAACTTGGTGGTGATTATGGCCGGGGTATCGCTCATTTACTGGGTGCAGGATACGCTTAAATGGATACATCTGGCCCCGCCTCTGATTTTGGGCGTGGTCAATATTTTAACTTTGCCTGGGCTTGAATTGATGAATCTTGCCTGGCTGCTCAGTTTGCTGGCCTATGGCGCGTTCATTGGCGCGATCCATCAGGAAAGCGTACAGACCTACCTGGAAGCGGTCCAATTTTTCAGAGATCGCCAGATTGAGTTTGAGGATATGGTGCTGGAATCGGCTGATGAAGATCACGAGCGGCAGCGCTTGCTGGAATCGTGCGAGCTGATCAACAACGTTCCCAGCCTGAACCAGTCGATGGAACACCTGGTGAGCAGTATGGCCCAGATTACCCACACCGATCAAGCCGTTATTTTTGTGCTGGATGTCAAAGCGATGGGCCGGGCGCACGTGGCCTCGGTGTACAGCCCGGAAAAGCCGTTCCACATTACCAGCCGGGATGAAATGGCGTTTGAACTGGATGAGCTACCGGTGTTGCGAAAAGCGATTGAAACCCAGCAGCAGAACCTTGTCTCTGTTGAAAACCGCAAGGGCCTGCGCCGGATCTACGCGCTTTGGAATGAAGACCGGATCGGCCCCACACTGCTTCAACCTTTAGCCGTGCAGGGGCGTCCGGTGGGCGCGTTGCTGTTGGGAAATCCCGTCTCCCAGTACGATATTGCCGTAACCGATGCCAATTTATGTCGGACGTTAGCGCCGCACCTGTCTATTGTGGTAGAATATCGCCGGCGCTATCTGGAACTTGAACTCCAGGCCGAAGCTATGGCGGCCATGGTTCAGGAACAACTCTCGCCGCCGGTGCTGGAACGGGAACCGGCGGTACCCTGGCTCGAACCGGCTGTTGAAGGTGTTGCGGCCCGTGTTACCCAACCCCTTCCCGAACCCGGCCCCATCCCGGTAGAGGAATTCGCTCCGTCGCGCTCCCCGGAAACGGCCCGGCAGCCGGCCACCGTTGAGTCGCCGGCAGAAGCCCCGGCCCTGCTTGCGTTGTCGTCTGCGGTTTCATCGGAACTTTCGGCTGCAACCGAACCTCCGGCTGAGTCATCGTTCATCCCTTCACAAGCGCAGGCTGAAAATGAAAAGCCGTTCCACGATATTGAGCAATATGAGGCCGTGGTGGAAGCTATTTCAGATGGCGTACTGTTGAGTGATACCACCGGCCGGGTCAAATTGGTCAACAAAGCGGCGGAACGTATTTTGGACCGCGCCCGCAACCGGTTGATCGGCCAGCCAATTGGCGCGGTCTATGGCCAGATAGACTCCGAGGAATCGATTGAAAATCTGGCGGTGGCCTTTTCTCGCCGTAACCAGCCGTTGCCTACTTTTTTTGAAGATGAAGACCGCGCCATCCAGGGCCGGTTGATCCCCTGGCGTAATGAAGACAACGAATGGATGGGGATTATTGGAATATTGAAGGATGTGACCCGTGAAGTCAGAGCGGATCGGGCGCGGAACGAATTTGTAGCGGCGCTCTCGCACGAACTCCGCGCGCCGCTGACGATGATCAAAGGCTATTCCGAATTGATCACCAACAGCCGGATGGGCAATTATACCCCGGAACAGGTTCGCGTTCAACAAATTATTTCCAGCAACGCCGAACGAATGGTGGAAGTGTTGGATAATGCCATCAAACTGAGCATGCCGGATAAAAACCGGTTTGTGGTTAAATTTGAAGAGGTCAATATCAACAAAATCATTGAAGATGCCTTGCGGGAGATCAAACCGTTGGTGGAAATCCGAAACCTCACCCTGATTCGTGAGATTGGCTCCAATCTGCCTGCGATTGAAGCAGACCACCGCCATCTATTGCGCATTCTGGATAATCTTTTGTCAAACGGCTGCCGTTTTGCCCCGCGTGGGGGGCGGGTAACGGTGCGGGCATGGGCCAGGCCGGGTCCGGCGGAAGAATTGGCCGGCGGCCATTTATATATTGCCGTGGCCGATAACGGCGTGGGCATCCCCCGGCGTGAAATTGATAAAATATTTACGCCTTTTTATCACGTGAAGGGCCAAAAAGTGGAAGAAAAGCCGGGCCTGGGGATTGGGCTGACGGTAGTCAAAGAATTGGTTGATTTGCACAACGGCGAGATTCGGGTGGAAAGCACCGAAGGCGTGGGCACCATGTTTCAGATCAAGTTACCGGTGAGCCAGCAATATTAGCGTGAGGGTTTGAGTGACTCGCCATTTTGCCTCGACTTGTGTTATAATTCTCACCGTAAAAAATTTTAAAACAGGGTCGTAAATGTCAGCAGAAAATGGCGAGATCACTATTCTCATCGTTGAAGACGATGAAACATTGCAAGAAACCTTGGCCTATAATTTAGAACGAGAAGGCTATCAGGTTGACTCGGCTACAGATGGCCCCGATGGGTTGGAAATGGCCCGGGGCAAAAAATATGATCTGATTATTCTGGACGTGATGCTGCCGGAATTGGACGGTTTGTCGGTGTGCCGGATTTTGCGGCGGGAAATGGATGTGCCGGTTATTATGTTGACGGCGCGCTCCAGTGAAGTGGATAAAATTGTTGGCCTGGATTCCGGCGCGGATGATTACATTACCAAACCCTTTAGCCTGGGTGAATTTCTGGCCCGGGTTCGGGCCGCGTTACGCCGCAAACCCAAACCGGCCACGCTGGACCAATTTGAGTCGGATGATCTGACGGTAGACTTGGTGGGCCGGAAAGCGTTCAAAGGCGACCAGGAGTTGAACCTCAGCCACAAAGAGTTTGACCTGCTGACCGAGTTAATGCGGAACCGGGGACTGGTGCTTTCGCGCGATCTGCTGCTCACCAAAGTATGGGGGTACGATTATATTGGTGAATCCCGCACGGTTGATGTTCATATTCGTTGGCTGCGAGAAAAGATTGAAGAGAATCCTTCTAAACCCACGCGCATCACCACGGTTCGCAGTGTAGGTTACCGGTTTGAGAAGTAGAATAAATCTTGCTTCTCTACCCACGAGCAGCGTGAGTGATTGAATAGTCGTCGCAACCCTGTCAAGATGCCATAAAAAACAGGCCGCCCGGGCCAACAACCGGGGCGGCCTGTTTTTTTGCCCCGGAGTAATAGAAAACTTGCCTCAAGCGTTTTGTTAAAAACACTTAATCTTCTTTTTACAACACCTTAAAAGCCGCTTAATACCTTCATAAATTTTGTCCCTTAAAATTGTTAGTGAGATTTGGGAGGGTTTTCAAGGCCTAACCAGTGAAATTCTTGTTATTTTTGCGAGAATTTCCAGGAGTAACTACTTTTGTGGTTTCGGCTCGTTGGGGTTAGGAGGTGCAAAAATGAATGAAACTGTAGGATCACTCAACTTGAAGATCGCTCGTTTGGAGCAACGATTACAACTAGTTGAATCTCAACAATACTTGAGCCAACCTTATCCGCAGCACAAAAACAAATTAGTTCAAGAAGCCATGCGGTTGAAGTTTCAGTTACAGCAGTTAATGCAATACCGGGAAACGTTTCTACAGCAGGTTTGATGGAGAGTCTGCTAATAATGAAAAAAATCAAACAGAACAATCGATTTACCCAACTGCTTAAAGCGCTGGACGCGGGTTGGGAAATAGAAGAACCGGTATTGTTGGGCACGCTCTGGCGAACGGCCACCGGGGGCGGCGCTTACCATTTTGTGTTAAGAAATAAAGGTGAAGAAAGAACCACATTAATGAGTGTTTCGCCCTCATCGGATTTACTGGTGTTTTTGGCGGAAAATAATATCAGTATCAACACACTATAAGTGTTGTACATACATAGCGTTCCCTGGTCCATTTTTTCTTTCCTCAATTTTTGGGTCTCCAGAAATTGAACCCTCACCATAGGTGAGACCCTCACCGAAAGGTGAGACCCTCATCTTTACGATGAGGCCCTCACTCCTTCGCCGGGGGTAGAGATAGGGGTCTCTACCCCCGGCTTCTTTTTAAAGCGAGAGGAGCAGAGGAATTGTAAAAAAAAATTAATATTGTTTTAACCAAGCTTTAAAGTCCAGTTAACTGGGATTTTACTCGGCGGTGTTATCCTCACGCATCGTAAGCTCAATAAATTGGATAATGTTTCCCCGGTTCTTTCCAAGGAAAGAATCAGAGGAAAAACCGAAAAAAAATTTAATAAATCTTAGTTTCGGAGGAGAAAGTCCAAAATGCAGTTTAAATCAAAGTATTTGTTTGTTTTGGTAAGTTTATTTCTTATGGTAAATTTGGTAACAGCTTGTGGTGGCGCAACACCTGCGGCCACCGAGGCCCCCGCCGAAGAGCCAACCGAGGCTCCGGCTGAGCCGACCGAGGCTCCGGTAGAAGCGATGGAAGAAGAAGAGGAAGAAGTAGCCGAGGAAGAACCATCTGAAGCACCCTCGGCCAGCACTGTTGAACTGCCTGAAGTTGATCCGCTGTCGGTGAGTGGTGACATCATCACGGCGGGCAGCAGCACGGTATTTCCGCTGAGCGAGCGGATGGCGGAACGGTTCCAGGATGAAGGCTATGCCGGGAACATCACCATCGACAGCATTGGCAGCGGCGCCGGTTTTGAGCGCTTCTGCGTGGCCGGTGAGACGGACATCAGCAATGCGTCTCGCGCGATCAAGGACAGCGAGGTTGAGAGCTGCCAGTCGATTGGGCGCGATCCGATTGAGTTTCGGGTGGGTACGGATGCCATTGCGGTGTCGGTGAGCACGGACAATGATTTTGTAGAAGATGTAACGATGGAAGAGCTGGCCGCGATCTTCAGCACGGCGGAGACGTGGGCCGATGTGCGCGGCGAGTGGCCGGCGGAGCCGATCCAGCGCTTCATCCCTGGCACGGACAGCGGCACGTTTGACTTCTTTGTTGAGGAAGTGTTTGACGAAGATGAAGAGCCGATTTTGAGCGCCGGCAACTTGCAGTTGAGTGAAGACGACAACGTGCTGGTGCAAGGTATCCAGGGCAGCCCGTATGCGATTGGCTTCTTTGGGTATGCTTACTTCAATGAGAACCAGGACACGTTGAATGCGACTTCTTTGGGTGGGGTAGCGCCGACGGCAGAGAGTGCGGAAGACGGCAGCTATCCGCTGGCGCGACCGTTGTTCATCTACTCCACGGCCAACATTATGCAGGAAAAACCCCAGGTTGCTAATTTTATAAACTTCTACCTGACCAACGTCAATGATGAGATCATTGATGTGGGCTACTTCCCCACCAGCGGGCTGGATCAGTCTAAGACTGCCTGGCTCGAAGCGATGGCCATGGAAGCCCAGGCTTCCACAGAAGCCCAAGCTTCTGCTGAGACAATGGAAGAAGGGTCTGGCGAGATGATGGCGGAAGGTCTGCCTGAAGTTGATCCGCTGTCGGTGAGTGGTGACATCATCACGGCGGGCAGCAGCACGGTATTTCCGCTGAGCGAGCGGATGGCGGAACGGTTCCAGGATGAAGGCTATGCCGGGAACATCACCATCGACAGCATTGGCAGCGGCGCCGGTTTTGAGCGCTTCTGCGTGGCCGGTGAGACGGACATCAGCAATGCGTCTCGCGCGATCAAGGACAGCGAGGTTGAGAGCTGCCAGTCGATTGGGCGCGATCCGATTGAGTTTCGGGTGGGTACGGATGCCATTGCGGTGTCGGTGAGCACGGACAATGATTTTGTAGAAGATGTAACGATGGAAGAGCTGGCCGCGATCTTCAGCACGGCGGAGACGTGGGCCGATGTGCGCGGCGAGTGGCCGGCGGAGCCGATCCAGCGCTTCATCCCTGGCACGGACAGCGGCACGTTTGACTTCTTTGTTGAGGAAGTGTTTGACGAAGATGAAGAGCCGATTTTGAGCGCCGGCAACTTGCAGTTGAGTGAAGACGACAACGTGCTGGTGCAAGGTATCCAGGGCAGCCCGTATGCGATTGGCTTCTTTGGGTATGCTTACTTCAATGAGAACCAGGACACGTTGAATGCGACTTCTTTGGGTGGGGTAGCGCCGACGGCAGAGAGTGCGGAAGACGGCAGCTATCCGCTGGCGCGACCGTTGTTCATCTACTCCACGGCCAACATTGTCACCGAGAAACCGCAAGTGGGCGCGTTCTTGAACTTTTACCTGACCAACGTGAATGATGAAATTCTTGACGTGGGCTACTTCCCGGCCAGCGATGCCGCGTTGAACGATGCCCGAGCCAAGCTGCTTGAAGCGCTTCAGTAATATTGATTGCGTGATTGTGTGGTTGTGATCTGTAATGGGGAAGAGGCTGGTTTCGGCCTCTTCCCTTTCATTGCTTTATTTAAGAGAAAATAAAGATGTTCGGAAAAATAGAATCTCTCAAAGGGAGGCTATATGGCGGTTGAGGTGACAACAAATACAGCTATGTCTGATACAACAGCAGTAGAAATGCAGTTACGCAAGCAGCCCCGCATTCGGGAAACCCTCATCGAAGCATTCTTGTTTCTTTGCGGGGCCATCTCTAT
Source organism: uncultured Caldilineaceae bacterium (assembly GCA_964612485.1). Taxonomy (GTDB): domain Bacteria; phylum Chloroflexota; class Anaerolineae; order 4572-78; family J111; genus JAFGNV01. Next base: position 22,808 of record CAZTFF010000017.1, read on the forward strand.
CCTGACTACCGTGGGGATTGTTTACGTATTGCTCGAAGAAGCGTGGCTCTTTTTTGGAGAAGTGAGCATCATAGAATTTTTCACCGGTACGGAATGGCAGCCCGCCATTGGCAAGTTTGGCATCTGGGCTTTGTTGAATGCCACCCTGATGGTTTCATTCATTGCCATGCTGGTGGCCCTGCCGTTGGGCCTGGCCGTAGCCATTTATTTGAGCGAATATGCTTCGCTGCGGGCCAGGAGCATCATCAAGCCAATTCTGGAAGTGCTGGCCGGCATTCCCACGGTGGTTTACGGCTATTTTGCGCTGACATTTACCACGCCCATTTTGCGTAATATTTTTGGCGATGATGTGGTGCAGATCTATAACACCGCCTCGGCGGGCATTGTCATCGGCATCCTGGTTCTGCCCCTGGTCAGCTCGATGAGCGAGGATGCGCTGCACGCCGTGCCCCGCGCCATGCGGGAAGCCGCCTACGGCTTGGGAGCCACCAAACTGGAAACGGCCATAAAAGTGGTGCTCCCCTCGGCCACGTCTGGCGTGGCGGCGGCCTTTATTGTGGCGATGTCGCGGGCCGTGGGTGAAACGATGATTGTGGCTATCGCCGCCGGCGCAGGCTCAAAATTTACCTTTAACCCGTTTGAAGCCGCCGAAACGATGACGGGCCATATTGTGAGGATCAGTGGCGGTGATCTCAGTTACGACTCGATTGACTACAACAGCCTGTTTGCCATTGGCTTATTGTTGTTTGTGATTACGCTGTTGCTGAACGTTATCAGCCGTTTTGTGGTTCAATACTTCCGGGAGGAATACGAATAATGAGCGAACAAACGAAGTCCCCCTCTCCCGAACCGGTCTATCCTGAAGGAAACAATCTTCTTTCGTTTATCAAAAAGCGCAAACGTTGGGGATTCTTGTGGCGCACCATCTTTATGGCCTCAACCATTGTGGCCATTATAGCCCTGACCGCGCTGTTGTATAACATCATCACTGGCTCTTTTGGTTATGTAGTGGTGCAAAACAAAATCGACCCGGCGGCTTTGGTATTAGGTGTTGAAAAAATCCGGATGTTGACCGCTCCTAATACCGTTTCCAGCGAAGATGATACTGAATTGGTCAAAGGAATCGAAGACAATCCCCATGCCATTGGCTTCTTTGGCTACGCCTACTACAATGATAACCAGGATATATTGAAGCCCTTGAGCATTAACGGGGTCGAACCCAATGCCCAAACCGCTGAGAGCGAGGAGTATCCCGGTTCTCGTCCACTTTATATTTATAGCTCGGCTGATGTTCTTCAATCCAAACCCCACGTAGCGGGCTACGTTAATTTCTACTTGAGCAATGTCAATGATGTTATTGAAGAAGTGGGCTACTTCCCGGTTTCCGAGGAAATAATCGATCAATCTAAGGAGCATTGGTTGAAAGCCACGGGCAATGAAAAAAGAGAGGAACCGCGCGCCGTCTTGCCGCCTGTAGACCCGGCTGCTTACGGGGAAAAAGATGCCCTGGTGATCGCCGGAAGTTCTACCGTGTATCCGCTCACCCGCCAACTGGCGGTGAGTTTTCGCAAGGCCGGTTTTGCCGGCCCCATCGAAATTGAGAACGTTGGCACAGGGGCCGGATTTGAACTTTTCTGCGCCGGGGAAACCGATATTTCCAATGCCAGCCGCTCCATCAAACGCGCCGAGTTGGAAGCATGCCGGAAAAATCAGCGCGAATCGGTTGAATTCCGGGTGGGAACCGATGCCCTGGTTGTGGTTGTTAGCCAAGAAAATAACTTTTTGCAAAATGTTACCAACGATGAACTACGCGCTATTTTCACTGTAGCCGAAAATTGGTCTGATGTAAATCCTGAATGGCCCCATACCCCTATCGAGCGTTATATCCCCGGCGCGGATAGCGGCACCCTGGATTTCTTTGCCGAGATAGTTTTTGATGAGAACCTGAACGACCTGCCCAAAGATACGCTGGTAGCAATCCTGGAAGCCAATTTATCTACCGGGTTGATCCGCCGCTATGAATCTGAAAAACCTTTTTCCGACCGTTCCCGCGAGGAAATCTATGATCTGGTGGTTGAACGGGTCGTCGAGCAGCGGGTGGTCAAAAGCTGGGACCTGGTCGACTCTATCTTTAGAGAAGACGAGATTGTGGCCTTTGCCGAAACGGTGCCGCAAGGTGAATTACAGTATCGCAGTTGGCTGCATTGGGATTTTCTCATGACGCCGCAGTCGAGTACGCCGGAGTTTGCGGGTATTCGGACGGCGATTTTAGGCTCGCTTTGGGTCATCTTTATTACCATTTTGATCGCCCTGCCCATTGGGGTGGGCGCGGCGATCTACCTGGAAGAGTACGCTTCGAGCGTGAGCAACCCCACGTTGCGCCGCATTAATGCCGTCATCCAGACCAACATCAATAACCTGGCCGGCGTGCCGTCTATTATTTATGGGATGCTGGGGCTGGCTATTTTTGTGCGCGCGCTGGAACCGATTACCAGTGGTACGGCCTTTGGCCTGGCCGACCCCACCACCGCCAATGGCCGGACTATTGTCTCGGCCAGCCTGACCCTGGCCCTGCTTATTTTGCCGTTGATTATCATCAACGCGCAGGAGGCTATCCGGGCCGTCCCGCAATCGCTGCGGCAGGCCGGCATGGGGTTGGGCGCAACCAAATGGCAAACTATCTGGAGCCACGTGTTGCCCAACGCCATTCCCGGTATCCTCACCGGCAATATTCTGGCGGTATCGCGCGCTATAGGTGAAACCGCGCCGCTGGTGGTGATTGGGGCTTCAACCTTTATCACGGTTGATCCCTCCGGCCCGTTCTCTAAATTCACCGTGTTACCCATACAGATTTACCAGTGGACGGCCCGACCGCAGGATGAATTCCGTAATATTGCCGCCGCAGCCATTATTGTGCTGTTGGTGTTGTTATTAACTCTAAATGCAACGGCGGTGCTGCTGCGAAACCGCTACAGTAAAAAACTGGCCTAAAATCAACCATAATTGTGGAAATAAATGTAATTCCAGGATGGAGTAAACGATGACAAATCAAATGACATCAAATGGTCACCACGTGCTTGAGATCAATGATATGCACTGTTACTATGGCAATTTTCGTGCCGTCAAGAACTCAAGTTTCAACATCATAAAAAATAAAATTACCGCCTTTATCGGCCCCTCCGGCTGCGGAAAAAGTACGGTTTTACGCGCCCTGAACCGGATGAATGATCTGATTCCGGGAACGCGCCTGGAAGGCGAAGTGCTGTTCCAAGGCAAAAACCTCTATGATTCCGATGTGGACCCGGTAGAAGTGCGCCGCCGGATTGGCATGGTTTTCCAAAAACCCAACCCCTTCCCCAAGACAATTTACGAGAATATCGCCTGGGGAGCCAAGGTCAACGGCTACAAAGGCAATATGGATGAGTTGGTTGAACAATCGCTCCGGCAGGCGGCCCTGTGGGATGAAGTTAAAGACAAGCTGGATCAAAGCGGTCTGGGGTTGTCGGGCGGGCAGCAGCAGCGGCTGTGCATTGCCCGCGCCATTGCCACCAAACCGGAAGTCATTCTGATGGACGAACCATGTTCCGCGCTGGACCCCATCGCTACGCTCAAAATAGAAGACCTGATGCGTGACTTGCAAAAAAACTACACCATTGTCATTGTCACCCACAACATGCAGCAGGCGGCCCGCGCCTCGGATTACACCGCCTACTTTTTGATGGACCGCAGCGACCGCGCCGGCGAACTCATCGAGTTTAGCGAAACCAACGACCTGTTCACCAATCCCAAAGATCAACGCACCGAAGATTACATTACGGGTCGATTCGGCTGATGGCTATGGCTAATAAAAAACAGGTGCTCTTTCTTTGTACCGGCAACTCCTGCCGCAGCCAGATGGCTGAAGGCCTGGTGAACCATTTCTTGGGCGATACGTGGCAAGCCTATTCAGCCGGAACCGAGCCGGCGGGCTATGTGCATCCCATGGCGGTTGAGGCCATGCGGGAGTTGGGTATTGATATTTCGGCCCATCGCTCCCAGGCGGCGGCTGAATTTCGGGAGTATGATTTCGATGTCGTGATGACGGTCTGTGATGATGCCGCCGAGAATTGCCCGGTCTGGTTAGGGCCGGGCCGGGTTCAGCATATCAGTTTTCCCGATCCGGCCAAAGCAGAAGGTGCCGAACAAGACCGCATGGCGATTTTTCAGCAAGTGCGCGACGACATCAGGCGGCGTGTTTTGGAAAACCTGCTACAAGAAACTTGATATTTTTTTTTGTGAAAGCTATCCTTACCGGTAGCGCTTGTTGTAAAAAAATAAATACACCCGATTTGGAGGGGATTGAATGATGAGAATATCTTTTGAGAAAGATTTAAAGCACTTACATGACGATGTGCTTGTTTTGGGCAGTATGGTTGAAGACGCTTTAATGGAATCGATCAAAGTTTTGAAGAAACGTGATTTTGATGGGTCTCGCCGGCTCATTGAAGCGGATGAACGGATCAATGCCAAACGATTTGCCATCGAAAATGAAACGCTGCGCCTGATTGCAACCCAGCAGCCGATGGCCAGAGATATGCGGACTCTGGCAGCAGTTCTGGAAATCGTAACCGAACTGGAACGGATTGGCGATTATGCCAAGGGCATTGCCAATATTAATTTGATGATTGGGGAAGAAGCGTTGGTAAAACCGCTGATCGACATTCCCCAGATGGCTGAGAAGTCGCGCGATATGCTCCACCGTACTCTGGACGCCTTTGTGCGGCGCGATATAGAATTGGCCAGGATGATCCCTCAAGAAGATGATGAAGTGGATGATCTCTATAACCAGGTTTACCGCGAGTTAATTGCCTTGATTATGGATAAACCCAACGTTATTGATCAGTCAACCTATTTGTTGTGGGTGGCCCATAATCTGGAACGCACCGCTGACCGGGTAGTCAACATTTGTGAGCGGGTGATTTTCACCGAAACGGGTGAAATGCAGGAAATCAGCGCCTCTGGGGGGCATTAGGACAAGTTTGCCGCTGCATAGAAAAGGCTGGCGACAAGCCGGCCTTTTTTGTTAGTACCGCTCATCCTCGTCGTCCGGTAATGTAAGATTCGGTTAATTCTTTTTTTGGCGATTTGAAAAGTTCAGCAGTGTTATTGAATTCAACCAGTTCTCCCAGCCAGAAAAAACCGGTCCAGTCTGAGGCGCGGGCTGCCTGTTGCATATTGTGGGTTACAATGACAATAGTGTAAGTTTGGGCCAGCCGGCGCATCAGGTCTTCAATATGGAGCGTGGCAACCGGGTCCAGGGCGGAGCAAGGCTCGTCCATTAAAATCACTTCGGGTTTCACGGCAATGGTGCGGGCAATGCACAGCCGCTGCTGCTGGCCCGGGTTCAGGTTCAGGGCCGGGCTGTCCAGCCGGTGTTTTACTTCATCCCATAATACGGCACCTCGCAAACTCTCTTCTACAATTTCATTGAGTTTGCTTTTTCGTTTGGCCATGTTCAATACACGGGGACCAAAGGCTACGTTATCGTAAATGCTTTGGGGGAAAGGGTTGGGGCGTTGAAATACCATACCCACGCGGTGGCGTAAGTCAACCACATCCACATCGGCGTCGTAAATATTTTTTCCATCCAGTTTGATCTCACCGGTGGCGTGGGTGCCGGCGATAGTTTCGTTCATCCGGTTGATCGAGCGCAAAAAGGTTGATTTGCCACATCCCGACGGCCCGATCAAGGCGGTGATCTGTTTTTCGGCAATGGGAATATCCAGATCGATCAGGGCCTGGAAATCGCCATAGAAAAAATTAAAGTTATTTACTTCGATTTTGTAATTCATTTTAACCAAACCGTCCGGTAATATAATCTTCCGTACGTTCGTCTTGCGGATTAGAGAAGATTTTGGCTGCGTTATCCACCTCTATCAGCTCGCCGTCTAACAAAAAGGCGGCGCGGTTGGCCACCCGGGCTGCTTGCTGCACGCTGTGTGGCACAAAAATAATGGTGTATCGCTGCTTTAACTCTTGTAATGATTCCTCAACCACGCTGGTGGAAAGGGGGTCCAGGCCCGAGGTGGGGTTATCCAGGGCAATGACATCGGGTTCCAGGGCCAGGCTGCGGGCCAGGCACAGGCGCTGCTGCTGGCCGCCGGATAGATCAAAGGCAGATCTATCCAGCCGGTCTTTGACTTCATCCCATAAGGCCGCTTGTTGCAGCGATAGCTCAACCCGTTCTTCTAGCTTGACCGGGTCTTTGATGCCGGCCATTTTGAGGCCGTAGGTCAGGTTATCGCGGATACTGCCGGGTAGTGGCGTAGGGATGGCAAACACCATGCTAATTTGACGCCGCAGGTCAAACACATCGATGCGGCGGGAGAAGACATCCACCCCATTGAACAAGATTTTGCCCTGGTGCTGGTTATTTTCCGACAGATCAGATAAACGATTAAGTAATCTTAGGAGCGTGCTTTTGCCGCTGCGCGAGGGACCAAAAAGCACAAATATCTCGTTGGGTATAATATCAAACGAGACATTGTGCAGCGCTTCGGTGCCGTCGGCATAGGTAAAGAAGAGATTTTGAATAGAAATTTTGGATTTCATAGAGATTTACCACCTCCGGCGGCGCCGCAGACGGGTGCGGAATAGGGTAGCAATCAGCGTGAGGGTCAGCACAATCATCATTAAAACCAGCGCGGTGCCATATTGAATATCCAGGGGCATGCCGGGCACCTGGGTAGAGATCACATATAGATGGTAGGGCAGCGCCATGGTTTGGTCAAACATGCTTTGGGGCAGTTCCGGCAGGTAGAAGGCGGCGACGGTAAACAAAATGGGCGCGGTTTCTCCGGCGGCCCGGCCCAGCCCCAAAATGATCCCGGTGGTGATACCGGGCAGGGCGTGCGGCAGCACCTGGTAGCGAATAGTCTGCCAGCGGGTGGCGCCCAAACTCAGGCTGACCATACGAAATCGCTGCGGCACGGCCAAAATCGCTTCTTCGGCGGTGCTGATGATGACCGGCAGGGTCATAATGCCCAGCGTCAGCGAGCCGGCCAGAATAGAGGTGCCAAAGTTCAAAAAGAGTACAAAGGCTCCCAATCCAAATAATCCATAAACAATTGAGGGGATACCGGCCAGATTTACAATGGCCAACCGAACATAGCGGGTCAGACGATTTTCGCTGGCGTACTCGGCCAGGTAAATGGCAGCGCCAATGGCCAGCGGCACAGAAACAATAACAGTGCCGAAGGTCAAGATAATTGTGCCCAGGACTGCGGGCATGATGCCGCCTTCTCGCATGCCGTTGGCGGGCGGTTGGGTTAAAAACTCCCAACTGATGGCGCCAACGCCCTGCCAGATAATAAAAAGGATGACCGTGATAATAGGAATTACCACCAGAGCGGCTACGGTGGTAATAATGATAACAGCCAGTTTTTGGGTTTGCTGGCGTCTCATAATTGACCTCCCCGACGGCCAGGCTTGTGATGGCCCACCAACCGTCCGGCCAGGTAATTAATACCGGCCGTGATCAGAAAGAGAATAATGCCGATGCCAAACAGCACGCTGTAGTGCATGCTGCCCTGGGCAACTTCGCCCATTTCGGCGGCTATGGTGGCTGTCATGGTGCGGACCGGCTGGAAAAACATATCGGTTTCCAAAGCGGGAATATTGGCCGCGTTGCCGGTGACCATCATCACCGCCATTGTCTCACCAATGGCGCGGCCAATGCCCAGCATCACGGCAATAACCAGCCCGGATCGAGCGGCGGGCAGGACCACCCGCCAGATGGTTTGCCATTGGGTGGCGCCAATGGCCAGGGCACCGTCTCGATATTCTTTAGGCACGGCGTAAAGCGCGTCTTCTGAAATACTGATAATGGTGGGTAAAGCCATATAGGCCAAAATAAGCGAGCCGGTAAATGCGGTTAATCCGGTGGGCGCGCCCAATTTTTGAATAAGGGGGGCCAGGGCTACCCAGCCCAGGAACCCCAGCACAATGGAGGGAATTCCGGCCAGAACTTCAATGAGAGGCTTTAACATTTCTCGCAGCCAGGTAGGGGCAATTTCTCCCAGGTAAATGGCCGTGATCAGGCCCAGCGGCACAGCAATAATCACTGAGCCGACAGTAACCATAATCGAGCCAAATAATAACGGCCAGATACCGTATAAGTCTTCAATAGGATACCAGCGGCTGCCGAATAATTGGCGCAGCGGAATATCGAGAAATGCCGGCAAACCTTCGCGTAATAGAAAGAGAAAAATCAGGCCCACAATAAAAATGGCCGATACACCGGCAATCCGAATAAGGCTTTCGATCAAGGTTTCGCCCCATCGGATTTGCTCCAGTTTGTCCGTCCATGAAAAATTAGTGGCTTGTTCAGTTGGGTGTTGCTGTGTTTTTGCTTTGGTTGTCATTCATTACTCCTGTGGCAGGGGTACAAAACCCAGATCGCTGACAATCTGTTGGCCTTCGGCGCTTTTGATCCATTCAATATAATCCGCAATCGTTCCGGTTGGTTCTCCAGCCGTATACATGTAGAGGCCGCGAGCAATCGGATAGCTGCCGTCGGCGCCGGTTTCAACGGAAGGCATTACGTATGGCGAATTTTGATCCTGGGCGATGGCTAACATCTTCTCGTGTTCGGTAACATAGCCTAAACCGTCGTAACCAATGGCATTGACATTACGTTGGATTTCACTGGTAATGCCCACCGACGAAGGCATCAGCAGTGTTTGCGGAGCAAAAATATCGGCATTTGCTTTGTTGCCTTTGCGGACAACCTGTTCTAAAAAATAAACGTGGGTGCCGGAGTTTGTCTCTCTGGAGAGGAGAATAATGGGGGCATCATGTCCGCCGACTTCTTGCCAGTTGGTGATGCGCCCGGTATAGATGTCGGCCAATTGATCAATGGTGAGTTTATCAACCAGATTATCAGGATGGACTACCACGGCCAGGGCATCGATGGCTACCGTTATTTCATGAGGCTCAATACCGTTCTCCTGAGCCTTGTTGATCTCATCAGGCTTCATTTTACGAGAGGCGTTGGCAATGTCTACGGTACCATTGATCAAAGAAGCAATGCCTGTGCCTGATCCACCACCGGTGACGGCAATAGAAATCGAGGGAACAATTTCCCGGTAACGTTCCGCCCAGGCCAGGGCCAAATTTACCAACGTATCCGATCCTTTATTTTGAATGGCTCGTCCTGTTCCTACATCAGATGGAACCTCAGCATCGGCTGAGTAGGGGCCTCCACAACCCGGCAAGATAAAGAGGGCGGTTAAGAGGGGAATGTAGGCGAGAAGAAATGTTTTAGGGGAAACATTTTTCATAACCTGTACACCTTATTTTGAATTTTAATAGGGTAATGAATCAAATACCAATTCCAACAAAACTGTTGAGAAAGGCGTTCAAGGTAAAAAGCCGGGCTATTGTAGCATGCGAAGGAAGAAACCAAAAACCATTACCTGTTCAATTGTAAAGAAAAGGCTAAGAAAACGTTAAGAGTACATTAAGAGTCTGTTAAATTTTTTTAACAAATATCAAAGCTGCAATAATTGAACCATCTATGCATAACTACCAAAAATTTGCGGCTTCAGCAATTGTCATAAGTGTTAGCGGCCAAATTGCCCCTATAATAGAAGTGCGCTATATTACAACTACCTTCATACGAAAGGGAGGTTCAAATGCTGAGACAGACCTTTGAACGGGATCTGAAAAAGTTAAAAGATGATGTGTTGGTATTGGGCAGCATGGTTGAAAATGCTCTGATGGAGTCGGTCAACCTCTTAAAAAAACGAGATTTTGATGGATCACGCCGTTTGATTCAGGATGACAGAAAAATTAATACCAAGCGTTTTGAAATTGAAAACGAAACACTCTCATTGATTGCCACCCAGCAGCCCATGGCTGTTGATCTGCGCGTGCTGGCTGCGGTTTTAGAAATTTCCACAGAACTGGAACGAATTGGCGATTACGCCAAGGGAATTGCCAATATTAATTTAATGATTGGTGAAGAACCTTTGCTCAAGCCGCTGGTTGATATTCCTCGAATGGCTGAAAAAGCGCGCGATATGCTGCACCGATCCTTGGAAGCGTTTGTTAAACACAATGTTGAACTGGCCAAAGTAATTCCTCCCGAAGATGATTACGTCGACTCGCTTTATAATCAGGTTTACCGGGAATTGTTAACCATGATTATGGCTGATCCCAAAGTTATCGACCAGGCAACCTACCTGCTGTGGGTGGCTCATAACCTCGAACGCACTGCCGACCGGGTTGTAAATATTTGTGAGCGGGTTGTATTTACCGTAACCGGAGAAATGGAAGAAATGAGTTCCGGCGCTGAATAAGAAGAAATTATTGGTTCTGTTTTACCAGCGCCTTTAAATTTATCAGGTTCTCCGCGTTCATTTTTACGCCATTCGTGATTAAATCCCGGCACATCTCCATCAGGAGCCTTTCTTGTCTCATCGCTTTACACCCTATCTGGTACTGCTGTTTGGGGTATTAGTTGCCGCCACTTCATCTATTCTGGTGCGCCTGGCCCAGCAAAGCGGCGCGCCCTCGCTGGTAATTGCTAGCTGGCGCTTGATTTTTGCCGCCGTTTTTCTGGCTCCCCTGGCCTGGAAATACCGGGGCCACGAATTGCGGAACCTGCACGTCCGTGATATCCGGCTGGGAATTGCGGCGGGCTTGTTTTTAGCCGTTCACCTGGCCACGTGGATCTATTCGCTTGAATTCACCTCGGTAGCCTCATCAGCGGCGCTGGTCACTACCAACCCCTTGTGGATCGCCCTGGTGGTATATTTTTTTTACGGCGAGCGTTTATCATTCCAAACCATTATTGGCCTGGCCGCCGCGCTCGCCGGCAGCATTCTGGTGGCCTTCAGCGATGGCGGCGTGCTCACGCTGCAAGCGGGGCAGTTGCAGTTCAATCCCCAAACGCTGCTGTCGCCGGCCGGCAAAGCCGATACCGCCCTGTGGGGCGATCTGCTGGCGTTGGCCGGCGCGGTGATGGCCTCGGCCTACCTGTTGGTGGGGCGCAATTTACGCGCCCGGCTCTCTACCCTGAGCTACATCTGGCTGGTTTATAGCGCCGCGATGATTGCCCTGGTGATCTTTAGCTTGTTGGCCGGGCCGCCGCTGCTGGGATACACCTGGGCCGCTTACTTCTGGATTTTTCTGCTGGCGGTCGGCCCGCAGCTCATCGGCCATACCTCCTTTAATTGGGCGCTGGCCCATCTTTCCACCACGTTTGTAGCGCTGGCTATTTTGGGCGAACCCGTTGGCTCGGCTATCTTTGCCTACTTTATTTTTGGTGAAACCTTTGCCCCGCTGCAATTGCTTGGCTTCATCCTGCTGCTGTTTGGCATTAGCCTGGGCGTACTGGGAGAACAACAGAATAAAACCGAACTTGCCGCCCCCTCATAACTTGCCTTTCATCTCAAACTCAGTATGATTGCAACTGAAGGAATGGGGCTAACGCGCGTATCACGCCATACGCAAGATGTTGATGCCTCACCCCGCTCTCTGTTCCAAGCGCAACGGTTTGAAAAAGCCTGAATATCCGGGAGAACAACGAATGTCCCAGATGTGTCCCAATTGCAGTTTTGACAATCCCGACGACGCCACCCAATGCAGCAATTGCCCTTCGCGTTTGTACCGGCTGTTGGGGTACAAAACCGTGCTGGCCGACCGCTATTTAGTGGTCAGCGTGCTGGGGTATGGCGCCATGGGCGCTGTTTATTTAGCCGATGACCGCCGGTTGGCCGGGCGGCGCTGCGCCATCAAAGAAAATCGCCCCGGAGCCGATGAAAACCCGGAGGTATTGGCCCGCCTCCGCGAGCAATTTTTGGCCGAAGCCAGCGTGCTGGCCCGGCTCGACCACCCCGGCCTGCCCAAAGTATCCGATTATTTCATTACCGATGAGGGCCTGGAATACCTGGTGATGGATTACGTAGAGGGTGAAGACCTCAACAGCATGCTGGAACGCACCCAGCGCCCCCTGGCCGAAGAGTCGGTCATCAATTGGGCCGATCAGGTGCTGGACGCGCTGGCTTACCTGCACGCCCAGCACCCGCAGCCGATCATTCACCGCGACATCAAACCGGCCAATTTGCGGCTGAACCTGCACGGGCGGGTCAAACTGGTTGATTTTGGCCTGGTCAAATTATTTGATGCTCGCAAACCTGAGACAAAGTACGAACTGCGCGGCCTGGGCACGCCCGCCTACGCCCCGCTGGAACAATTTGCCTCCAGCGATCAGCACACCGACCCCCGCTCCGATATTTACGCCCTGGGCGCCACCCTCTACCATCTTCTAACCAATCTTCACCCGCCCGATGTTCATCAGCGGGTGCTTCATCCCGATGTATTGCTGCCGCCGCGCCACCTCAATCCCAAAATTTCCAAGAACACCGAAGCCGTTATTTTGAAAGCCATGGAAATTCATCCCGACCAACGCTACCAGTCGGCAGGGGAAATGCGCGTGGCGTTGGGAGGGCAGGCGGCAGCTAAAACACCGGTAGCCGTGTCGCCATGGTGGTTTGGCGCGGTGGGGCTGTTGGTGGTTCTGCTCATTGTAGCCGGCGTTGCCTGGTATCTCTTTGGCGTTTTGGGCGCGCAGACGCCGGCCCCTATTGCGGCGGTTATCGAAGAGGAGCCGGTTTCAGGCACGCCCGTGGAAGCCGCCCTGCCCGTAGCCACGGAATCTTTGGCCACCGATACCCCTACCAGAGTAGTAGCCCAGACGGTTGCTCCCCTGGTTGATGCGCCGGGTCAGGCGTTGGACAACGATGAGACGCCCACCCCCGTGCCCGAACCCACCGATACCCCGGAACCCGAAGAAGAAGCCACGCCAACACCCCGGCCCCAGCCGCAGGGTGTGGCCGCCGCCTCGCTGGTAGGCACCATTGCCTACCCGGCGTTCAACGGCACGGATTATGATCTTTATTTTGCCCAGGCCGATGGCTCCGGCGCGCAATTGTTCCGCAACCACGCCAGCCAGCCGGCTTTCAGTCCCGACGGCAGCCGCATCGCCTTCCACTCGTGGCAGTTGGATGCCCGCGGCCTGATGACCATGGACGTGTCGGGCGCGAATTTGCGGCAGGCCACCAATTTTTTTGAAGACCAATTGCCAACCTGGACGCCCGATGGCACCGAACTTATTTTGCTCACCCGCCGCTCCGGCGATAGAAAATCCCAGTTGGTGCGGATGAACAGTTTTGAGGAACGCGCCCAGGGTGTTGTCCTTGGCGAAGGTGAATATCCGACGGTGGGGCAAACCGGCCAGTTGGCGTTCAAAGGCTGGGGCAATACGGCCGGCGGCCTTAGAATTTCGCCGTTGTCTTTTGATGATGTGCAGCCTGTAACCGACGTGTCTGAAGATACGGCTCCGGCGTTATCGCCCGATGGCCGCCGGATGGTATTTATGCGCAACCGAGATGAAAATTGGGACATCTACATTGTTAATGCCGATGGCTCCGGGCTACAGCGGCTCACCGATGATCCGGGCCGGGACGGCCTGCCTGCCTGGTCGCCCGATGGCCGGGCCATTGCTTTTGTGAGCGAGCAGAGCGGCGAATGGGCGGTGTGGGTGATGCTGTCGGATGGGCGCGGCCAGCAAAAACTCTTTGTCATGGAAGGCTCCCCCGACGGCCTGGTTGGCGGCGATATTTACGCCAGCCGGGGCTGGACCGAAGAAAGAATCAGTTGGAAACAGTAATGGCTGCGGAACACTCCACTTCCTCATTCAACATCTGGCTGCTGGCCGCCCGGCCCAAAACCCTGCCGGCGGCGGCGGCCCCGGTGCTGGTGGGCATGGCGGTGGCCTTTGCCGAGCAAGTCTTCAGCCTGTGGCCGGCATTGGCGGCGCTGTTGGGCGCGTTGTTTCTCCAGATTGGCGCGAACCTGGCCAACGATGTGTTCGACTTCAAAAAAGGCGTTGATACCACCGGGCGGCTTGGCCCGCTACGGGTTACTCAGGCCGGGTTGTTGTCCCCGCGCCAAGTTTTTGCGGGCATGTGGGCCGCCTTTGGGCTGGCTTCGCTGGCCGGATTATATTTGATCTGGGTGGGCGGCTGGCCCATTGTGGCAATTGGCCTGCTGTCGATCATCTCCGCCATTATTTATACCGGCGGGCCGTTCCCCATCGGTTACAAAGGGCTGGGCGACCTGTTTGTGTTTGTCTTCTTTGGGCTGGTGGCGGTGGGCGGAACCTATTACGTGCAGGCCGGCGCGGTGAGCGCGGCGGCGATATGGGCGGCGATACCGGTGGGGTTTCTGGCCACGGCGATTTTGGTGGTCAACAATTTGCGGGATATTGATACGGATCGCGCCACCGGCAAAAAAACCCTGGCCGTGCGGCTGGGCGTCCGCGGCACCCGGATTGAGTATTTGAGCCTGCTCATCAGCAGCTACCTTGTGCCGTTATTGATGATTTTGTGGGGCGCTGCCTCGCTGTGGGTGGGGCTGACGTGGCTGTCTATTCCCCTGGCGGTGACGTTGTGGCGGCAAATCACGCACCAGCACGGGCGCGCGCTCAATGCCACGCTGGCCGGAACCGCCCGTTTGGAATTGATTTACGCGTTACTTTTTTCGGCAGGTATGGTTGTGGGCCGTCTTTTCTAATTTTCTTGTATCTTCTCCAATATTTCGGGGGGACGAGGTCTGAGCCTGTCGAAGACCGTTGGTTTCGACAAGCTCAACCAACTCTGCCCCAGATTACTGAGAAGGTACATTTTCCTCCTAAATTTTTGTTTCCGACCAGGTAGGCGATAATTTGGTAATATTGTTCAACGTTGCTTGCTGCCAGGTAAATTTCTTAACTGCTAGAACATTAAGGCTGATGTTCTGGCTGCGGAGATTGAGGGCGAATTTATACAAGAGCGAAATCCCCCGGCTGTTGATGAACTCCAATTGTCGTAAATCTACCACCACCTGCTCCTGGCCCGTTGCCTCTTCCACGATTTGGGTGAATAACTCGGTGAGGGGATCATCTTCTTCACTCCCCAGGCGCATCTTTCCTTGAAAAAAAACTGATGGCGGGCTGCCGGGGGTCGAATGGTAAATTATTTTATACGCATCGCCGGTGTATTTGTAAATTGGTTGGGTTGAGGGTGGATTGGACATTTTTACTCCTTGGTAACGTATCGTCGTTCAACTTATTTTAGCATAGGTGAATTTCGCGTCGAAAAGCCTCGTTTTCTCAGTGGATGAGCAAAGTAGCCAGCATAAGCCCAAAAGAACACTCTCTTCAGATTTGTTTCACAATTTCTACCGCTTCTTTAGCCAGATCAAGAATTTGGCTGAATTCGCCACGGGCTATCAATTGTTTGGTGACCATCCAACTACCGCCGCAAGCATGGACCATCGGCAGGCTGAGATAATCGGCCAGGTTCCCGGCATTGATTCCACCGGTGGGGATGAATTTCACCTGTCCATACGGTGCGGCAATCGATTTGAGCAGCCTGATGCCGCCGGCTGCTTCGGCAGGAAAGAATTTCAATACGCTCAATCCCTTTTTCAAGGCCATCGCGACTTCGGTGGGGGTAACCACGCCGGGAGTGATGGGCGTGTTGTTGGCTAAACACCAATCCACAATCTCGGCATCAAACCCGGGCGATACCAGATATTTGGCTCCGGCGGCTACGGCCTGTTGCGCCTGCTCCACCGATAATACCGTTCCCGCCCCAACCAAAATGTCCGGGCATTCAGACGCCATCAAACGGATGGCGTCTTCTGCCGCCGAGGTGCGAAAGGTGATCTCGGCGCAGGGCAACCCGCCATCCAGCAAGGCCTGTCCCAATTTGGGAGCATCTTGAGCGTTTTCTATAGCCACAACCGGGATCAAACCGATCTGTCCCAATTGTTGTAAAATGTCAGCCATTTTGTTTTCTCCTGTCGCTCTAGCGGCACAGCCAACCGCCGTCTACCGGCACAATGGCGCCCTGCATATAGCCTGAAGCCGCCGAGGCCAAAAAGACGACCACGCCTTGCAAATCAGTTGGATCACCCCACTGTTCCGCCGGAATCCGTTCCAAAATGGACTTGTTGCGTTTCTCGTCCGCCCGGATGGGCGCGGTGTTGTCGGTGGCCATATAGCCAGGGGCAATAGCATTGACATTCACCCCTTTGGCAGCCAATTCGTTGGCCAGGGCTTTGGTGACCCCGGCCACCGCACTCTTGGTGGCAGTGTACGACGGCACCAGAATTCCACCCTGGAATGACAGCATCGAGGCCACGTTAATGATCTTGCCGCTGCCTTGTTCAACCATCACTCTGCCGGCGGCTTGCGAGAGGAAGAAGAGCGCGTTGAGGTTGATCTGGATGACGTCGTTCCAGTATTCTTCGCGATGTTCCAGGGCCGGTTCGCGGCGAATTATCCCGGCATTATTCACCAGAATATCCAACGATCCCAGTTCTTGCACCACCTGCCCCACGACTTCATCGAGTTCGGTTGGGGATGAGTCGCGCAGGTTGCACGCTACCGGTATAAAACGTTGACCCAGCGCTTCTACCTTCGCCTGGGTTTCTTCCAGCGAGATCAAATCCAATCCGGCAATATCCGCGCCAGCTTCAGCCAGGCCAATCGCCATCGCCTGCCCCAATCCTCGTCCCGCCCCGGTGACCAGGGCTACTTTTCCGTCAAGTTTGAATGAATCCAAGATACCCATTGTTAAGCCTCCTGATTTTGACTCCTTAAATATGTTTCAAAATCCATCGTCGCCTGGCTCTTTTACCGCAATTCGTCCACAGACACAGCGTCCATATCAGTAAAATCTTGATTTTCTCCCGCCATCGCCCAGATGAAAGTGTAATTCCCCGTGCCCATCCCGGAATGAATTGACCAGGGAGGCGAGATCACTGCTTGTTCATTACGCATCACCAGATGACGGGTTTCGTTGGGCTGACCCATCAAATGAAAAACCGTATTCCCTTCTTCAATATCAAAATAGAAGTAAACCTCCATCCGCCGGTCATGTAAATGCGGGGGCATCGTGTTCCACATATTGTTGGGCGCCAGCAGAGTCATGCCCATTGTGAGTTGGCAACTCTTGACGCCATCGGGATGGATGTACTTGTAAATAGTGCGCTTGTTGGAGTTGGCATCATCTCCCAAATTGATGGGCTCAGCACTGGCAATGGGGATGTGGACAGTGGGGTAGTTGGTATGCGCCGGCGTGCTGATGAAATAGAAATGGGCCGGGGCATTGGCGTCTTCGCTTTCAAAAATCACATCTTCAACGCCCATGCCAACATACAAACCATCTTGCTTGGCCATCGGATAGCCGGTTCCACCGGCGATAACCTGACCGGCACCGCCCACATTAATAATGCCAATTTCACGTCGGGCCAGGAAAATATCAGAGGCCAGGGCTTCTTTATCCCCCGCCAGTTTAAGTGAGCGGTTTGGGCACGCCCCACCAATGACTACCCGGTCGATATGAGAGTAAACCATATTGATGGCATTGTCGGTGAAGAGTGTTTCCACTAAAAAATATTCTCGCAATTGTTCAGTGGTGAAAGTTTTTACAGTTTGGGGGTCAATAGGATATCGCTGTTGCATTTTTTACCTCGCATATTTGTGATAATCTTAAGTATTTTATAGGTGTTGAAAAACTTCCTGACTACTTAAATAAACCAGATAGTCATCAAGAGTGTGCAGCTCATGGTCCAGCATAAACCGGATTATACTTGCCACGGGCATAAAGTAACAATTATACCAGAGTGAAAAATGTTCTTTTATGCCCGTACTGAGTATAGTTGATACATTGCCGGTATGCAATGTAGTCAAAAAATCTCTTGATTATTCTCTTTAGTTTCCGATTTTGGATAGGTAAAATTGGTTGGGGATGCAGCTACGTTAGCCTGGCCGGTGTCAACGCCATTTGGGCCTCTCGACAGAGTAGCGAAAGTAACAGCATCCGGGTTGACGTCAGCGGCCAGAACAATGGGCAGGTCGGCCCGCGCCAGGTGATTGCCGTTCAAGTGGATTCCCCGCGACTGTTCGCCTGTTATAGACAAAAAGATTTCTGTATCTGCAGCGGCGCGGCAGTTGCGGATAAAAGCCTCTTTAACATTTTGCAAGTTGATGACAGGCGCCTCGGTATCCGGGGTGAAAGAGGCGCAGGCGTTGAGGTCTACCTCAGCCACATCAACCAACGACAGCGCCGGCCCAAGTTGGCCCGTAATTTCAACGTGATCGAGGCGCACATATTCGGCATTGTGCATAAAGAGGCCGGCCTGTTGCATCAACTCCAGGCCATCGGCCATTTCAGGATAGCCTGCTTCGGAATCAGGCGACATACTGATCGAAATGTCGCTCAGTGAGATGTTTTGTAAAGGCATCTCGGCCAATCCATAAATGAAGCCGGCTGCCACCTTTACATTCCGCGCCGTGATGTGGCTCAGATGGATATGACGAAGCCGGGGTGTGTCATCCGATACGGGACGAGGTCGCCTGTCGGACACGGTTTGATCGCCTCTTGCTCCAACGGCGTAGTACAGGTTCATTGTGAAGGGACACAAAATGTCTTGCATAATGATATTGGTTACCCGGACATATTCCACTACTCCCCCCCGTCCTCGCCGGGTTTTGATTCGGATGCCGCGATCGGTGCCGGTAAAGACGCAGTTGGCGATGACCACATTACGGACATCGCCACTCATCTCGCTGCCGATCACCACACCGCCGTGCCCGTGGAGCATGGTACAGTTGGTTATGGTAATGTTTTCGCAGGGTTGTAGCCGGTCCCGCCCATTATCTTCGATACCCGATTTGATGGTGACACAATCATCGCCAACATCAATGTGGCAGTTGGAGATGTGAACATTGCAGCAAGAATCTGGGTTGATGCCGTCGGTGTTGGGAGAATCCGGCGGGTTTATGATGGTAATTCCATCGATCGTTACATTTTCGCAGCGGAGAGGGGTAACGGTCCAACTGGGCGAATTCAAAGCGGTTATCCCCTGAATCAAGACATTGCTACAATTCTTGAACGAGATTAACCGGGGGCGGGGATATTGCAGGGACCGTTCGCGATGCCGCTGCCACCAGATTTCGCCCTGTCCGTTGATAACGCCACGGCCAAGGATGGCAACACGCTCCAGCCCGGAACCTCCGATCAGGGGGGCATAAGTATCCTGGTCCAAACCTTCCCAGCGGCTGTGAATAACCGGGTAGTGGGCCGGATCAGGGCTGCCAAGCACTGTTGCTCCCGCGTCGATATAGAGCGTGATATTGCTGTACAGAAAGAGGGCGCCGGTCAAATAGACGCCGGCAGGCAGAAAAACTGTACCGCCTCCGGCCCGACTACAGGCATCAATTGCGGCCTGGAGCGCTGTGGTAACCAGGACCTGGCCATCGCCCACCGCCCCATAATCCAGAACATTGAAGGTGATTGGTATAGAAGAAACTTGTGATAGCTTTTGATGTTGGTCCAAGTTAGCCTCTGTTTTTGCATTACAGCCCGGCAGCGCCGGCTGAAGTTTTTTCTATTTCAACGGCAGCGAGCACAAATGCCCCCACCCCATGCAGATCGTTGGTTACAACTGGCTCATTCACGTAATAATCAAAAGAACCATCACGATACGGATGGCCGCCCAATCCGGCGGAGGCGCAAATGCCGTGCAGGTTAATTTGATTGTTGTCATCCAGTGTCACCAGATGATTAAGTAAGCCTTCAAATCCTTTGGTAGCGAAAGAAAGCCAGTTTTTGTCAAGATATCCCTTGCGCACACCTTTAGCAATCGCATAGACGTACATACATGTACCTGAGGCCTCCAGATAATTACCGGGGCAGTGCCCCTGATCCAAAATTTGCCACCAAAGACCGGTGGTTTTGTCTTGCACCTGGGCAACGGCAGTGAGGGTCCGCTGGAGGATGGCAAGGAACTCCTGCCGGGCGACATGCTCTGGGGGAAAATGATCCAACACGTCTACAATAGCCATTACGTACCAGCCAATGGCCCGGCTCCAAAAGTGAGGTGAACAGCCGGTGGCCGGGTTGGCCCAGCGTTGCCGGCGACTTTCATCCCAGGCATGGTACAGCAGGCCCGTCTGGGGGTCTCTCGTGTGCTGCTCGATAGTGGTGATCTGAAAGACAATATCATCAAAAGCAGACGGCTCGTCGAAAGTGGCGGCAAACTCGGCGTAAAAAGGGGATCCCATATAGATGCCATCCAGCCACATTTGATAAGGATAGATTTTTTTATGCCAAAATCCACCTTCTTGGGTACGCGGGTGTCCGCGCAGTTGCTCGCGTAATAAAAAAATCGCTTTTCGATAACGCTCCTGGCCTGTGGCCCGATAAAGGGGGAAGAGCAACTTGCCCGCATTAATCTGGTCGATATTGTACTCCTCCAATTGATAGGTTCTGATCGCGCCGGAGGCATCCACATAGTGGTCTATATAGGCGGCCAGACTCTGCCAATAGCGGGTATCGCCCGTTTGTTGCCATAAGTGGTAAATACCCTTAAACAGCAGCCCATGTTTGTAATGCCATCGACCTTCTGAGATGGTGTAACCGCTCAGGGCAGAATCGGTTATACGCACAGACCAGGGTATTTGGGTAGTGGTGACCGAGTGGTTAACGACATTGGGTTGCATAAAACGAAAGTCCTTTATTTCCAGATAAGAGCGTCTTGTTGATGAAATTTTTAGGCTGGTCAGCGCCAGAAGAGATTGTCTCTGGCGCTGACCAAAAAAGATGAGTAATGGCTACTTCAAAAGCCCGGCATCTTCCAGAGCCTGTTTGGCCGAAGCTTCGTATTCCTGAGCGCCCAGGCTGTCTAGCCCGGCCAGATACTCGCCCCAGGTATTTTCATTGAGTTCCTTTTGCCCCAGCACAAACTGGATGATCCCTTCGCTGTAGAAGCGGTCAAAATCGGCAGCATTGGCCGGCGCCGGGATGGCCTGAATAGGACGGCCATCGACCCACGGTTGCTCTTGAAAATATCCCAGGAAATTCATCGGTTCCATTGCGCGTCCGTTGACAGTTTCATAAGAAGGATACCGGGCGTTGATCTCTGCCAGGGCGTTGTAGAAGATCAACTGGTTGCGTAATTGGGTGAACGGTTGTTGTTCCGGCGAAGTATAAACCTGGGAGGGGTCGAGTCCTTCGGTTGAAATATTGCCGTCTTCGGTCAGGATAAAGTTAACCCCTTCCTCGCCAAAACCAAGCAGGTAGTAACCATCTGTTGCCATCCATTCCAACAGTCGGGCAATCGCTTCACCTTTACCGGCTTCGGCAGCCCTGGTGGAAACAGCGAAGATCTGTCCGGTTCCCACGTAAACATCATAAAAGGCATCGCCGTCAGGGCCTACGGGGGCCGGCAGGGGGGTCCATTCGGCGTCGGGGAAGTTTTCATCAAAAGGCGTATAGTTAGATTTATTGGTCAATGCCGCAAAGTCTTCCCACATGATCCCAAACTTGCCTTGTTTCCAGCGGGCGCGGAACTCATCTTTTTTGAGCGTCGGCCAATCAGGATCAACCATTTTGGCATCAACTATTTTCTTTAAGAAAGCTACTGCCTCCGGATACTGAGAATCGCGGACGTTCAGTCCGAAGTTTGCCGGGTCATTAAAATTCCATACCCCCGGTACCCCGTAAGCGCCAAGGATATAGTTGAACCGTCGGCCTACGCCTGGCCCCTCAATAAAGGCGCCGATGCCGAAGGTATCGTCTTTACCGTTACCGTCGGGGTCTTGTTCGGTAAAGGCTTTGGCTACTTCAAACAATTCGTCAAGCGTTGTGGGCGGCTCAAGCCCCAACTTATCCAGCCAATCTTTGCGAATGACCAGCCCTTCTCGTTTGGGAATGGCCGGCGGTTCGGGCAATCCGTATTGATGGCCATCAAAGGTAACCAGGTCAATCAGCAGTGGATCGTTATAATGTTTTTCAACCCGTTCCGGCATAAGAGGCATCAAATCATCAACCGGGGCTAACAAACCCAGGTCGTAATATCTGTATAACGCATTGCGCACCTCTGTTCTGTTGGCGCTGGTGATCTGGAACAGATCGGGTAACGAATTGGAAGCAGCGGCGGCGTTGAGTTTGGCTTCGCCATCACCGCCAGGGGGGATTACGACATATTTAAGATTAATACCTAAATCATCCCGGATGATGTCGTAGGCCACCCAATCATCGGGGGGTGGGCCGGCTTCGGTTACGGTTGCCTGCGCCCACAACTCAATATCAACCGGTTCTGCCGGTGCCTCGGCAGCCGCAGCCAATTCAGCTTTGGCGGCTTCGGCTGCGGCTGCGGCATTAGCCGCGGCACTTTCGGCGGCTTCCACTGCGGCCTGGGCTTCTGCTAATTGCGCTTCTAATTCAGCCTGGGCAGCTTTATCCCCTTCGGCGGCCTCCAGCGCGGCCAGGGCGGCATCGGCAGTTGCCTGGGCGTTGGCTGCCGCTTCTTTAGCGGCATCTACCTCGGTTGTATCCAGCGTTGGAGCAGGCGCCGGGCCTCCACAAGCTGCAAATAATACGGTGGACAAAATCAGTACAACTACAGAAAACCAGATCGAACTTTTACCTTTCATAATTCTTTCTCCTTTGATTGAATTTTGATAAAACAACTTTCTTTTTCTGCTATTCATCTTCCATATCTCCTTTGAACTTAGATTGAATATAAATTTGAGATAGAGCGCAGCATTATTCTTTTACACCGCCTACCAGGGTACCTTTGGTAAAGTAGCGTTGGATCCAGGGATACACCACCAGCATGGGCAGCATTGTCAAAAGCACACCGGCTGCCTTTAACGATTCTATAGACGTGGAGCTAAAAGCGTTGAATTCAACATATTCATTGAAGCTGGCCGAAATGAGAATATTGCGCAGCAGTACGGGTAAGGGCATAAGGTTATTATCGTTCAGGTAAAGAATGGGGGTAAAAAATTCATTCCAGAAGTAAACCGCGTAAAAAAGACCAATTGTCAGGACGATTGGTTTGGAAAGGGGCAGGATAATGTGTAACAATACTTGAACCTCATTGGCTCCATCCAGGCGGGCAGCTTCTTTAAGCTCATCGGGCAGGCCCTCAAAGAAACTCATCATTACCAGCGTATTGTAAACACTAACAGCCGGCGGCAGAATAATAGCCAAAAACGTATTTGTCAGCTTTAGGCCCGTTACCAAAAGATAGACAGGAACCAGGCCGGTGTGGAATAGAAAGGTGAACAGGATCAGCAACAGAATGATTCTGCGGCCCGGCAAGGTGCGGGTCGAAAGGCCATACGCCAGAGGAATTGTCAGAACCAGGCTGAGCACCGCGCCAGATACGGTGATAATGATACTATTCCACATCGACCGGGGAAAAAGAGGGTGGCTCAGTAGTTGGCTGAAGGCTTCCGGCGTCCAATCTAAAGGTGACAAAAAGAAAGGGACTCCCTGCTGGGTGTAGATGTCTAGGGGCGTAAAAGAAGTGACCACTACCTGCCAGAAAGGCACAACGATAATAAGCAATACAATAAAGAGGAAGATGGCCAAAATAATTTGATAAACCATCGTATCACGATTT
Source organism: uncultured Caldilineaceae bacterium (assembly GCA_964612485.1). Taxonomy (GTDB): domain Bacteria; phylum Chloroflexota; class Anaerolineae; order 4572-78; family J111; genus JAFGNV01. The sequence goes on from CAZTFF010000017.1 coordinate 46,319, forward strand.
TTGATATATATCACGGCAATATCTCCTAGAAAAGGCTCTGTTTTGCTGCACGTTTGGCAATTTGATTGGCAACGAGGATCAGAACCAGGCCGATGACACCTTTAAAGAGGCCAACTGCCGTTGCCAGGCTGAATTGAAATTGGAGAATACCTTGACGATAAACCCAGGTATCGATAACATCTCCCACACTATAAACCGGCACGGAATACAACATAAATATCTGGTTGAATCCCGCATCGAGAATGTTGCCCAGGCGCAGCAGCGTTACCAGAACAATGACCGGCAGGATGCCCGGTAAAGAGATGTGCCAGATACGCCGCAGGTGCGAGGCTCCATCCACAATGGCGGCTTCATATAATTGCGGGCTGATAGATAGGAGAGCGGCCAGGTAGATGATGGTACTCCAGCCGGTTTCTTTCCAAATATCGGAGAGAATTACCACCTGGCGAAACCATTGGGGCGAGGTAAGAAAAGCGATTGGTTCACCCCCCAAAGCCCTGATGACAGTGTTGATCAGGCCACTCCCCGGCGAGAGCATCATTAGTAAAACACCAAACATAATTACCCACGACAGAAAGTGAGGTAAGTAAACTACTGTCTGCACCAGGGTACGGAACCGGTTGAACCAGGTCTCGTGCAGAGCAATGGCCAAAATCACGGCTACCGGCAGGCCCAACACAAGTTTGGCAGTGCTGAAGATGACCGTGTTGGCAATAAGTTGGCTAAAGTAGAATGAATGGATAAACGTTTCGAAATGTTGAAATCCCACCCAAGGGCTTCCCATCACCCCCAGCAGAGGCTTAAACTCCTTAAACGCAATTTGGGCGTTCCAGATTGGAGCATATTTGAACACTAAAAAGTACAGCAACGAGGGGGTCATCAACAGATAGAAGGCCCGATGTCGCCACAATGTGCGGAAATAACCTTTGACCTGTGCTGACCATGATTGGGTGTTCGTACCGATGAGCCTGACAATCACCGGAGCGGAAGAACGCGAGAATACTTGCCGATAATTCATTGGATAACCTTCTTTGGATAATGTATCGTTACTGGCATGGGGCGGCAGCGCCCCGGCAATTTATAATGCGATCTAAAACTTGAACTGCTATAGGGCCTAACCCATGAAAATCTTGTTTTTTGTGCAAGGATTTTCGTACCAAAACCTTTTTGGCTCCGGCTTGGAAGCGCAGCGGCTTTGTTCGGGTTAGGGCTATTATAGCCGGTTAAAATTGGATTTTGGCGATCACGAGTTGGACAAAACCGACTGCTTGCGGCCAACCCTTTGCCAAAAAGTAAAAAAAGGAGAGGAATAGATAAAAAGAGCCATTACGGCAACCTGCTTATTGTCAAAAGATAAGACTGGAGGGGAGGCATATGTAGGGAACCACTGTTTACTGATCCGATTGCTCACGGTAAACACGCGGCGACATACCTGTTAGCCGGTTGAAGACTCGGCTGAAGTAAGCGGGGTCAGAGAATCCAACCCGGTGCCCGATTCGGCTAATGCTATCGTGGGTCAGGCGCAGCAGCTCTTTGGCCCGAGATATCCGGTAACGATTTAAATAGTCCCACGGAGAAATTCCTAATTCACGATTAAACAGGCGGCTCAGGTAATCTTCGTTTACACCAATGCTTTCGGCAATTTCCCAGCGGGCCAGGGAACGGGCATAATTTTGATGCAGATAGGCAATCGTTTGTTTGACCAGGGCGCTTGTCTGCGGCGGCAAGGTATCCTCATCAAGCAAAGAGCGATGCACCGAGGCAATGATCTCATCTTCAGACAGAATTTCTTTGCTCTGAAGCGTAACGGACGCATGCTGTTCCAGACGTTTGACATCGTCTAACGAAAGTTGGCGGCCACTCAAAATTACCACCGGGACCTGTCGCGTTTGTTCGTTTGCCCGCATGCGGTCCAATACCTCAAAACCGTCCAGGTCGGGCATCATTAAATCCAAAATAACCAGATCGGGGGGAGCGGTGAACATTTCCGTCAAACCTGCTTCACCACCCTCCGCAGTGCGAACGGCGTATTCCGGGAGTCCTTTACTAACCGCTTCGTAGGCCAACCGGCGCGCGTTCAGATCGTCATCAATGATTAAAATGGAGCCGGTTGTTTGTTGAGGAACAGCGGGGCGGATAGCTTCCCACAGAGCCTGGCTACTGACCGGTTTTACCACGAGACTGGTGAGACCGGTAACAGCCTCATCACCACCTTCCTGCTGGTAAAGGATGAAGGGTACCTGGCTGAGGTCTGGATGATTGTGCAGCCAGCGAATTAAATGCCAATCGTTGGAGACGGTGCCGGCTATATCCCAGGCGATTACGGCCGGTAGCCCTTGGGCAAGCATAACTTCCAAGTTATCTTTTGGATGCAAGCGCTGAATAGCCAAACCCTGTTCATGGCCGAAGTCAACGATCTCCGGGGGCGGTGTTTCAGCGTTAGAAATAAACCACAATAAGGATTTCATTGAGGGTGGTGACAAAACCGGCGGATCGGGCGGCTCGGGTAGAGGCAGAAAAACGTGAAATGTGCTGCCCTGGCCAGGTTGGCTATCCAATGTTAGAAAACCTTTGTGCAGCGCTACCAGATGTTGCGTAATCGACAGCCCCAGGCCAATGCCGTTTGTTTGCCGGCCCGGTTGCTCAGCGGTGAAAAATGGTTCGTAAATACGGTTCGCCACTTCGGGCGGAACACCAATGCCGGTATCGGCCACCCAAATGTGCAAATATGGGGGCGCCGGCTCTGCCGTCAGCGTGATCTCGCCATGTTCGGTGAATCTGGCGGCATTGCTGAGTAAATTGAGTAGGATTTGCCGTAAGCGCACCGGATCGGCCTCGATCACCGGCAGACTATGGGGAAGATCCAACCGCCAGACAACATCGCCCGACACGATGATGTCTTTATCCTTGGCCAGGGCGGTAAAGGCTTCCTCTATCAATGCCTTGGGATTGAGCATCTCCGGGTAGAGATCAAGGGCATTGATTTCGGCGCGAGAAAGATCGAGCAGATCATTGATGATGCGGAGTTGATGTTCGGCGCTGTGTTGGATATGCACCAGGTCCTTGGCTAAACCTTTCGATGCTGATGTTAAGAGGCGTTGCGCGTGTCCAATGATGATACTGAGAGGGGTGCGTAGTTCGTGGCTGACATTGGCCAACAGCCGCGTTTTAATTTGGTCAGCCCGCTCGGCTGCCCGGCGCGCTTCATGGGCTTCTCTAAAGAGCAGCGCGCCTTTCAGAGCGCTGCTGATATGTCCGCGTAACACCTCGTAGGTGGTACCATCGCGGGGGCCAATTTCAAACACAACAAAGCCAAGAGACTCTGCCTGAAAGTAGAGGGGTTCAACCAACAGGCTGTAACGGCGGGCCGGTAACAGATCGGGGGGTACCAATTGGCAGGAAGGAAAGCGCCGGCCCGATGCTTCTAACCTGGCGCGATTACCTTCGGTGTAAGCCAGCACCAATCTGGACCATTCAGGTGGGCCTGTTGGATTTTCATAGAGCGCCAGATAGCAGCTATTGATTCCCAGGTTGGGCAGCCGTTCGAACAGTACATCAACCAGCCTGTCTACATCAAAAGTGGTAATGAGGGCCTGACCTATATCGCGCAAAAGATGGTCTTGACGTTCAACTTGCAACTGGCGAGTGATTTGGGCCTGTTGAACCGCTTCGCCTATTACAACCCGGGCTTGCCCAAAGAGGTCTTCGGCCCGCGATTGTACCCCAACGTCGAGAGCGGGTAGTAATTCGCGGCGCAACACCGAGATTGCCGTCTGCCACGCCGCTGTTTCATCGCCATCCAGCGCCCCTTTTTGTAACATACTATTTAAGGTAGACCGGAACTCGCCGCGCAACTCAGCCGCTATTTCTCGGTGAAAGGCATCGATGAGTTGCTTGGCCCACATGGTGGCGATGCCTTTATTGCTTATCACGCGTGTGATCTGGGCTACTAATTGCTCTTGTGCCCGCTTGAAAGCGATCTTAGGATCACACACGTCACCGACGGCCAATTCGGCTGCGGCCAGATCGACCGACCATGAGGGACAGCCGCAGGATTGCCGCACCAACAGGCGCGTATCGAGTGTTACCTGGCCGGGCATATCTTCGCCGCTCAACGTAGACAACAAAGCCTCAACAGAGCGCCGGCCTTGTTCGTAAAAGGGGAGTGATACCGAGGTTAAGGGGGGTCTGGCCAATCGGCCTTCCTCACTGTCATTGAATCCAACAACGGCCACATCGGTGGGAATACGCACTCCGCGATTGACCAGTATATTGAGGGCGCCAATAGCCAGCAGATCACTGGCGGCTGCGACTGCCTGAAAATCAACGCCCGGCTGCAATTGGCGCTCGTCTAATAGCATTTGCATGGCCTCGGAACCTTTTTCCCAACTAACATGAGGGGTGATGAGTGCCGGATCAGGAGCCAGATTTTTTTCTTGGAGGGCGTCCAGGTAGGCATGATACCGTTCCAGGGCATAGGGGTGTCCTTCCGGGCCGCGAATAAACACCACACGTTGATAGCCGTGAACATCAACCAGATGAAAAATGAGGGCACGCATACCTTCGTAGCCATTAATAGACACAAAGGAACCGCGTCCCAAAGGAGATGCGAGACTCACAATGGGTAAAGGATGATAGCGCTGGTGAAAGTCGGCCACCTCTTCCGAGGTCACTGTCCCGGCCATTGCTGAGGTCCAACTGATCAATCCATCAAGGCGATCTGTATCGATGAGATGATATATGAGGTTACGTTTTGCCTCGAACTCTTCTGGGGAATGTAAGCAGCCCCCTGGATAACAAATCAGATTAGTATTGCCCGCCTCGGCTGCATCTAACACGCCGGGCCACAGCACTCGCGCCGCACCGATATGAATATTGGCGGTCAGGAAACCGATTGTAGGATGCGTAACATTGTCCATGGGGTATCTATTTAGAGTGAGTAATGAGAATACATTGAATAGATCGCGGCGAATGTGGCAGTAATTCCAGGTAAAGCCGGCCCAAAAAGCTTTATCCGCTACAATTGTTGATCCTGTCTGGTCACTTACAAGGCCTGGAACGGATTTTCGAGGGCTTTCATTTGGAGGAGCGGAGTTTTTTGATCACAACATCTTGGATCTGCGATTTGTTCCAGGGTTTCTGCAAATATCACTAAAAGACCCATTGATTGGGGTCCTGCCGTCGGAAGGACTGCCCTGCTCACCAATAGATTGTATGTAAGCAAGATTATAACTGATGTGGCAATAAAATCAAACCCAAATACTGGCTGGACGGGACGGTACGAGGCGCTCCCCGCAACTACCTGATCCAACTAGAAAAGGATGGCCCCTGGCAGTCGGCGTTGTCCATTTATGAAACGGCGGGCTTGAACCCCGGTCAACGGCGAGTTGTTCGCCGGTGGATTTGAGGATTGATAATCAAACAACTTTGCGGTAAAATTACAATCACAAAATACTCTATCGATGAGTTTTTCAAAAATGTCATTCTGAGCGACCCTTCGACTACGCAGGGCAGGCTCAAAGGGAGCGAAGAATCCCCAAGAGGGCTCTTTTTTATGTGACATCTGGGGGATTTTTCGTCGCTGCGCTTTTCAAAATGACATGTTCGCTGGTTTTAGGCAACCCCATAGATAGGGTAAAATGTAAAAAGGAGGTGTTGTATGGCCAAAAGAAAACGAACCCCAAAGCAAAGGAAACCATTTGTTCTCAAAAAATCGGACGTTAACTGGATCGATCAGGCTAATGCGCAACTGAGGCGGCAAGATTATCAAGGATTGGCCCAAACTTGCCGGCGTGTTCTGCGCGACGCGCCGGCCAAATCTCAAAAACGCGCCGACGCGCTTGAATATTTAGCCAGCGCTTACACCATGCTTAAACAATTTGAAAACGCCTATCAAACCCTGTCGGAATTGCTGGAAATTGACCCGCGTCCGGCATATTTTTGGTACAATCGTGGGATGGCCGGCCGTTACACCATGCGCCTGGTGCAGGCAACCCGCGATCTTGAAAAAGCGGTGGAACTTGAAAAAGACCCGGCGCAGCGCCAAAAATTCATTGAACTCCTGGCCCAAACCCGGGAGATGGCAGAGTCGGAACGAGCCATACGCGGGCCGGATTTTACCCTGGAGCAACTGCAAGAACAACAAAACCACTTTGCTCAAGCCATCCAATTGATGCACCGGGAACAATGGGCGGACGCAGAACAGGCCTTGCGCCGGGTGATTGAAATGGGTGAGTGCCTGCCCCAACCCAGCGGTAATTTGGGGCTGGCGCTGCTGATGCAAAAGAAATATGACGAAGCCGAAACCGCTTTCAAGCGGGCGCTGGAAATTGATCCCGACTACGACCTGGCCAAACAAAATCTGGCCATGCTGCCCAGGCTTCGGCGGAGTGGGGAAACGCCCCAACTCGTTCTCCGAGACCCTTTTGCCGACGCCAATGTCAGCCTGAACCTTCAATGACGGGCGAATAACTTTCCCTGATTGTCAATTAGAAACCGAAGCGAAAAACAGGAGTACCATGGCAAAACAAAAGAGAAGATTCCTCAAACCAAAACAGCAGAATGGTAAATTATAATGGGTTGGCAACCTTCTAACGAACCCGTCCGCTATGACCGGGCGCGGATAGATCAACTAAGCCCCATTGAAACGGAGATCAAGAAACTGAACCTGCCCCCTATTCGTTAAGGTATCCCCCGGAAACTCAAATCTCCGCCGGTTATGGATAAACTGTCTCAGTTGTTCGGCTCCTCAACGCCTAAGCCGCCAAAACCTGACCGGGCCAAAAAATTAAAACGTAACGATCCCTGTTGGTGCGGCAGTGGGAAGAAGTACAAGAGTTGTCATATGAAAAGTGACAAAAAATGATACCATGTTGAAGAACTCGCGGCCATGGAACTCTACCTGACCGACGCCGTTCGCTATTCCTTTGCTGCCACCTGGCGCGACCTCGACGCGCCGGGCCACGCCGAAAGCGTACCGATTGATGCAGACATCGCCCCCTCAACATACCCCCAGCCCAAACCGTTGAACCCCCGCAAAATTGAGGATTACCCTGACGTGCCGCCGGCCTACCGGGCGGTGGCCCAACGCTACGCCGGCCCGCTGCTGGTTGGCCCGCCCATTTGCGATGAATTGATCGCGCTCATCCAGCATCTGTTCACCGAAGAAGAAGCCGCGCTGGTACAGCATCTCACCTTCCCCACCGGCAAAACCGCCCCTGCCCTGGCTGCCACCGTCACCGCCCCCTGGCGGAAGTGCAGCCTCTCCTGGGCCGGTCGGTGAGAGATGGTGGCTGGGATGAAAATGCTCTCCTAACGATGAAACGTACTTTCCCAATCCTCAATCTTTAATCCCTTAATCCGACCAAACTCGCTTGTTTCGACTTCTCCGACAGGCTGCTAGGCCTTAACCAAACAAAAAGCCTATAGCATTTCTTACTAAAAACCGATATAATTAAGAAAACTATTAGCAAAGAACCCCAAAATGTGGTAAGGGAAGATTCATGAGGATTAAGATTTGGGGTGCGCGGGGGTCTATCCCCACACCCATCCGGCCGGAAGATGTCAGGGAGAAGATCGTCTCGGCGTTATTGAATATTTCTAAAATTGAAACCACCCCCTTCCGGGAAGAACTGGCGGCCGCCATCTTAAACGATCACCAGGCCACGGCCTCCTTAGAAAAAGAACGCCGGCAAATTATCGAGGCCTACCTGGATACCCTTTCCCCGCTGAACAACAGCACCGCCAGCGGCAATACGCCGTGCATCGAAATTCGCTCCGATGACGACCTGTTCATCCTCGACGCCGGTTCCGGCATCCGCCAACTGGGATTGGAGTTGATGCAAGGCGCGTGCGGCCAGGGCCAGGGCACTATCCACCTCTTTTTCAGCCACCCTCACTGGGACCACATCCAGGGTTTTCCCTTTTTCCGGCCCGCGTTTGTGCGGGGCAATAAAATTTTTATCTATGGCGTGCATGATATGGAGGCCGCGCTCCGGCGGCAGCAAGAGGCCATCAATTTTCCGGTATCGCTGGATTATATGCAGGCCGACATGACCTTTATCCATCTTGAGCCGGAAGAAGTGCTGGATTTTGGCGACTTGCGGATTCGCAATATGCGCAACCATCACCCCGGCGACGCCTACAGCTACCGCTTTGAAAAAGGTGGCAAATCTTTTGTGTACGCCAGCGATGCCGCCTACCCCAGCGGCACCGATCTCCGCCCTTATCTTGATTTTTTTGTCGAGGCCAATGTCCTCATTTTTGATGCCCAATTTACCCAGCGGGAGTCGGATGAGAAAGAAGATTGGGGGCACAGTTCCTCGTTTGTGGGGGTTGAAATGGCCCAGGCGGCCAATGTAGACACCCTGATGCTGTACCACTACGATCCCACCTACACCGACCAGGACCTGGAAAAAATCCTGACCGACACCCTCAAATTCCAGGAAAACCAATATCCCCATCAAAAACCGGTGCAGGTGATGATTGCTCACGAAGGCTATATGTTTGACCTCTCTCCGGCCCAGAGCACCCAACTCAAACAGGTGCCGGGCGGCAACGTGGTCATTCTCAAACCCACCGGCATTTTCGATGAGCAAATCGTCCACGAGTTGCGAACCAAGCTGGAGGCCCTGAAAGAAAACGGCTGGCCCTCACAACTAATTATGGATATGTCCGGGGTAGAACTGCTGCAAGTTACCGGCCTGCGCGCCCTGGTGCGGCTGCGCCGGGAACTCACCGGCACCCACCTGGCCCTGGCCGGCCCTTCGATCAATGTTCAGCAACTTATTGAACTGGCCGGTTATATCGACTTTTTCGCCATCTACCCCTCCGTCCACAAAGCGCTCACGGCGCTGCGCGTGCGGGAAACGCTCAACCTGCCGGGCCAGATGATCAAAAACCGTTACTACATCGAATCTAAAATAGGCGAGGGCATTCTGGGCACCGTTTTTAAAGCCAAAGATACCCGCCTGAACCAGCCGGTGGCCCTCAAAATTCTATCGGCCAGTTTCAGCGAAGAAGCCATCGAGCAGTTTTTAGAGCAAGGCCGCCAGATCATCGAACTGGAACACCCCAACATTGTCAACATTTTTGAGTGCGATGAAGAACACGGGCTCTCCTTTATGGTAGAAGAACTGGTGGAAAGCAAACTGCTGCGGGATTTGATTGACGACCTGGACGGTCCCGTGCCGTTTGATACCGCCCTGCACATTGCCCACGATATTGCCCTGGGGCTGGAGTACGCCCACAGCAACGGCGTTATCCACGGCGATCTAAAACCCAAAAATGTACTGCTGGCCGACACCGTAAAAATCAGCGATTTTGGCCTGGGACGGCTGGAAAGCGGCAAATCGGTGCTCAATTTGGATGTGCCGCTGGCGCTGGTTTCCGCCCATTACCTGGCCCCGGAACAGGTGCTGGGCCACCCCATCGATGCCCGCACCGACCTGTACGCCCTGGGCGTGATCATGTACGAGCTGTTCACCGGCCACCGTCCTTTTGAAGGCACCGATGAGGAGGTGCTGGAACATCACCGCCGCAGCGAACTGCGCCCGCCCCACGAGGTCAACCCCAACATCTGCTGCGCGCTGGAACACCTGATTTTGAAACTGCTGGATAAAGATCCCAACAAACGGTACGCCACCGCCCGCCGCGTCCGGCGCATTTTAGAAAGCATCATCCCCCCGGTAAGCAGCGAAGACCTGGCCCCCTTTGTCCGCCCCCGGCTGGTGGGCAGAAACCAACCTTTGCAGCAGCTTTTTGAATTGTGGCAGGAAACCCAACAGGGCCATGGCCGCCTGGTGTTCATCACCGGCGCAACCGGCATCGGCAAAACCCGGCTCACGCAAGAAATGGCCCAATACGCCGAAACGGAATCGGCCACCATTCTCATTGGCACCTGCCAGGTCCACGAGCATAAACCGGGCTACCAGCCCTTTATCGATGCGCTGCAAAGCCATCTGTCTCAGGCCCCATCAAACGCCGTCAGGCAAATAGTGGATCAAATGGCGCAATGGGTTCCCGAAATCTATCCGCTCATTTCCCGGCTCAATACCCATCCGGCGGAAACCACCGTCGATAAAAATAGGCTGCTGCACCCCAGCCTGGCCAAAGCCATTGCCCGCGCTGCCCAAAAAACCCCCTGGCTGCTGATCCTGGATAATCTGCATCTGGCCGATGCCGCCACGCTGCAACTGCTACATTACCTGAGCCGCCACTGCGGCCAAATGAACCTGATGATTGTAGGAACCTACACCACAGACGACGAATCGCCTGCCCCGTTTTTAACCAAATTTCTGGACGACCTGGCCGAGCATACGGCCTACACCACCCTGAATCTGGACCCCCTCTCACAAGGCGAGGTGAAAGAGTTACTGGAAAATTCATCCGGGCAAACGGTTCCCATCGATCTGGTGGCCGCCATTTATCGCCGGACCCGGGGAAATCCGTTGTTTGTTGATGAAATCGCCTGGATGCTGGTTGATGAAGGATTGGTCAGCCATCGAGATGGCAAATGGCGATTGGTGTCGGTGGTTGAAAACGATTTGCCGCAAAATCTGCCGGAGGCGATTCTGCGCCGCTTTTACCGGCTGCCCAAAGAAACCCAAACTTTGCTTTACCAGGCCGCCACCCTGGGCGTAACCTTTCGGTTTGAAGACCTGCACGAAATGAGCGATCTTTCCGAATGGGATGCGCTGGACAATCTGGAACTGGCTCTGGAACGACAACTCATCAGGGTTGTGCCGCAACAAGGCATCCTGCGCTTTAAGCACCCCCAAATACAGCGCGTACTTTACGAAAATCTGGGCCAACTCAAACGACGGCTGATGCATCGAGAAGCCGGAGAAGCCCTGGAACGCTGTTATGATGAAACCGATCCCCAAGCCATTACCCTGGCCAACCACTTCTGGCAGGCCGAAGATATGGAGGCAGCCCTGGGCTACAGCCAACTGGCCGCCCGTCAGGCCGAAACATTCTACGCCGCCCATACCGCGCTGTTCTGGTATAACCGCATACTCGACATTCTGGCCGCGCGCAACAAAGGTAAACAATCTGCAAAAGAACAGTTTGACCTGCTGCTGGCCCGAGAACGAATCTACAGCCGTTTAGGGCAGCGCAAGGCCCAGGCCGCCGATTTAGTCACCCTGCAAAGCTTGGCCCAGGATGAAGCGCAGCAGGCCACGGTTCATAACCGGCGCGCCGCTTACGAACGGGCCTCGGGGCGGCTGAACCAGGCCCGGGTTGAAGCGGAAGCCGCGCAACAGGTTGCCCAATCCGCCCAAGACGCCGCGCAGGAAGGAGAAAGCCTGATCCAGTTGGGATATATCACCCTGAGCCAGGGCGAGTTTGAAACCGCGCGAGATTATTTTGACACCGCCCGCGACATTGCCGATGAAACCACCCAGCAGGCTGAAGCCCGCGCCCTGAACGGCCTGGCCACAGTCTACACCCAACTGCACGACTACGCCCAGGCGGAAGACCTCTACCGGCAGGCGCTGGCCATGCACCACGATATGGGCCGCTGGTCGGGCCAGGCGGCGTGTCTGAGCAATTTAGGGATTTTGTACCTGCAAACCGGCCATTACGTGGATGCCTTGTCTTTGCTGCGTCAGGCTGTAGAGATCAACAAACTCATCAGCCACCGGCGGGGAGAAGCCATCTGCCTGCACTATCTGGCCCTGGCTTACAAAGCCCTGGGCGTTTATGATGAAGCGGGAACCTACCTGCAACAGGCGCTGGTCATTCGGCGGGCTATAGACGACGAGCAGGGCGAAGCCGAGGACTTGCGCGCGCTGGGTTCTATTGCGTTGAATCAGGAAGATTACGTCACCGCGCGGGATTACATCGGTCAGGCGCTGGAACGGTTTCAGAGCCTCAAAATTGGCGCGTTCGAAGGAGACACCTGGCTGGTGTTGGGGCTGGCGCTGGAAGGATTGGAGGAGGGGGTCAAAGCCAACCACGCCTATGCTCAAGCCAAGTTGCTACACGAAGAAATCAATAACGAGGCGGGGGGGATCGAAGCCCGCGCCGGGCTGGCCCGCTGTTTGCTGGCCGAGAATCAACTGGCTGAAGCCCAATCTGAAATCAAGGCCTGTATGGATTGGGTCGCGCCCCACGGCGCGCTGGGAATTAATGAACCGCTCCGGCTCTATTTGACCGCGGCCCGCATTCTGGACGCCGCCGGGGATAAAAACGGCGCTAAAAAAGCGCGCCGGGCCGGCCAGGAGTTTGTCCAACATCGGGCCGACAATATTTCTGATCTGGGCCTGCGGGCCTCGTTTTTGGAAAACGTGCGGTTGAACAAGGCAATTTTCGCGTAATTTTTAAGATTTCTTCTCGTTGCGCCCGCCAAAGCGGCGGTCTCGCTGGCTGAATTCTCGGAGCGCCCGGTAATATTCATCTTTATCAAAATCGGGCCAGTAGGTGGGCGTAATGTAATACTCAGCGTACGCCGCCTGCCAGATCAGAAAATTACTGGTGCGGAACTCGCCGCTGGTGCGGATAATCAGGTCGGGGTCGGGCGAGGTGCCGGTGTACATATAACAGCTCAACATTTCTTCGGTCACATCCTCTGCCGGAATTCCCTCGCGGATAAGATTTTTTACGGCTTGAACAATCTCATCCCGCCCCCCGTAGTTAAAGGCCACGTTCAAAATAAGCCGGTCATTATTTTTCGTCAAGTCGATGGCGTACAGCACCTTTTCCCGAATTTTGGGATCGAGCCGCTCTAATTTGCCCAGGTGGCGCAATTGCACCCCGTTTTTATGCAATTCGTTCAATTCTTTATCAATCACATTTTCCAGAATGGCCATTAAACCGCGCACTTCCAATGGGGGGCGTTTCCAGTTTTCTGTGGAGAAAGCGTAAATGGTCAGCATTTTTACGCCAAATTCCACCGATGATTCGAGGATGCGGCGTAAGTTCTCGGTGCCGGCTTTATGTCCTTCGAGGTGGGGTTTGCCGTGTTCTTGCGCCCAGCGGCCATTACCATCCATAATCATCCCTACGTGGTAGGGTGGATTTTCTAAGGGCGGATATTTTTTTGAATCAACCTGATTGTCCTGATTCTTGACCATTCCAATCATACTTTTGGCAATATCCATTTTCATACTCCTTGTTGCAACTACGCTTCCGGGCAAAACAGATTTGTTTTTACCTGCTCATGAGTCTACCCGCAAACATAACTCCTGGCGAATCGTTCATAAATGCGCCTAAAATCATCGGGAAAAGATGGACGATCATCACGTGCGCGTCAATAAGAACGATTGATCAAAAACTCAGCGATCAATTTCAATTCGGATCGGGCCTGGGCTGAACCCAGGGTGATTTTTTCAATGCGATCCAGGGCATCAAATGATTTTTGGCGATACTCTTCGGCCACTCCCTGCGCGTAATGCCGGGCATCGGCCCATTCCAGACATTCGCGCACAAATTCAATTTGTTCATCCGACAACGGGTCCGGCTGGGCGTAATACGCCTTTAATTTCTCTTTTCGATCCCCCGACACTTCAGCCAGGGTGTAGAGAATGGGCAATGTCTTTTTCTTTTTGCGAATATCGTTTTGAGAGGATTTACCGGTTTCTGCTGAGTCACCCCAGATGCCCAACACGTCGTCTCGAATTTGAAACGCCAGGCCAATGTTTTGAGCAAAATCGGAATAATTTTGAATAATGTCCGGGTCAGTGGTAGCCAGCTTGGCCCCGGATAAAATGGCGCACTCCACCAGTACGCCGGTTTTTTTGTAAACCATCTCCAGATACATCTCGGTGGAGACGTCCGGCATCGTTTCAAAACGGATGTCGGCGTCCTGTCCTTCGGTGAGCCTGATCGAAGCGTCATTCAACAGCCGGTGCATTTCTAAAATCCGTTCAACCGGTATTTCAGTCGGGTCTAACAGGTGCAGGGAACGGTAAGCCATCAAATTAACATAATCGCCAATATTAATCACCAGCGGCTGGCCCCAGATGGTCCAGGCGGTGGGGCGGCCCCGGCGTTCAACATCATTATCTTCAATATCATCGTGCAGCAGGCTGAAGTTATGGATAATTTCAATGGCGGCGGCCACCGGCAAAGCGGGCCGGTATTCTCCGGCGATGGCTTCGTACACCAGCAGGCACATGGTGGGCCGGAACATTTTGCCCCGGCTAAAATTGGCCGGCCGAAAATCCTGGTCCAGCCAGCCAAAGTGGTAGCCAATAATGCCGGCCATCGAGGGCGGCGACTGGTCTACCAGATGCTTGATGGTCCGATCAATATCGCCAATATATTTACTCAAGATTTGTTTGATCTCAGACACGGCTTTTTACTCCTGCAAAGGATGAGGGGTTCCATTATTAACCAAATGGCAGATTCGTGCAAAATATGCGACGGAATTTATTTCAGAATGAATTTACGCAAAAGGCCCATCGCGGGTGATGGGCCTTGCATGGTTTTCGGTCGAGGGCCTGAGGCACTACTACACTTCCATAATTTCGGCTTCTTTGCCCTTTCCAATTTCATCGGCCTTTTCAATATACTCGTCGGTGATCTTTTGCAGTTCATCTTTGCCGTAGAACAGGTCGTCTTCGGTGATCAGGCTTTCTTTTTCAAAGGCGCGCAGGTCTTCCAACCCGTTGCGGCGAATGTTGCGGATGGAAACCCGGGCCTCTTCTATCCGTTTGTGAACCTGGCGGGTTAAATCTCGCCGGCGTTCTTCGGTGAGGGAAGGGATTTGCAGGCGGATGATCTTGCCGTCGTTGTTGGGCGTTAACCCCAACTCCGATTGCATAATGGCCTTTTCAATCGCTTTCAAGGAACCGGGATCAAAGGGGCGAATAGCCAGCAGTTGCGCTTCCGGCACGCTGACCGAGGCCAGTTCTTTGAGCGGGGTTTGCGTGCCATAATACTCAACTGTTAATTTATCAACCAGAGAAGGCGAGGCCCGGCCGGTACGCAGCGTGGTGAGATCATGCTGCAAACTTTCGATAGATTTTTCCATGCCGCCTTTGGCTTCGTTTAGAACATCGTTGATCATGGGATATACCTCCATTAAGATCGATTGTGTTTATTTTACCCTGCTCCGCGCTTCTGTGCCACTTTTTACCCGGCGCATGATGCGCCGGTATTAGCTTCTTAATAACTGATCAAAGTTCCCTGGTTATCGCCCAAAATCGTCTTCTTCAGGCTGGCTTCCTGCCACAAATTCAACACTACAATAGGCATCTGGTTATCCATACACAGGGTCAGCGCCGTGCCGTCTAAGGCCCGCAGCCCTAAATTGATGGCCTCAATATAGCTGAGGTGCTCGAAGCGTCTGGCATTGGGGTCAACCTTGGGGTCAGAATCATACACCCCATCCACTTTGGTGGCCTTGACCAGCAATTCGGCGTCGATTTCCATGGCCCGCAGGGCGGCGGCGGTATCGGTGGTAAAGTAGGGATTGCCGGTGCCGGCCCCTAAAATCACCACCCGGCCCTTTTCCAAATGGCGGATGGCGCGGCCCCGAATATAGGGTTCGGCCACGGCCCGCATCTCGATAGCGGTTTGCACCCGGGTATCAATACCCACCCGCCCCAGGCCGTCGGCCAGGGCCAGGGCATTCATCACCGTGGCCAGCATGCCCATATGGTCGGCGGTGGCCCGGTCCATGCCGTGATCCAGGCCGTCTTTACCGCGCCACAGGTTGCCGGCACCAATCACAATGGCAATTTCAACGCCCAGATCGTGAATTTCTTTGACGGTTTCGGCTACGGAATCGGCGGAATCAGGGTTGATGCCAAAATTGTTCTCGCCGGCCAACGATTCACCGCCCATTTTCAATAAAACACGGTTGTATTTTGGCGATGTCATACACATCTCCCGATAAAAAGATATAGAAAGGCCGGAACAAGTGATTTGTTCCGGCCTGTAAGACCTTTCTTAAGCGCCCCGCTCAAATCGGGCGAATCGTTTAACCGTCACATCGCCATAATTTTTTAGTAGTTTGGCAATGGTCAGATCAGAGTCTTTGACAAATTCCTGATTCAGCAGGGTCACTTCGCTGTACCATTTTTTCAATTTGCCTTCAACAATACGCTCTTTGATGTTATCCGGTTTATTCTCGTTGGCCAGTTGGGCGCGGTAAACGTCTTTCTCCGCTTCAATGGCCTCGGCGGGAATATCATTTTCAGAAACGTATTGCGGGGCAATGGCCGCAATTTGCAGGGCAACATCATGCACCAGTTCGGCGAAGCCATCGGCTTGCGGATCGCTGCCGGCAATCTCTACCAGCACGCCAACGCGCCCGCCCATGTGGATGTAGCTGTCGATCATGCCGTCATCCTGTAAATCAAAGCGCACGGCCCGGCGGATAACGATATTTTCGCCCAGCCTGGCAATGGTTTCGGTCAGCAGGTCCTGCACGGTCTTGGCCGGATCATCAACAAAGGGAGCGGTTAGCAGGCCTTCGGCGCTGTCAATATCGGGCTGGGCCATCATCTGGCGCAGCAGGGTATCGACAAATTCTTGAAAATCATCGGTGCGGGCCACAAAATCGGTTTCGCAATTCACTTCAACCATTACCGCCGATTTGCCGTCTTCGCTCATTTGGGCGGCCACCAGCCCATCGTTGGCCTCGCGGCTGGTCTTTTTGGCGGCGGCAGCCAGGCCCTTACGGCGCAAAATTTCAACGGCGGCATCGATATCGCCATCCGTTTCCTGAAGCGCTTTTTTGCAATCCAATATCCCGGCTCCGGTTGACTCCCGCAGCGCTTTAATATCTTCCGTAGTAATTGACACAATTCCTCCAAAGTATTCTTATGAAATAAATTTCCTGGTTTCGACAGAAATCGATCTAGCAGCCTGTCGGAGAAGTCAAATTATCAGACCTCAAAGGTTTTCGAAGGATGATTTTTTTGCCAAATTGTCTTAATAATCAAGAGGACTTCATCCTTTAAGTCGTCGTTAGAAACCTTTGAGGTCTTTTTCCGACAAACTGCTAGGCTTTTTCCTCTTCATCGGAAGCAGCTTCTTCCGAAACAGTTTCTTCCTCCACAGGTGTCTCGTCGCCCGCCTCTTCAGAAGAGGTCTCTTCAGGAGAGGCCTCTTCTTCTGCAGGGGCTTCTTCTTCTGAAGTCTCTTCCTCTGGAACGGCCGCTTCCTCAGCTTCAGCTTCGGCAGCCGGTTCTTCCGGTTTCTCCTCGGCTTCGGATGCTTCCGGGGCGGCGGGTTCAGCTTCAGCTTCGGCAACAGCAAAGGCTTCTTCTTCGCCTTCGGCGGTTGCTTCTGCTTCAGACTCCGCAGCCGCCTGAATTTTGGCCAGGGTGCTGGGGCCTAAGTACCGCTCATCCGCGGCCTCTTCTACGCCTTCGCCTTCTTCTTCATCTTCGGCTTCCAGGCTGCTTTGAATGGCCTGGCCTTCCAACACCGCGGTGGCCATGGTGTTCAACATCAGGCGAATGGCCCGAATCGCATCGTCATTGCTGGGGATAGAATGATCAATGGGGTCCGGGTCGCAATTGGTATCTACCAGGGCAATCACCGGGATACCCAGGATATTGGCTTCTTTTACGGCCAGATCATCCCGGCGTACATCCACCACAAATAGATAATTAGGCAGGCGGCGCATATCTTTTAAGCCGCCCAGGCGGTGGTTTAACCGCGTAATTTCCCGCTCGCGCAGCAGAGCTTCTTTTTTCACCAGGCGTTCAAATTCGCCACGGGCCTGTTTTTTCTCGGCATCCAGCAGGTAATCAATACGCTGGCGGATGGTGCGCCAGTTGGTCAGGGTGCCGCCCAACCAGCGATTTTCCACATAGGGCATACCACAGCGCATTGCCTCTTGCACAATTGCTTCTTGCGCCTGGCGCTTGGTACCGACAAACAATACCGTGCCGCCGTTGGCCGCATTTTCTTTGATGATTTCATAAGCCTGATTTAAACGAGTGATGGTTTGTTGCAGGTCGATGATGTGGATCCCGTTCCGCTCGGTAAAGATGTACTGCTTCATCTTGGGATTCCAGCGGCGGGTCCGGTGACCAAAGTGGACGCCTGCTTCCAGCAGGGACTTCATTGAGACAACTGACATTTGGTTTTCCTCCGTTTTAATATGTCTCGTCCGTTCTCGTCAACCATCCGGGAACCTGGTTGGCCATAAGCCTTAACCACTCCGGCGCGTTACTCACAATGAGGGCTTATAAAATATAAGCCCTCAACAGTGCCAGGCACGACCCTTTTGTCGGAGAACGTGTGAATTGAATTAAAAATTTCCAAGCGGAAAGTATATCATAGCGGGTAAAAATGGGCAAACCTCGACGGGCCGGATATTCATCAAAACAAAAGGCAAAAGAGCTGCCGTTAAATTGGTTTGGCAAACCCCCACTTCAAGAGTATAATAACTGTCAGCCTGTTAAGAAAGACTGGGAACGCTGTAAAATTACCAATTGACGATGTAACGCGTCAAAGTCGAGAAGGAGTGAGGCTTTAAAGTCAGATGAATGCCATCGACGAAATCAAAGCGCGAATTGACATCATCGACATCGTTTCGGAAACGGTGACTTTAAAGAAATCGGGGCGAAATTATACCGGCTTTTGTCCCTTCCACTCAAATACCAAAACCCCTGCCTTTGTTGTTTTTCCCGAAACGCAGACCTGGCGCTGTTTTGGCGCCTGCGCCGAAGGGGGAGACCTGTTCAGCTTTGTCATGAAGCGAGAGGGCTATGAATTCAAAGAGGCCCTGCGCCTGCTGGCTGAAAAGGCCGGGGTAGAATTAGAAGCACCTACACCACAAAAAGCCCAACAAGATGAACAGCGTCAAAAACTTCTCGAGCTGCATGCAGCCGTTGCCGCCTATTTTCATGAATTGCTGACCCAATCGCCCGCCGGGGCCGCCACCCGCGCCTACTTGCAAGAACGAGACCTGTCACCCGAAACCATCACCACTTTCCAACTGGGTTTTGCCCCCGACGAGTGGGACGCCTGCCAGCGCCATTTTATGGACCGCGGCTACAGCGCCGAAGATTTGCTGGCCGCCGGCCTGGTGGTAGAACGCGACGACGGCGCACCCGGCTACGACCGGTTTCGCAACCGCCTGATCATTCCTATCCGGGATAATCGGGGGCAGGTAATTGGGTTTGGGGCGCGCGCCCTGGCCCCAGACCAGGTGCCCAAGTACCTTAACTCGCCCCAAACCGCGCTTTTTGATAAAAGCGCCACTTTGTACGGATTGGATCTGGCCCGCAAAAAAATCCGCGAAGCCGACCAGGTGGTGATTGTTGAAGGCTATATGGATGTGATCCAGGCCCACCAGCGGGGCGCCGCCAACGTGGTGGCCCAGATGGGCACGGCGTTGACTGAGGAGCAGCTCAAGCGTATTGGCGGCCTGGCCAACAAAATTGTGCTGGCGCTTGATGCCGATACCGCCGGCAACGCCGCCACCGTCCGCAGCCTGAGCGTGGCCCGGCAAATGCTGCCCAAGAAAACGCGCGCCACCTCTACCTCGCGGGGTATTGAGCTTGAGGCGCATCTGATCCAAGAAATTTACATTGCGCCCCTGCCTCAAGACAAAGACCCCGATGATGTGTTAAAAGAGGGGTTGGATGTCTGGCAGGCGTTGATTGATGGTGCTATTCCGGCCCTGGATTTTTACGAGCAGCTTGTGCTCAACCAGGTAGATTTGAACACGCCGCAGGGCAAATCTTTTGCGGTGCGGGAACTGATCCCCATCTACCGCGAAATTCAGGATAATATCGAGCGCGAAGCGCGGGCGCAGCAACTGGCGCGGAAAATTGGGCTGGCCGAACGGACCGTGATGGCCGAATTAAGAAGCAAACCGGCGCCGTCAGCACGCCCCTCACGCCGCAGGAGCCAACCGCCGCCGGAACCGGAACTTGAGGTTCCGGTTCCGGCAGAAGAACCGTTGCCGCCTGATCTCAGAGACGAGAAACCGGACTCAAAATTAGAACAATATTGCCTGGGGCTGCTGCTCACTCACCCGTCGGCGCTGGCCCCGGTTAACGATATTTTTGGGGAAAAGGGCGTAGAAACCTTAAACGCCAATGATTTTAAGCAGAGCGACAACCGGGAAATTTTCAGTTCGCTCGCTCTCTGGACCGCGTCGGAAACACCTGAAATGGACGTTTTAGTCGATATGGTGGGTGAATCGCTGGGGAAGCGGCTGGCCGCATTAGCCAGCCGGTGGCATCGACAACCGGATATTCCCCAGGAATATATTGAACAGGTTTTGAGAGACACCATTTTAAGGCTGCGGCTGTACAACATCACCGAACAAATCAACGAATTAATGATGTTACAGCAAGAAGCCGGCACTATCGACGAGCGGCGTTACTACGATGATAAGATCAATCAGTTCAAGCAAAAACGCCACCAGCTTGACCAGATCAGAGATATACTCTCCCTAACCGGCAAACGCCGGCTGGAAGAAAGCCAATTTGGCCAACCCATCAGTTAATACCGGCACCGGCTGCCTTTCGTTTGACAGGAAGCGTGAGCAACGCTATCCTTAACTATAGTGGAGACGACTGAATGCCAGGAAAGAAAGCTACAAATCACAAAGCCAAACAAAATAATAAAACGGCGCAGGCACCCGGTGTCTCACCGTTGGAAATATTGCTGGAAAAAAGCAAAAAGCAGAAAGTCCTCACCCAGAACGACATTATTGAGGCCCTGCCGGATGGCGGCATAGACCTGGAAGCCACCGACGCGCTGGTGGCTCAACTGGTAGAGCACGGCATAGAAGTGGTTGAGGATGATAAAAACGATACCGAATCGCTGGCCGATGTTGACGAGCCGGATGATGCCGCCCTGAAAGAGGTGGAAGAGGAACTGGAAGATACGTCCAGCGCTACCCCCACCAACGATCTGAGCGTAGAACTGACCAACGATCCGGTGCGCATGTACTTACGAGAAATCGGCCAGGTTAACCTGCTGACCGCCGCCGATGAAGTTTCGCTGGCCAAACGGATCCAGCGGGGCATGCAAGCGCAAAAGAAACTGGAAGACTCCGGCAAACTGAACAAGGACGATCTACGAAAATACAAAAAACATGCCATTGACGGCATCCTGGCCAAGCGGTACCTGGCCGAAGCCAACCTGCGCCTGGTGGTGAGCGTGGCCAAACGATACATTGGGCGGGGCATGAACTTTTTGGATCTCATCCAGGAAGGCAATATTGGCCTGCTGCGCGCCGTGGAAAAGTTTGATTACAAACGGGGATACAAATTTTCCACCTACGCTACCTGGTGGATCCGGCAGGCCATCAGCCGGGCCATTGCCGACCAGGCTCGCACCATTCGCATCCCGGTGCATATGGTCGAAACCATTAACCGGCTGCTGCGCGTGCAGCGGCGGCTGCTGCAAGAGTATGGCCGCGAACCGACCGCCAAAGAGATCGCCCTGGAAATGGATTTGATCCCCGATGAGGATGTGCAGGAAATCCGGCATACTTTGCAGGATGATGCCAAAACCATAGACCCCGCGCTGGAGCGCCGCTGGCGGCGCGCGGCCAGCAAAGTACGCCGCATTCTCAGAATTGCCCAGGAACCGATGTCGTTGGACACGCCCATTGGCTCTGAAGAAAACAGTTATCTGGGCGATTTTATTGAAGATGAAACCGTGGTAGGGCCGGTGGATGCCGCATCCAAGCAGCTACTCAAAGAGCAGCTCAACGAAATTTTAGACTCGCTCAGCGAACGGGAGCGCAAGGTGCTGGAAATGCGTTTTGGCCTCTCCGACGGGCAGGGCCGCACCCTGGAAGAAGTTGGCTCCGCCTTTGGCGTTACCCGCGAGCGTATCCGCCAGATCGAGGCCAAAGCCCTGCGGAAATTACGCCACCCCATCCGCAGCCGCAAGCTGCGCGATTACCTGGGGTAGAACTTGCCTCACCCAATTTGACGAACGGCAAGAGTTGAATATAATTTATCTCTGCTGGCTAATTGAGCCGACAAAAGAATCTCATAATCCTCGGTAGCTCAATCGGTAGAGCGACCGGCTGTTAACCGGTTGGTTGTAGGTTCGAGTCCTACCCGAGGAGCTAATACAAATCACAACACGCTAAACCCCGCCCTGAGCGGGGTTTTTGTTTGCCGATCAAGTATTTTCTCAATATTTCGGGGGACGAGGTCTGAGCCTGTCGAAACCAACAGTCTTCGACAGGCTCAACCAACTCTGCCTGCCTCCAGGTTACGATTCATTCAGATCTGCCAGCCCATATCTTAAAGCCATCACCGCCGCCTGGGTGCGGTCCGACACGCCCAACTTATCAAAAATCGCGCTCACATAATTCCGTACGGTTCCTTCGGACAGATACAATTGTTCGGCAATATCGGTGTTGTTCAGGCCTCGGGCTAGCAGGCGCAGCACGTCGCGCTCGCGTGGGGTCAGACTGCCGGCAATGGCGGTAGCAACGGGCACGGCGCTCCGATTAACGTGGCTAAAAAGTTTGCCGGCCACCGCCGGATCAACGTGGGTTTGGCCGGCCATTGTGCCTTTGATGGCCGCCAGCAATTCCTCCCGCGGCGCGTCCTTAAGCAGGTAGCCGGCGGCCCCGCTGCGAATGGCGTCAAAAACCCACTCATCGGCATCGTAGGTAATGAGTACCAGAATTTTGATGTGGGGATACTTCGCCAGAATTTGCCGGGTGGCCTGGATACCGTTCATCACCGGCATTTTCAAATCCATCAAAATCAGATCGGGGTTGGTTTGCGGCACCAGGTCCAGCGCCTCGGCCCCATCATTGGCAATGCCCACCACCTCTAAATCAGGATCGGTGCCCAAAATTACCTTCAGTCCCTCGCTGACAATCGTTTGGTCATCACAAATCAGGATGTGGATCATCTTTCTCCTAAAAATCTCCCCCTATGTTTTTATGGGCGCCCTCCGAACAAACCCGATGGATCAGGTTGATCCGGCAGGGTGACAAGGCCGCTTTTAACCAGGTTGTCGAAAAATATCAACAACCGGTTTACAACATATGCTACCAAATGCTCGGTAATATCCACGAAGCCGAAGACGCCGCCCAGGAAGTGTTTCTGCGGGCTTACACCAAATTGGATACTTACGACGACCGGCGGCAATTTTCAAGCTGGCTGTTTGCCATCGCTTCGCATTACTGCCTGGACCGATTGAAATCGCCGCGAGTTCCGTTGATTTCGTGGAGCGTGCTGGGCAATTTTTACGCCGATCGGGTCACCGCGCAGCCGGAAAGAACGTTACTCACGGCAGAAACCACGCAAGAAGTCCGCGCGTTGCTTGATATACTTCAGCCGGACTCGCGGGCAGCGGTCGTATTGAAATACTGGTATATCTTACCTTACCAGGAGATTGCCGATATTCTGGGTACTACGGTGAGCGCCATCAAAAGCCGGGTTTTTTACGCCCGCAAAAAAATGGCGCGGGCAGCGATGCAGCAGCAAACAGCGATGACGGCTGTTCCGCTGGCAGCAGCGGCCACTTGATCAAAAGATTACTCAACTGTTTTTTTGTTGAAACAGGCTCTTGACAAACCAAAACCAATGTGATATATTGAATAAAACCTTTTTGATAAAAGGTTTTAGATAAAACGTTTTATTAACCTGATGAATGATAAATCTATGGGACTTCAAACTACACGCAAAAGACCAACCACGCGCGATGTGGCAGAACTGGCCGGTGTGTCCATAACCACGGTCTCCTTTGTCATCAACAACAAAACCGATGGCAATGTGAAGATCAGCGAAGCCACCCGCCAGCGCGTTTTGAACGCCGTCGAAGAATTGAATTACCGGCCCAGCAGCGCGGCGCAGTCGTTACGGACGCGCCGGTCGAATATGCTGGCCCTGATGATTCCCCAGATTGAAGCTCCGTTTCATCCTCGATTCGCCAGCGCTGTTCAACGGGAAGGCGAAAAAAACAACCTGGATGTGTTTATCTACAGCACGCGGGATCAGTTGGACCGGGAACAAGAATTTATTCAGGTACTTATCTCGCGGGGCGTGGATGGCGTTATCATCCAATCTTATCAATTAACCAGCGATGATATTGATGAACTGGTGAACGCCGGCATTGCCGTGGTCATTACCGGTGACAGCCCCACCCACCCCTTGGCCGATAATGTGATGTTTGACGAAACAAAAGCCGCCCAGGAAATGGTCGAATACCTGATTAGCAAAGGGCACCGACGGATTGGCACCCTGGCCGGGCCTGAGAGTACCTGGGGGGGGCGATTACGGAAACAGGGGTACCTGGCCGCCCTGCAAGCGCATAACCTGCCCATCGCCGATGAATTGATTCAAGAAGCTGACTTTTATTATCAAGAAGCCGCCGCCCCGGCCATGGAAAAATTGCTGGCCTTACCCGACCCACCCACAGCCCTGTTTTGCGCCAATGATTTTCTGGCCGCCAACGCTCTACTTTTTGCCCTGGATGCCGGCCTGTCTGTGCCGGACGATATTGCTATTGCGGGGTTTGATAACACCCGCCAGGCGATTATGACCCGGCCCAAATTAACCACCGTCAATAAAGACATCAACCTGCTGGCGCCGGCCTGTCTCGAAATGCTGGTAGAACGCATCAACAGCCAAAAACCAATTCCGGCCCGGCAAAAATTTTTGGATTACGAGATAATTTATCGGGAGTCAGCTTGATTAGTTAAGATGCGCATTTTTCCAACTACTATCAGAAATCAAAATGAACGAATACTTCGACGTTATCCCCCTATCCGACTCCGAGTTTGAATATACGCGCCACCTGTTTGATGATGATTTTACAACGAATCTCTCTGTTGTTGAAGTAAATCTTATGGTTTGGAATGATCACAACCCTGGCCTGGATCCCGCAAGGCTAACGGATCATTCAGAAGAGGAGCCTAACGATGAGTAACCGACCCAATATCATCTTCATTATCACCGACCAGCAGCGCGCGGATACAATTGGCGCAGCCGGTTACGATTGGATGATAACGCCCACGCTTGATAACCTGGCAAAAGAGGGCGTGATTTTTAACAACGCCTATTGCTGCGCCGCCACTTGCATCTCCTCTCGCTGCGCCTTGTTTACAGGCATGTACGCCCACAACACCGGCACTTACTCGTTTGATCGCTGGGAACACCACCGTACCTGGCTGCACGATTTTCGAGACGCCGGCTATTATGTGGTCAATGTGGGCAAAATGCACCACCGGGACGCGCCTATGGCCTTTCACCAACGGTATATTGTAGAAAACAAATCCTCCCGGTTGAGTTACGATCAATGGAACAGATTCCTGTGGCAGTCGGGCCTGGACGTGCCCAAACGCGTTGATACGGATGAGAATTGGGCCAGCCAGTTGAATGCCGTGGCCTGGAGCTATGACGAACACACCCACAGCGACATCTTCACCGGCAATATGGCGGTGAATTTTATTGAACGGTGGGACCAACGCGCGCCCCTTTTCCTGGAAATCGGGTTTCCCGGCCCCCACGAACCATACGACCCGCCGCCTCGTTTCTTAGAGCAATACCAGGATAAAGCAATGCCCCCCCGTATCTTTGAGCCGGGCGAACTGGATACCAAGCCGCCGGAACAGGCGCATCTCAAAAAAATCTTTGCAGCCAGCCCCAATGAAAACAGAATAGATTTTTCGGACGCCGGTGATGATGACATCGCCCGCATGCGCCGCCATTATTGCGCCAACGTCACCGCCATCGATGAGAAAGTGGGCGAGATTCTGGCCGCGCTGGAGGCCAAAGGCATGCTGGACAACAGCATCATCATCTTTACCTCCGACCACGGCGACAACCTGGGCGACCACGATTTGCCCTACAAATGGTTTATGTACGATTCCGTTACCCGCATTCCCCTGCTCATTCGCACCCCCCACACCACCGGCAGAATTGATCAAGCCCTCTTCTCCCAAATTGACATCGGCCCCACCCTGCTGGAACTGGCCGGAATTCCTATCCCCTCCCGTTTGGATGGAAAATCACGGGTTGCCCGTTTGGAGCAATCAGACCTAAGCGACGTTCCCCGGATCGTATTTGCGGAAGAAAATTATTTGATCATGGTTCGCACCGGCAGCCATAAACTGGTGCATTACATCGACAAGCCGTACGGCGAATTATACGATCTTGACTCTGACCCGGCGGAAACGCGCAATTTGTACGACTGCCCGGACTATCAACCACTCCGCGTCGAACTGGAAACGGAATTATTCAAGTGGCTGGTCAAGAGCAACTATCTGAATTCTGGATACAAGAATCACGCCAATCCGATGTACCAGGTAAGAACAGAAACCGTTTACGGGTAACTATAACGAGCGATGAGAAACGAGAGTGGGGAGCAAACCCAATCTCCACTCTCTGATCTCTAAAATCTAAATAATTTCAGGAGAAAGAACTCCCATGAACCAACAAAAGCCCAACATTGTTTTTATTGTAACCGATCAGGAGGCTTATTATCGCCATGGGTGGGATGGTGGTTTGAGTCCTGCTCGCCCTAACCTGGATCGCTTGGGCGGTGAGGGCATTCGTTTTGAACGGGCTTATACCGCCTGCCCCCTCTGCACTCCGGCCCGCCGCACCATGCTGACCGGCCTGTTTCCCCACAATCACGGCTTCCTCACCCTCGATGAAAAGGAAAATTCTAAAGAAAAAGACCAGGGAATTCTTTTTGATTTACTGGCCGCGCAGGGCTACCGGCTTTACAGCTACGGCAAATGGCACGCCGGGCCGGGCACGGCCAAAGACTTTGGCTGCGAGGGATTCTCCCCGCCCGGTTACGGCAACCCCTACATTACCCAGGAATACAGCGCCTACTGCGAAGAACGTGGATTGGATGAGGCCACTTTCAATGTAGAACACGTTTTTATGGAGGCCGTTTCCCCGGACGAGCCAAAAGTCGGGCCGGGCTATCGCTGCGAAGCTCCCGGCTTTCACCCGCACATCACCGGCGTGCTGGAAACCCCCACCGATACCCATGATGCCCAATTTGTAGCCAATTTAACCTGCGACAAACTACGCCAATTGGCCGCCGAACAGAACGAGCAGCCCTTTTTCATGAAAGTGGACATTTGGGGGCCGCACGCGCCTTATGTGCCCAGCCAGGAATTTTTGGATATGTACCCGCCGGAAGAAATTGAAGAGTACGGCAATTTCCAGGACGATATGGCGGGCAAGCCCCCGGTTTACCTCAAAGAATGGAACGTTCCCCTGGGCCACGACAACAGGCTCTTGATCCCCAGCGCCTATCCCTGGAGCGAGTGGCAGCGCATTATGAGCTACGTTTACGCCCAAATCACCCAGGTTGATGCCGCCTGCGGCAAAATTGTGGATACCATTGATGAACTGGGGCTGGCGGAAAACACGCTCATCATTTGGACCGCAGACCACGGCGATGCGGTGGCCTCGTTTGGCGGCCATTTTGGCAAAGAAAATTTCTTAACCGAGGAGGTCTTGCGCGTTCCCATGGCCATGCGCTGGCCGGGGCACATTGAACCGGGCCAGATCAGCCAACACCTGGTCTCAAATATGGACTGCCCGGTCACTATGCTGGATGCCGCCGGTACCACCTTTAACGGGCCGGTGGATGGACAGAGTTTGCTCGACCTGGTTGACAACGGAACCTTGAAAACAGACGCGGGCCGCGACGACCTGATGTGCGAAGCCAACGGCCATCATTGGGAACCGGTCAATGGCCGCGCCATTTTGACCGAACGATACCGGTACGCCGCCTACAAATATCGCGGCCTGCCGGATTATCTGGACGAAGTAGATACCTCGGTTGTGATGGAAGAACTCTACGACCTGGAAATGGACCCCTACCAGCTTCACAACCTGGCTACAGACCCCGCCTGTCAGGAGATATTGGCCGATCATCGACGCCATTTAGCAGCGTGGCAAACCAAAACAACGGATACCATCAAATTTGAATAGATCAATCATATCTTACGAATTTCGAAAGTGGGTTTTATTTTTACAACAAGGAGGTGATGGCAGCAACGATATTTTATAAATCAGTTCAGTGATAAAGAGAAATGTATTTTCAGAAAGGAGCAGTATTTATCAAAAAAATAAACCAGCACTCCAAAAATGGACAAGCACACGCCATCGATCCTGGTTTGGCGACGCAGCAAAGATGACGTGTGCCTGATAGAGTGTGGAAAATATCCACATCACCCAAGTATACTCAATTATTGCAGATGACCAAAGGAGGACATTCATGCAAAAGAAAAAATTAAGCCGTCGTGACTTTTTGAATATATCTGCCGGCGCGGCCGCCGGCAGCGTGCTGGCCGCCTGTGGCGCTCAACCAACGCCGGAGACAATCGTTGAAACCGTCATCGTAGAAAAAGAAGGCGAAACGATTGTTGAAACCGTGGTGGTGGAGAAGGAAGTCGTCAAAGAAGTTGAAAAAGAAGTGGTTGTAACCGCCACCCCGCCCCCGGTGGAGGAGGTGACCATGGAAGTGGTCCACGGCCTGCCGGAATATGATAACGCCTACCGCCAATTGTTCGATGTTTACGAAGCCGAAAACCCCGGAATTAAGCTCAACATCACCGTCACCAACGAAGATACCACGGCTGCGTATCTGGCCAAGGTGGCCGGCGGATTTTTGTCTCAAATGGAGCAGATTCCGGGCAATGCCAACGCGATGATCAACAAAGAGAATTACCAGGAATGGATCGACTTGAGCACCATCGATTTCCCCTGGTGGGACCGCTGGCAGTACGATGTCAGAAATGCCTGGTCCGACCGCTACCAGTTGCCCGGGCCGCGTTCGCTGGGCATCTTTGAAGGTATCATCGCCAGCTTTATCTACCATAAAGATATTATGGATGACATTGGCTGGGATCCGCAGCGCGATGTCAAAACTCTGGACGATTTTGGCCGGATGATGGATGAGGTGAACGCTTACGTGGATGTAGACGAAACGCTGGAATTTGGCTGGGATCGCGGCTGGATCAACGGCTTCACCTACCTGCGCTACATGAACATGGTGCCCGTGGCCTACCCCGATGGTACGCGAGAGCGTCAATATGACTGCTGGCTGGGCAACGCCAAGTTTAATGCCGAAGACTCGCCCTACCGCCATACCTTTGAATTCAGCCGGGAAGCGCTGGAAAAGGGCTGGAACTCTGACGGCTGGTGGAACCGCGAGTGGGAGGCCGATCAAGAAGCGGCCTTCACCGCCAAAAAATCGGTCATGGTGCTGCACGGCCCCTGGATGTGGGATAAAGCCCTGGCCAATGACCCCAGCCTGGAACTGCTGGGCTTCCCCTTACCCTCGGTAGACGGTGAGGAAACCATTCTTCATATGGAAGCGCCCAAGATCGACGGTGCGGACAGCGCTTACGGGATCCGTGTTGGGAATGAAGATCTGGACATCTGGCCCCAAACGCAAGAGCTGTTCGCTTGGTGGCACAGCCCGGAAATCGTCAAGGCCCGGGCTGAAATCGAGGGCAAAAACGTGTTGTACGATTTGGATGAATCCCTGGTTTTGGAATCGCCACAATATCTGGGCCTGGTGCAGTACGTTGGCAAAGACTTCTTCTCGCATGTCAAAATGGACGACGGCCCCTGGGGACGCGATAACGCCCAGGCTTACAAAGTGGAAGGCGCGTCCGGCGTATGGGATTTGGGCACGGGCAGTTACAACGACACCTTTGTCGCGGCCATCACCGGCGAAATTTCGGTGCAGGAAGCGCTGGATGTGGCCCAGGCCAACTGGGAAAAAAGTTTTGATGGATTGCCCCTCGGATAATGTTTTTGTTGAGATGGCCTGGCGAGATTTACCCCTGCCAGGCCATCTCATCTCCAAGGAGAAGCTTAGATGTTCAAAAAAATGCCCCGGCGGCAGAAACGAAAAATTCTGTGGAGTTACTTTTTTTTGACTCCACAACTGGTTTTATACCTCACCCTGACCATTCTGCCCCTGTTTATCGCCTTACCGATGATTTTTTCAGACCGTCTGACCTTTACCGATAGAGATTGGGAGTATGTGGGCACGGATAATATCTATGAGATATTTAATGATGATACCCTGCGCCAAACTTACACATCCGCCCTGGGTCGGACCCTGCGTTTTACCGGTATGAATTACATCATGGTCTACCTGTTTGGCCTCTCGCTGGCGCTGTTGATGTATGAAATTGGTTTCCGAGGCAGCGCCTTTACGGTGATCTATCTGCCCTACATGCTATCGGGCCTGGCCCTGGGCTTTATGGCCATCATGCTCTTTTCCGAATCGAGCGGCACCATCAATCTCGTCCTGCTCAAACTGGGCTGGCTGGAAGAACCGATCAACATCAAAGAGGAATCCGGCACCACGGTGATCTTGCCCATCATTGTGGGCTGGCGGTGGGCCGGCTTTTACCTGGCCATCTTTTTAGCGGGGTTGTTATCCATCCCCATAGAAACCATCGAGGCCGCCATTGTTGACGGCGCATCCTACATCCAACGGCTCTTTCGCGTCTATTTCCCGCAAATGATGCCCTCGTTCATTATTGCCACCATCTTTGCCCTGCTCAACTCTTTTAACGTTTTTGATGAGTTGGTGGCGCTGGGCGGCTTGTATCAGAACAAGGCCGCCGAATTTATCTCGATCGTGGTCTTCAATTTCGGCTTTGGCTCCAATCGATTGGCGCTGGGCATGACTATGGCCGTGATCACTTTTATTCCCCTGGTGTTGGTGGCTTATGGCCTCCAGCAGTTACAGCGGCGATTACAATATGATGTCTAACGATCTTTGCAGGCAAGAGGAAAAATTATGGCCGGTTTGAATCACGTTTCCCAATCAATCCCTTCGACCCCAAAAAGAGGGTTATCGACCGCCCAGCGGAGAAAAATTCTGGTCAGAGGCGGTATCCTGTTCTTCATTGTGTATGCTATCGTCACCCTGACACCCTTCTACATCCTGTTCATCCGCACCTTTGTGGGTACCAAAGAATCCGCCGAACTCCACCTCTGGATCCCGGAGCAAGAAGAGGTCAATCTCGAGGCCCAAATTGGCAACCTCTCCACCTATTTTGATCTGGACCTGCGCCAATTCAAAGAAGATATGGGCATCCCCGCCACCGAAATTGTCCAGCCCCGCCAGACCTTGCGCCAGTTTGCCGAAAAATACAACATCGCTGAAGCTGAACTAAAAGAATACTTCGCGCCCTACAGCGTGTACAACGGCTGGATCTCTATGCTGGGATCGGGTACATTTTGGCCCGCTGTTCTCAGAACGGGCATCATCACCGTGGGCAGTATCATTTTGATGAATATTCTGGCCGTTTGCACCGGTTATGGGTTAGCGGGGCTAAAAAGGGCCGACCAGCGTTTTTGGTACGGGCTTTATCTCCTGCGCGCCGTGATACCGCCGATGCTCATCATCTTACCCCAGTTTCTCGTTTTCCAATGGCTGTTTCAATTTGTGCCCAATTACGATACGCCCGGCCTCACCCGCACGGTCAGCCAGCTTGTGGCCATTATGCTGCTCTGGGCCAGAGGCGGGGCGCTGCCGGCCATGATCATGGTGGCCAGTATCGACGCCATACCCAAAGAGCTGGAAGAAGCTGCCGAAATCGACGGGGCCAATCCGCTGCAATACTTCCGCTACATTCTGTTACCGCTGCTGAAGGTGCCCATGGCCTCGCTCACCGTTATCTTTTTGCCGCTGATCTGGAACGATTTCATCCAGCCCTTCATCTATCTTGACCAGGCCAATACCACCATCCTGCCCCTCATCCAAACCTTTTCCGGCCAATATTCATCAAACCTGCAAGTTATCTACACCGGCGTCTTTCTGTCCATTCTCCCGCTCATTTTGATTTACATGCTCTTCCGTCGCTGGTTCATCGAAGGCGCGCTGGCCGGCGCGGTGAAAGGATAACCTCATCATGCTGACCCAAAATCTAATCGCTGCCTACAACGCAGCGAAGAACTAACATCATCAGAATAAAGAGGTTTTGGAATGCCTTCCGACAAACCAAACATTTTAATGATCGTCTGCGACCAAATGGTGCCCCAACTGACCGGCGCGTACGGCCATCCGGTGGTGAAAACGCCCAACCTGAATCGACTGGCCGAAAATGGCATCCGCTTTGACAATGCCTACACCAGTTGCCCCCTCTGCGCGCCGGCCCGCCATTCGTTGATGTCGGGGCGCTACATCTCGCGCATTGGCTGTTTTGACAACAGCTCGCCCCTGGCCTCCGATATCCCCACCTTTGCCCACTATCTTGCCAACGCCGGCTACGACACCGTGCTTTCCGGCAAAATGCACTTTTCCGGCCCGGACCAACTGCACGGCTTTGAAAAACGCCTCACCACCGATGTTTATCCCAGCGATTATTCATGGCTGCCCCATCGCCCCAAAGGCGGCTGGACCGATTTTTCAAATGTTCACGCCCAGCCCATCGCCTCGGATTACGTGGACGCCGGGCCGCGCCAGTGGAGCATGCAGCTCGATTATGATGAGGAAGTCCAATTTCGGGCGCTGGAATACCTGCACGGCAAGCGCAGCCAATACACCGGCACGCTGCAAAAACCACTCCCTCAGCGGGACGAGCGGCCCTTCTGCCTATGCGTTTCTTTCACCCATCCCCACGAACCTTTCCACCCCACCCCGGAGTTGTGGAACCTTTACGAAGATAAAACCATCGACCTGCCAAACATCCCGCCCAATCTGGCCGACTACGAACACCCGATGGACAAAACCCTCAACGCCTACCACGGCACCCATCAGATTGACCTGGACGACCCGCAAAACCTTTACAAGTTGCGCCGGGCCTACTACGCCCAGATCACCTACATCGACCGCAAAGTGGGCCAACTCCTGCAAACATTGGAACAATGCGGCCTGGCCGAAAACACGGTGATCCTCTTTCTGAGTGACCATGGCGATATGCTGGGCGAGCGCCGGATGGTGCAAAAGCGCAGTTTCTACGAATATTCGGCGCGGATTCCCTGGCTGATGGCCTACCCCGACCAGCGTTACGCCGGTACCACCGTGCCCGAACCGGTGTCGATGGTGGACGTGATGCCCACCTTGCTTGATGTTGTGGGCGTGCCGCCGGAGGAAATGGTTCCCATTGATGGGCGCAACGTCGTACCACTGATAAGGGGTGAGCGCGAGCCGGGCCGGGCGGTCTTCTGCGAAAGCCACGCCGCCGGCGTAACCGAGACCTGTTTTATGGTGCGGCAGGGCGATTTCAAATACATTCACGTCAACAATCACGCCCCTCAACTATACAACCTGGCCGCCGACCCCGGCGAATGGCAAAACCTGGCCGGTCAATCGGCATACCGAGATGTAGAAGAATCGTTACGCGCCCTGATTATGCATCACTTCGATCCCGATGCCGTCGAGCGCGATGTTGAAGCCAGCATTGCCCGCCGCCGGGTCATTCGCACCGCCATGAAGCGCACGGGGCAACCTAAATGGGATTACCAACCCTTTTTCGATGCTACCCGGCAATATTGGCGAACAGGGTGACTCGTAAAATGAGTGGCGAACCGGTAATGAGGTAATTCTCAAATTCTCCAAGGTGGAATGGGCATAGAACCTGCTTCAGGAATTGCTTTCCTTTAACCCATCCAACTGCCCGTGCAGCGATTCCAGGTCGGCTTGCAAATCTTCAATTTCGAGCAATGTCTCCGGCGGGGTATTGGCGCCTTTGAGCGCCTGCGATTCCTGCAACTTTTGCAGCCGCCGCTGCTTGCGCCGGATCAATTGTCGTACATCGTCCGGTGATGAGGCCGGGGCCACCTCGCCCGGATCGGCCTGCAAATTCAGTTCCACGTGGGCGACCCCGGCAGCGGTTAAAGCCAGAGAATTAAAAAGTATGGCGCGGATATAGCCCGCTTTGCTCAACGTCTTGAGCGCCTGTTTGGTCTCTTTATCCGACAGGCCCAACGGCCGGCCCAGCTTTTTGCGGCCAATCACCTGATCGGGTTGGCCGTTGCTCAAACGATAGATCAATTGCAGTAATTTATCCTGATTCGATGCCATCAATTCCCTGCCTTACTTCAAAGAGGACTGGCGGAGAAACTCACCGGCCATAGTGCTCAACGTGTGATTTGCGCCAGAAAAAAATCAAAAAACACCGTCCCTACCTCAAAAGAAGGCCCCTGCTGAAGCATGTCATCAACATTATAGGTGTGTTTTTCCAACAGCGCTCTGTCTTTCAAGAAAATTTTGTTTCCGGATTCTCTATCAAATTCAGGATGGAACTGGGTCCCCAACAAACGCTGGTCGTAATTTACACAGGCCTGGATTTTAGAATGCGCGCTGGTAGCCAGCAGTTCTGAGCCTTCCGGTAACGCAGTGACTTCATCAAAATGATATTGCCACACAACTTCGCGTTCCCCTACACCAAGGATATTGGTTGAATGATTCACAAAGGCAACCTCCCGCCAGCCGGCTTCAAGGCCATTGGGCGATGACCGGACCGCATGTTTCCCCACTAATGCCTGGCAAACAAGCTGGTGGCCGTAACAAATGCCCCATTGCAACACCCCTTTATCCCTGATTTTTTGGATATAATTCACAGCTTTGGCGGTAAAGGGTGCGGTTTCGGTGATTGAGAGGGAGGAACCGGTGTGAATAACATGGGTGAAGTCCTGATCAACGAGATCATCAGGAAACGACTCCTCAGTATCAATAAACAAGGATGAAACAGTTGAGTCTACCGGCAGCCAACGTTTGATGGCCGCCGCCTCACTTTTGTCTACCGAATAATCAAGAATAAGGATCTTTTTTTGCTTCATTTTCATCGTCCTTTATGGCTGCCTTTTTACCGGCCCGCCCTATGCCAATCATATCACACCCTGCCGCTGCTGACAACAAGGTTTTAACAAAAGAGGTATCTGTGATAAAATGACTCCACCATACCCTGTTGATTTGGAAAATCAATGAGTCTCACAGCCCAGGCCGGTTCCAAAACCCCAAAAGAACGCGCATCATTTACGGTTTCACCGCTCTCCCAATTGATTTTCATCGGGTTGGGGATGCAGGTGATTTACCTGATTTATGTTGTCGCCTTTCCTCTCATTGCCAACACCCAAAAAGGCGGGCCGGCTGCCGACCTGGAAATTTTGATGCGCGACTATCGCTGGTTTGCGGCCATCTACGTTGCGGGCCTGTTTTTATTATATTATCTTTTTTGGCGGGCGGTAAAAATAGGGCTGGAGATAAAAAGCCTGGCCTTAAATACCCCGTCGATCACCGGCCAGGTCCAAGGCGGTTTCTCCGGTCGCCATCTAAAAGTTATCATCCTGTCCTTTGGGCTGCTGTTTGGATTCACGCTGATCTGGCTGTACCCCATCACCGCTTACGATCTGTTTCTCTATGTGCTGCGGGGCCGGGTATGGGCCGTGTACGGCGAAAGCCCGATGCTGATTCCTATCACCCAATTTCCCGCCGATCCCTATCTTGATTTTGGCGGCGAGTTTGCCGATAACCTGTCCAATTACGGGCCGTTGTGGGAAATTCTGGTGCAGGGGCCGTTCCAACTGGGCGCAACCGGGATGGTGTCCGGCGTGATCAGTATCAAATTGCTGGTGCTGGCGGCGTATGGCTTGTGCGCGGGGCTGATTGGCTGGGTGGCCCAACCGCAAGGATCAACAAACAGCTCGCTGGCCGCGCTGATCTTTTTCGCCTGGAACCCGCTCATTTTGATGCAAGGCGCCGGCAACGGCCATAACGATGTGGTTTTTATCCTGTTTATGGTTTTGGGCGTTGTGCTGTGGCAGCGAAACCTCTGGTGGGCCGCAGCGGCGGCTCTGACTCTGGCCGTTTTGGCCAAAGTTGCCGCGCTGTTTATGATCCCGCTTTTTGCCGTGGCCCTGCTGCGGAATGAAACCACCTGGCCGGAAAGAATTTTGAAAGGGCTGGGAAGCCTGATGATTGGCCTTGTGTTGGCCTACACGGTTTATTCCATCGTGGGGCCACTTACGGAGACGTTTCAGGGGATGACGGCCCTGACCGTCCGGCGGGGTTTTGCTATTGCCTCGGTGGTGCGCATGGTGCAGCGCGAGGTCATTCCCTGGAACGTGGCCGAGATCATCCCCCGCACCACGGCCCAATATATTTTTATCCTGTTCTACCTCTGGCTTCTGTGGGAACTGTGGCGCAAACGGCTGGATTTAGTGACCGCCGGATTTCTGGCCTTTTTTGCCCAATTGATGTTGGGCCGCACTTTTCGCATCTGGTACCCGATGTGGTTGATCCCGCTGGCGGCCCTTCATTTGACCCCGGCCACTTTCTGGCGCGCCTTTTTGTTTGGCCTCACCGCCGAACTCTCTATTTTTAACTATTTTGTGGTCTGGCGCTGGTGGCTGCGGGATTTGCCGTGGGGCAAGCTGAATATGGTCAATCCCAGCCCCTACTGGCCGGTGATGCACGTGCTGACCGTGCCGTGGGTGTTTGGCATCCCCCTCTTTGGCCCCATTTTGATGAAATGGTGGCAGCGCCGGGAAAAGAAATACCAAGAGATTTA
The DNA here is from genome assembly GCA_964612485.1 of uncultured Caldilineaceae bacterium. Lineage (GTDB taxonomy): Bacteria > Chloroflexota > Anaerolineae > 4572-78 > J111 > JAFGNV01. The sequence continues at coordinate 82,731 of CAZTFF010000017.1, forward strand.
GCCAGAATCAAACGAGTCCGCTAAGTTACGCGAAGTCACGCTAAAATTTTGCCTTCGCGGACTCTACATTTTGGGATTTTTTCGTACGCTTCTTCGCGGATGATTTCAGGAAAACCCCGCCGAACTGTCGTACACTTCATCCATAGCCTCCAACAGATCGCCCAGACGGTTGGCCTGCTCTTCAATATCGTCTGATAATCGCACCACTCGATTCCGATCAATGTCGCGGGCGTCTAACAATTGCAGTTGAGAATAAATAGTGCCGATTTCGGCCAGCGTTTCATCAATCTCAAACTCGGTGCGGCGCATGGCGGCCACCAGCGTATCAAGCTGGCGCTGCTGTTCCCGATACCCGTTCAGCGTTTCCTGCATTTGGGCGCGGACGCCGGGATCGGGTTCCCGGTCCAGTTTGGCTTCCAGCCGGGAAATAGCAACCGGTACTTCTTTGATGTCACGCTGAATGATGGAGTCGCTTTCAAAATTATTCAGCCGCTCCACCAACTGCCGCAAATGATCTTCCCACTGCCCCAATCGGTTGGCCATTGGCTTCAAGTAACTGCCCAACGGCGATGAGCCGACCTGTTTCAAAATGTTGGCGATGTGCGCCCGGTACTCGCCGGCGCGGCGCAATTTGTCGTTACGGATGCGGATCGGGCCGGTGGAGGCAGCGGATTGGGCCTCAACCTGTTTGAAGGCTTTGCGCCCCTGCCAGTGATCGTAGCTGTAAAACAGCGCGCCCAACACGGCCAGGAATCCGCCCGGCGCAAAACAAAGGGCCAGGCTGAACCCCAGATTTTCCACCACGGTTTGATCGCCGGGATTCAGCGCGGCAAAAATGCCCCAGCCAAGGATATTCATCCCGATAAACCACAGTACAATGCCGAGGGCCGTCCAGACCGGCGCCGGTTTCCGCCGGTTCCGAAACCAGAGCATGCCAATGCTGCTCAGGCCGGCAAATGTCATCGTGCCGCAAGGGGGGAGCATGCTCAACGAATCTAGCGTAAACTGGCCGGTCTCGGAATCAGGGATCAACGACATCAGCACGCCCATCACCCCGCAGAGTCCCACCACCCCCAACAAGGTCATCATCACAATTTCGAACGCTCCTCGTTTAGAAGTAGCCTCCGAAGTGGAAACAAGCGGCTCGCTGCGGGGTTGGCTAACGGGCGAGCGCAGCGCCTTGGAAGAGGGCGAAAATATGGTTCGCTCCACCTGTTCCGGGGCGATCTCTACCGCTTTTCCGGCAAAACCGTCCTGCAAGCTTTTGATCATTTCTCGCGCGCTGTGGAAACGATTGGCCGACTCTCGCGCCAGGGCCTTCATCAGCACCATCTCCACGGCTTCGGGAATATCCGGGTTGAGGCTGCGCGGCGAGGGCAGCGGCTCGCTGATGCGCTTCATCACTGTGGCCAGCGGGGTTTCGGCCTTGTGGGGCACCTGCCCGGTGAGCATCTCAAACAATATGATGCCCAGGGCAAAAATATCGGTGCGGTGATCAACCTGTTCTCCCTTGGCCTGCTCCGGCGACATATAGGCCGGGGTGCCAATGCCCACGCCCGTGCCCGTGATTTCCGAAGGCGTTTCCAGCATTTTGGCCAGGCCAAAATCGCTGAGCAAGATCCAATCGCCATCTACCAAAATATTACTGGGTTTGACATCACGATGCACAATGCCGGCCTGGTGAGCGTGATCCAGCGCCTCGGCAATTTGGGTGGTCAGGCTAATGATCTGCTCGTTAGAAAGCGGCTGCTTCATCAAATCCGCCAGGGTGCGGGCGTTGGGAATGTAGCGCATCACCAAATAGCCGTACCCTTTATCCTGACCGGTATCGTAAACGGGCAAAATATTGGGATGGTGGAGGTTGCCGATGGCCTGGGCCTCGCGGGTGAATCGTTCCACAAAGCCCTCTTTTTCGGCAATGTAGGGCGGCAGCACTTTGATGGCCACATGCCGGTTCAGGCCCGGCTGGTACGCCTTAAAAACCGTGGCCATGCCGCCTTCGCCAATTTGTTCCAAAATCTGGTATTGGGCCAGGGTTTGGCCGATCAAACCTTGCATGGTAGACATACGATGTTGCCTCCGGTTGATGTGATAACGTCTTTTTATTTTACACCATCTTGGGCGTTTTATCGAGTACGCCGGCAAACGCATTTGGTAGAATATCGACAAAAGATTATAATGAACACCCTTAAAGAGGGGAGAAAGTGCCAATGAATGATTTAGCCGACAAACTGGCCGCCGTAAAAACGTGGTGCCGGGAACAACCGGTGCGGTTGTGCGTTTTCTTTGGCTCGCAGGCCACCGGACAGAGTACGGGCCACAGCGATATTGACCTGGCGATCTGGCCCACAGCATCCCTGTCAACCTCGGATCGGCTCCGATGGCTACGCGAATTAGAGGCGTTGTTGCAAAGCGATGTCAGCCTGGTCATTGTATCCGCCGACCTCGATCCGGTGTTGGGGATGGAAATTTGTCGCCAGGGCCGGCTGATTTACGAACGATCGCCGGAGTTGTGGGTTCACCTCCGCTGGCAGCTATGGCACGCGTACAACGACAGCCTGCCCTTTCGACGCGCAGCCCGGCAGCAGCTCCATAATTTTGCCCAGGAGGTACAGCATGGCTCCTGATGTCTTGTTGCGCAAACTCAGCTATCTACAACAGTTGCTGTTTGATTTGACGCCGTACGAAAATGCCTCGTTGAACGAGGTGCTGGCCGAGCATTATAAACTGGAACGGATCTTCGAGTTGCTGGTGGTCACTGCCGCCGATATTTTGAACCATATGCTGGCTGAACGAAGACTGATCCCCACCACCTACAGGAACACCTTTCAATTAGCCGCCGAACAAGCCTTGCTTCCTCCAGATTTAGCCGAACGCTTGCAAAATGCAGCCGGTATGCGAAACGTGATTGCTCACCTGTATGAACGGGTCGATCATAAAATCTTGCACGACAGCATCACGCCGGCTCTGGAAGATTTTAGCCGGTTTGTGGCCCTGTTCGAAACCCATCTCGATGACGAAACCTCCGCATAAAAAGGATTTTTGGATGAAAGATTTGACCACCCCTCAAAAAATCTGGGAAGAAAAAACCCTGAAACCGGTGTTGGACCGTTTCCCTGAACGGAAAGCGGCTTTCACCACCTCTTCCAATATCGAGGTTGACCGCGTTTCCCTGCCGGACAAGAGCGATTACATGGAACAATTGGGCTTCCCCGGTGATTTCCCTTACACGCGCGGCGTACAGCCCACCATGTACCGGGGCCGGCTGTGGACCATGCGCCAGTACGCCGGCTTTGGCAGCGCCCAGGAAACCAACCGGCGCTTCAAATACCTGCTGGAGCAGGGCCAAACCGGCCTGAGCGTGGCCTTCGACCTGCCCACCCAGATTGGCTACGACGCCGATGATCCCCTGGCCGAAGGAGAAGTGGGTAAGGTGGGCGTTTCCATTTCATCGCTGCAAGATATGGAAATGCTGCTGGACGGCATTCCCCTGGACAAAGTATCAACCAGTATGACCATCAACGCGCCGGCCTCGGTGCTGCTGGCGATGTACATTGCCGTCGGCAAAAAACAGGGCGTATCACCCGACCACTTGCGCGGCACAATTCAGAACGATATTCTCAAAGAATACATCGCTAGAGGCACTTACATTTACGCGCCGCAGCCCTCCATGCGCCTCATCACCGATAGTATGGCCTACTGCAAAGACACCCTGCCCCGCTGGAACACCATTTCCATCAGCGGCTACCACATCCGCGAGGCGGGCAGCACGGCGGTTCAGGAAATTGCCTTTACCCTGGCCAACGGCATTGCCTATGTAGAGGCCGCGCTCAAGGCCGGGCTGGATGTTGATGAATTTGCCGCCAAACTTTCCTTCTTTTTTAACGCCCACAACAACTTGCTGGAAGAAGTGGCCAAGTTCCGCGCCGCCCGCCGGCTGTGGGCCGGCATCATGAAAAAACGATTTGGCGCGAAAAATAAAAAATCCTGCATGCTGCGCTTTCACACCCAAACCGGCGGCAGCACGCTCACCGCCCAGCAGCCTATGAACAACATTGTGCGGGTCACTATCCAGGCGCTGGCCGCGGTGCTGGGCGGCACCCAATCGCTGCACACCAACTCGATGGATGAGGCGCTGGCCCTGCCCACCGAAGAAGCCGTGCAGGTAGCCCTGCGCACGCAGCAAATCATTGCCCACGAAAGCGGCGTGGCCGATACCGTTGATCCGCTGGGCGGCAGTTTTTTTGTAGAAAACCTGACCAACCGTCTGGAAGCGGAAGCGCAAGCCTATATTGATAAAATTGATGAGATCGGCGGCGCGCTGGCAGCCATCGAGCAGGGCTACGTGCAACGCGAAATTCAGGAAGCCGCCTACCACTACCAACGAGACATTGAACAGCAGGAACGCATTGTGGTGGGCCAGAACCGCTTCACGGTGGAGGAAAATACCCGCCCGGAAATTTTGCGCGTGGATGAAACCATCGCCCGGCAGCAGGAGGAACGCCTGGCCGCGCTGCGCCAACAGCGAGACTCGGCCAGCGTGGAGCAAGCCCTGGCGCTGTTGGCCCAGGCGGCTCAAAGCACCGATAACCTGATGCCCTACATTCTGCAAGCCGTGGAAGCCTACGCCACCACCGGCGAAATCTGCCACACCCTGCGCCGCGTGTGGGGCGAATACCAGCCGCCGGTCATCGTGTAAATTGGGGGATTAGGGGTTAGGGATCGGGAAACAATCCCCCAACTCCTACCTCCCAACCGCCACTCCTTACAGGAGAACAACTATGAGCACAAAAGTCAATCATATTGCCATCGTGGTGGAAGACATCGACAAAGCGCTGGGCGTATACCGGGATGCGGTAGGATTGCCCCTGGAGCACATTACCGAAGAAGCCGCCGAAGCGGTAAAAGTTGCCTTTCTGCCCACCGAAAGCGGGGAGATTGAACTCATCCAGCCCACCACCCCCGACTCCGGCGTGGCCAAATTCTTGGCCAAACGCGGCGAGGGGCTGCACCATATTTGCCTGGAAGTAGATGATATTGACGCCTCGATCAACGAATTGAAATCTCGCGGGCTGCAAATTCTGGGCCAACCGCGCGTAAACCAGCGCGGCGACAAATATATCTTTGTCCACCCCAAATCGGCCCACGGCGTGCTGCTGGAACTGTACGAGCGCGCGGCATAATTTCCCAGCCATCAGGTTATGTTAATAGCTCACCTGTTCCCATTTTTAAGATTGTGTGGTACAATTACAGGAAACAGAATTGTACCGTTCAGTGGAATTGAGCCATGCCTGATCGAAGTAGAGAAGAAAACATACAACAAATCCTGCCGATCTTAAGAGCGCACGAAGCCTTCACCGATTTTACGGATGAAGAACTGGTGCGTTTTGCCGATGCGGGCGAATACCGGTTTATGGAACAAGGCACCAAACTGGTTGAACAGGGAACGTCTGGAGACGAGTTTTTCATCATCATCGACGGGCAGGTTCGCGCGCTAGACACCAACTACGATCCGCCGCACCTGCTCAATTACCACGATCAGGGCGATATTATCGGGGTGCGCGCCCTCCTCAACAACGAACTACGGGCCGCCACGCTTGAAGTATTGGTAGACGCTCACATTGCCGTTTACGACAAAACAGATTGGGATTGGCTCATTCGCCGCCAGCCGCGCCTGGAAGACTTCTTTGAAAATATGGAAGGCGAATTTGAGCAACGGTCCAAAGTTGATTTTCCGGGCCGCCAATGGGACGAAGTAATTGTGGCCTCTACCAAACGCCACGTGCTGGTCTTCATTGCCAAACTTTCCTTTCCGCTGAGCCTGTTGATCATTCCCACCCTGCTGCTGATCACCTTTAATATCTTAGAGATAGATATTTTCGCCCTCTCCCCCGAAAATCAAATTCTGGAGTTACTGGCCATCCTGCCCTTTGTTTTCTTGGCCGGTTTTCTGATCATTTACCATTATATCGATTGGCGGAACGATGATTTTATCCTGACCACTAAACGATTTGTTCATATTGAACGGAAACTCTTCTACGGCCAGCAGCGGGATGAGGCCCCCCTCACCCGTATTCAAGATGTATGGCTGGCTTATCCCGGCTTTTTAGACCGGTTTGATTATTACCATCTCCGAATCAAAACTGCCGGCGCAGGCGACATCAGAATTAACGGCATCAGGCGGGCGCAGCAAATGAAAGATCAAATATTCAGAGAAAAAGAGCGGGCGCTGGACCGGGTGCGGGCCGCCAATGTGGCCGCCGTTCGCCAGTTGCTGGCGCAAGAACTGGAATGGCAAGACACGCTGGAAGAGACTATTTTGGCCATTGCCGAAGAAGAGGGCGGCCTCACCACACGACAAAAACCACGACGAACACCCACCTTTATTCGTTACTTCTGGCCCCGGGTCGAGGATATAGAACCCCACAGCACCACCATCACCTGGCGGAAACATTACTGGGTATTGATCAAAGCGGTGTTTCTGCCGCTGCTTGCTTTGCTAGCTTCGTTTTACCTTCTGTTGGCAACGGCCGTCGGCTTTACGCCATTTACCCAGTCGATGGGGCTGTTTGTGGAAACGATCTTTATCGGCCTGACGCTGGCCAGTTTTGCGTGGTATTTATGGCGATACGACGGCTGGCGGCGCGATATTTACCAGGTGACTGAAACTCGTATTATCGACGTGACCAGCAGTCCGTTTGGCCTGGGGGGTGAAGTTCGGAGTGAAGGTAATCTGGAAGATATCCAGAACATCACTTATGATATTCCCAACTTCTTCAGCAGTATTCTAAATATGGGTACAGTCATTATTGAAACCGCCGGAACGCAGGACACCTTCACTTTTGTGAACGTGCTTAATCCCAGCGCGGTTCAGCAAGAAATTTTTAACCGCATGGTCCGGGTACAACAAAGAGAACGAGATCAACGCCGGGATGATACCACGCGTGATTTGCTTAAGGTCTTTGCCGAATACCAATATCTTTTGGAAAAAGCCAGCGAAACCGGATTGGTTTCGTTGAGCCGCGAACAAAAATAGAAACCATTCAGCCTGCGCTTGAGGTGTAACTACGCCAAAAAAGGGATGTCCTTTCTTGGACATCCCTTTTTTATTTTTCTAAATTTTATTCCGCGCCTGACGCGGCATCTTCTTCTTGAGCCGGTTGCTTTTTGGCCCGACGCCGTTTTACCCACCAGCGAATAATCATAATGACCACGGCCAGCGGGATGAGCACGATGATCAACAGCGGGAGCGCAAAAATAACCAGCCAGATGCCAATATTCACCAGCCCCTGCAAAGCGGCCACCAACGATTGCAGCGCCTCTTTGGCCACTCCCTGCGGTTCCCAGCCGGCCACGCTGACCGGTTGGTACAGCACATCGGGGATCAATTCAATGCTGATGGTTGACAGGGCCGCCTGATTGGTCAGGTAACGCAGCCGGCCTTCTATTTGCTCAATCTGGCCGCGAATATTGGTCAATTCCCTATAAACTTCCAAAATGTCGCTGGTATTGCCGGTTCGACGACGTTCCTCCAGCAGTTCCTGCAACGCTGTTTCGGTGAACTCCAGATTCTTTTTCCGCGCTTGCAGATCGGTGAACTCTTCGGTGACATCCTGCGAGTTGGAACTTTCCCGCTCTACCCGAATGGCCAAGGCGCGCAAATCGCTCAGCGTTTCTTGGTACAATTCAGCCGGCACGCGAATAGTGATACTGCCCCGCAGCACTTCCCCCGATTGGTACACGTTTGAGCCGGACACATAGCCGCCTTTGTCGCCGGCCAATTGGGTGATCGCCCGGATCGATTCCTGGGTATCTTTCACCACCAGGTTCATATCGCCGGTATAAATAATCACCCGCGACTCAGACTGGGCCTGGGAAACGGCGTTGGCCAGGGTATCCTCCACAGAAAGTTCCGCGCCGGCATAAGCGCCGCCGGAGTCTGCATAGCCGGGTTCGGCAGGCGCCATGGCCTCTTCTGAAACTACTTCCTGTTCTACAAAAGAGGCGGCCCTATCTGCGGCGGGGGTAGCTTCCATCGCCCCCCCGCAGGCGGACAGCAAAGCTAACAAGACCACCACCATCAATAAACTCAACGATCTTTGAAATGTGAAAAAAGTTGTCATCAGTAACTCCTTGATCAGAAATTTGAGTGCTTTCGGGTTATGGACGTTCCTTACCGGCAAAAAGTTCCGCAAACAAAAAACTCCCACCCGGAACAGTGAGAGTTTGGATTTTTGAGCCGTTACCAGCCAAAGGCCAGCCGTTTCCAGAGGCGTTCGGGGAAATCATAGTCTTTAAGTTTATCCTGGGTAACGCTCACCGGATAGGTGATGCGGCGGTGTTCAAACGTGCCTTCGTCCGTATCCAAAATACCGTAGGCGGCCCGGGCGTCGCCATCGCGCGGCTGGCCTACGCTGCCGGGGTTGATGATGAGGCGGCGCTCACCCAGGATAAGCGTGCCGTTGTTAAATTCGGGCACCACCGCTTCGCACATCTCGCCGGGTTCTTCCGCTTCTTCAAAAATAATAGGGCTGTGCGTATGGCCCACAAAACAGTAGGGAGTATTGAATTGTTTGAAGTTAGGCTGCGCCACGGTAGGATACAAAATGTATTCCCAAATAGGATGCCGGGGGCTGCCGTGGACCAGGGTAAAATTGGTTTCTTCGATGGTGGCTACCGGCAGCGCGTCCAGATAATCGCGGACCTCATCGGTCAATTGGTCTCGAGTCCAGAGCGTGGCAAAGCGGGCATCGGGATTAAAATCATCAACATCCAATTTTCCTAAAACAGCCCAATCATGATTGCCGGCGATACAAATATGATCCAGGGTGAGCAAAAGTTCCACACATTCGTTGGGATCAGGGCCATAGCCCACCATATCGCCCAAACACCAGACTTTGTCGTACAACCCCTCCGCATCTTTCAAGACGGTTTCAAAGGCAACCAGATTCGCGTGAATATCGGAGATGAGGAGATAACGCATAAAAACCCTCTGTTATCTACAAAATAGACTGACCAGCAAATTTATAATACCATACTTCATTTAATTCTGCCAAAGGCTTTGTGTCTCTCAAACAAAGCGAGTATAATGCACGGCAGAGGCAGAAAGGCTATGTCACCAATTTTTGGACAAGATACGCTCGATTTCATCAGCCACAGCGAAGCCCAAACCCGCCGCTTAGGCCAACGCCTGGCCGTTCTGCTGCGCCCCGGTGATGTCCTGGCCCTGAACGGCGCTTTGGGAACCGGCAAAACGCGCTGGGCGCAAGGCGTCTGCCGGGGGTTGGGCGTTACCGATCCGGTAAATTCACCCACCTTCACCCTGGTTAACGAATACGAGGGACGGTATCCGGTGTACCATATCGACCTGTATCGTCTGGGAGAAAGCGCTGAATCCTTTGCCAACAGTGAATCCCCGGCCAAAGACGAAGCCTTAACTTTTGGCCTGGAAGAGTATCTGTATGGTAATGGCATTACCTTGATTGAATGGGCTGAACGGGCCAAAATTCTGCTTCCGCCTGATTATCTGGCGGTAGAACTTTATCATTTGGAAGACACCAAACGAAGAATTGTTTTAAGATCGCGCGGGCAGCGGTTCAAACCTGTATTAGCAACCTTTAAGGAAAAAGTATTTACTCCCACATCATAACCGGTTCCGCCCAAAAAACCAATAGCCCAAAAGAACCGGGGGACATCAACGTATTGACAAAACAACAAATCCCATGAACCAACCAGTACCTACCGAAAAAAAATCTATGCTCCTGGCCATCGACACGGCCACCCAATATGCCGGCCTGTGCCTGTATAACAAAAACGGCGTTTTTGCCGAAGAAGCCTGGTTTTCGGGCCGCAACCACACCGTAGAACTGATGCCGCGTATTGATCGATTGTTATCGTTGGCGAACTTGCCTGTGTCCGGGCTGATGGCGCTGGCGGTTTCGTTGGGGCCGGGGTCTTTTACCGGCTTACGCATCGGATTGGCTGCGGCCAAAGGCATGGCCTTGCCTCACAAATTACCGGTGATCGGCATTCCCACCCTCGATATAACGGCCTATCCCTTCCGCAGCAGCAAGGTGCCGGTCTGGGCCATTGCCCAGGCGGGCCGGGAACGAATTCTGGCCGCCTGCTACGGCAATCTCGACGGCCAATGGCAGGTAACCACAGAACCCGCCATTACCAATTTTAAGAGCCTGGCCGAAAAAATCACCACGCCCGCGCTTTGTACCGGCGAGATCAACCGGGAGGCCGAAGAAATCTTACAGCGCGATTCCAAGGCCAGCGTGGTTTCGCGGGCCAGCCGCATCCGGCGCGCCGCCTACCTGGCCGAAATGGCCACCACCCGCCTGGAAGCCGCCGCGCAGGATGACCCGGATGCATTGGTGCCCATTTATCTCTCCTCGCCATAACGCCTCCATGGCCGGCCAAATCCCCTTTCACGTTGAACCCATGCAGCTCGCCGATATTCCCCACGTCATCGCGGTGGAACAGGCAGCCTATACCATGCAGTGGCCGCAAAGAGCCTATGAATACGAACTCACCCAGAACAAACTGGCCCATTATTTTATTCTGCGGGCCAATTTACCGGATGTGACCGGCGTGATCGGGATGGGCGGGTTCTGGCTGCTGGCCGACGAAGCCCATATCAGCACCCTGGCCATTGATCCGGCCCGGCAGCGGCAAGGGCTGGGGGAATGGCTGTTGATCGCGCTGCTTGAAGCCGCCGGCGAGTTGGGTGCGGCCATCGCCACGCTGGAGGTGCGGCCTTCAAATCGGGCGGCGCTGAAGCTCTATCAAAAATACAATTTTCAGCAGGCGGGGCGCCGCCCGCGCTATTATCCCGATAATGGCGAGGATGCCCTGATCCTCACCACCCCCTCTCTGGCTTCGCCGGAATATCAAACCATGTTGAACCGGCGCAAACGCCGCCTGGCGCAGCGCCTGGCCCGGATAGGTGTGGACAAAACCGGTTAAATCGTTTAGAATGATTCTAAACAGTTGGAAGGTTGTTGATGTCCAATCCCTTTGTTGATTTTCAAGAGCAAGTAGAAGAAATCAAAACGCGCTGCGCCAACGGCGAAATCATGCCGGAAGAACGGGATGAAACCCTGCGCCAGATGAACCTGGAGGACGAATGGGGCGATACCTGGATGCTCAGCCCCAATGGCGTCTGGTTTCGGAAAGCTAAAGGCAGCGGGGAATGGGCCAGAGATTACCCTACCGCGCTGGTAGACTCTAACAACCCGCCACCTATCGCCGAGATGAATCTCCACCAACTTGCTTATGCCGTACATCATTGCACCCGCTGCCCGCTTCACCAAAACCGCCAACGCGCTGTACCCGGCGAAGGCAACCCCCAGGCCGATCTGATGCTGATTGGGGAAGGACCGGGCGCTCAAGAAGACAAACAGGCGCGCCCTTTTGTGGGCGCATCGGGCAAATTCTTGACCCAACTACTTCAGGAAGCCGGCTACCGGCGCAAAGATGTGTTCATCACTAATGTGGTCAAATGCCGCCCTCCCAAAAACCGCGATCCCCAGCCGGACGAAGTAGCCGCCTGCCGCCCTTACCTGGAACGTCAACTTGAATTGATCGACCCCAAGGTCATTGTGACCCTGGGCCGTTTCTCGATGAACCGTTATTTTCCCGGCGCGTCCATCTCTAAAATACACGGGCAGCCCAAACAGGTGGGGGGCCGGCTGGTAGTGCCAATGTTTCACCCGGCAGCCGCCCTGCACCAACCGCGCTGGCGTCCGGAAATCATGCAGGATTTTCAACAACTCCCCGATCTTGTGGCGCAGATCACGGCTCAGCAGGAGTCAGCCGATAATGACACGATTGAGCCGGAACAAACAACTTTATTCTGACCCCATAAGCAACCGTTTTATGGTATAATAGGATAGCGTAGAAGCCGAGCAGTGGTTCTCAAACCTCCCTATCCAGCCCCTTGCACCAAGGATTGTAAAGCAATGATGCCAGACCAACCCAAAAACTCCATCCTGATCGTTGATGATAGCCTTGAAAATTTGGAACTCTTGTGTCTCTTCTTGCGTGACGCCGGTTTTGGAGTAGAGGTTGCCGAAGATGGCGAAACCGCGCTGAAAAAGGTGAGCCAATCTTTGCCGGACCTTATTCTGCTTGATGTGGTGATGCCCGGCCTGGATGGGTTTGAAACGTGCCGCCGCTTAAAAGAGAACGAAACCACTCGGGAGATTCCGGTTATTTTTATGACCGCGCTGGTCAACACCTCAGACAAAGTAAAAGGTTTTGAACTGGGCGCGGTAGACCACATTACCAAACCCCTTCAGCCAGAAGAAGTGCTGGCCCGAATTACCACCCATCTCACCATCAAAAACCTGCAAAAGAGTTTGCAGGTACAAATTATGGAGCGGGACAAATTGATCAGCCAGCTAGATGCGTTTGCTCACACCGTGGCCCATGATCTCAAAAACCCGCTGGGTGCGATCACCGGCTATATGACCTTTCTTAACGACAACTGGTCAACCATCCCTGCCGAACAGGTGCAAGAATTACTGCAAACCATTGCCCAAACCGGCTACAAAATGAGTAATATCATCGAAGAACTGCTCCTGTTGGCCAGCATTCGCCAAAGTGAGATCAAATTGAAGCCGCTGAACATGCAGGTTATTGTCTCTGAAGCTTTGCTGCGCCTGCACTACATGCTTGAAACCTCTAACGCTACCGTGGTTGTGGCCGAGAAGTGGCCGGTGGCCCTGGGGTACGCCCAATGGGTAGAGGAAATATGGGTAAACTATATCAGCAATGGCTTAAAATATGGCGGAGAACCACCGCACCTGGAACTGGGCGCCACACCCGCCGATAACGGAACGATCAATTTCTGGGTCCGAGACAACGGTCCGGGGCTGACCAAAGAGGCGCAGGCAAAATTATTTACCCGTTTTACCCGCCTGGAAGAAACCAGAGCCAAAGGACACGGCCTGGGCCTCTCTATTGTGCAGCATATTGTGGATAAGCTGGGCGGGCAGGTTGGCGTCAGCAGCACCACCGGGCAGGGCAGCGAGTTCTCCTTTACCCTGCCCGTCGCCGAAGCGCAATAAGCAACGATCACCGCAGGGATTCTTCGCTGTCGCTCAGAATGACATGCCAGGTGTTTTTATTTAAATGATTTTGGGCCTGATACCGATTTGGTACGGAACCAACATCCCTTTGGTACGGTACCGAACATTGTTCGGTACCGTACCAACAGCCGTTTAGTACGGAATAAATCAACCATTGGTTCCGTACATACCTCCATCGTAAAAACAGAGTTATAAACTTGGCGCGGCAGAGATCGATGACGTAAATTTCTCATCCTCTTGCTCTCCGCCCAAAAAGCGGTATAATCTTAGTGAATTCACCATAAAGTAAGTTTTGTCGATCAATAACTCATCAAAATAGACCGAAGGAGTTCTGTTTATGAGTTTTATGAGACACGCGATATTGGGCATATCTCAAGCGCTGAGATATGGGCGATATTTAGAACGTCAAGCCCACGGATTGCCCCCTTTAGCCATCACCCCTGTTTTTTTCTTTCCAGCCAGCCAACATTTCAACATTAACTCAAGAGCCACGAAACGGTTGGCGGTCAGGTCTTCAGCCCCCTACAAAATCAAGAATATTATACCGAGTGAAAGGGAAGATAATGAAGTCTAACCCAAACACAATCACCCACGATGTAGTTGTTGTTGGCGCCGGCCTGGCCGGCACATGGGCCGCGATGATTGCCGGGCAGCAAGGCATCAAAGATATTGGCGTCATCTCCAAAATCCACCCCCTGCGCTCCCACAGCGGCGCGGCCCAGGGGGGAATTGCTGCCTCGCTCAACAATGTACGCCCGGTAGAAGGCACCGGCCCGCGCGGCCCGCTGGAGGCCGTGCCCTCCGGCGCGGACCCACCCGATAGCTGGGAACTCCACATGTTCGATACCATCAAAGGCTCGGATTGGCTGGGCGATCAGGATAGCATTGAGATCATGGTCAAAGACGCCATCGACATCATCTATGAGTACGAGCATATGGGCTGCGTGTTCAGCCGCCTGGCCAACGGCCGCATTGCCCAACGCCGTTTTGGCGGCCACAGCGCGCCCCGCGCCAACTACGCCGCCGATTACACCGGGCACGTGCTGCTGCACACCATCCACGAGCAGGCCCTGCGGCATGATGTTAAATTCTACAGCGAGTGGGTGTGCCTCGATTTGATTATTGAAGACAACGTCTGCCGGGGTATTGTGGCGCTGGATCTCCTGACCGGCGCGCTGCACACTATGCGGGCCAAGGCGGTGGTGTTTGGCACCGGCGGTTATGGCCGGGCTTTTAAGATCACCTCCAACGCTTACGCCAATACCGGCGACGGCGTGGCCATTGCCTACCAGGCCGGCGTACCCCTGATGGATATGGAATTTGTCCAGTTCCACCCCACCGGTCTCTACAAACACGGCATTTTGATGAGCGAAGCCTGCCGGGGCGAAGGCGGCTACTTAACCAACAACAGCGGCGAGCGTTTTATGGAAAAATACGCCCCCGACAAAATGGAACTGGCCCCACGCGACCTGGTGAGCCGCTCCGAGCAGACCGAGATTGATGAAGGCCGGGGCGTGGGCAGCGACAAACAGGGCATTTACCTGGACCTGCGCCACCTGGGCCGGGAGAAAATTTTGGAACGGCTGCCGCAGGTGCGGGATCTGGCTATTGATTTTGTAGGCGTTGATCCTATCGACGCGCCGGTTCCTATCCAGCCCACGGCCCACTACAGCATGGGCGGCATCCCCACCAACGCCGACGGCCAGGTGATGGCCGACGCCGAGGGAACCCCGGTGGTTGGCTTTTACGCTGCCGGTGAATGCGCCTGCGTCAGCGTTCACGGCGCGAACCGGCTGGGCACCAACAGCCTGCTTGAAGCCTCGGTGTTTGGCCGCCGGGCGGGTTATGCCGTGGCCGATTTCATCAAAAATGGGGGCGACCTCCAGCCGGTAACGGGCGATCCGGCGGAACGCAGCCGGCAGCGGATATCGGCGCTGCTTGATAACCCCGGCACCGAGTCGGTGGAGGCCATTGCTCAGACCCTCAAAACCACCATGACCGATAATTGCGGCATTTTCCGGGATGAAGAGCGGTTGACAATCGCCGGGCGGGAGATCAAGCAGTTGCAGGAACGCTTCAAGCAGGCGCGGGTGATGGATAAAAGCAGTTGCTTCAATACCGATCTACTGGTGACGCTGGAAACGGAAAACCTGCTCACCTTCAGCGAGTTGGTGGTAGCCGGCGCGCTGGCCCGCACCGAAAGCCGGGGCGCGCACAGCCGCACCGATTTTCCCCAACGGAACGATGAAAAATGGCTCAAACACACCCTGGCCTACCCCGGTGAGCCGGGCCAGCCGCCCACGCTGGGCTACAAAGCTGTCAACATTGATTGGGAAAAATATCCGCCCCAAGAGCGGAAATATTAGGAGGTATGGCTGATGGATACCAACGGTTCCACCCAAACAGTAATTGTACGCGTGCAGCGCTTTCAGCCGGACGTTGACCGCAAACCCTACTTGCAGGAATTCCCTGTTCCGATGACGCCGGATACCACCATCCTGGATGCCCTGCATTACATCAAAGCGGAGATCGACGGCAGTTTGACCTTCCGCCGCTCTTGCCGGCACGCTATTTGCGGCAGTTGCGCGATGAACGTTAATGGCTCAAATATGCTGGTGTGCAATACACCCCTCAGAAAAAAACTGGACTCTAGAGGGCGCGTAACCATTCGCCCCCTGCCCTACCTGCCCATCATCAAAGATATGGTGGTAGACCGGTCGAGCTTTTGGGAGCAGTACCGGCGCGTCAAACCCTGGCTGGTGCCGCCGGACGACATCCCGGAACAAGAATTTCGGGTCAGCCCAGCGGAAGTGGAAGCCCTCAACCACGCCGAAACCTGCATTATGTGCGGGGCGTGTTACAGCGCCTGCCAGATCATTGCCATGAACAAGCAGTATATTGGCCCTCACGCGCTGCTCAAAGCCTTTCTGCGAGTGCTCGATCCCCGGGACAGCATTCCTGCCGAACGGCTGGCGGACGTGGCCGGCGACGATGGCGTGTATCGCTGCCACACCATTTTCAATTGTATCGACGCCTGTCCCAAAAACCTGAACCCCACCGAGGCCATCGAGATTATGCGCAAACTGGCCCAGCGGCGGCTGGCGTTTGAGGAGGCTCGTCAAGCGCGGCAGCAAACGCTCAACGAGCCGGTTGGAGACTAAGCGACCATCCAAAAATAACTTCGCGATTTTATTGGAGATTAGTATCTTCTCAATAATCTGGGGCAGAGTTGGTTGAGCCTGTCGAAACCAACGGTCTTCGACAGGCTCAGACTTCATCCCCCGAAATTTTGAGATGATACGAGATTAGAGAAAAGAGATTGGAGATTTTGCCTTATGTACACAAGCACCGGTTTTATCAGCTTTTTCCTGCGCCGTCTGACCGGCGTGGCGCTGGTATTTTACCTTTTTGTCCATATGTGGGTGATCGGTTCGGTGAACAGCGGGCCGGAGGCCTTTGATGCCCGGCTGGCGATGGTGCAAACGCCTTTCTTTAAATTGCTGGAAATCGGCCTGCTGGCGGCGGTGGTTTATCACGCTTTCGATGGGATCCGCTTGTTGATCGTCCACTACTGGAATGTGACCGAATACCGCAAGAGCCTGTTTTACGCGGCGTTCGCCGTATCGGCCCTGCTGACCGTGGCCGGTGGCATCCCTATCTTACTGTTTATGTTTGAAGGGTAAGGCCTAACCGGTTAAATCCTTGTTTTTTGTACAAGAATTTCCGGTCATATTTATCCTTTTGGTTGCGGCTTTGTCCGCGTTAGG
>CAZTFF010000018.1:0-99576 GCA_964612485.1 uncultured Caldilineaceae bacterium
CGGTCAAATCGTTCCGCCGCCAGGTTGAGATCGTGGGTGGCGACCATAATGGTTACGTCCCGCTCGCGGAGTTTTTCCAGAACCCTAAATATTTCTTCGTGCGATTTTACGTCCAGCCCGGTCAGCGGTTCGTCCATCAGCATTAATTCCGCTTCTTGGGCCAGGGCACGGGCAATAAAAACGCGCTGCTGCTGCCCGCCGGACAACTCGCCAATTTGTCGTTTGGCCAGATGATCCATACCGACCAGGTCCAGTGATTGTTGAACGTAATCCCAATCGTGCCGTCGGGGCCACCGAAACAGGCCCAATTTACGCGCGCGCCCCATCATCACTACATCGGCTACATTTACCGGAAATTTCCAATCCACCTGGCTGCGTTGGGGCACGTAGGCAATGCAAATATGTTCGTCGGGGGTGTGGCCGTAAACGTCTACGTGGCCCTGCGTGGGCGGTAAAACGCCGGAAATCACATTGAACAAGGTGCTTTTTCCGGCGCCGTTCGGCCCAATCACGGCCACCTGTTCCCCTTTGTGCAGCCGGAACGAGATATTTTCCAGGGCCGGCACGTTTTGAAATTGCACCGACACATCTTTCAATTCCAAAATTGGCTGGGTGACATCGTGCTCTATCCCATGGGTAGAGCGCAGGCTGTCTACCTGGTGTATCATTTCCATAGGTTTATCCTTTACGTTTTGGTTGTTACTTTAGCGCCTCAACAATCGCTCTGGTATTATACCGGATATAGTCAAGATAGGTAGCGGCATCACCATCTGGTTCGCTCAGGGAGCCGGTGTAGAGCGGCACCAGTTCAATCCCGGCATCTTCGGCCATGCGTTGGGCCAGCGCCGGGTTAACACTGGTTCCTACAAATACCGCCTTCACGCCATATTCACTGATGGCATCCTGTAGTTCGGCTAAATCTTGGGCCGAAGGTTCGGCGCTGGTGCTGACCGAGGGCATAACCGCCCCAATCATTTCCAAACCGTACCGGTCAGCATAATAACCAAAGGTAATGTGGTCCGACACCAATTTGCGATTATCAGCCGGGATTGACTCGATTTGCGTTTTAATCCACGTATCCAATTCCGCTAACTCTGCTTCATAGGTTTCGGCGTTGGTACTGTAGGTCTCGGCCTGGGCCGGATCGAGTTCGCTCAACGCGTGCTCAATATTGTGGACGAATATGGTGGCGTTGGCCGGAGTCATCCAGGTGTGAGGATCGGCCCCTTCGTGATGGTGATGTTCGCCCTCGTGCTCTTCACCTTCGTGTTCTTCACCTTCGTGCTCCTCACCCTCATGCTCGTGGCCTTGCCCGGCCTCAAACTGGCGCGGTTCAATTCCGTGCGACACATGTACTATCGCAGCCTCTCCACCTGCATTTTCTATCATCTCGTCCAGAAATTCTTCCAACCCCATCCCATTGGCAAAAATCACGTGAGCATCGGCTACAGCCGCCAAATCGGCGGGCGCCGGACTGAAACCGTGGGGATCGGTTCCCAGGGGTAACAGTACGGTCAGTTCAATCGCCTCACCGCCTACATTGTTCACAATGTCGCCTACAATACTGGTGGTGGCCAAAACCTTTAGCTTTTCACCGTCGGCCAGCGATACCGCCGTCAGTTCGGGCATTTCAGCTTCGTGCTCATGCGCCTCATGCTCGTGTTCTTCACCCTCGTGTTCTTCCTCTTCATGTTCTTCCCCTTCGTCTTCGTGATGATCTTCTTGCTGGCTCTCTGTTTGCTGGGCGGCGGGATCCGGTTGGGTAGTCGCGCATTGGGCCGCGACGAATATAAAAATAGTGAAAATTGTTAAAACGAGAAATCTAGTTTTAGTATACATCGTAATGCCCCTTATCATAATTCTGTTGATACAAATTCTCAATTGTGGATCAAAATTTTTGTTCTTGCTTAATTGTTACCATGAATAATGACCGAAACCACAAATACGGCAATCAGTGCCAATATAGTTGCCGGTCCAGCAGGAATTTTAGACCTTGGAGCCTTCTCTCCACAAGCTTCAGCCGCGTTTCGTTCTTTGCGCTGTTTGGCTTGCATACCAACTCCTATTGCTGCGACAGCAGGAGCAGTTGTACAAAACATACACATTATAGTCCTTCTGAATTTATGGGATAGTTCTAGTTATAAATGAGATAAAATCTCATTTACTAACAAAAAAAATTTACTCAATGGCAGCCCTGGCACAGCCCATGGAATTCCAGTAAATGACTAAAAATCTTGAAATCATATTTCTCCGATAACTCGGCGGCCAATTTGTCGGCGGTGCAGTAGTCAAATTCGAAGATTTTTCCACATTTTGAACAGACCAGGTGGTGATGCCCTCCCAAAGCCGATACAAAACGCTGCGTAGGATCGTTCAGATACAGCGGGCGCACCAGCCGAAGCTCCACCAGCAGTTCCATGGTGCGATAGACGGTGGCCCGGCTGAGTTTGGGATAGATTTTCTGCCCGGCCTCCAAAATCTGCTGGTGGCTGGGGTGTTCAGGTTCGCTTTCCAGCACTGCTATCACCGCTCGCCGGGCGGGGGTTAATTTGTAACCGGCTTTTTTCAACTGTTCTGTCAAGTTACAGATTGTTGCCATTTTTTGCCTATTCTAATTGAGACAATATCTTAATTGTATCCCCGAACTTGAAAAATGTCAAATAGTTCAGTCCTATGTGTATTGACAGGCCGGAGTCGTGGTTTATAATGACGGCATGATGAAAATGGCGCTGCGGATGGGATCAAAAATCAAGCCGGCGTATCGTTGGTTTATCTTGCTGGCGGTCGTGGCCTTTGCCCTGGTTTTTGGCCAGAGCAGAGAATGGAATATTTTTTCGGATGATGCCGGGCAGAGGAAACTGCAACATCGGCCCCTTATTTTGTATCTGGGCCTGGATGAAAACGAGATCGACCAACTTTTTACAGTAAGTCCGGCCGCAGGTGATGTGATCCAATTAACCAAAATGCCGTTGGGCATTCTGGATCACGTCCTTTCGCCCGATGGAGCCGTCATTGCTTTCAGCGTTTGGCGTGATGACGGCGGCAGCGATTTATGGCAGATGGCAGCCGGCAGCAGTAACCGGCAGCCGTTATTGAACTGCCCCGGCGCGGCGTGCAGCACCCCTGTGTGGATGCCGGAGGGACGCCGCCTTATTTACGAGCAGCGACTGCTTTTGGCCGGCAATGAACCAGACCCGCCGCGTTTGTGGTGGTTGGAGACGGCCAGCGGCGAAACCCGCCCCGTTTTTGCTGAGGAGACGCGCCGGGGTTCAGCAGCCGGGGTATCGCCCGACGGGCAGTGGCTCAGTTATCTTTTGCCCGGTGCGGGCGGCGTGCAGATTTACAACCTCGATGATGGCCGGGGCTTTGTTTTCCCCAGCCAAACCGGCGAGCCGCCGGTCTGGCATCCGTATGGAAATCTGCTGCTGCTGACCCATTTCAGCCCCGGCGATGAAGAATTTGCCGTTCACATCCTTCAACTTGATCCCGCCCAGGAGAGTTGGGCAGATTTGAGCGGGACCGATGCCCTGGTTGAGGATGGTTCTCCCGCCTGGTCGCCGGATGGGCAGTGGATTGCGTTTACCCGCAGATCAGCAGGCGTATCGATGGGAAAACAAATCTGGGTGATGCGCGCCGATGGCGGTGACGCCCGCTACCTTACCTCCACTCCCGAAATCCATCACGGGCTGCCCGCCTGGTCGCCCGATGGCCGCAGGCTGGTTTATCAACATTTTCCGTTAAAGGAAATTGGCGAATTACCGACAATTTCTCTGTTGGATGTGGAATCGGGCGAAACCAAAGTGATGGTCAATCCGGGGCGCCGGCCAACGTGGCTGCCCTGACTCCATTCCTCCCGAATAGAGGGATGTGGAGTCCGCGAAGCCACGCAAAGAGGCGCTAAGAAATTTCCCTTTGCGGATTTCAGTTCTTTTACCGCAGCAGCCAATCCGCCAGCCGGCGGCGCAGGCGGCGGGTGAAACTTCCCCGAATTTCATCGTGCCAGCTCAAATCGTAATGATTTTGGGCCAATAGTTGGCCTTGGTGGCGCAGGCTCAAACTCAAGTTTTTAATTGGGCCGGATAATCTCTGGTTGAACGCGCCAAATAGTTGCGCGCTGTTGGCGGGCAGATCGAGCGTTTGCCGGTGAATGGCGGTTTCATCCAGCTTGATCTCCAACACGCATTCGGCGAAATTTTCTAAGGTATCGTTGATGCCCCGGATTTCTGCAGCCAAAATGTCTCCCAACTGCCACGGATAGCCCACCGGAAATTTCAAACTGACCAAGACCGGATTGTACCAGTTTTTTAAGTGGGTATAAGCCAATTTGGGCCGGCCAAAATAATCCACAATGGCCCAACTGATGGCGGGCCACGGCTCGTTGAATTGCCACAGGCACGCGCCGCCGGCCTCGCCTTTGCGCCGCCGCATATGCTCGATGGCCGTTTGCAGGGCGGCAGCCTGGGCGCGCTGCGAGGCGTTGATATTGATCTGTAAAAATTCCGCCGGATCAATGTCGGCTGGTTTGGAAAAATCGAAGAATTTGATGCGGAATTTTCGGGGTGTTTTGCTTTCCGACACGATAAAGGGCAAACTGTAGCGCCGCAGTTTAGGCACATCGGCGTGATGGCTGGGCCAATCCTGAGTGGGGTCCGGCAGCATGGCCCTCATCGTGTCGGCGTGGGGCAGGGCTTGCAGGCCAAATTCTGATAAAAATTCAGCCGTTTCCTCGTTGTAAACCCAAATGGGTTCATCGCCGTGCCACACATCCCAATTGTGGCGGTCGGTGGCCGGGCCAAAGTTGGGCGAAACAGGGCTAAAGGGTCGGGCGGGGTCGTGTTGTTTGATGACGTTGGCCAGCGTTTGCCGCAGCGGTTGATTCCGCCGGGCGTTGAACTCGTTGCCGCCGCACCACAGCGCCAGGCTGGGGTGGTGGCGCAGTTGCCGGACGATGGCGCTGCATTCAGCCTCAACCTGGTTCAAATAAGCGGCGTCTTGCGGAAAATTCCCTAAAAACAGGCAGGCAAACGGAAATTCCTGCCACACCAGCAGGCCGAGTTCATCACACAGGTCATAAAATGCCTTTTTTTCGCGGAGGCCGCCGCCCCACACTCGCAATAAATTGGCGCCGGTGGTTTTGGCCTGGGCAAGCAAGGTTCGATAATCTTCTGCTCGCAGCCTGCCGGGAAAGCTGTCGGCGGGAACCCAGTTGAGACCGCGTATAAATTCCGGCTGGCCGTTGATGATGAAGTGCCATCGATCCACTTCAATACTGCGGATGCCGGTGCGGATTTGTGCGGTGTCCAGGGGGATGCCATCGGGCGAGATTAAATTGATCTGCACGGTGTATAAACTCGGCTCGCCCCGATCCCACGGCTGCCAGAGCGCGGCTTTGGGCAGGTTAAAATCCAGGCGATGCGTGCTGGGGCCGGCGGGTAAATCAAGAGAAAAGTGGCCCGGATCAATTTGAGGGCCGTTAAAGTTGGCCGGGTGAAGTTTGATGTCGAGTTTGGCAGGTTGGGGCCGGTCGGCGTTCAGCGTCAACGTAACGGATAGCTGCGCCGGGGCGTGGGTGGCCTGGGGCGGCAGCGATTTGGTGGTTTTTGGTTGGCCGGTGGCGCTGATGTGGGTGATGCCCACCGGTCCGGTGATTTTCAGTGACACCTCGTCCCAAATACCCATGGTGCGGACCGGCGGGGCAAAATCCCAACCAAACGACATCTGGCATTTGAGCGTGGCCGAGCGGTCGGGGTAGATGCCGGTCCAACTGCCGTGCAGCGGCGCGGCGAGCGTTTGCCACAGGCGCTGCCACCGGTTGAGCTTGCGGCGGGGCAGGGCGCTGCTGCCCCAAAGGCGTACGGCCACTTCTGCCGGGCTGTTTTGCAGGGCGTCGGTGATTTCGATGATCTGGCGCGAAAACATGCCCTCGTGCCGGGCCATTTCCTGCCCGTTGATAAAAATGGCCGAGAGGTAATCGATGCCCTCAAAAATCAGGAAGGCACACTGTTCGGCGGCCAGGTCGTCAACCTGAATCTCGCGCCGGTACCACCAGTCCGCGTCTTCCACCCACAAACTTTTCTGATAATTTTCCGCGTAAAAGGGATCGGGGATGCGGCCCAGGGCCAGCAAATCGGTACGGACGTTGCCGGGCACGGCGGCGGGCAGCCAGTCGATCACATCCGGCAGATCGAAAACGTTGGCGGCGGTGAAGGGCTGCCGGGCAACCTGGCCGAAGGTCCATTGATTGTCGTTGAGGTGATAGGCGTGCTGAGCCATGGTGCTGTCCTTGTTACCTGTTTTGACCTCGAATCGGTCATCGAAGCTGCTTCTTGACAACCAGACCACCGACTTCAGACGACCGGCCACGAAATCACAACGGTGGTCTGTCGTCTGTGGTCGCTGATCTCATTCCTAACTGAACCTGGCCCGCAGTCGCCCCATAGGAATCGCCCGCCAGACTACGCTCATATCCTGCTGGTTCAAGCCGCCAACCAGGGCCAGCGTGGGAAAATAAACCAGCACGGCGGCGGCGATGGTCAAGAAGAAGTTAATATCGCCCACAAACCACAGTACGCCACCCATTGCACCGGCAGCGATGGCGGGCCGCCAAACAATGTCGATCCAGGGCACGGCGCAGAGATTTTGGCGCACCAACAGGTAAAAGGGGATCAACAGCGCCCATTCCGATAAAATCGTGGTGATGGCGGCGGCGCGGTAGCCATACAGGGGGATGAAGATCAGGTTGGCCACCACGTTGAAAACCACGCCGATAATAAAGGCGCGGGTCAGGTGGCGCTGGCGGTGGATGGCGATGAGCGCGTATTGCGTCACCTGGTTAATGAAACTGAAGGGTAAAAACCAGATCAGCAGTTGCAGCACGATCATCGAATCGGGCAGAAATTCCTCTCCGGCCAAAATCAGGATCAACTCGCGGGCAATAAACGGCGTGCCCACGGCCAGGGGCAGGGCTAAAATCATCAAAAAGCGCAGGCTCAACAGGTAGGCCCGCACCAACGATTCCCGCGAGCTGGCGGCAAAACGGCTCATCAGCGGGAAGATGGCCAGCGTAAAATATTGGGGGATCACGTTGATGCCGTCGATGTATTTGTAGGCCGCGTTGTAATAGCCCACCGCGGTATCGCCCCAGGTGGGTTTGAGGATGAAGACGTCGATGCGGAAAAAGATGGTGGAGAGCAGATGGTTGATCATCAGTGGTAGGCTCTCGCCCATCATCTCTTTTTGCAAGGAGCGGTCGGCTTCGGGCCGGGGACGGTAGATTTTGACCAGCAGAATGTAGCCAAGCGCCAGAAAAGCCACCAGGTTGGCGGTAAGCGACGACCCGGCCAGACCAATGATGCCCCAGCCCAGCAGCAGTACCAGCGCCCCTACGCTCACCCGCACCAGCGACGTGACCGAGGCGACGGCCGCCGGGTATTCGGCTTTTTCGTGGGCGTAAAAAACCGCGGTCAGACCGTCGGCCAGGTTGCTCAACAGCGTGCCGATAGACAAAATGGCAATGGTGATGACCACGTCCAGGGTGGTATCGCCAAAAAACACATACATCGCCAAAATCAGGCCCATAATAGGCAGCGCGGCCAGCCACAAATAGAGCCGCAGCGCCGATACATTGGCCAGGTAACGATTGGTCCGGTCTCGTTGAGCCGCCACCTCCCGCGTAACCAGCGTGCCCAGCCCGTAGCGGGTGATGATCTCGGCCAGGCTGATGAAGGCCACGGCAAAGGCGTAGCGCCCGGCTCCTTCCGGCTGCAAAATGCGCAGCATGAGCATGGCAAAAGCAAAATCAACAATGCGGTTCGACAACGCCAGCACCATCGGCACCAGGCTGTTTTTGGCGATGCGTTTGATGGGCGAGTCGGTTTCTTCTTCCCGGTACAACTTGCCCCAGGCCCACACCCCCAGTAAAAAGATCAGCGTGACAAAGGCCAGGAACGAGGCGTACAAGCCCATTTGGAAACTCTGCGGGCTGTAGCGAAAGCGGACCTGCCATTGGCCGGGCTGGAGGTACACCGCCCGAAAATTGCCGTTGGCCCGGTGGATGGTCAGTTCGATTTCGTTGGCTGCGCCGGGGGCCTGGGCGTAGGCTTTCCAGCCGGGGAAGTAACTGTCGGCCAGCACCAGCCAGCCGGGTTGAGTGAGCACAGCGGAAAGTTTGACTTCGTTGGGGGTGTAGCTGGTGATGGTGACGCCGGAGTTCGACTGTCCCCCCTCAGTCCCCCCCAGTGGAGGGGAGGTTGAGAGGTTCTCTCCCGGTGGGGGGGAGTCAGAGGGGGGCTTTTGGGAAGAGTCAAAGGGCGGCAATTGCGCGTCGTCCGGGGTGAGATCGTGCCCCCGCTGATTGGTTTCGCCGTTGAGCAGAACGTGTTGGCGGGGATTCAGGCTTCGCATCGCAAATTCCCACTGATCCATCGCCGCCAGGTCAGCAGGTTTGTCAAAATCAGCCGGTGTTACGGCCTGGTCTATCAGAAAAGCGCGGGGCAGGGCATCAAGATTTTCATAGACGCGGATCTCTTCATCGTAAACCAGTTGGTAGCCGGGGTGGTCCAACTCCACGGTGGTAAGCAGGTAGCGCACGCCCAGTAAATCCAGCAGCGCCGAATCGAGCGCGGTAGTGTCAACCGTGTACAGCGGCCCCACCCGGTTGAACAGCAGATCGCCGTTTTCTTGGATGAGCTGCATAAATTGGGCGTGCTGGGCGGGGATGATGCTGTCGTAGCCGCGCACATCGAACAAATTGTTGTACATCCCGGCGTTGGCTAAAAATACTTTGTTGCCGCGCCCCTCCGGCGTGTCGAGGCTGGTGAGGCGGAAATAAGGGTCGTCAGCTTGCTGCGTTTTCAGCCATTGAACTACTTCCGGGGTGAAATCGAGCAGGGCCGGATCAACCGAGGGATTGAAACCCGCGCCGGCCAGCAGCAAATCGAAACTGATGAGGCCAATCGCCAGCGGTTTCCAAACGGCCAGGCGGCCCAGGCGGGCGGGGAGAAAAATAGGTTTAGGAACAAGCCACAGCACTCCGCCGGAGGCTGCTGTCATCAGGGAAAATTTGAAAAAGTTGGGCCATTGGTAGCCGAAGAATTGGCGTCCGTTGGCAAAGGCGTTTTGGGCCAGCCCGGAACGGTTAAAGACAAATGAGGCTGCTTGAATGAACGGCTCCGGTTGAACCAGCGCCGCCAGCATCACCCCCACGCCGGCCAATCCTCCCCAGAACAACAGCCGGCCCAGAACGCGGCAGAACCGGGCGAAAGGATTCTTCTGTCCCTTTGCTACCCTGCTGCCTGCTACCCTGTTACCTTGCCATTGTATGCTGACCAGCCGGTCCAAATAAGTTACACCCAACCCGGCCAAAACAGCGATGCTTAAGGTGTAGGGAAAAATCCAGCGGAAGGGGGAGTGAAGCTGGTTCCAGCCGGGCAGGCCGTAAAACAAAACAGCGTAGAGGGGTGTGCCAAAGGCAAACAGCAGCGAGAGCAAGGCCAGGGCCGCAAAAATAAATACGTAACGGTTGAACTTTTGGTTGTTTGAGCGTTTGAACGTGGCGTAAATGGCTTGAACAACGGCCAAGAAGGCCAGCAGCAGGGGCAGGATTCCGGCGTAGGCCCCGGCTTCGACGGCGGTTTTGGTATCCCAACCGGTGCAGTGGGGGCAGAGAGGGTTGATGGTGCCGGCGGCGTTTGGCCCCAACACCTGCCACTGTTTGCTGACCACATCAAAATAGCCGTGATGAGCCGGGCTGCCAAAAAAATCGGGAATAAGAAAGGAGATGATGCGGCGGTAGGGGAGCGACCAGTCGAGGACCTGGGCCAGGGTGACGGAACTGTCGCGGAAATTTTGGGTGACAATTTCGTACATCGGCACCAGTTGCGCCGCACCCAGCCCCACGCCCAAGATCACCATCACCCCCAGCCAGCCGGCCAGGCGCAGGGCAAAGCGGGGCGTGTGGTGCTGCCGCCACAGCATCGCCAGCCGGCAGAGGGCGTAAAACCCGCTGACCAGTAGGGTGTAGTAGGTGATCTCCACGTGCCCGGCCAGGGTTTGCAGCCCCAGCGCCAGCGCCCCGGCCACCACGTAGGGAATGGGCGAGTAGGTGATGGCTCCTTTTTCTTCTTGTTTGCGGATGATAATCTCGATCAAGGCCAGGATGAGGGGCAGCCAGACGGCGCCGGCCACGATCATGGTAAAGACCACGCGGAAGATGAAAAACCCGCTCAGGGCGTAGGTGATGCCTGCCGCCAGCGCTCCCAGCCGGTGGGCGCGCAGGGTGCGCAGAAAAATATACATAAACAGCCCGGCCAGCCACAACTGGCTCACCGTGAACCAGCCGTAGGCTTTGCTCAGGGGCAGAATATAAAAGAGCGCGCTAAAGGGGTAGAGACCGGAGTGCTGGCCGTTGGCTAAAAAGGGCTGGCCCGACAAAATGTAAGGGTTCCACAGCGGAATCTGGCGGGCGGCGATAGACTCGCGGATGAATTTTTTCCAGACGTAGTTTTCCAAAATTAAATCGGAAACCAGTTGGTTTTGCGGCAGCCCCACGCCCTGGGCTTCTTTGTACGAGGCCCAGGGTTCGTAGGCAAACAGGTTGTCGGCGGGGAGCAGGGTGTTTGGCCCCAGCGTGATCGATGCAAAAAGTGTCAGCGGCAGGATGAATAAAATCAGCGCGGCCAGAAGGTCTTGCCGGTTGATGGCTTTCAACAAGCGGAACGCTCCTAATTTTGGACTGAGTTGGGCAGGGAGATGGGCTTGACGCTGCGATGCCGCCAGCGGATTTCAAAGACGCGCAGGGCGGCTTCGATTTTGACCGGCCAGGTCATTTTGCTCTGCCCAATCCGGCGGTCTTCAAAATAGATGGGAATTTCGAGGATGCGGAAGTTGAGTTTTTCCGACACATAGCTCATTTCCACCTGAAAAACGTAGCCGTTGGAGGTGATGCGGTCCAGGCCGATATGTTCCAGGGCGCTGCGTCGCCAGCATTTGAAGCCGGCGGTGGCATCTTTGGTTTTTGCGCCCAGGATGCCGCGAGTCCAGACCGAGTTGGCCCACCAGCTTAAAAACCAGCGGCCCCAGCCCCAACGCTCATCCAGTTCTCCCCCGCCCACGTAGCGGGAGCCGACGACAACATCATAATTGGCAATTTCTTCCAGCATGTTGGGAATGTAGGAGGGGGAGTGGGAGAAATCGGCGTCCATCTGGATGATGTAATCGGCGCCGTGTTCCAGCGCCCATTTGAACCCGGTAATGTAGGCCGTGCCCAGCCCCAACTTTCCCTGGCGATGAATTACGTGTAACCGTCCGGGGTAACAATCTCGAATCAATTCATCGGCCACCTGGCCCGTACCATCGGGCGAGTCATCATCAACAATGAGAATTTGGATCTCTTCCTCCACATCCAGGGTAAAGAGTTCGGCGGTGATGGCCGGTAAGTTATCGGCTTCGTTGTAAGTAGGGATAACTACAATGGTTGTCATAAATTAATTACTCTTTAGATGAAATCAGTTACGAATGACCACTATATATCTTATTGGTTATTTTGACAATTTTATTGTGGGAAAAAGATCGGGGTTAAAATCGTCCTGCCAGTTGGGGCCGATCCGAACAAGCTCGGCGCGGATGGCGGCGGCATCGGTAATCAGTTGATCCAGGTTGAGGCCCATACAGGCGGGCGCAAAGCGTTGGATTTTGGGCAGGCCGCGTTCCAGCATTTTCATTGCGCCGCGCCAGTTTTTGTTTTGCACGTGGTAGCAGGCCACACCAATTTGCAAGACCCCCTGGTACATCAGGCGGACGGATTCGGGTTCCCGGTTCCAGGCGTCTTCAATTACCTCGTGGCATTCAAAGTATTCGCCCCGGTTAAACAACGCTATGCCTTCTTGCAACAGCGGTGGTGGATTTTCATCGCAGCGATGCCGGTCGGCCATCCATTTATATTTTTCGATGAGTTGTGGCAGTTGGCCGGTTACGGCCCCGCGCCCGACAACGGCCCCGCAGCCGGCCAGTAGCGCCTGCTGGCGGAGTTCCAGGTCAACGTGGGGGCCAAACCCCAGCACCGGGATGTGCCGGCCTTTTCTATCTTCACCTTTGATAAAGCGCAGCAGTTTTTCCCAGGGGATGCTTTGGCTGAACAGGTCAACAATAACCAGTACCGGCGCGGCCCGCATGGCGTCGGTGAGTTGCGTTTCGGTGGTGGCGGTTAGGGGCCGGTAGCCCAACCGGGTAAGCGCGCTTTCCAATTTGGGCGCAAACATCAGATCATCAACAATTAAAACAACGGTCTCGGTCACAATTAATGGGTTTCCTGCTGGGTAGAAGAATAATAGGGCACAAAGCGGTAGCCAACACCCCGTTCGGTAATGAGGTATTTGGGATTGCTGGGGTCTTGTTCTATTTTTTTTCGCAGGTGCCACACGTACCATTTGACATTTTCGGTGTTGGTATCGGTATCGTAGGGCCAGACGTTTTGGAAGATAAATTCCGTATTCAGTATCTGGCCGGGACGCTGCGCCATAAAAAAGAGCAGCTCAAATTCGGTGGGGCTGAGGTCGGCGTCCTGGCCGTTGACCAGGGCGCGGCGGTCAACCGGATCAATTACCAGTTCGCCGTTGCCAAAGCGCAGCGGCGCGGTTGAAGAGGGCGGCGGCATCGTCGACCGGCGCAGCACCGCCGAGACCCGGGCCAGCAGCTCATCTTGTAAAAAGGGTTTGACCAGATAGTCGTCCGCGCCGGACTTCAACCCACGCACAATGTCGGCTTGAGATCCCAGGGCAGTAAGGATAATGATGGGGATGGTAGACACCTTGCGAATCCGGTCGCAAAATTCCCAGCCGGTCAGGTGGGGCATCATAATATCCAAAATCACCAGATGGGGTTTGGTTTGATCCAGGAGTTGCAGCCCTTCAACGCCATCTGAGGCTATAACAACCTCGTAGCCGTGCGTTACCAGGCTTTTTTCCATCAGTTGTAATAGAAAGGGATCGTCGTCAACAACAAGAATTTTTTCCGGCACGTTTGTTTCCTTTGGGAGAAGGTGAGTATACAACGCTATAGTTAATTTTATTAAATTCCTCTCCTTGTGTCAATGTGTTAGTAGTACTGGGGTCTATCCAAGATTTTAAGACCGACCGTAGTACTGTGTGGAACATGACATAATTTCTGTAGACGAAAAATTCAACTTGTGTTATCATACCGTTATGTCGCAATCTCGGAAATCTAACCCCAAAGCTAAATCAGCAAAAAAGGCCGGTACAAAGGCGAACCGCCGCCAGCCGGTGTTTGTCATCACCTTCGTTTTGATGGCCTTTCTGGCCGTCTGGTTTGGCGTTGATTTGTTCAGGCCGGCA
This sequence comes from uncultured Caldilineaceae bacterium, assembly GCA_964612485.1. Taxonomy (GTDB): domain Bacteria; phylum Chloroflexota; class Anaerolineae; order 4572-78; family J111; genus JAFGNV01. The sequence goes on from CAZTFF010000018.1 coordinate 13,350, forward strand.
GAACAACCGGTCATCAGAATTCCCCAACCCACATCGCTGGTTTCCGCCGAGGGTCAAGCGGCGACTAGGGATGAAGTCGCTGCGTCCCAACCGGCCATTGATCCCAGCCAACCCCTGGTGGGGATTGTGGCCGGCCACAAAGGGTATGATCCCGGCGCGGTTTGCGACGATGGTTTAACCGAAGCCGAGGTCAATTATACCGTGGCCGAAGAAGTGGTTGATCTGTTAAGACGGCGCGGTATTGCCGCCGATTTGTTAGATGAATATGATGATCGCCTGACGGATTATCAGGCCAATGCGCTGGTCAGCGTGCATGCCGATAGCTGTAATATTCCGGGCGCGACCGGCTTTAAAGTGGCCCGCGTAACCAACAGCGCTATCCCGGAAGATGAAGATAGACTGGTGGCCTGCATCAATCAGGAATACGCTAATTATACCGGCTTGCCGCAGCATCCCGCCAGCATCACCGATAATATGACCAATTACCACGCTTTTAACGAAATCCATCCTTCAACGCCGGGCGCGATCATTGAAACAGGTTTTCTGCTGGATGATCGATTTTTGCTGGAATCCCGCCCCAAAGTGGTGGCCCGAGGCATTGCCGCCGGGATCATTTGCTTTTTGGAAGGCGGCTCTTCAACCGGAGATTGACCATCCTCAAAACCCCTGATATAATTGGGGAGTGCGATTCTCCTCTGGAGGCAGGAAATTATGAAAAGTATGAGTTGCCCCTCTTGCGGCGCCCCGCTGGATATTGATAACCGTTTTGTCAAAGTTGTGACCTGTGATTTTTGCAATCAGGTGATGCTGCTGCACGACTCCGGCCTTGATCCTACCGGCCAAACCGCCAAATTAACCGAACTGCCTTCCCCGTTGTATATTGGCGCCACCGGCCAGATATTCGGCAAACCATTTGAAGTGATGGGCCGCTTGCGCTACCAATACGATGCGGGGTTGTGGGACGAATGGTTTGTGATGTTTGATAAGGATCGCCCCGGCTGGCTGCAAGAAGACGAGGGCGAATACATCCTCTTTCACAAAGAAACCTTAACCTCGCCCGTGCCGTCGTTTGACGAGGTGGCCGTGGGCAGCGTGCTGCCGGTGGGTAAACATCGGATGTTTATCACCGAGAAGGGAACCGCGCAGATTGCGGGCGGCGAGGGCCAATTGGCCTTCAACATCCTGCCCGGCCAGGAAGTGCGCTACCTGGACGGCAACAGCGGCGAGCAGCAAGTCAGCATCGAATATACCCAAAACGAAATAGAACTTTCGGTGGGGCGGGCCGTTCCCCGCGATCAGTTGGTGGTAGATGAGGAAGCGTATTGGTAAATGGACGATTTTAATCCGCAAGACGCATTGCAAAAAGGTATCCGGGCGGCGCGGCGCGGGCATAAAGAACCGGCGCAGGCGCTGCTCACTCAGGTAGTCCAGGCCGAACCCAACAATGAGGAAGCCTGGTTGTGGCTGGCGCGGGTGGTTGACGATCCCCTGCAAAAAGCCGAATGTTTGCAGCGGGTGATAGCCCTTAATCCCGGTAATAAATGGGCGGCGGAACAGTTAAATGCCCTGCAAAGCGGTTCTGCGCCCGCTGCCGGAGCCGCACCGCCCCCGGTGCCGCCGCAAGCGCCCGGCCCCTCGGAGATGAAATTGGAAACGCTCAGTTGCCCTAATTGTGGCGGTTCGGTTGAACTCCAGGGCGGGGCCGATATTCAGACGGTGGTGTGCAGCTACTGTGGCAGCGTGTTGGATCTTACGCCGGAACAGGCGGCGGTTATCGGCCAAACCGATCCCAAAGTCAAACCGGTCAAACCCATTGAGCTGGGGATGGAAGGCACGTTTGAAGGCAAGTTGCATCAGGTCGTCGGCTGGGTGCGGTACCAGGGCCGGGACGAGGAAGAAACCTGGGATTGGGATGAATGGCTGCTGGTTTCGGCGGATGGAGAGTATCGCTGGCTCACCTACGATTCTGAGCAGGGGTTTCATCTCTACAAAAAAATCACGCCCCGTGAGCCGTTTGACCCCAGAACGGCCACCTCTATCAAAATACCCGGCGGCGTGGCCCGCGTGGTAGAACGAGGCCGGGCGCGCATTGTGGCCCTGGCCGGCGAGTTGACCTGGCGCGGCAAAATTGGCGATGAGATCCAATATATCGATGCCAAACGGGGCCGGCAGCCCTACAGCATCGAATACAGCCGCGAAGAGATTGAGCTATTGGAAGGCCACCAGCTCAACGAGAGCCAGGTGTGGAAAGCCTTTGGCCGCGAAGATTTACAGCAGCAGGCCCGCGCCCAAGCCTCGCAGCGGCGGGTGGAGTTAAAGCAGATTCAGCGAGATCACGCCCGCTCCAGCCGCAGAATTTATATGATTTTAGCCATTATTGTGATTGTCTTTATTTTTCTAGTGTGCGTCTGTGGCAGTTGTTCGTCAACCGGTGTCTTTGGCCCCTCGGTCCGGTCCGGGAGTGTGTCCGGACCCTCAACCGGCGGTGGCTTTAATTTTGGTAAATAACCTTCCAAATTTTTATAAAAGGAGAAAATTCCGATGAAATTCAAAGTATTCGTTGCGTTTGTGATCGCTTCGCTGTTACCCACGGGTATTGCGCTGGCTCAGGATGCGCCGCCTTCGGCGCGGTATGATTTGGCCTGGCAGCCGTTTGTTTCAACCATTTTATATGGTTTAGTTGGCATTTTGCTGGCGGTGTTAGGCTATTTTGTGTTTGATCGTATTTTGGGTCTGGACCTAAAACGCGAGTTGGTTGAAGATCAAAACCAGGCGCTGGGTATTATGCTGGCCGGCGTCTTTATTGGCATTTCCATTGTGGTGGGTGCCGTGATGTTGTCATAACCGGAATTTATGTCATCAAAAACTGTGACGTGGCTGGCTGTCTTTTTTATCATTTGCCTGCTGTCCTGTAATTTTGTGCTGTGTGGGTTTCTTTCTTACTGGGGAACCGGCATCGCGCAGATGAGTTCTCATTCCCTCCGCACGGGCAGCGTGAGCGGCCCGATAATTGGCGGCGGGCCGAATTCGGGCAAATAATTATGGATGAACGCCAGCTCAATGAAATATTGCAAAACGGAATAAAAGCCGCCCGGCGCGGCCATAAGGAACCTGCGAGGAAACTGCTCTCGCAGGTTGTTCAGGTTGACGCCAACAACGAGGAAGCCTGGTTGTGGCTCTCGCGGGTGGCAGATGATCCGCAGCAGCAGGCGCAGTGTTTGCAACAAGTGTTGCAGGTCAACCCCGATAATCGATGGGCCGCCGGGCAACTGGCCGAATTGCAATCCCCACCCCCGGTTTCGGGGCAGGAGGCACCGCCGCCCCTGCCCGCCGAGCCGGCAGCACCGGCACAGCCCTCGGCAGATGAAAGTAGCAGCAAATACAAGCGCATTGAACCCAAATCATCCGAATTAAAACTGGAAACCCTCTCATGCCCCCACTGCGGCGGCACGGTTGATCTTAGAAGCGGGGCCGAGGCCAAAACCATGGTCTGCAATCACTGCGGCAGCGTACTTGATCTAACCAGCGAGCAGGCCGCCGTGATCGGCCAGATGAACAAGCGCGTTCGCCCGACGATGCCCATTAAACCGGGCATGACCGGCACCTTTGAAAGCGAAACTCACCAGGTAATCGGCTGGATCCGTTACGAAGGATGGGATGATGAGGAGCGATGGCGTTGGGATGAGTGGCTGCTGGTGTCGGCCGGCGGCAAATATCGCTGGTTGAGTTATGATGCTGAGACGGGCTTCATTCTCAACGAAAAAATCCAGCCCCAGGCTCCGTTTGACCCCTACCGCGCTTCCTCAATCCAGGTGCCGGGCGGAACGGCCCAGGTGACCGAGCGTTCGCCGGCCAAGGTGCTGGCCTTTGACGGCGAGTTAACCTGGCAGTGTAACGTTGGAGATCAGTTTCACTATTTTGATGCCCAACGCGGCAGCATTCCTTACAGCGTGGAGTACAGCAAAGATGAGATAGAGGTCTACCAGGGGCAGCCGCTGGCGGATGTTGAGGTCTGGCAGGCCTTTGGCCGCGAGGATTTGGTCAAAAAAGCCGGTGAAGTATCTACCTGGAACAGCGCTTACCGGGTGCTGGCCCTCTTTTGCTTGCTGTTGGTACTTTTGAGCTGCTCCGGCGCGCTATTTACCGCGTTCACCGGCCAACAGGTGGCCCAAGAAGAGTTCCAGATGAAGCAGGGGCTGGAAGTAAAAACCATGGGGCCGATCACCCTGCCCAAATCGGATGCCGTCTACCGGATTTCTTTAGAGTCTGGCGGCTTGCCGGTAAATACCTGGGCGGTGGTGGATGTCTCGGCTCGTGATAGCGAGGGGAACGAAGCGTATCTTTTCTCCGGCGAGTTCTGGGACGAAGAGGGGCGGGACAGCGACGGTTACTGGCACGAAAACGACCTCAACGCCGATTATCTTTTCAAACTCGAAGAGGCCGGTGATTATTACCTGAATGTTTCGATGGAAGATGCCACGGTCACATCAATGCCGCTGACCGTCACTGTCGAACGCGGCGTATGGCTGACGCGCTACTTTATCATTTTCCTGGTGATCGCCGCCGTGCTGGCTTTTGTATTTTTTAGCCTGAGTAACCGGCGGCTGGTCGGTAGCTCACTGTTGAAATCCCAATAATCAATGCAACTTACAACCCGCCATTCTACCTCTCTTTTGGTTACCGTTTTTATCATTGCCATCTGCGGCCTGGTGTACGAGCTGATCATCGGCACCCTTTCCTCTTATTTATTTGGCAATACCGTTACCCATTTTTCAATCACCATAGGTTTGTTTCTGAGCGCGATGGGCATCGGCTCGTTTGCCTCGCGGCGGATCAACGATTCGTTGTTGGGTTGGTTCATCGGCGTGGAACTATCGGTGGGGCTGGTGGGGGGATTCTCGGCGGCACTGCTGTACGCGGTGTTCGCCACCACCGATGTGTACCACGTAGCCATGGTGGTGCTGATCCTCATCATAGGCAGTTTGATCGGTATGGAAATCCCCCTGCTGACCCGTTTGCTGGGCGGGTGGGACAATATCAAAGATACGCTGGCCAACGTGCTGGCCTTTGATTATATTGGCGCGCTGATTGCCTCGGTGCTGTTTCCGCTGGTTTTACTGCCGGAACTGGGCCTGCTAAAAACCGCGTTTGCCACGGGCATTCTCAATGTTTTGGTGGTGGCGCTGAACATCTGGATCTTTCGGGACCGGCTGTCCCGCTGGCGTGGGCTTTCTCTCGCAACCGGCGGCATTGCCCTGCTGTTGCTGGGGGGCGCGGTCTGGTCTAACCTGTTGACCTCCGTGTTTGAGCAGCAACTCTACAAGGATGAGATCATCTACAGCCGCCAGACGCCCTACCAGCGCATCATTATGACCCGTTGGGCCGACGATGTGCGCCTGTTTTTAGACGGCAACCTGCAATTCAGCTCGCGCGATGAATACCGTTATCACGAACCGCTGGTGCATCCGGCCATGTCGCTTACCCGCTCCCGGGAGTCGGTGCTGGTGTTGGGCGGGGGCGATGGGCTGGTGGCCCGTGAGGTTTTTAAGTATGATGATGTGCAGCAGCTTGTGCTGGTTGACATCGACCCGGCCATGACCGAATTGGCCCTTACCCACCCGGCCTTGCTCGACATCAACGAGGATTCGCTCAGCGATCCGCGTGTGGAGATACTCAATCAGGATGCCTACACCTACCTGGCCGACACCGGCGAGCTGTTCGGCGTCATCATCATAGATTTGCCTGATCCCAACAACGAAAGTTTGGGCAAACTCTACAGCCGCGAATTCTACAAACTGGTACACCGCCACCTGGCCGGGGGCGGTGTCATTGTGACCCAGGCTACTTCACCCTACTACGCCCGCGAAACGTACTGGTCCATTGCCCATACGATGGAATCGGTGGGGCTGCAAACTTGGCCGTATCATATGTATATTCCCTCCTTTGGCGATTGGGGCTTTATATTGGCCGCCGGCCACGAACTGGACCCGGCCAAGTTTTTACCCAGGGTTCCCATGCGCTATCTTGATGCCGATGTCTTTCAATCGAGCCTGGTTTTTGATGATGACATTGCCGAGATCGACACCGAAGTAAACACCCTGGATAACCAGATCATTCTGACCTATTACGAGCAAGCCTGGCGGCGGTGGCGGTGATTTGGTAGAGTGAGTGAAGAATGGTATCACTTCTCACTCGTCACTCGTCACTCCTTGTCACGCCCTTTCTTCTTCAGCCGCCTTAACTCCCCGATAACAATCGTTGAGTTGATCCACCATGGCGGCTCGTTGCTGGGCGGCTAAATATGCGCCGCGCAAATAGGCTGTGACCAGCAGCAAAAAGGCCAGGCCCAGCCCCACGGCGGGCCACCAGGTGGCAGCGCCCCAATCGGGCCGGAAGAAAAGCATCGGCAAAATGCCCACAACAGAAACAACGCTAATGATCAAAGCCAATTTGCTGATATTTTTTGGTGATGTCATCAAAATCCCCCGTTTTTATAGAAGTTTACTTTTCATCCACAATCTTACATCAAACACCGCCATCCCGGCCTGTCGGGCCGCTTCCAGGCCCGAATCAGCATCCTCGAATACCTGGCAATATTGTGGCTCGATATTCATGCGGCGCGCGGCCTCTAAAAAAATGTCGGGCGCCGGTTTGCCGTGGGGCACCTGCTCGGCGGTGACAACCGTATCAAAAAAATTGTCCATGCCGATGGAGGCCAGGATTTTGGTAATCATCGGTAACTCCCCGCCGGACCCCACCGCCATCGGCATCTGCCGTCGGTATTTTTTGGCCAGGGCCACTACCGGTTCTACAGGCCGTACAGCGGACAGCTTGCGCTCAAATCGGGATTCTTTATCAGCAGCGATGGTTTGCGGATCAAGTTGCAGGCCAAGTTTATTATTCAACAGCCCCACAATTTGAGAGTTTTGCATCCCGGCGGTACGGTAAAACAGTTCTGTGGGAAAGACGCTGCCCAGGGGGGCCATGGTCTCTTGCCAGGCTTCGTAATGAAGCGGCATGGTGTCGGCCAGCGTGCCGTCGCAATCGAAAATAAGTGCCCGGATATGGGGTTCAATGGCCATTTGTTGGGTACAAATCCTTTCTTATGTTTGGCAGTGGGCGCAAAAATGGGTAGATCGCCCGCCCAAAACAATGCGTTGAATCGGCATGTTGCACGTTGGACACGGCTGACCGGTGCGGCCGTAAACCTGAAAATAATTTTGGAATTCGCCGCCCCGGTATACGTCGTCCAGCGAAGCGCCTTTGTGTATAATGCCCTGGCTGAGCGCCTGCCGGATGGCGTTGTAAAGCTTTTCCAGTTCGCTTTCTGAAAGCGTGTTGACCTGCCGACGGGGATCGATCCCGGCCAAAAAACAACTCTCGTCGCCGTAGATGTTGCCGATGCCGGCGATAAAGTGCTGGTTGAGCAGCAGCGGTTTTAGCCGCCCGCTTCGCCGGCCAAACAGCGCTTTGAAATCAGCCACCGAAAAATTATCCGCCAGCGGCTCCGGCCCAAGTTGGCCGATGACCCACGTCGGGTCGTCTACCAGATAAACCCGGCCAAATTTGCGCGGGTCTTTAAAGCGGAGTTGGCGGCCGTTATCCAGATCAAAAATGGTGCGGATGTGCCGGTCCAACGGATCGGTGGCCGGTTCAACCAGCAAATCGCCGGTCATTTTTAAATGGATAAAAAGCGTGTCGCCGCGAGATAACTCGAATCTCAAATATTTGCCGCGCCGTTTAATGGCTTCGATACGCTGGCCGGGCAGCCGCGCTTCTATGGTAAAAGTGGGAGAGGTGCGGATGGCTTTAGGCCACAAGATAGTAATTCCGGTAAACGCGCGCCCCACCAGCGGCCCGCGCAGCCCCCTGACCACGGTTTCTACTTCGGGAAGTTCAGGCATGCTGTTTCCTCACAAGGCTGAATTGACAACCCCAACATTATAAACGGCCCGGCCCGGATTATCAAACTGCGCTTTTTGCCGGGTAAAACAATTTACAATACAATGTGTTGAGTTGTGAGGGGATGATGGCCGGGGTTTTTTGCCAAACCGGTAATCATCTTCTAAATCGAAACTTCTTAAAGAGACCAGGAGGCACAGTGAAGAAAGCACTGATTACAGGCATTACGGGTCAAGATGGTTCGTATCTGGCCGAATTTTTGCTTGAAAAAGGGTATGAGGTGGCCGGCATTGCCCGGCGGTTGAGCGTGCCCAATACGCGCAATATTGAACATATTCTGAGCGATATTTCGCTCTACGATGGCGATTTGAGCGATCAGGGATCGCTGGACCGGGTGGTGCGGAATTTTCAGCCGGATGAAGTTTACAATCTCGCGGCGCAATCGTTTGTGAAGGTAAGCTGGCAAGAACCCATTCTCACCGGCGACATTACCGGTTTGGGCGCGGTGCGGATCTTGGAAAGCGTGCGCAACAACAAACCCGATGCCCGCGTGTACCAGGCTTCGTCCAGCGAGATGTTCGGCAACAACCCGGTTGAATTTTTGGATGAAGACAGCCAGTTTTTACCCACCAGTCCCTACGCCATTGCCAAGCTTTACGCCCACCGGATGACGATCAACTACCGGGAAAGTTATGATATGTACGCCTGCGGCGGCATTCTGTTTAACCACGAATCGCCGCGCCGGGGCATGGAGTTTGTCACCCGAAAAATAACCTACGCCGTGGCCTGCATTGCGGAAGGCGTGATCCTCTCTAAAATGGGCAGCGAAACCAAAGACCCGCTGGTCAAAGACGGAAAATTCAAACTGGGCAATCTGGATGCCTCCCGCGATTGGGGCTACGCCAAAGATTACGTGGAAATGATGTGGCTGATGTTGCAGCAGGACGAACCGGACGAGTACGTCATCGCCACGGGCCGCTCGGCCACGATTCGAGATTTTCTTGACATCGCTTTTAAGGTGATTGGGATTGACGACTGGCAGCCCTATGTGGGCGTGGATGAGCGCTTCAAGCGGCCTTCGGAACTGCGCTATCTACGCGGCAACAGCAGCAAAGCGCAGAAAAATCTCGGCTGGAGTCCCCAAACGTCGCTTGAAGGGCTGGTTGAGTTGATGATCGAATCCGACCGGGAACTGGTCAGAAAGTACGAACTGTAATTTGCGATGTCGCTAATGGACATATTTATGATTTGAAAAATTTTTCTATGCACGACCACCAACGACTGATCACCAGGTCATCACGGTCGTCTGCCGTCTGTGCCCGGTGGTCCGGTTGCCAACAAGAAGGGACGTTTGATGTCTGATAAATTTACAAAAGAAAACCTGGAAGCGTATTTGGAAGAACTTTATACGGATGATGATCCGATCCGCCAAGAGATGGAAGCCTTGGCCCAGGAGATAAAATTCCCTATTGTGGGGTTGTTGTCCGGGCGCGCGCTTTATCAAATGGCCCGTATGATCGGGGCCAGGCGTGTCTTTGAATTGGGGTCGGGCTATGGCTACTCGGCCCTTTTCTTTGCGCGGGCGGTGGGCGACACCGGCGAGGTTCATTGCACAGATCTGTCCGAAAAAAACATTGAGCTGGCCGAAGATTTTCTCAGCCGCGCCAACGTCTGGCCGCGGATTACCTATCACCAGGAAGACGCCATCGCCGCCTTGCGCCGGGTGGGGGGCACCTGGGACCTGATCTACAACGACATCCAAAAAAGCGCCTACCCCGAAACCATCGAGCTGGCCTACAACCACCTCTGTCCCGGCGGGCTTTTTATCTCTGACAACCTCTTCCGGTGGGGGCGAGTGCTGGAGCAGGAACAGGAGGAAGGAACCCAGGGGTTGATAAAATTCACCCACATGCTGTTCGATCATCCCGGTTTTATGACCACCATTTACCCGGTTCGGGACGGCCTGTCGGTGGCGCTCCGATTATAACATTCTGATTCTCAAAGAGAAATGAACCTGACCGGCAAACGTATTTTTATAACGGGCGGAACCGGTTTGATCGGGGGTCGCCTGGCAGAACGATTGGCTGCTGAAGAAGGGGCCTCGGTGATTGCGCTGGCTCGAACCCCTGAAAAGGGCCGCTGGCTGCTTGAGCAAGGCGTTGATGTTGTCCGGGGCGATATTACCGGCCCCGCATCGCTCGATGCAGTTCATTCGTGCGAAATTGTTTTTCATACCGCCGGCTGGGTAAGCGAAAAGGGAACGCGGCGGCAGATTTATGCGGCCAATGTAGACGGAACCAACAATGTGGTTCAGGCCGCGCTGGCGGCTAAGATCAAACGATTTATCCACATCAGTTCTTGCGCGGTTTACGGCTCTTTGCAGCAGTTTGATATTGATGAAACCACGCCAGCCCGGTTAACCGGCAACCGCTATGCCGACTCCAAAGTGTTGGCCGAGCGGATTGTTATGTCTCAAAAAGATCTGTCTTTTGTTGTGGCCCGGCCCTCGCAGGTGTACGGGCCGCGATCCTACCAATTTTCCATCCGGCCCATTGAATTGATCAAGGCCGGGAAAATGGTGCTGGTGGATGGCGGGCGTTATCTGGCCAAGCCGCTTTACATTGACAATCTGGTTGATGGCTTGATAAAATGTGTGAAGGCAGATGCGGCGGTTGGCCAGGTCATCAACTTTACCGATGGCCACCCCGTTCCCTGGCGTGAATTTTTTGGCGCCTATGGCCGGATGGTGGGAGTCAACTCGTTTCCATCGGTGCCGTTTCCCGTGGCCTGGCTGGTGGCCTTGTTGAATGAAAGTGGCGCGAAACTTCGAGGCAAACAAACAAGTTTTACCCGGGGCATGGTGCGGGGCCTGCGAAGCTGCAACAGCTTTAGCATTAAAAAAGCGCATGAGCTGTTGGCATGGACGCCGGCGATTGATTTTGTTGAAGGTATGCAGCGCACCGAAGCCTGGCTTCGGGCGGCAGGATATATTTGAGTGAGCGAGGAGTAAAAAATGGACTCAATTATCACCGCGGGCGGCGTTTGCAGCCCGGACGACCCTCTTTTTGAATTAACTGGCGTAGAAAAAAAGGCTTTGATTCCCCTGGCCGGCCGGCCTATGATTTCCTGGGTGGTTGACGCCGTCTGGAGCTCGGGCCTGGTAGATAACATTGCTATTGTGGGCCTGGAGTCGGGTGGCGTTGATTTTGGCGATGCGCCGGTCTATTTTACCGATGCCGTGGGTGATCTGGTGAGCAATGTATTGGCCGGGCTGGACCGGCTCCGCGAGGTGAACCCGGCGGTCAAGAAAATCTTGCTGGCTTCATCAGATGTGCCCCTGATCACACCGGACATTGTGCGGGGCTTTGTAGACGAATGCGGCTCTCAGGAATTTGATGCCTATTACGCCATTATCGAAGAGAAAACCATGGAGGCCCGTTTCCCCGGTTCTAACCGGATGTTTGTGCCCTTCAAAGGAGGGCGCTATGCCGGCGGCGATGTGCTGCTGCTGGATGTGGCCGCCGTAAACGCCAACCAGGAACTGGTCCGCAGTTTAACCGGATCGCGTAAAAATTATTGGCACCAGGCGCAGATGATTGGCTGGGCTTTTATCCTGCGTTTTATTTTCCGCACCATGACCGTCTATGAGGCGGTGCAGCGCGCCGGACAGCGCGCCAACCTCAACGCCCAGGTGGTCGATACCCGTTTTGCCGAATTGGGCATGGATTTGGATAAGCCTCGCCATTACCGGCTCATTAAGTCTATTTTAGAAGGGCAAGAAGTTTTATCGTGATGATAATTGTCTGCCCGGTGGCTATTTGAGGGGCCATCATAATCATCGATCGGCAGGCTGTAAACCCTTGCCAGTCGTGCTATAATAGAAGGGAAGGAGTTGAATAATGGTAAGCATACAACAAACAGCCGTCATCGAAGCGCCTATGGCCGCGGTGATGCAGGCGCTCAACCGGGTAGAAACCATCCCTGAGTGGGCCACGGTCAAAGGTGTGGTAAACAACGTGCAAGGCAGCGGCGTCGGGATGAACTACACCTGGCATTACACCGTTCAGGGCGTTTCTTTCAATGGCCGCAGTGAAGTCATCGAGCGAAGCGAAGATACGTTGATTACCAAAACAACCGGCGATGTGGACAGCCTCTGGACCATTACTTTAACCCCCATTAGTGAGAAAACAACGGCCTTGCAGGTGGTGGTAGAGTATAATCCGCCCAACAAATTTGTTGAGATTTTGGCCGACCGGATCATCGAGCAATATGCAACGCCTGAGGTTGCCGCCAAAAATCTGACCAACTTTAAACAATATATTGAGGCCAAAGTGAAACAGGGGGTGTGAATTTACACAGTCTATGAGTAAGTTGCCGGCTCTCTCCCTGTCTACCGACGATATTCGACAGGCTTTGAAGAATCCATTACCCGGAAGGGCCGGTCAGGTAAAAATGGCGCCTGAAATGGCCGATGGCCGGCCGGACCGATGGCAGGTAGAAACGCTTTGCCAGCAAGCAGCGGTTTTGCTTTTGTTTTATCCTCATACCACTTATTCTGACTCAGAACTACACCTGGTGCTAACCCGTCGAACGGAATACCCCGGCGTTCACAGCGGCCAAATTTCGCTGCCCGGTGGCCGCCAGGAAGATGGCGAAACACTTCAAGCAACGGCTTTACGCGAGGCACACGAGGAAGTGGGCGTTTCGCCACAAGAATTGCAGGTTATCGGGAAATTATCGATGCTTTATACGCCGCCCAGTAATTTTTGCATTCAACCGTTTATCGCGTTTAGCCCGGCCCGGCCCGAATTTGAACTTGAGGCCAAGGAAGTTGCCGAATTGATTGAAACGCCGTTGAGCCTGTTGTTAAACCCAAAAACACGCCGGCAGGAAATATGGCATTTTCCAAACTATGGAGATCGTCGCGTCCCCTTCTACGATATTTTTGGACATAAAGTATGGGGCGCAACAGCCATGATTTTAAGCGAATTTCTGACACTTCTGGATATGTAAGATCGTAATAACGGGGAGAGGTACAGTTTCCGCTGCTTCAGGTAAAAGAATTTATGACCGAACTCCGACAAAATATGGCAACCAAAGAGTGGGTGGTTATTGCTAACGAGCGCGTCAAGCGACCCGACGATTATGTGACGGCGCAAACCCCCGTGATCGAGCCGTCTTTGCCGGCTTACGATCCTCACTGCCCCTTTTGCCCTGGCCACGAGGAACTTGATCTGGAAGTGGCCCGCTATCCGGCAGTTGATTCCTGGCAAACCAGGGTGGTCAACAATCGATATCCCGCATTGTCTCGCACCGGTGAATTGGCCCGGACCTTCAACGGCGTTCATCGTTTGATTACGGGCATCGGCTATCACGAAGTAGTTGTGGATCATCCGCAACACAACAAAACACTGGCGCTGATGGAGCCGGAAGAAATACAACTTTATCTCCAGACCCTGTATGAACGCGGCTGGAGCATTCGCGGTGATTCCCGTATTGAACAAATTATCTATTTCAAAAATCATGGCGAACGCGCCGGCGCCTCCTTAAAACACCCGCACAGCCAGATCATTGGATTGCCGGTGGTTCCCACCGATATCCGGCACCGCATCGAAGAGGCGCGCCGCTATTTTGATGATAACGGCAAATGCGTTTTTTGCACTATGATGCAGGATGAACTGGATAAAAAGGAACGCTTGGTTACAGCCAGCCAGCAATTTGTGGCCTTTGTGTTGTATGCCTCCCCTTCGCCGTTTCATATTTGGATTCTGCCCCGGCAGCACAGCGTGAGCTTTTTGTATTCTCAAACGGAGCAAATGGCCGATTTGGCCCAAATTTTACACAATGTCATGCGGCGTTTGTTTATTGGGTTGGAGGACCCGGCTTATAATTTGATTATTCGCTCGGCGCCGGTGAAAGAGATCAGTAATGATTATTTGCACTGGTATGTCATTGTCATCCCCCGCGTGAGCCGCACCGCCGGGTTTGAGTTGGGAAGCGGAATGTACATCAATCCCTCGCTTCCCGAAGACTGCGCCGATTTTTTACGAAACGTTAAGGTATGATTTTTGGTGATTAGCGAGTAAGGTTTTTATGGAAGAGTTTATAAATAATTCCACATTGAATCAATTGTTGATACTGACCCTGTTCCCGATTGGGGCCGCAATTCTGTTAGTAGCGTTCCTGTTCTTTTATTATCGACGGGACCGAAACAAAACAAAGATGAAACTGGGAACTCAAGTTTCAGAAAAAGATGCTGCCGCTCAATCCCCGAAACACGCCGAACCGGAAGATGACGTGAGTCTGTTGCCTGACGAGTCTGAAACTGTGCCGGGGATGGATGACCAAATTACACCTGGGGAGAACGATCTCAATTTAGATATTTTGGGGAGAAAAATCGATACGGAGGGACCTGATATGCCATCATCATCTCAATCTGGCAAAGAGAAAATTGATATTGACGCCCGCTTAAGAGGGGCTGATTCCGCTCCGCCCGAATCTCGTACGGCGGCAGCTTCAGCTCAATCTGCGGAAACAACCACCGTGTCCGGCCCGGTGTCGAGTAACGAGCCATCGGAATTACTGCGGTTTCTCAAGCATCCTCAAACCGGACGGCTGGTGATAGAAGTAGCCGGCCAGCAATACCACAAACTTACAGATATTGATGATCGGGAAGTAGGACAGTATATTTTAGAATTGGCCGCTCATTTATTGGCTTTTACCAACGGGGTGGTGGCTACCGATGTGGGCGTTAAATCTGTGTATCTTCCCAAGGTTGGCCCTACGCCCGCCCCGCTGGTGAAATTTACGCCCATTACCCAATTGCCGGACCCGGATGATGTTGCGCCGCCTGAAACTGAAACAGAGGAAGCGCCCTCGGAGCCGCTGGTACCCCCGCCTCCACCCGAAGCGGAAGCCGCTTTTTTGGCCTCACTGCAGGCGCAGCCGCCGCGGCCCGAGCCTGCGCCCCCCCAACGGCGCGGCATTTTTGGCAGGCCCGCAAAACCGGCGGAAGAGCCGGTGCTGATGCCGCAATTCAACCTGGCCGATGAAATCAATAAAATCGTTCAGGCCCGGCTCGTATCATCGCCATTGACAAATGTGGCTAAAATTGAAATTTTGTCCGATCTCAGTGGCGGCATTCGCATCAACGTGGATGGGCACATCTATTCCAGCCCGGATGATGTCCCTGATCCTGAAGCCAAAGAACTCATCAAGGCCGCGATCAAGCAGTGGGAGCGCAGTTAAAGTTCCTCGTTTTCGCCCAAAATCGCGTTGAAAATCGCCTGTAATTCTTCTTGCGAGTAAAAATGGATGGTAACTTTCCCGGTCTCTTCATCGCTGCGGGAAAGTTCTACTTTGGTGCCCAATTTCGACTCAAATTTAGCCAGCATCGTTTTATCGTGCGGCATTAGCGGCGGGCGTTTGGGTTTGGGGGTTTCCGTACCCGTTAGAAGTTGGCGGACCAGGGTTTCGGTTTGGCGGACGTTCAACCCGCGCCGGATGATTGTTTCCATCACATTCAGTTGATCCCGCTGTTTTTTCAGGCTCAATAATGCCCGCGCGTGTCCTTCGGATATATCGCCGCCGGCCAGCGCTTCTTTGATGGCCTCCGGCAGGTTTATCAGCCGGATGGTATTGGCCACGGCGGTCCGGCTTTTGCCCACTCGTTCCGCCACGGCTTCCTGGGTAAGGCCAAATTCTTCCATCAGTTGGGCGTAGGCTTCGGCCTCTTCCAATGGATTCAAATCGGCCCGTTGAATGTTCTCAACAATGGCCAACTCCAGCATTTGTTGGGGGCTGGTTTCCTTCACTATTACCGGCACCGCGTTTAACCCCGCCAGTTGGCTGGCGCGCCAACGTCGCTCTCCGGCGATAATCTGGTACCCTTCGCCGGCCCGCGTAACAATCAGCGGTTGGATCAACCCGTGCTCTTCAATAGAGTTGGCCAGGTCTTCCAGCTTGGCCGGGTCCATCACCTGGCGGGGTTGGTGCGGATTGGGCGAGATCTGGTTGACAGGTATTTCGATGGCTCCGGCCTGAACTTCCGGGCTGGCCGGCTGCGAAGGCGGGATCAGAGCGCCTAATCCTTTTCCTAAACCTCGTTTTTGAGACATAGGGTGAATCCTTTCAACAGGTTAATCGGCAAGCTGGCGCCGGACCCGGCTGAGCAACTCTTCGGTGAGGGCGTGATAGGCTTTGCATCCCACCGAGTTAGGCGCGTAGGTGAGAATATCCTCCCCATAGCTGGGCGCTTCGCTCAACCGGATGTTGCGCGGAATGATGGTTTTGAAGGTTTCGTTGGGGAAATGGCTGCGGACTTCATCAACAACATCGCCGGCCAGATTGGTCCGGCCATCGTACATCGTCAACACCAATCCGGCTACGTGCAATTGGGCATTCAAACTTTCCCGAACCAGGTTGATGGTGTAAATGAGCTGGCTCAACCCTTCGAGAGCCAGGTATTCGCATTGCACCGGAATAATCACGCCCTGATCCGAAGCGGTCAGCGCGTTCACCGTGAGCAGCCCCAGGCTGGGCGGCGTGTCGATAAAAATAAAATCGTAATCAGCCAAGACAGGTTGAACAGCTTTTCTGAGAACCGATTCGCGAGCTAACTGCTGAACCAATTCCACTTCTGCCGCGGCCAGTTCCGGGGCAGCCGGCACCACAAAAAGGCGCTCTCGTTTGGTGGGTTTGATGATGTTGGCCAGCGGTGTTTGGTTGATAAAAACATCGTAGAGAGAAGAATCGCCGTCTTGCAGCTCAACGCCAACGCTTGAGGTGGCATTGGATTGAGGATCGGCATCAACCACCAGCACTTTCCCTTTGCGCGCGGCAATAAAGGCCGCCAGGTTGACGGCCGTGGTGGTCTTGCCCACGCCCCCTTTTTGGTTGGCGATGGTGTAAACAAAGGCAGTATGTTTGCTCATTGTGTTCTAAATCAAAAAAATTTATAGATTTATTGAATGGGCCTCATTGTAACATAGGCCGGGTTCACAAACAAAATAAACCGGCGGAATAAACAAAACCCACCCGTATACGAGGGTGGGTTCGGTGCATTGTTGGCAGCGGGTTGCCCTATTTGGGAATAATGGTGACTTTTCGATTATCGTTGCTGCCAACGCTTTTGGTATAAACTTTTGGATGATCGCGCAGAGCCAGGTGGACCAGGCGGCGCTCGTGGGCGGGCATCGCTTCCAGCACCACGCGGCGGTTGGTGGATACGGCCCGTTCGGCCATTTTCTGGGCCATTTTTTGCAGCGAGCGGCGGCGGCGTACCCGGTATGATTCCACATCAATAATCACCGGCTCCCAGCGGTTGAAATGCTTGCTGACCATCAGCCGGATCATATATTGCAGCACCTGGAGCGTTTCGCTGCGGCGGCCAATTAAAATGCCCAGGTCTTTGCCGCTGATATCCAAGATCAGCGGCGGTGTTTCTTCAGATTCTACCAGTTCGGGGGCGTCGGTTACATTCACCTCGGCGTTAATACCCATCCGTTCTAACAGGCCGGAAAGATATTCAACGGCCACATCTGCTACGTTTTCCTCATCCCCCGCGCTGACATCGATTTCAGCAACGTGTTGTTCCGTTTCCGGTTCAACCGCCGGCGCCGGTGTAGTTGCTTCGGCCTGGGGGGTGGCCTGTTCCCTGGGCGTCAGGCGAACCGTTGCTTCTTCTGCACCAAGGCCAAAGACACCGCGTTTGCCTTCGCTGATGATGTCAATCTCTACCTGGTCCTGGTTTAGCCCTAATTGGGCCAATCCCAATTCTATGGCGTCTTCAATTGTTTTGGCTTGTACCTGGATACTGTTATCGTTTACGTCGTTTTTTCTTTCGTTTTGATCTGGCATCTTGTCTTTTTCTACTTCCTCCTGAAGCTGAATCTGCCGACACGCCTGATTCTACCGCAACCGGTACAGGTTCATTATTTTTTCCGTCGGTTGCTGCCGCCGGCTCGGTTTGGATCTGGGTTTTGGTGAAATATTGCTGGCCCATTGCCAAAATATTACTGGTAAACCAGTAGAGTGTCAACCCCGAGGGCACAATCAAGGCAAAATACCCGAACATCAACGGCATAAATTTCATCACGGATTGCATCGAGGCCTGTTGCGGATCGGCGGTGGCCGGCGTCATCATTTTTTGCATATAAAGCTGGGATACAACCAGCAATACCGGCAGCACCAGGTAGGCAATGGCATCGGCCCAACCTACAGACGGCGGCAGGGGCCACAGCCAGCTAATGCCGCCGCCCCAATCGGATACAGGCCCGGACAGGCTGGGAATCCAGAAAAATCCTTCGTTGAGTAGCCCTTCGCGGGAGAGTTGGATCAGAGACCGATAGAGCGCAATCCAGATAGGCATTTGCACCAGCATCGGCAAACAGCCGCCCAACGGATTGACCCCGTGTTCTTTGTACAGGGCCATCTGTTCCTGGGCCAATTTTTCACGGTCGTCTTTGTATTTTTCCTGTATTTTTTTGAGCTGGGGCTGTAATTCCTGCATCGCCTTAGACGATTTGATCTGCTGCATATTGAGCGGGAAGGTCAGCAATCGAATGGTCACGGTGAAGAGAATAATGGCGAAACCAAAGGAATAAGGTATGCTGGCGGTGTTCAAAAAGCGGTCAATCCAGACCAGCGAGATGGCGATGAGGTTGACAAATTGATCCCACAGATTTAGATCAGGTTCCACCGTGGTGACGGTTACCCCGGCTTGCAGGCTGGTGCCGCCAAACTCTAAAGAGGCTATGTTGCTCAACGTTTTTCCCGGCTCCGAGGTGGTGGGTGGAATAGCGCCATAGTAAAGGAAGGCTTCTTCCCCCTGCGCCAGGCTGCCCGACCAGCGGAAGGTATTCTCCTCAAGATCATATTCAGCTGTGCCAAGGGTGGCGGATATAATTTTTTGAAGAACCAACTCTTCTGGAAGAGGGTCGATAAGGGTGGCGTTGATGGTTTCAGCGCCATCGTTTTTTACGGTGATCGTGAAAGGAACCACCTGGCCCAGGGCGATATTTTCAGTACCGGCCTCTTTTTCCAGCGTAACGCCGGCTTCCTGGGCGGTAGGGCCAAGGTTTAAGGCTCGATTATCAGGCGTGGCTGCCGTAGCCGGTTGAAATGATAGAGCCAGGATGAACAAAATGGCAGCCGCCACAGATGTGGCGATAACCACCAGGGCTACAGTTGATAATTTTGTAAGCTTGACACGCAAGATTGTTACCTCTCTAATAGTCAGACAGATGGTTTAGGGTACGGGATCGTAGCCGCCGGGATGGAACGGATGGCACCGGGCGATACGTTTGATGGTTAGCCAGCCGCCTTTAAAGAAACCATATTTGGCAATGGCTTGATAACCATAATGAGAACATGTTGGATGAAAGCGGCAACTCGACGGCAAGGCGGGTGATATAAATTTTTGGTAAAAACGGATCGAACCTAAGGCAATATACTTCACCAGACCAACCTGGATTGAAACTTAAAAAATGATGGTCACTTATTTCAAACGGATGCAGCATCTGTTTTCTTTGCTTGACTGCATATAAACAAATCAGATTTTTTCAGCAGGTACAGCAACGTTTTTTCAATATTTTGGTAAGATGCTGTGCGGATGGGCTGCCGGGCGATGATGACTACATCAAACCCCGGTTTGATCTCCGGCAAGTGTAACCGGGCGGCCTCTCGCATGCGCCGTTTGATTTTATTACGCTCAACCGCTTTGCCTAATCGTTTGCTAACCACAAACCCAAAGCGGCTGTGATCCAGTTCATTCCGAAGAAACGCCAGCACCATTAAGGGGCTGGCGTGAAATTTTCCATATTGCCGCACCTGCTGAAAATCTTTGTTGCGGCGTAATCGATATTTGCGCCTCATTCACTCGTCAACAACTTTGGCCCGCTACCCTTTCGTTACTCAGTCCGCGTTCCAGTTGGTGCGTTTCGGATGGCGGCGCTGGGTGGCTAATGATTGACGGCCCCGCGCGCGGCGCGATTTGAGTACTTTTTTGCCTCCACGCGTAGCCATTCGGGCGCGAAAACCATGAACGCGTGATCGGCGTCGTCGTTTGGGTTGATAGGTCCTTTTCGGCATGTTTCTTAAAAAACCTCGCTTCTAATATTTAATGGACAAGAGATTATACCTTACAACCCTGGTGATTGGCAAAAAAGCCCCGGATAGATGCCGTTTCTGAGAGGGATGTTTATTATATTTTTGTTACAAAAAACGTATCTTCTCAATATTTTGGGGGAACGAGGTCTGAGCCTGTCGAAGACCGTTGGTTTCGACAAGCTCAACCAGCTCAACCAACTCAGCCCCAGATTATTGAGGAGGTACCAAAAAACCCCCAATTTTTGGGGTTTTTTTTATGGAAAAGTTTGCTATACTAAGAAGCATAAGAGTGATTTAGTTTTTAGTGTTTTAGTTTTATTTTTCCTCCTCCTCCTTTCATTGCCCCCGGGTGCTGCCCCCACCCGGGGGACTTTTTTGTTTAAAAGCCGGTTTCCGGCAGCAGCGTCGGCCAGTTGGCCGGTACAGGAGTCTCCGGCACAATCAGATCATTTTGATACCGAGGCAGCATGCGGTATTCATCCCGCGATGTTATGCCATCCTCTGAATATTGGCTGACAATGCCTACCACGGTCACGGTCGTGCCGCGTTCGATGAAGGGTTTGCGAATGCCGGTCCGCTGCCGGATGTACACTTTGGCCGGGTCGGTGCCGTCATCCACCCACATCGTTGCCCGGCCTTTGAAATCGACCGCCTGCCCCTGGATCATCACCAGCATGCCTTCGTATGGTTCCAGGATGGAGGTTGTCGCCACCGGCAGCGGCGGCGGGGGCGAGCCGGATTCTACACATTTCACATCGCTCCGTTCGTTTACTTTTATCTCCAACTCTTCGTGGTAATTTTTAAGATAACCTTCCACTTCCACGGTATCGCCCAGATTGCAGATTTTATGATCTTTGGGCAAGTAGATCAAAATTCCCGAAGTTTCATCTTGAATGTACATTGTCCGGCTGCCCAGCAAGCCCGGCGGCGCGGTAACCTGCCCTTCGACCCGCACCCACGCGTCCAGCGTCAACTGTTTCGCCTCAAAAATACTGACTTTGAGCGGGCCGGACGCTTCTTTTTTCCAATTTTTCCTGTTGGGGGAAGGGCCGCAATCTTCACTCCAGGAAGTTTGTCCATCCGGCAGCCGGCACCAGGTTTCATCATAACCGGGCGAGTGGGTGTAAGTAAAGGTGTCTACCACGGTTCCGTTGGGATGGATCAACGATACCGTATCGCCATCATTGTTCAGAGAGAAGCCGGTTTGGGCCTGGTAAAAGGTGATGAATCCGCGGGCGGGAATGATGGTATCGAGCGGAATGGTGTAGCTCAAGTTGGAATTGTCCGTTAAACGCCAGCCGCCGAGACCTACCGGTTGATCCAAAAGGTTGTACAGTTCCACCCATTCGTCGGTGTGATCCGGCATTCCGTTGCCGTCCCAATCCCAATCGTAGGGGGCGGGCAGAATCTCGTTGATGGTGATGGGATCAGGCGAAGCTTCACCCGTAATCCAAATGGGGGCGCTATAGGCGGTGTCGCCATCGGCCTGGATGGCTTTAACCCAGAAAAAGTGGCCGGGCCGGGCGGTCACGGTGGTTGACCATTGCCCCGGGTTTGTGTCAAAGGGTACGGTCGCCAGCGGTAAATTGCCGTCGTAGAGCCATACCGTCACCGCTTCGGAGTCGGCGTCCGTCACATCGATTGTCAGCGTTATGCGGCCGGTGGTGGTTATCACGCTGCCCATCCAATGGTTGTTCAGGCGCAGGGCCAGGGCCAGGTTGCTGTCTTCTGTGGCAAAAACACGCCGGGCGCGCATGGCGTCCAGAAGATCGGGTTGGGTCAGCGCCGGAGCCACAATGCCGGTTCGTGTGGCCGAGTCGCTTCCCCAGTGAGCCGTATGGATGTCGCTGTTGTTGGTGGGGGCTACAGCCCATCCCATCATATTGCTCTGAATAAAGGCCGATTCGTAGGTGAGGTAGTCCCTGGCGTTGTTCCCGATTTCTTGTAGCGTGATGATAGGAAATGCTTGGCTGTTGAAGGGAAAACTCTCAAAATCCCCATCATAATTGATACCGGGGTGGTTAAGTTGGGCGATGGTGTCGGGCTGCGTGGCCAGCCAGTCGTACATCTTGGTAAGGGTATCGAATTGGGGATCTTCCCGGCTCAAGAGGGCAGCGTTGTTGAAGATATTGATGTGGCCCTCGGTGCGGTGCGTCCATTCCACCCCCCGCAGCGCGACAAATTGGCCGGCTTCGGTGGCCTGGTTGGTTTGGGTCAGGGTTTGATTCCATTCGTGTAGTGATAAACTATGCCCATGGTCGGTAATGGCAAAAAAGTGATGCCCGGCGGCGCGGGCCAGTGCCAGGGCGTAATAGGGCGGCCCGGCCCCGTCGGAGTAAGAGGTGTGGGCGTGAAGATCACCCCAGTAGGCGTGCATGCCGTCCGGCAAATCGGCGGGGGGTGGGGCAGTGACCGGGGCAGGGGATGGAGGAATGGTGGGAACGCCGGGGTTGGGCCCAGCCCGAACGAAATCATAGGGCATAGAATTTGTATCAACGGGCCAGATGCGTTGCAGGCTGTGAGGTTCCGGTGCGGAGGCATCCGGCTCCAGATTGAGAATCTCATAATCGCCGTTGCGGTAGGCCACGCTGTCTAAAATTTCGTCGTTGGGGCCTAAAACGATCAACTCGTCGCCGTTGTTGGAGAGCGCCCAATTGCCGCTGCTCCAGGTTGTATATTTGTTTAGGGTGGGAATGGCGGGATCGCTCTCGATGATTTCATAATCTGGCCACTCGTCAAATCGAGCAAAAAAGTCGCTGCCGCTCTTGGCAATCACCAGGCAGTCATCGGGGGCCAGGATGATGCCGCCGGGCAGGCTGTACATCCCTTCACCGCCGCCGTTTGTTTCCTCATCACCTATTTTGTAGCCGGCGAGATCAAGCGGGGCGGAATTTGGGTTGCAAATTTCGATATATTCGTCGCCTTCGGTAGACGAGGCCGTTCCATCGTAGACAAATTCACTGATGAGAAGCGGATCGGGTGATGGCGGCGGCGCGATGGTAGTAAAGGTGAAACTGTGGTTTGCGTTGAGAGGGTCGGGACTGCCATCCTGGTCCACAACGCCGGTGGCCGGGATTACGACCGTACACGTGGTTTGATAAGGCAGGTTCGCCGCCGGGGTGAGGGCAAACGCGGTGGCTGTGATTGTAGGGGTCATATTGAAGGGAACCGGCGCGCCGGCGGGGCATTCAATAGCAAGGGCGGCGGCGCTGACGCTGACCATTTCGCTGAATTGCAGCGTAATGGAGGTATTAACAGGCACATCAATGGCCGTATCGACCGGGTTGGTAGCGGTTACGGTGGGCGGATTGTCGGGCGGGAGGCAGGAGCCGAACGGCGTGCCATCAACGTGAGTGCCGGGCGAGAAAAGCAGGCCGCCCGAACCGGCGGCGGTACTGTGCCGGACAAACGTCGAGCCGGTGAGGTCCGGGTCGCGGGTGAGCGATTGGTTATCGCCTCCCTCGCTGCCGTAAGTGTGCGCGGCCCGGTTGGTTGTTCCATCATTTAGGGTCAGCGCATCACCGCCGTTATTCAACCCCAGAGTTCCGGCTGTTTGCACGATGGCATCGCCAAACGTGCCGGTGGGCGTACCGCCGCCAAAAACCACTATCGCGCATTGGTCCGGCATGATGGTGTTTGGCGGAAACGTATGGCGAGGGCCGGTGTTGTCGGCAAGCGTCCAGCCGGAAATATCAACCGGGCTGCCGGTGTTGTTGATGAGTTCCACAAATTCATCATCGCCGGTATCAACCATGCCGTCACCGTTGGCATCGCCCGCAGTGCTGTCGGGGTCGGCGTGAATTTCATTGATGATCCAGCCGCTGGTGGTGGTGAAATCAAACGTGTAGTCGGCGGCCATAGGATTGCCGGTGGCGTCAGTAATCTGAGCGCCCCATATTGAAACTGTACAGCTTTCATTGTTGGCAAAGCGGGTATCGGGATTTAAGGTGTATTGCTGCGGCCCACCGCTGACCGTGGCCGAATGGGAGCCGCTGTTGGCGCAGGTAATATCAAACCATGGTTCGATGACATTGACCGCCTCATTGAACATGATTTGGATATTCGTTTCCGCGGCCACATCGGTATCGTCGGAATTTGGCGTTGTGCCGGTGACAGACGGGGGTGCATCGCCGATTTGGATATTGTCAAGCCCGTATTCATCCCGGCTGCCGCCCCCGCTGATATCGTCGCCCGTCCATTTGAGATAGAAAAAATCACCGTTGTTGATGTTCAGGCCGGTGAGAGCGGTGGCGCGGTGTGCGGTTTGCCAGGGCAGGCCATCGGCGGCTTCCGGCGTGGTGAAATCGAGCGAGGGCATGGTGGTGTACGTCACATTATCCGGGGAAAAAGAGAAGTTTAAGGCGTTGGCTCGATCTTCGTTGTTGAGGTAGCGGATGTCATATTCAACCGCCAACTCGGTCAATAGGGAGCCGCTGTTGTTTTGCAGTTGCAGCGTGATCTCGCCGGGGGCAAAGTCTGCGCCGGTGGGCTGCACGCCCAAAATGATGTCTCCGCCGCCGGCATCGAAGGCGTATACGCCGCCGGTAGTGGCGTTGCCGCTTGATGTTCCTCTGGCAAAATCGTCCGCTTCCCGCGCATCGCCAAAATTCATAGCGCCGTCAGACAGGCCATTGACAATCCAGATATCAGAGTCCAACTGCCCCGGATTGGGCGCAGGGTTAAATCCACTCCCCGTAAAGCTATCAAAATTTTCTGTAAAGGGGATGGGACCGCTGGCCAATATTTTTGGCGGCGATACAAAACAAAAAACAATAAGTAAAATAAAAATAGTTGGTAATTTTGGCCCACGAAAAAAACCGCTATTCCACGCAAGACTGCCTGAAACAGCGGTTTTTAAGGTGGACCGTTTGCGGCAAACGATCACGGTGTTATCCTCCCTCAACCTATTCCGCGCTATTGTAAAAGAAGAGGGCTGACATCTCTCAGTAAAACTTTATGTAAAGACAAAGCAGGGCCAACAAGCAACTGTTGGCCCTGCTTTTGCAGATAAGAGTTCTATAAGGCAGGGTTAAGACACGGTGTTACCACTTTATGGCGCCCAGGCGATGGTCTCCTCCAGCCAGCCCCAGGAGTTGGCCCGGTCTAGCTGAACTTGCCCATCTACCGGGCCGCCCAACTCAAAAAGTTGTCGCTGGTTGCTGCCGTCGGGATTCATGGCCCACATCGCCCACGCCCCGACCCGGTCGGAAACAAAGGCAATCGTCCGGCCATCGGGCGACCATACCGGCAGGCCGTCTCGCCTGGCGTCGTCGGTGAGCCGGCGGGCGTCGGAACCGTCGATATTGACGCGCCAAACGTCCCAGTTGCCGTCAACCTCCGACATATAGGCCACGGTTTGTTCATCCGGGGAGACAGCCGGGTTGGTGTCGCTCAAGTTGCTGGTAAGCTGCCGGGGATTGCTGCCGTCGAGATTGCTGAAAAACAACCCGCAGTCAATACCGATGCACGATTTATAGACAAAACTCTGCCCGTCGGGGGTCCAGGCCGGCGCTTCGCCCTGGATGGGGTTGGCCTCGCGGCGCAGCACGTCGTATTCCGTCCCTTCGGTTTTATAGATGGCGTATTTTTCGCCCGCTTCTTTGGAGTGGAACAGAAACGACATATCATCGGGCGCAAACCTGGGCCGGCCCGCTTCAAAGTGCGTATTTATAGTCCAGCCGGGGCTGCCGTCAACGCCTTGTTCGATCAACCCGCGCTTATCGCCCTGCCAGGAGCGATAAACAATGCGCGTGCCGTCGGAATTGAGATCGGGCTGGCTGGCTTCCGCGGCCACCATCTGGCGGTCGCTGCCATCAAAATTGGCGATGTAAAGGTTGTAGGTGCCGGCGGTTTCATCGTGCACCGGAAAAGCAAACTGCCCGCTCAGCGATGGTGCTTGCGCTGCCGGCGCTTCCGCTTCCGGCGTGGGAGTGTTGGTGGGCGCCGGGGTGGGGGTGTCGGCTTTTTCTTCGACCGGTTCCGGCGTGGGGGTAGCGGGGGGTTCCGTAGCCGAACTACAACCCACCAAAATTCCCGCAGCCAGAACGGTCAGAATCAGCAAAACAATAAATTCTTTCTTCATAATATTCCCTTCCTTCCGAACGTCTAAATGTTTATAAATAACGATTATTTCTGTTGACAATGCTGCCCAACATTGCCGTTAACTACCGGCTTTGTGTCATAACCCGGCCCAACGATTTCACTATAGCACAAATTGTTAAGGAAGCCGGTTACAAATCAGTTACAATTGCGATGGCGCGGAAATGCTTGCTCCTCACTGAAAAGTCTGGTAATATCGGATGATTAAACACGTAGAAGGGTTACAGTAACGATTTTATGGCTAATACACAGTATCCTGATGCGCCCCGCGTGGCTGTGGGGGGCGTTGTTTTGTATCAAAATAAGGTGTTGTTGGTGCTGCGGGGACAGCCGCCGTCGGAAGGCAAATGGGCTATTCCCGGTGGCAGCGTGAATCTGGGCGAAACCTTGCAGGCCGCGGCGGAACGCGAGGTATTTGAAGAAACCGGCCTGCGGGTCAAAGCCGGCGAGGTAATCTTTGCCTTCGATACGCTGGTGCGCGATGAAGCAGGGCGAGTGAAGTATCATTACGTGATTTTGGATTTACGGGCCGAGCCGCTTGATGGGAACCAAACCCCGATTCCGGGTGACGACGCCCGCGATGCCGGCTGGTTCAGCCTGGAGGAGATCGCTGCCTTAGATACGCCGGTTACAGAGACCACTCAGGCTTTAGTTCAGAAAATTATGGCGGAGATCAATGACCGATCCTAACCAACCTCTTAAATATCGATTGCGATTGACGTTTGCCAAAAAAGCGCCGGTTAAATATATTTCTCATCTTGATCTGGCCCTGGCCTGGGAGCGCGCCCTGCGCCGGGCGCAGATACCGCTGGCCTATTCGCAGGGGTTCAATCCCCGGCCTAAAATGCAATTTGCCTCCGGCCTGCCGCTGGGCACGATGGGGCGGGCGGAAATCGTCGATACCATTGTCATCGAGCCGGTGGCGCCGGATGCCGCGCTGGCGCAAATTCAAAATGCCTTGCCCGCCGGCATCGAGCTGCGCACCGTAGAAGAGGTGCCGCTTAAAGCGCCGGCTCTGCAAACGCTGGTTCATCAGGCCGATTATCAAGTTACGGTGGAAACCGATCTCCCGTTTGATACCCTGGCCCAACGGGTTAACGCCCTGCTGGCCGCCGAACAAATCATCCAGACCCGCCGGCGCAAGAAAAAAATGGAAGACTTTGATTTGCGTTCCCTGCTGTACGGGCTACAGGTGGAATCCGTGGAGAATGGCGAAGCGCGGCTCAAGATGCGGCTGGCCGCCGGCCAATTTGGTAATTTACGCCCCGCCGATGTGCTCAAAGCCCTTGATCTGGCCGATAATTGGGCGGACATCGAGCGGCTTCGATTGATTTTTGAATAGGCCCCCAAGCTGCTTCTACTCCGGCGCGCTTCGTGGTATACTACCCCTACTATGCACATCATTGTCACCCATCCCAATGCAGATTTTGATGCCATCGCTTCGCTGCTGGGCGCATCCCGCCTGTACGCCGAGGCGGTTCCGGTGCTGCCCAATACCGTTAATCGCAATGTGCGCGATTTTATTACCCTCTATGAAAACCAATTGCCTTTTGTGCGGTTCAATGAGTTGGACCGCTCGCCTATCACGCATTTAACCGTGGTGGATACCCAGCAAATCCCCACCCTCAAACGCATGGCGTCCGATGTTGAAATTCATATCATCGATCACCACGACGTCCACGGCCCGCTGCCTGCCGGCGCTACGCTCAGCCTGGCCGAAACCGGGGCCACCGCCACCCTGTTGATCGAACAAATTCGAGAAGCCTCCCTGCCCCTGTCCTCCATCGAGGCCACCCTGCTGCTGCTGGGCATTTACGAGGATACCGGCTCGCTGACTTACGCCAACACCAGCCCGCGCGATCTCCAGGCGGCGGCCTGGCTGCTGGCGGAAAAAGGCGCGCGGTTGGACATTATGCGCGAATATCTCAACTACGCCATGAGCGATGAGCAAAAAACGCTCTACGATCAACTGGTGGAGCGTCTGGAAACGCGCACCATCCACGGCCATACGGTCATCATCGGCATGGCCAGCGTAGAACACTACGTTGAAGAGATCAGCACCCTGGCCCACCGCCTGCGCGACCTGTACCAGCCCGAAGCCTTGTTCATTCTCATCGAAATGTCGGACCACATCCAAATGGTGGCTCGCTCCGTAACCGAGGCCATCGATGTGGCCCGTATTGCCGAAAATTTTGATGGCGGCGGCCATCCCCGCGCGGCAGCAGCGCTGGTCAAAGAGAAATCGCTGCCGGAGCTGCGCCGGGACCTGCTCAACCTGTTGGATCTAGAGGTGCAGCCGGCCACCGTGGTGGCCCAGTTGATGTCGAAAGGGGCGCGAACCCTGGCCCCCGGTGATACGGTGCGCCACGCCTCCCAAATGATGAACCGGTACGGCCACGAGGGATTCCCGGTGGTTGATCCAAAAGTTGGCAAAATTGTGGGCGTTCTCTCGCGCCGGGAGATTGATAAAGCCTGCCGCCACAAGCTGGAAGGCGCCGCCATCTATCAATTTATGAAAAAGGGCGAATTTTTTGTCACCCCCACCGACAGCGTGGATGTAGTGCAACGCTTGATGACCGAAGAAGGCATCGGCCAGGTTCCCGTAGTCAACCAGCCCGGCGGCGAGATCATCGGCATTGTCACCCGCACCGATCTGATCAACCTGTGGCAGCTCACCAACGGCGAGGAGCCGCGCCAGCCCGATTTGACTCCGCAGTTGGAAAATGCGCTGTCCAGTTCGCTGCTTCAACTTTTGCGCGAGGCCGGCGAACTGGCCGTGGGCCAGGGCGACACGCTCTACCTGGTGGGCGGTTTTGTGCGGGATCTATTATTGACCATGCGGGCTGAAGAACAGGGACACGCCCCCGCCAAAACCAGCCCCAGATTTGATCTGGATTTGGTGGTTGAGGGCGATGCCATTGCCCTGGCCCGGCGCTTGAGCGCGCGCCACAACGGGCGGGTACACAGCCACGGGCGTTTTGGCACGGCCAAGTGGCTGCTGAAAACTCCGCTGCCGTTTTCGCAAGACTCCGGCGGGCCGTTGTTGAACTCGCTGGATTTTGTGACCGCCCGCAGCGAGTTTTACCAACATCCGTCAGCGCTGCCGGAGGTGGAGCAGAGCTCTATCCGGCAGGATTTGCACCGGCGCGATTTCACCATCAATACCCTGGCCCTGCGCCTGACGCCGGAACGCTTTGGCGAGCTGCTGGATTTTTACGGCGGCCAGAATGATCTGGACGCCCGGCTGATCCGCGTGCTGCACAGCCTCAGTTTTGTAGAAGACCCCACCCGCATGCTGCGGGCGGCCCGGATCATGGCCCGGCTCGATTTTGCTCTGGAAGAGCGCACGGCTGAACTGCTGAAGAGCGCGCTCGACCTGCTCCGGCGGGTCAGCGGCGAGCGCATCGAGCATGAATTGGACCTGATCTTTCGGGAAGACGCGCCGGAAAAGGTGCTGCAAGTGCTGGATCGTTTGGGTATTCTGACGGCCATCCATCCCGGCCTGATGGTTGACTCGTGGCTGGTGGACCGGGTTCAACAGTTACGAACCGGTCTTTCCGGCACACCCTGGGCGGAGATGGAGCCGGGCCTGGCCCATTACCTGGCCCTGGTGGTGTTTTGGCTGGCCGGGGATGAGCTGACCGAATTCATCGAACGGCTCAATTTGCGTTCTGAACAGCGCAAAATTATCCGAGGAACATACCAGATTCGCGCCAAGAAACAGGCCATTATGGAGGCTAAAAAGGCCAGCGAGTTGTATCGATGGCTGTCATCAACCACAAAAGATTCTCGGATGGTGGCCTGGATCGGCTTGCGGCATGAGGCTGAGGCGGTGTGCCGCCAACTGGAACGTTTTGAGGTTGAGTTGCGAGACGTCGCTCCCATCATTGATGGCCACTATCTGAAAAGCGAATTCAATCTAAAACCGGATCCCATTTTTAGAACCATTCTTGATTCGCTGCGCGATGCCCGGCTGGATGGGGACGTTCACACGCTGGATGATGAACGGGCCTTGGTGCGGAAGATTTTGGCGGATCAGGATTTTGCGCCAGAATGATTGGGGTTAGGATTGAACAATTTCCACATTTAGAAAATTGGAGATTAGAGATTTCAGGCTAAAAACCTCCCAATCTCTAATCTCCTGACAAATTGGAGATATTAACCAATTCTCATTCTTTAGCCATACAATTCCTTCTCGCGCGTCACAATCTCGGCCAGGTTGGGGATGCTTTCCAAACCAGTTCCTTTAACCGACAACGAAGCGCAGGCATTGGCAAACTGGGCAGCCTTGATCATATTCTGGGTTTGGTAGTAGCGGATAAAAAAGGCCGCCGCGAAAATATCCCCCGCGCCGGTAGGGTCGGCTTCCTCAATAGGATCCACGGGAACGTGAATGGTATTGCCCTGGTGAAAAATTCGGCATCCCTGTGGCCCCAGCGTTTCCACGCCCAAACGAACCGAATTTAGATAATGGGCGCACATTTCTTCATCCCCATCCACATCAGCCAGGCTGATCACCAGAATATCAATATGCGATAACCACGCCTCCAGATCAGGATGGGGCTGGTAAATAACCGTGTGTTCCTCATCCCGGCCCCGCAGCCAGCCCTGCATGGTTACACAAACCAGGCTATCCGGGAAGTGGCTGCACATCGCGGGCGACATTTCCTGGGCCATTGGGGCCAAATGGATAATAGGAACCGCGCGCCATTTTGCCGGGAGCGACTCAAAAGATAAGGGCGTACTGTCCCCAAACCATTTTTGGGTGCGCGCGCCATTTTGATAGATATTTTCAAAGGTTGTACTCTGCTCGGAGGTCAGTTTTTCAATTTCTATCCCATTGAGGGGAGCCAGCGAGGGGAGGTCCGGCCCGTAACTGGTAAAAACAGCCGTCTGCGCGCCGAGCTTGCGGGCCGTCAACGAGGCATAGCTGCCGGTTCCGCCCAGCATCGCGCCGCCGGGAATATTATCTTTGAGAATATGGCCGATGATCAGATAATCGGGTGTTAGTTGATTTGACATGCCCTTACTCTAATTTTATAAGATTATTGTTGTGCGTAATTTAGACCTTTGAGAATACCGTCTCAATAATTTGGGGCAGAGTTGGTTGAGCTTGTCGAAACCAACGGTCTTCGACAGGCTCAGACCTCGTTCCCCCGAAATATTGAGATGATACCTTTGAGGTTTATAAATCGGTTTTGTATGAAAGTTGACTTGGCAAACCAGAAAAATTCTACAAAAAGTTAATTTAGAAATCTCAAAGGCCTTTGGGCGCCAATTATGCGTAATCTGTTACGAATATTTTTTGGGGCGCGTCGGCGGGAACAATAACATTGAGCGCCAGGGGCGCAATCTCAATCTCAACCGGCGTAGTGCCAAAGGGTTCCGCATCAACATGAACCGGCAGCGTTTGTTTGGCGGTCAGGCTGAGGCGTGTGGTTCGGTATAGCAGAAAATCCGGGTCTTTCACGTGTTGTTTGAGCGCAATGCTAATGATGTGCCGGAAGGTTGAGGGCCAGCCATGGCCCGTCATCACCGCCAGGTCCAGCAAGCCGTCATCCATTTTGGCGTCGGGCGCCAGCCGCCAGACACGCCCGTACAATTGGCCGTTGCTGACCACGGCCATCAGCACCCGTTTTTTGATGGTTTGGGTATCGATGGTGATGTTGGCCGACGTGCCCATAAATTCGTAAGCCACCATCAGGCCGGATAAGGCCCAGGTGGCGTAATTGAGTTCCCGCATCTGGGTTGAGGGAGGTTTGACTTGCGTGATGGCGGCGTCCAGGCCGATGCCGCACCACATCAAAAAGTAGCGGCTGTTCCCTTCGGCGGTATGCACTTTTCCCAGATCAATCCGGCGGCGGCGGCCGGAGAGGATGACGTCGGCCCCTTTGATGATCGCATCCGGGTTGAGCAGGCTCCAGATGGGAATGCCTAATTCGGCGGCGTAGACATTGCCGGTTCCGGCCGGCAGTACTGCCAGCGCGGTGCCGGTATGGTAAGCCAGGCCGTTGCAAACCTCATTGATGGTGCCGTCGCCCCCCACGGCTACGGCCACATCAAAACCACGGTCGGCTAACTGCCGGGCCAAACGAACGCCATCGCCTTTATTTTGGGTTTTGAGCAATTCAACCGCGCAGCCTTGTTTTTCCAGGTGATGTATGGCTTTGTGGAGATGTTTTTGGAATCCGGCTGCCGATCCTGAGGCCGGATTTACAATAAAGCCAATTTTCACCTACGTTTCTCCCATTTCTTTGCGACGAAAATCAACAAAGCGATAGCCAATGCCCCGTTCGGTGAGGATGTAACGCGGGCGGCTGGGATCAGGCTCAATTTTTTGGCGCAAATAGGTGATGTAGAGCCGCACGTACTGGCTCTCGTCCTGGTATTCGTAGCCCCATACTTTAGAAAGAATGACTTCGTGAGTGAGCGTGTAACCGGCGTTTTGTACCAGATGGTACAGCAAGCGATATTCGGTGGGGCGCAGTTTGATGGGTTTCCCGTCAACATAGACCTGTCGCTGGTTAAAATCAATCTGTAGATAGTCGTCAATCCGCAGCAGGCCGGATGTATCCCCGCCGCCGGCGTCCATTTCGGTGCGGCGGATCACGGCCTTGATCCGGCTGGCTAACTCGCGGGGGCTGAAGGGTTTGGTCACGTAGTCGTCGGCGCCCAGTTCCAACCCTTTCACCTTGTCTTCTTCATCATCCCGCACTGTCAGCATGATCACCGGCACGTTGGAAGTTTCACGGATGATGTGGAGCGCTTCAAAGCCGTCCATTTTGGGCATCATCACATCCAGCAGCACCAGATCGGGCAGGTCTTCCCGCACCCGGTCGATGGCTTCCATGCCGTTGCTGCCTTCGATCACCCGGTAGCCTTCCAGTTCCAGGTTCATGCGCATAAAGCGCCGCATGCGGGCCTCGTCATCTACAATGAGCACAAGTTTGGAGTCTGCTTTAGCCATAGTTTTTTCCTGATAATTTGTAACTCTATTATCTAACGTACTTCTCAGTTGTCAATTTCACTGCTTTTCAATCGTTCGGTGAGGGCCGACCAGCGCGCGGCAATTTTATCGTTGCGAACGGCCATAGCGATGGCTTTGCGCGTGCCCACGATCACCACCATTTTTTTGGCCCGGGTGATGGCGGTGTAAAGCAAGTTGCGTTGCAGCATCATATAATGTTGGGTGAGCATCGGCAGTACCACCACCGGATATTCACTGCCCTGGCTTTTGTGGACGCTCATGGCGTAAGCCAGTGTCAATTCGTCCAGATCGCTGAGTTCGTAAGCCACACTGCGCCCTTCAAAATTTACCGCAAATTCGCCTGCTTCCAGGTCGATGAGTTCAATCTGGCCCACGTCGCCGTTAAAAACATCTTTGTCATAATTGTTGCGCAATTGCAGCACCCGGTCGCCCATCCGAAACACCCGGCTGCCGCTGCGATATTCCGGCTGATCGTACCGCAGCGGATTCAGCCGGGCCTGGAGTTTTTCATTCAGCGCCCGCGCGCCCACCGCGCCGCGGTGCATGGGGCTGAGCACCTGAATATCGGCCGCGGCCACGCCAAATTTTTCCGGGATGCGCCGGGCCACGATGTCCACGATCAGGTCGGCGGCTTCGGCGGGGTCTTCTTTGCCAAAAAAGTAAAAATCCTGTTTGTCTTTGGGAAACATGGGCCGCTCACCACGATTGATGCGGTGGGCGTTGGTAATGATGGTGCTGTCGGCGGCCTGGCGAAAAATTACATCCAGTCGGGTAACGGGCACCACCTGGCTGGCAATCAGATCTCGCAGCACGTTGCCCGCGCCCACGCTGGGAAGTTGATCGGCATCGCCCACCAGCAGCAGGTGGGCGGCGGGCGGGATGGCCTTCAATACGTTGTTCATTAGCACCATATCGATCATCGAACACTCATCCAGGATCAACAGGTCACACTCCAACGGGTTGTCCTGGTTTCGCTGAAATTTGAATCCTTCGCTGGGGCTGACTTCCAGCAGCCGGTGGATGGTTTTGGCCTCATAGCCCGTACTTTCCGATAACCGTTTGGCGGCGCGGCCCGTGGGCGCGGCCAGCAGCGCACTTTTTTGCTTGCTCTGCATCAATCGCAAAATGGCCTGCACGGTGCTGGTTTTGCCCGTGCCCGGCCCGCCGGTGAGGAGGCCCACTTTTTGGGTAAGCGCCATCTGCACGGCCTCACGCTGCCGTTCGGCCAGGTCAACATTGATTTTTTTGGCAGACACCAGCCAGGCAAAGGCTTTAGCCCATTCAATCCCGGCAAAAACTTTTAAAGTGCTGGCCTGATTGGCCAGCAACTGCCGCACCTGCCGGGCCACGCCAATCTCGGCAAAGTAAAAGGGTTTAAGATACACGGCGTCGATGGGGGGCGCGCCGCTCTCTGCGGGGGTGATGGTTTCAATTTTGATCCGGTCTTCTGTTTGCAGCGCATCAACCTGCGCGTTCACCTGTTCTGCCTGAACGGCCAGTATTTTTACGGCGGCTTCAATCAGGTGCTCGCGGGGGGCAAAAAGATGGCCCTGGTCGGCCAGTTGGTTGAGCGTGTATTCAATGCCGGCAGCGATGCGTTGGGGCGCGTCGGCGGCAATGCCCACGTTGCGGGCAATTTTATCGGCGGTGAGAAAGCCGATGCCAAAAATATCGCGGGCCAGGCGGTAGGGATCATCTTTCACCACGCTGATGGCGCTGTCGCCGTAGGTTTTGTAAATTTTCACCGCCAGGTTGGTACTCACCTGGTGGCTTTGCAGAAACAGCATGATCTCTTTGATCTGCTTTTGCGCTTCCCAGGCATTGGCGATCATTTTGATGCGTTTGCGGCCAATGCCGTCCACTTCTTGCAGGCGCTGAATGTCGGTTTCTATTACGTCGAGCGTGTAAGGCCCAAATTTTTCGGCAATACGTTTGGCCATCACCGGGCCAACGCCTTTGATCAACCCGCTGCCCAAATAACGTTTGATGCCCTCGACGGTGGCGGGCATTTCTTCCACGTAGTGGTTAATCTCAAATTGTTCGCCGTATTTGGGGTGGGTTTTCCAGCGGCCTTCCAGTTTCAGGCGGGCGCCGGGGTTGACGTTTGCCAGCGCGCCCACAATTGTCACCAGGCCAAAGTGCCGGTCGGCCTGGAAACGGGCCACAGTGTAGCCGTTATCTGGATTGGTATACGTAATGCGCTCTACAACGCCTTTGAGGGTGACAGATGGGTTCATGATGCCTCTGGGCTGGATTTTAGCACAAATTGGTGGGATTGCTGAATCAAAAAAGGGCGCGTGAGACGCCCTTTGCTATGATTTGTTTGCAGGGTCTAATTTGCCCGGAAGTAGGAGATTATTTCTTTTTTTCCTCTTCAAACAAGCCCAGGGCTTCTTCTTCGTCCCAGGTTTCGTCCAGTTCTTTGGCAATGGCGGCGGCCACGTCGGCGGCTTTACCGTCTCGTTCCTGTTCTTTGCCCCACTTGAACATGGAGGTATAGGCCGCGGCGCCGGTTGCGCCGCCTCGGGCCGCCGCTTTTTCAACGGCTTCCTGAAATCTGGCCGGTAAATTTTCTCGTACGGTTCCGTTTACATCGGTGGCTTTCACGCCTAACGGAATGTGCTCCCAATACAGTATTTGATATCGGGCCATCTCCTCGGTTTACCTCCATTACTCAACAATTGGCAGTGGGTGAGCAAGCTTGATGTTTTTACTGTCAACGCGCTATCAATAAAATTCGAGCCGAATCGTTCACGGCAATCCACTGGTTAGTTTACACGTTCCACCCTAAAATTGCAACTTTTTTGCCACCCAAAGGTGTAGAAATGGCCCGTAGCAATCAATTTTAATGTTTTGATCCTGGAATTTGACCGGCCAAAAACCGGCCCCTCTTTCTTTTTGACGTGTTACCGGCTCTATGTTATTATCATTCCCACATCGCGTTATGGAAAGATAATTATGATTACCGAAGAGACCATTCGTCAATTTGTGGCCCGTGTAAGCGACCAGCATTATGCCATGACCGGGGCGGTTATCGCTGTTTCGGCGGCCCATGCCACCGCGCTGGGAGAAACATGCATGCAGATCAGCCTGGATAATCAGGTGGATACGCTCGATTGGCGGGATGTTGCCGCCCGCATCCAAAAGATGGCGCGGCTGAGAGCCGATTTGCTGGCCTGGACGGATCAGGATGCCCAGGCCATCACCGAGCACGTCGCTCCCCGTGAAGCCGGCAGCCAGATAGGCGGCCAGCGCCTCTGGTTTGAGAGCGCCGCCGAGATCAGCCGCCTTTCAATCGATGCCGCCATGCTGCTGCAAGATTTTCGGCCTCTGGTGTATAAAGATGTGAAAGATGATCTGGAAATCACCATCAGTTTGCTGACCAGCATCGCCTACAACGCCCTGCTTTTGCTCGACAGCAATTTTAACCTCTGGCCCGAAACCGTTTTACGCGCCGAATACGAGGAACTCCGCGCCGAATTGCAGGAGATGCTGCAACAACTAACGCCTGTAGACCGGCTGAAGCCGGAGCATTAAGGACCTTAAGACTTAGAAAGGAATTCACCATGGCTCGTAGAAAATTTAAACGCGCGCCGGACAAATTACCCCAGCATGATGAAATCTGGCACGTGCTCACCCATCACCTGCGGGTGTGGATTACGCCGGAGTTCGAGGAACCATATCGCCCCTATGTGGTGTTGGCGCTTAACCTGGAGCAGGATATACTTCAATGTATGGAACTGGTTGAAGAAAAGCCCACCCCTGAACAAATCAGCCAAATTTTGACCAAAGCCATGCAAAAACCGCCGTTGAGCACCGGGCAAAAAGCCCATCGCCCCACCCGCATTCAGATTGAAAATGCCGATTGGCTAGCGCCCCTCAAATCCGAATTCGGCAAGCTTGAGATTGGCGTGCAGCAGTACCCCCGCACCGAACAATTGAACATCATAGTGGCCGATCTGGAACAACATATGCGCAGCCAATCGCCTGAATTTCCCGGCCTGCTCTCCGTAAAAGGAGTTACCCCCGCCTTTCTTGAGACTCTTCTTGCCGCAGCCGCCGAATTCTATCGGCTTGCGCCGTGGGTCTATTTTGACGACCGGCATCCGTTCGCAATCTGGCTTGAGTCGAAAAAGGAGACCCGTTATTTCCATGTGATGGGCAACGCCGGTATGGAATACGGCCTGGCCATGTATCGCCGCTGGAGCGACGTGGAACGAATGTACACCTTTGTCGATGATCCTATGGAAAAATTACCTGAGGACGGCGGCAATTCTTTCTTTTTTTCACCGGTTCATGAGATTCCCGTTGATGATTGGGATGCCATAGAACAATACGGTTGGGATGTAGCCGACGATGAGCAGGCGTATCCCTTCCCGATGCGATTCTTGCGATACGACAAACCCCAACGCCCGCCGCTGGAAGATTTGCAGTGGTACGAAGCCGTATTGCGGGCCGTGCCGATCTTTCTGCAAGAGCATTTCTTGCCCCGGGAAAACGATCCGCCCTCTGCCGCCGATCCACTTACGGCCACAATTACGGTTGAGACCCACGACGGCCCGCAAGATGTTTCAATCACACTTCCCGGTGGTGAACTGTCTACCATTGATTTTCCGGCGGGCGCAGAGGATTGGCCGGATGATGATGACGAAACGGCAGACGAGTTGGCCTTTGATCGCCGGGGCATGGAAGGCGCGATGCGGATGTTTGGATCCGGCTTCGACGACCCGGCCCTGAACGAAGCGCAGGATTTGATGTACCAGGCTTTTGAAGAAAAGAATCCGGCCAAACGCATCATCCTGGCCCACGAAGCGCTGGAAATCTCTCCCGATTGCGCCGATGCCTACGTGCTTTTGGCCGAAGAAGAAGCCGATACCGTGGGCCGCGCCCTGGAATATTACCAGAAAGCGGTCGAAGCCGGCGAGCGCGCCCTGGGAGAAGATTATTTTGAGGAGAACGAAGGCCATTTTTGGGGCCTGCTGGAAACCCGTCCCTACATGCGCGCCCGGCAGGGCCTGGCCGAAATTCTCTGGCGATTGGACAAAACTGAGGACGCCATGGCCCATTACCGGGATATGCTGCGCCTCAATCCCGATGATAATCAAGGCATTCGGTATTCATTGCTGAACCTGTTGGTACACAACAATCAAGATGGTGAAGCCATGGACCTGATTGATGAATATGAAGATGACGCTATGGCCGAGTGGCTTTATACCAATGCCCTGTTGGTTTTTCGGGCCGAGGGAGCCGGTTCTGAAGCCAACCGCCGGTTGCGTGAGGCGCTGGAACAAAATTCGCACGTGCCGGATTATTTGACCGGACAAAAACGATTGCCGATCAAACGCCCTCCCTATATGTCCTGGGGCGGTGAGGATGAAGCTGTTCACTATGCCGCCGGCTATCTCGATGCCTGGCGCAAAACACCGGGCGCGCTGGACTGGCTGAAAAGCCAGCACAAATCGGGATCAAAAAAGAAGAAACGTTAATATAGTCTCGTGACCTTTGATAAACAGACTCTAACCCGGCTTGTCCAACCCTTTCTGCCTGTTCAAAACTCCATTGATTTCACGCCGCTGCAAACCGGCAAACACAACGTCTCGTTTTGGGTTGATTCCGATGAGGGCCGTTTTGTGCTGCGTATTGCCCCGCCCGATGACGCCGGCTTTTTGTTTTACGAACGCCGGATGATGCGCCAGGAGCCGGACCTCCACACCCTCATCCGCGCCAAAACCGATCTGCCGGTGGCCGAAATTATCGGCGCCGATTTCAGCCGCGCCCTCATAGACCGGGACTATTTGCTGATGACAGCGCTGCCCGGCACGCCTCTGAGCGATGCGCCCGGCCTGACCGCCTCAATGTTTGAGCGGGCGCTGCGGCAGGTGGGCGAATATTTACGCCAATTGCACGGCCTGACGACTGCCGAACATCTGGCGCGCGAACAATTTGGTTATCTGGGCGCGCATCGGCCTATGGAGCCGCAGCCTACCTGGGCCGAGGCGTTTCGGGTAATGTGGAATCAATTGCTGGATGATGTGGTGGCCTGCGGCGGCTACAGCGAGGAGGAAGGCAGCGCCATGCGGAATCTGCTGGAGCTTCACGACGAGCATTTCAACCGCCCGGCGACGCCCCGCCTGTTGCATATGGACATCTGGAGCCAGAACATCCTGATCGATGAAAACGGTAATGTCACCGGCCTGGTAGATTTTGACCGGGCGCTGTGGGGCGATATTGAGATAGAGTTTGCCGTGCTCGATTACTGCGGCATCAGCCAACCGGCCTTTTGGGAAGGATACGGCCTGCCGCGCGACGAGTCGCTGCCCGCGATGATTCGCCGCCAATTTTACCTGCTGTACGAAATCCAGAAATACATTCCCATCCGCATCTGGCGGGGCAATGATCCCGCTGCCGCCCGTCAATATAAACAGCAGAGTTTTCAGATGGCGGCTCAACTGCTCCCGGAATGAGACCATGACCCAAACCCTGCTTTTTTATGGCGATTCCCGCGCCGCCGATTGGCCCGCCCCCGATGTGCCCGGTTATGCCGTGGTCAATCGCGGCGTGGGCGGCCAAACCTCGGCGGAGGCAGTGGCTTATCTGGATAGCGCGCTGGCGGGCCTACAGCCCAACATTGTGGTGGTGCAAATTGGGGTCAATGATCTTTCGATGCTCACCTTCAACCCCAACCAGCGCGCGGCAATTGTAGAGACGTGCCGGCGCAATATCCGGCAGCTTGTGGCCCGGTTAGCAGACATCAGCGAGTGCGTAGTTTTGACCACCATTTTCCCCATAGGCGATGCGGAGCTATTCTTTTACGATGTTAGTGAAATGATCGACGCGCTGGATGAGGTGAACGACTTTATCCATGCCCTGGCCGGCCCTCAGATAACCATTTTTGACGCCTATGCCGTTTTAGCGGCGGACGACGGCCTGGTTCAGCCCGATTATGCTCTGGATATGCTGCATCTCAATCCGTTGGGCTACCGGGCGCTGAATCGGGCTTTGATCGATGTTTTTGCCACGTTAGTAGGGCCGCAATCCCCAGTGTAACCAATACTCCCACCGACAGCCACACTCCCATGCGAAATGAGATTGGTTTGTACGAAAATACAATCTCGTGTTCCCCGGCGGGCACCAACACCGCCCGGCCAATGGTGTTGGCGCGATAGATTGGCGTTGGGGTGCCGTCCACTGTCGCCACCCAGCCCGGATAAAACGTATCGAGTAGCACCAGGTAGCCGTCGGCAGTCAGGTTGGCTTTCAGGCGGATCATTTGAGGATTTTCGTCGATGATGGTGGCTGTGCCGGTGACGCCCTCTGGCGGAGCAGCCGGAGCCGGGAGTTCGGCATCAGTTTCCAGCACCACGGTTTCAGCGGGATTGATGCTGCGGCCCTGGAGATAGCCCAGCGCCTCTTCCGGCGAGTTGGCCGGCACCACGTCGTGAACAATGAAAGCGCGGGGCAGCGGGTTCGGGTTTTCGTAAACAAACGACGCCCCCATCTCATCTGAGGCCGCCTCGCTGTAAACCAGGGGATAGGTGGCGGCCACGTCCGCGCCCATCTGGCCCAGCGTGAGCAGATATTTGGCCCCCACCACCTGGATGGCCTGCACCGGATCGGCTTCGTGCAAAAAGGTATTGTACCGGGCCATCAACAGCGACGAGCCGTGGCCGCCCGCGCTCCGCACCCGGTACACCGAGGGAAAATATTGCCCCAAATGGCTGACCGCCGCCGCCTCGCTGCCCATCCCCAGCGGAAAGACCCGCGCCTCGCCTGCGTTGTCCAAAACGTACTGCGCCCCGCCGGACAATTCTTGCCACCATTCCGCCGGTTTGGTGGGGTTGATGGTGGTGCCGCCCGCCGCGGCCAGCTCAAGCGCGAGGACCAGGATGAGCAGGATCGCAAAACTCTGCCGGCTGAGTCGTCGAAAGGCGTAGAGCGAGAAAAGCGCAACAGTCAAAATAATGTTGACTCCCAGCAGCGCCGCCGGTGTACTTAGCCCAACCAAAAATGAAGGCCACAACCGTTGCCGGTAAATTTCGTCAAAGGTGAAGGCTTTGTCGAGGATGGCCTGAGTTAGTTTGTGCTGCGGTTCCACGCTAAACCGCCAGATGAGGCCGCCAACCACCAGCAGCACCAGCATACCGATCAAAATGGCCAGCGCCCGGCGGGAAACGCTGCGTTGCAGCACGGCGTCCATGCCCAGGCCGGCCAGCACGGCCAGGGCCAGATTGACACCCATCAGCCAGCGGGACGGAATGCGGAACAGGTCGAAACCGGGCAGGTATTGGATTACCGTTTGGTACAGCGGCGTGTACTGCCCGGCGGCCAGCAGCCCGGCCCCGATCAGCAGAAAAACAAAAAATAGCGCGTCTCGTTTGCGGCGCTGCGGCCAGGCAAAAAAAACCAGCACCAGCGAAATGAAGCCCGCGTAAATAAAATCTTCCTGAAAGGGATCGCCGCCTTCAAAGCCAACCACGTTGTTGCCAAAGGCGCCGGGCAAAAGCAGGTTGAGCCACATGGCCGGCGGCAGCGAGTTTTCGGTAAGGAACTCAAAGCCGCGTTCCTGAGACCGTACGGAAAGTTGCTGTAGTTCCAGCGTGGGCAGCAGTTGGGGCGCGGCCAGCAGCAGCCCGGCAATGATGACCACGGCCAGCAGCAAAAGCGTGTGCGCTGCATATTTTAATTTTTGAGATACAGGCCCCATGCCGGAGAAAAAATCGACCGGAAGACGGTACGCGCCATAACTCACCATCATCACCAGCGTGTAGAATACAATTTGGGGCTGGGACGTAAAGATTTGCAGCGCCAGCGGAAGGCCCGCCAGCAGCGCCATCAGCCGGCTTCGCTGCCGGATGGTTTGGATCACGCCATACAGAATCAATGGCAGCCAGGCCGCGCCGGTCATAATGTTGAGGTTGGGAACTTGCCCCATCAAAAAGCCGCCAAATCCATAGGCTAAACCGGCTACGGCTGCGGCGGCCCAGCTCAACCCCATTGAGCGGGCCAGCAGCACGGTAAAAAAAGCTGCCAGAGGAAAATGGAGCATAATAAACAGCGAGAGTTCCAACGAGGGCGACAGCGAACTCAAAAAGAGCAGGCTGAAGGGGTACAACACGCCTACCTGGGATTCGGCCAGCAGGGGAATACCGGTATCTTCGTAGGGGTCCCACAGCGGCACGCGCCCGGCCAACCATTCGGAGGCGGCAAAAATGTGGCGCGGGTAGTGGATCCAGCTCAAATCTGTCCAGTAGAGCGTTTTGCCGCCCCAAATCAGTTCAGGAAATGCCAGGAATGGGAGGGTAAGAAAAAGAAGCGCGATCCAAAACAGGGGATGATGTGTCATTTTCTGGAAAAAAATTTTCAAATCACGTCTCCTGACGGTTGGGTGATGCGGCTGCCTATTCTACCATAAAGTTCTCAAACGTAAAACGTAAAAAACATCGGAGTGATCTTCCATTCGTGTAGGTCAAAAAGATTATTGCGATTCAACCGGGTGTGAGGTACAATTATCCCAGATTTAACCCAACGGAAGGGGTGGCCTTATCAACGAGCAAGAAAAACAGGTTCTAAAATCTAAACGACGCGCGGCGTTTCCCACCATCTTGGGGCTGGGGGCCGTTATTTTTGCGCTGGATCAGGCGTCTAAATATCTGGTGCTGCGGCATATCCCCGAAGGCGAGTCGTGGAGTTTCATCCCGTATTTTTCCCGGCTCTTTCAATTTACGCATATTACCAATACAGGGGCGGCTTTTGGATCGTTCCCCGGCCTGGGTGAGATATTGTTTAAATGGGTGGCGGTGGTGGTAATCCTGGCCATTTTGGCCGAGATTCTGTTTTTTCACAATTTACCCACTGAAAACATCGGTGTGCGTCTCAGCCTGGGCCTGGTTATTGGCGGGGCAATGGGCAATTTGATGGATCGGCTGGTGCGGCCCGAGGCGGCGGTGGTGGATTTTGTGGATATTGGTTTTTGGCCTATCTTCAACGTGGCCGATATGTCTATTGTTTGCGGCGTCTGCATTCTGGCGTATTATTTGTGGAACGAAGATCATCAGCCGGACCAAAGGCTCCATTTATCTAACGAAGGGGGAGAAATATGAGTCAATTACCGGATCGACTGTCGATGTTGCGCGGCGCGTTGGTTGATAAATTATCCGCCTACGGCCAAAAAGCGGGTGATTTGGGGCAGCAAGTCCGCAAACGGGTGTTTGGATTTCGACAACGGTCAACATTTTTCATCGACCGCTCTTCTTTTTCGGTGAAACTGTTGCACGAACATAAATTGGTCCAGCGCAAACGGGCCTTCCAGCAGGGCGGCGGCGAGCGGTCCGGGATGGTGCGCTATGCCCTGGATAAAGTGCGCCACCGAAACCAACAGCCCTGATGGCTTCGGCGCAGACCCTTCAAATTCAGGTTGACGGCCCGGCCACGCGCCTCGACCACTTTTTGGCCGGCACTGTCTCTCATCTCTCTCGATCCCAACTGCAAAAACTCATTCGCCAGGGCGCTGTGACCGTGACTTCGCCGGAGCGCCCGCCCGATCCTGTGACGCGCCCGGCTGTCACCGTGCAGCCGGGCGATGTGATTACGCTGCAATTACCGTCTCCCCCCCCCGCAGACCTCCAACCCGAAGAAATGCCCCTGGACATTGTGTTTGAAGACGATGATCTGGTTGTCGTCAACAAACCGGCGGGCCTGGTGGTGCATCCCGCCCAGGGACACCAAAGCGGCACGCT
Organism: uncultured Caldilineaceae bacterium; assembly: GCA_964612485.1. Lineage (GTDB taxonomy): Bacteria > Chloroflexota > Anaerolineae > 4572-78 > J111 > JAFGNV01. Next base: position 57,183 of record CAZTFF010000018.1, read on the forward strand.
GGTCAACGCGCTGCTGGCCCGCTATCCTGATTTGGACGCGATGCGCGGCGGTACTGCATCTGACCGGCCCGGTATTGTTCACCGGCTCGACCGCGATACCTCGGGCTTGATCGTGGTGGCCCGCACGCCCGAAGCTTTGAAAAATTTGCAGCGCCAGTTCAAAAATCGAACAGTGGAGAAAATCTACCTGGCCCTCGTTTTTGGCCGGCCCGACGCGCCGGAAGGGGTGATCGACGTGCCGCTGGGGCGCGATCTCCGCCGCCGGCAAAAATTCGCCGCCCGCCCCGACGGAAAACCGGCCCGCACCCACTACCGGCTCAAAGCCGATTACGGCGCGTACAGTTTGCTGGAAATCGGCCTGGAAACGGGCCGCACCCACCAGATCCGGGTGCATCTGGCCTGGCTCAAATGCCCGGTAGTGGGCGATACAGTGTATGGCCGCAAAAAGAACAATCTCGGACTCAAACACCAATTTCTGCACGCCCGGCAATTGCGGTTTGACCACCCGCGCAGCGGGGAGACGCTTCGGTTGAAAGCGCCGCTGCCCGATGATCTACAGCATGTCATCAATGGGTTGGACAAGCGGATTTGTAATTAGGCGGGTTGTTGATTAAGTTGATGTGGATTATAATGTATATCATTATCCATATTTCAACAGGACGTGAATGATGAAAACCATCCAAATGACCATTGATGAGTCGCTGTTAGCTGAAGTTGATCGGGTGACCCAAAATATGGATCTCAGCCGTTCCGCTTTTATTCGAGAGGCTTTGCAACTGGCTTTACGGCGTTACAAAATCCTTGAGTTGGAACGAAAGCAGGCCGAAGGGTATGCCCAACACCCCGTTGAACCGGGCGAGTTTGATGTTTGGCCGGCTGAACAGGTGTGGGGGGAGGCATGAAATGGGGCGAAGTTCGCTGGTATACCTTCAAAGAGCCTGATAGACGTCGCCCGGTTCTCATATTGACTCGTACCTCGGCCATTAGCTTTTTGAACGCCCTGACGGTTGCACCCATTACCACAACCATCCGTGATATTCCTTCTGAAGTTTTTTTGAGCCGTGAAGACGGACTTTTTGCTAACTGCGCCGTTAATTTGGATAATGTGCAAACTGTACCCAAATCTCAACTCGGTGAATTGATAACCCACCTCTCGACGGACCGAATGGAAGAGATAAAACACGCCCTGATTTTTGCTTTGGGGTTTGACTCGCTGCTTTTTAGGGATTGATCGAGCGGTGTGTTTTTTGTCAGCCAAAGAAAGTGGTAAGTGATTGGTGAGTCATTCCTCACTCATCATTTTTGATTCATTATGTTAACTCTTGAAAAAAGGATAAATAGATGAAACAGAAACTTACAACCTTGAATACCAAACTCAAACAGGTCAAAAACCTCAACAGCGCCGCCGCCGTGCTGCATTGGGATCAGCAAGTCAATATGCCGCCGGCAGGGGCCGCGGCCCGCGCCGAGCAGATCGCCACCCTGGAAACATTGGCCCACGAAATGTTTGTGGTGGATGAAATCGGCGCGCTGCTGGATGATCTGGCCGGGGTCGGTTTTGATTATGATTCGGTCGAGGCCAGCCTGGTGCGCGTGGTCAAACGAGATTACGACCGGGCGCGCAAGCTCCCTTCCGAACTGGTCGAAAGAATGAGCCGCACCTTTGCCCGCGGCCATCAAATTTGGGTCAAAGCCAGGGCCGAAAAGGACTTTGCCCAATTTCAAGATACGCTGGCGGAAATTGTCGATCTCAATATTGAAAAGGCCGAAGCCTACGGCTACGACGACGCTATTTACGATGCCCTGCTGGATGAATTTGAACCGGATATGAAATCCGCCGAGGTAAACCGGGTGTTTGATGAATTAAAGGCCGAGATGATCCCGCTGGTGCGCGCCATCTCGGAGCAGGTGGATGCGGTGGACAACGCGGTGGTTCATCAGGAATTTGACGTGCGAACGCAGTGGGATTTTGGCCTGGAAGTGCTCAAGGCGATGGGCTACAATTTTGACGCGGGCCGGCAGGATAAATCGGCCCATCCTTTCACCACCAGTTTTTCCATCAACGATGTGCGGGTGACAACCCGTTATTATGATGACTGGCTGAACCCGGCCCTGTTTGCCACCATGCACGAGGGCGGCCACGCGCTGTACGAGCAAAATATCGATCCGGCGCTGGAAGGTACGCCGCTGGCCGACGGCACCTCGCTGGGCGTTCACGAATCGCAATCGCGGTTGTGGGAAAATGTGCTGGGCCGCAGCAAACCCTTCTGGCAGCATTACTATCCTCGTTTGCAGAAATATTTTTCGGCGCAGCTGCAAGATGTTGAACTGGAGACCTTCTACCGGGCCATCAACAAAGTCAGCCCCTCCTTCATCCGGGTAGAAGCTGATGAAGTGACCTACAACATGCACATTTTTCTCCGCTTTGAACTGGAACAGGCTTTGCTGGAAAAACAGATCAAGGTGGCCGGCCTGCCGGAGGCCTGGAACGCCAAAATGGAAGAATATCTGGGCATTGTTCCGCCGGATGATGCGCTGGGCGTGCTGCAAGATGTCCACTGGTCCGGCGGCGCGATGGGCTATTTCCCCACCTACACCTTGGGAACCGTGCTGTCGCTGCAATTTTACAACCGTGCCCTGCAAGATATTCCCGATTTACCGGACCAATTCAGCCGGGGCGAGTTAGATTCGTTGCTGACCTGGTTCCGCGAGCACATTCACCGCCATGGCCGAAAGTACACCGCCAACGAACTTATCGAGCGCGTCACCGGCGCCCAACAGATCGAAGTTGGCCCCTACCTGGGGTATCTCAAACAAAAATTTGGCGAAATTTATCAGTTGTAAGAACAAAGTAGCAGGGTAGCAGAGTAGCAAAGTAGCAGCGCTTGCCTTGCTACCCTGCTACCTTGCTACCCTGCTACCTTGCTACCTTGTAACCCTGCTACCCTGATTCTATGAACTCCCTCCTTGTCATCGTTGGCCCCACCGCGGTGGGTAAAACTGGATTATCGCTGCAACTGGCCCGGGCGTTTGAGGCGGAAATCATCTCGGCGGATTCGCGGCAAATTTATTGCGGGTTGGATATTGGCACGGACAAAGCCACGCCCCAACAACGCGCCCAGGTGCCGCACCACCTGATTGATGTGGTTGACCCGGACGAAATTCTCTCCCTGGCTGATTTTCAGGAACGAGCCTATTATCTGATTGACGACATCCACCGCCGCCATCGACTGCCGCTGCTGGTGGGGGGCACCGGCCAGTGGGTCTGGGCGGTGGTGGAAGGCTGGGGCGTGCCCCGCGTGCCGCCGGATTATGAGCTGCGGGCTAAGTTACAGGCCCGCGCCGAGGCCGTCGGGGTTGAGGCTTTCCACGCCGAATTGGCCGCGGTTGATCCCGCTGCGGCCCAAAAACTCGACCCGCGCAATGTGCGCCGGGTTATCCGGGCGCTGGAAGTGTACCAAAAAACCGGCGTTCCCATCAGCCAGCATCAAAAAAAATCTCCGCCGCCGTATGCCATCTTGATCATCGGTTTGACCCGCCCCCGCGAGGCGTTGTATGAGCGCATCGACCGCCGCATCGACCGGATGATGGAAGGGGGATTGCTGGCGGAAGTGGAGCAGTTGGTGGAGGCCGGATATGGGTTGGATCTGCCCTCGATGTCCGGCCTGGGCTATCGTCAGATTGGGCAGTATTTGCAGGGCGAGATCAGCCTGGACGAGGCGGTGGCCCTCATCAAAAAAGAGACCCGCCGTTTTGTGCGGCAGCAGTACAACTGGTTCCGCCTGGACGACGAGCGTATCCGGTGGTTTGAGGTTGATGAATCAGAAGATGTGTATCGCCGGGTGAGCGATTGGGTCAAAAATAGTCTGCGTTCCTGATAGACGGGAAAACCACCCATGCTGCATGTTTCCAACATTTCCAAAAGTTACGGAGTTGATACCGTGCTGGCCGGTATTTCGTTTGTAGCCAATGCCGGCGAGCGGATTGGGTTGGTCGGCCCCAACGGCTGCGGCAAAACTACCCTGCTGCGGATCATCGCCGGCGCGGAAGCGGCGGACAAAGGCCGGGTCCGCTTTGGTCCGCCCGATTTGTCTGTGGGCTACCTGGCCCAGGCCCTGGAATTTGCGCCGGATGAAATAATGGATCAGGCCCTCAAACGGGCCACCGCCGGCCATCATCGGGCCTGGAGCGAAATGCAGCGCCTGGCCCGTCAAATGAGCCAAGAAAATGCCGATTTGTCTACGCTCAATCGGACCTACGCCCAGGCCGAAGCTCGTTTTGAAACAGCCGGCGGTTACGCGTTGGAAGCACGGTTGGAGATGGTGCTGGACGGCCTGGATTTGGCCGATGTTCCGCGCGATTTGCCGGTTGAACGTCTGAGCGGCGGGCAAAAAACCCGGCTGGGTCTGGCGGGGCTGCTCACCCGGCAGCCACAGCTGCTGCTGCTCGATGAACCGACCAATCATTTGGATTTGGACGCGCTCGATTGGCTGGAAAAATGGCTGCGCGATTACGAAGGCGCGGTCTTGATCGTATCGCACGACAGGACTTTTTTGGATGCGACGATTACCCGCACCCTGGTTATTGATCCCGACTCTCACACCCTGCGCGATTTTGCCGGAAATTATATGGCTTACACCGAGGCGCGCGCGCGGGAAATCGATCAGCAGTGGCAAACCTATCAAGATCAGCAGGAAGAGATTTTACGGCTGCACAATGCCGCCCGGCGGCTGCGCGGCCAGGCTGTGATGAAACGCGGCGGCAAAGCCGACAGCGGTGATAAATTTGCCAAAGGGTTCTACTCCGATCAGAGCGCCCGCAGCGTGGGCCGGGCCAAACAAATTGAGCGCCGCCTGGAGCGCTTACAAAACGAAGTTCGGGTTGACAAACCGTCGCGGCATTGGAAACTCAAAGTAGATTTTGCCGATGACACCGGCGGCGCGCGCGAGGTGCTGCGGCTGCAAGATGTTGCTATGGGCTTTGGGGGTCGAACCCTTTTCAAAAATGTGAATCTGACCCTTACGCACGGCCAGTGCATTGTTTTCATCGGCCCCAACGGGATGGGTAAAACAACACTGTTACGCTTGATTATGGGCGAGTTGTCGCCCACAGCCGGCGAGATTTTCATCGGATCGGGGGTAAAAGTAGGGTACGGCGCGCAAGAGCAAGAGGTTTTAGACCTCCGCCTGACTCCTTACGATACCCTCCGGGCCGAAGCGGAAGACATGGATCAAACCGATATCCGCCGGTTTCTGCATCAGTTCTTGTTTACGGGAGATGATGTGTTTGTTCCGGTCGAACATTTAAGTTTTGGCGAACGCGCCCGGCTCAGCCTGGCCTTGCTGGTGGCGCGCGGCTGTAATTTTTTGCTGTTGGACGAACCCATCAACCACCTGGATATTCCCGGCCGGGAACAGTTTGAAGACGCGCTCCTGCAATTTCCGGGCACCACGCTGGCCGTAGCCCACGACCGGCGCTTTATTGAACGGGTTGCCACGGGTATTTGGGAACTCAAAGACCAACAAATTTATGCGGCAGTATAATCTTCAATGGTTTGGATTTGTCTGGCGAATTCCCCACCGTACCGCCCACTTTAACACCAACACACTCGGATTGTTTGACAAGACTCTGACCTTTATGTTACGCTTGACCGACGGAGTTGTAGAAAAATGACTCATCCCCCGGAATTAGATTACGACACGATCATCATTGGCAGCGGCTTTGGTGGTTCGGTGGCGGCGCTGCGGCTGGCCGAGAAAAGCGAGCGCGTGCTGGTGCTGGAAAAAGGCAAATGGCTGGCCGCCGACGATTTTCCCCGCTCCAACTGGAATCTCAAACGCTGGCTGTGGCTGCCCGCGCTGCGCTTTTTTGGCCTGTTCAAAATCACCTTGTTTCGACACATTACTGTGTTATCGGGCGTGGGCGTGGGCGGCGGTTCGCTGGTGTATGCCAATACGCTGGCTAAACCCCGACCGGAGTTTTTCCAATCCGGCTCCTGGGCGCATCTGGCCGATTGGCAGGCCGAACTCGGAGAATTTTATCAAATCGCCCGAACGATGCTGGGCGCGGTCCCCAACCCGCAGTTGCAGGTAGGCGATCAGGCTTTGCAGCAGGTGGCCCGGCACTTGGGGCGCGCGCAAGCGTTTTCTTCTACCGATGTTGCCGTTTACTTTGGCGAACCGGACGTCACCGTATCCGATCCCTATTTTGCGGGGCGCGGCCCGGCGCGCGCGGGCTGTACCTTTTGCGGCGGCTGTCTGCTGGGCTGCCGCCACAACGCCAAAAATACGCTTGATAAAAATTATCTGCATCTGGCCCGGCGATTGGGAGCCAAAATTCAGGCCGAGTCTGAGGTTTTCGATGTAGCGCCGCTGGATGGTGAACGCGGCACTACAGGGTATCGAGTGGGGTGGCGCTCGTCAACCAGGTTGTTCAAACAAAAAAGTGATTTTACCTGCCGGCGCGTGGTATTTGCCGGCGGCGTGTTGGGTACTGTTAAATTGATGCTGGAACTGAAGAAATCATCACTCCCGCGCCTGTCGGATAGCGTGGGCGATTTTGTGCGCACCAATTCGGAAAGCTTGCTGGGCGTGACCGCGCTGGATCGAAAAACCGTTTTTTCCGACGGCGTGGCTATTGGTGCAATTCTTCACACCGACGATCATAGCCATCTGGAGCCGGTGCGTTATCCCGCCGGATCGGGGTTTTGGCGCTTGCTGCAAATGCCCATGGTGCAGAGCAAAAATATCTTTGTCCGCCTGTCAAAAATTGTAGCCGATTTCATCCAGCGCCCGGTAGACAATCTGAAAGTGATTTTTGTGGATGATTGGGCCAAGCGCACCCAGATTTTGCTTTTTATGCGTACGCTTGAGGGCCATTTGCGGCTGTCCAAAGGATTGTGGGGATTGAAGACGTCAATTCGACAGGGCCAACAGCCTACCGCCTTTATCCCCGAAGCTCAGGAACTGGCGCGGCAATTTGCCGGGCAGGTCAACGGTAAGCCTACCGCTCTGCTCACCGAAACCCTGCTGGGAATCCCTACCACCGCCCACATTTTGGGCGGCTGCGTGATGGGTCAAAATAGTGATGAGGGCGTGATCGATAAAGATAACCGCGTATTTGGCTACGAAAACATGCTTGTGTGCGACGGTTCGATGATCTCGGCCAATCCGGGGGTGAATCCGGCGCTCACTATAACCGCGCTTACCGAACGAGCGATGAGCAAAATACCGAAAAAATAGACATGACGTTAATCGAAAGGAGTTTTTGACATGACAGTTTTTGTAACCGGGGGATACGGACAGATCGCCTCCTGGGCGGTTTATTACCTGGCCAAAGCGGGCCGGGATGTGGTGGTGTATGATCTCAACCCGCAGCCGCCCGATTATCTGGATGAGGTGGCCGGCAAGATTACCTTTGTAAAAGGCGATGTGCTGGACATGGCCCGGCTGGCCGACACCATCAAAAAATACCAATCTCAGATTGACGGTATTATTCACACGGTCGGCATCATGGGCGAGTTAGTGCAGCAAAACGCTTATTACAATATGAGGCTGAATGTGATGGGCCTGGTGAATGTGATGGAAATGGCCCGCATCTTTAACATCAAAAAAGTGCTTTACACCAGCACCGGCGCGGTGTATGGCTTGGCGCAGGGCATTGTGCCGGAAGATACCCCGCTGGCCCCCACCGATTTATACGCCTCGACCAAGGTTTCCAGCGAGCATCTGGGCATGCAATTTGCCAACACGTTTGGACTGGATTTTCGCGTAGCCAGAGTTTATTTTGTTTATGGGCCGGGCAAACTGCCGTCTAATTTTATCAACCTCTATCGTATGGCGTTTGGCGCGTTGCAGGGCATTCAAGGGTTGAAAATGGATAAAGGTGGCGAGCAAAAGCTGGATTTCACTTACGCCGAAGATGCGGGCCGGGGGGTGGCCGTGCTGTACCAGGCCGAAAACCCGCCCCATCAAATTTATAATCTGGCCACCGGCAAAGCCAGCAGCGTGGGTGAAGCCATTGAGCTTTCTAAAAAGTACACCCACTACCCGGTTGAGGTTGACATCGGCCCCGGCGAGTTGATGAAACGGTGCGAAGCCCTGGATGTCAGCCGCGCCGAAGCCGAGTTGGGTTTCAGCACGCAATACTCGCTGGAAGACGGTATCAAAAGTTACGCCGGCTGGCTCAAAAAACAGTTGGGGTGAGACATCAACCCTGATTTGTCCATTCGGTAGGAGTGTGCTATACTGCAATCCCGGTGCGAACTTACAGAGGATGAATGATGGCTCATTTTCGCCTGGATAAAACTATAACATATCGTCAACCCAACAATCACTGACCCGATTCTCCGGAATCGGGTATTTTTTTGCCTAAATCACAGAAAGCGAGCAATATTTTGAGATTACCCGGTTTGATCGATGTGCATACCCATTTACGGGTTCCCGGCGGCGAACACAAAGAGGATTTTGCCACCGGCACCGCCGCCGCGCTGGCCGGCGGCTTGACCATGATCCTGGCCATGCCCAACACCTCGCCGCCGCTCACTACAGTTGACGTGTTGCGGGAAACCCGTCGGAAAGCCCAACAATCCATCTATTGTGATGTTGGGCTTTTTGCCGGCGCTGGCCCGGCGCAGCGAGATCATTTGCCGGATTTAGCCCCCCACGCTGCCGGCTTGAAAATCTACCTGAACGACACCTTTGGCCCGCTGCGGGTGGAAGATTTGCTAACCCTAATTGCATGCTTCAAAAATTGGCCGCGCAACAAAATGATCGCCATGCACGCTGAAGGGCAGAGCGTGGCCGTGGGCATCGGCCTGGCCGCGGCTTACGATCACCCCGTTCACCTTTGCCACATCAGCCGCCAAACCGAAATTACATTGATTGCCGCCGCCAAACAGCGGGGCCTGCCGGTAACGTGTGAGGTTACGCCGCATCACCTGTTCATGACCCAGGCTGATACCGAACGGTTGGGATCACGCGCCGATATGCGCCCTACGCTGGCCGCTCAGGCCGATGTGGACACGCTGTGGGCGCACCTCGACACTACCATCGATTGCATTGCCACCGATCACGCCCCCCACACGCTGGAAGAAAAAAAATCGGACAACCCGCCGCCGGGCATTGTGGGGCTGGAAACCTCGCTGCCGTTGATGTTGACGGCTGTCAAAAATGGCCGTCTTTCGCTCGACCGGCTTGTAGAGTTGATGTCCACCAATCCGCGCCGAATTTTTAACCTGCCGCCACAGCCCGACACCTACATTGACGTTGATTTTGATACTCCATACACCATTTCCAATGCCGAACTCCAGACCAAATGCGGCTGGTCTCCCTTTGACGGCTGGAACGTGACCGGGCGGGTGCAGCAAGTCGTCCTGCGCGGCCAGCCTGTCTACGATTTTTCCCAACCCGATCTGAAACGCAGAATTTTGGCCCAACCCGGCAGCGGGAAACTTATTCCGTAAAAAAATACACAACGGAGGCATCTCTTGAAAAACAAAAGCTTTGTAGAAAAACTCACCGGCGCGATTACCCGCAATAATTCGCTGCTGTGCGTCGGTTTGGACCCCAACCCGCAAAAATACCCCGATCATTTTGGCTCCACTATCGATGAAGAAACATTGTTCCAATGGGGCCGCCGCATCGTCGAACAAACCGCCGATCTGGTATGCTGTTACAAACCCAACAGCGCTTTTTACGAGCAGTACGGGGCCGCTGGCTGGCAGGCCCTGTGCCGGACCATCGCCGAAGTCCCCAACGATATTCCCGTTCTGCTCGATGCCAAGCGCGGCGACATCGGCAGCACCGCCGAAGCCTACGCCCGCGCTGCTTTTGAAACCCTCGACGCGGATGCCATCACCGCCAACGCCTACCTGGGCGGGGACAGCATTGCGCCGTTCCTGGCTTATCCAGGCAAGATGGTGTTTGTTTTGTGTTACACCTCTAACCCGTCGGCCCAAGAAATGCAGGAATTTGGCCCGGCGGACGAGCCTTTGTTTGAATTTGTGGCGTATCAGGCCCAAAGCTGGGGCAGCGAGGCACAGATTGGCTTTGTGGTTGGCGCTACGCAGCCGCAAGCCCTGGCCCGGTTTCGGGAACTCAACCAAAACTGGGTATTGGCTCCCGGCGTCGGCGCTCAGGGCGGCGATCCGGCAGCGGCACTCTCTGCCGGTCTGAATAGTGATGGTCTGGGCATGATCGTGCCTGTATCGCGGGGCGTGATTTATGCTGATGACCCTCGCGCGGCAGCGGCAGCCCTGCGAGACGAGATCAATCTGGCCCGGCAGCAAGTTGGGTCAAAACAGGCTGTTTCGGCTCATACAGACCTGATCCTCAAATTGCACGAGGCGGGCTGCGTTCAGTTTGGCGATTTTACCCTGGCTTCGGGCCGGCAGTCGCCGTTTTATATTGACCTACGCCGCGTGCCCGGCGATGCCGCGTTGTTAAAACAGGTGGCCCGCGCTTACGCCGCCATGCTTCGCCCCCTTTCTTTCGATCATATTGCCGGCGTGCCCTACGCCGCGCTGCCCATTGGCACCGCCGTGGCCCTGTTGCTGAACAAACCGTTGATCTATCCGCGCAAAGAGACCAAAGCGCACGGCACCGGTAAAAGCATCGAAGGGGTTTTTGCGGCGGGCGACCGGGCGGTGATGATCGAAGATTTGGTGACCAGCGGCGGCAGCGTGATCCAAGCGGCTGAGTTGTTGCAGGCCGCCGGGCTGGAGGTGTCGGATGTGGCCGTGTTGATAGACCGCGAACAGGGCGGCGCTAATAACCTGGCCGAAAAAGGCTACCGTCTCCACGCCGCGCTGCAACTATCAGAAATTCTTACCGTTTTACATCAAACAAATCGAATTTCCACCCAACAATACCAACGGGTACAAGCGTATTTGGCCGAAAATTAACCGTTCACAATTACAAACTCACAATTGACAAATATACAGGAGTGACGTTATGACAACCCTAAAACCCCTTTTTGATTTAGATGAACTGACCTCGGCCCCGGCCATCGGCAACGGGATGACGGGCCAGGACATTTTGTCGGTTGCCCAATTTGACCCGGAAAAACTCTCTTACATTTTTACCCGCGCCCGCGAAATGCGAGACATGGTGCAGAAAGTGGGCGGTACCACCATGCTGGCCGGCTCGGTGCTAACATGTCTGTTTTACGAACCCAGCACCCGCACCAGCGCCTCGTTCATTGCCGCCATGGAACGGCTGGGCGGCAGCGTCATCCCCATCACCCAGGGCGTGCAATTCAGCTCGGTGAGTAAGGGCGAAACGCTGGCCGATACCATCCGCACCCTGGAACAGTATTCCGACGTGATCGTGCTGCGCCACCCGGAAATCGGCGCGGCCAAAACCGCGGCAGATTATGCTGATGTGCCCATCATCAATGCCGGCGATGGCACCGGTGAGCATCCAACCCAGGCGCTGCTCGATCTCTTTACCATCCGGGAGGAGTTGGGCACGGTTGATGGATTGAAAATAGTCATGGTGGGCGATTTGCGGTACGGGCGCACGGTTCACTCCTTAACCAAGCTGCTGGCCCAGTATGATGTCAGCCTGCGCTTTGTCTCGCCGGAAATTTTGCGGATGCCGCTGGTGATCATGAATGAGGTCATCGACGCCGGCATGGATGTCCGCGAGACTCACGATGTGGCCGACGTGATTGAAAATGCCGATGTGCTGTACGTGACCCGCGTGCAAAAAGAACGTTTTACCGATCTGGCCCAGTACGAAGAGGTGAAAAATCAATACGAGATCACCTCGGAGTTGATGCAAAAGGCCAAAGACAAAATGGTGGTGATGCACCCCCTGCCTCGCGTGGGCGAAATTCATTACAATGTTGATGACGACCCGCGCGCGGCTTATTTCCGGCAGGTGAAAAACGGGATGTACATTCGTATGGCGCTGCTGGCCGCGGTTTTGGGCAAGGCATAATATCGAATCCGCGAAGTCACTCGAAGAGTCGCTAAGAATTTTTTCGGTTCATGTATAGAATCTGTGCATGTCATTGCGAGCGAAGCGAAGCAATCCCCATTCGGTGAGGGTGGAGACCGCTCCGCCTTCGGCTCGCGGTGACATGTCCGCACTTGTTTTTTCCATGAGTTAAATCCCCTTGGCGTGACTTCGCAGCCCTTCGCGGATTTTGTTTCCTGTACTTTTTGTTTTAAACGGTTCGCCCGAACCGCCACCCCTGCTTGCGATAAAGATACCAGCCCAACATCAGCGCGGCCAGCCCCATCAACAGCCATTCTTCCGGTTCCGGCACGCCGGTGACCATCGGATTGTTTTCGGGAATCGTTTCGCCGATCTCTTCGTATTCGCGCTGGAAGCGATCTTCTCCGGCCTCTAAATTATCGAGCGTTTTTTCTTGCCGCTCGGTAACCAGCACAATCATCGATGAATAGGGGGTTACAATGCTGTGTTCTTTGGCCATGGCGTGGATGTGGTCCAATACGTCTAATTGCTTCAACGCTTGTTGTTGATCGTGCATCGTAGCCAGGATAAGACGCCGGGCGGCCAGGGCTGCAAAATTATCATTGGGCGTGTGGAAGTTGGTTATGTTGGCAAATTCAACCGGAGCCTCCGGCGGGAAGGTAAGCCACAGGTAACCATCGATCAGATCGGCCCGGGTTCCGGCCGGCGCGTCGGGCCAGCCGCCCATCATCGCCAGGTTCAGGCGGGTGAGCGCCTCATCCACGCTGCCGGCCACGCCGCCGCCGCTGGCCTGAATGGCTTCCAGCGTGGCATCATCGTAACCCAGGGGAAAGTTGCCGTTCAAATGAACCATCCACACCGGGGCGTTGGGCGTGGGCACATCCAGGGCTTCATCGCCCAACTCGTAGCCGGTGTCGTCGGTGATGACCAGCACGGCATCGTATGTTTCATCTTGATGCAGTTTATCGTACTGAATCAGGAGTTCCGCCGCGTTTTGCCCGCCGTAGTACAAAATATCGGAATTCAATTGGCTCAACGAAACCCGCGACGGAGCCTCGCCCCGGTATTCCGAGGCGGTCAGGTAAATGTCGATGGTTGCGCCGTTATCGATCAAATTTTGAAGTTGGGGCCAGATGGCGTCCATTTCATCGGCATAGACGGCCATACTGCGGGAGCGGTCCAGCACAATGGCCAGTTGCACGTCATCAGCAAGGGCCGGTGTTTCCGCCGCGACCGGGGCGGGCTGCAGCACCACTGTTTCGCCGCCGGGAAACTCAACTTGATGCGCCACCGGCGTTACTTCCACGTCTGCCGCTACCGTTTCCGGCAGCCAGGCATCTTCTGCGGCCTGCATCGGTTCGCCGTTGATCTGCCGCACCGACTCGTCGTTCCAATAGACGTTGCGTTTTTCGGCCAGGTGGGGCATCGGCCAAGCGTTGCCTTGGGCCAGCACGCGCCACGTCACCCACATATGCAGCGGCGGGGCTTCGTCGAACCTGGTGCGGTTGGTGTCGGCGTCCCAACGGATGTTCACGGGTTCCACCGGGAAAATCCGCAGCCGGTACTGGCGCGGGCCAATTTGCTCCAGCAAGGCAGGGTCGCGATTGTACCGGACTTCGCGGCGATAAATCTCCTGGGCCGCTCCTCGCGGCGAAACACGGTAGACAAAACGCGCGTCCCGGTCGCTGCTGTTGCCCAGCCACACGCCCGTCATCACCGCGGACTCCGGCAGGCTGAAATAGTAAATCACTTCCTGCCGTTGGCCGGTCTGGTTTTGGTACACTTCGTATAGTTCCACATCGGCCCAATCGCCATACTCCGTAATGTTGATTTCTTGATGCGTCAGCAGCACTTCGCGGTCGTCCACGGCCTGCCAGGCGGCTTCGGCCTGGTCGATGGACCAGGTAGAGCGGGCGGCCCGCACCACGGCCTCGCGTTCGCCGTCGTTGATCGGTTGGTCGAAAAAGGCTTCGTAGAGTTCGGCAGCCTCGTGGGGTTCGCGGCTCAGGGCGCGATTCTCCCAGCGGAATCGCCCGCCGTTAAACTGGTCCAGTTCGGCGGCCAGCTCGTCGGTGGATTGGACCGGCTGGTAGAGGATGGGCCGAGCCACGGTTTCGTACATTCCCTGGATTTGTCTAGCTTGATCGGGCGTCATATCAAAAGCGCCTTTGTACATCTGGCTGACGTGGTCTACCTCGCCGGCGGCGCTAAAGTAGCGCTGGGGGGCCAGATAAGCATTGAGCAGCCCGGCCCGGATCGTCTCCTGCCGGTCAAGCAGGGCCTGGGCCTCGGCAGGGGTGGTGGGGATGTTTTCCAGCAGGGCAAAGGCTTGCTGCTGCGGCTGCCGATTGGCCGGAATGAACAGGGCCACACAGACCACTACGGCGCCGGCGCTCAGGGCCGCGGCCCGAGGCCACGGATAACGCGTTATAAAAGCGCGGACCCCCTGCCACCAGGCCCGGCTGTATAAAATGGGCACGGCGATGGGCATGGCGATAAACAACGTGGCGGTGTAAGCAAATAGCAGAAATCCCAACACAAAAAACGGGATCGACCACCAGGGGAAATCGCTCTGGCCACTGAACGCCCGGCCTGCTTCTCTGAGAAAATCGGGAATCCCCCGGATCATCTCCACAAAAAACTCCCAGGCAAAAACGCTGAGTGGCAGCGCGTAGAAAGCCAGCCACACAGCGGCATACAGCCCGGTCAGCAGCAACAGGGTCAGCCCGACCACCCGCAGGTGGGTGAGGGTGGGGGCGCGTTCATCGATGCGGCGGTCAATGATTTGCCATAACAGGGTGAGAATGCCCAGGCCGGCCACGGTTAGCAGAATGGTGACCGCCGGGGTCATTTCTCGCACCACAAAAAAACGAATGGCGATCATCAGCATCAGCGGCCCTTCCACGCCGTAGCCCAGCAGCAGAAGTTTGCCGGGCGAGGCGCGTAAAAGCGTAAAGCCGATGACCACCGCGGCAATGGGAATTGAGGTGAGGATGATGGCGTACAGCAGAAAGGTCCAGGGGATGGTTTCGGTTTGCACGGCTACGATCATTTCCGGCAGCAGTTGGGGAGCAAACCCCAATACCATAAATGCCAAAAAAATAGTGTTCCACGACCAGAACAGGCCGTAGGCCCAGCCTTCCCAGGTGATGACGGCGCGAATAAATTTGAAAGTCTTTCTCATCATAGCCCTCCATTAATTGTGAATTTTTAATTTTTAATTGATTCGCTGAATCACTGACTCGCTGATTCGTTCAAATGCTGGATTACAGCCTTTTGTAATTGGGTGTAAAAAATTTCTATCCGTTTCGTGTTGGGATTGTGTACCTCATCAAACAAAATTGAAACCAGCATCCAGCGGTCGCGTTGCGGGGACAGGTCGGCCCAGATGCGGGTGGCGTAGTCGTCGGTGGTGCGGGTGGGGGATTGGAACCAGTAGGCGGCGGAGAGCAGGCTGCGGCCCTCGCCATCGCCCAGCGAGACGAGCCGTAAAGGAAAGCCGGGGTTGACCAGGTGGGGATGGGAGTTGTCGATGGTGAGGCCGTAGACTTCAAAACAGCGTTCGGGCCGGTGGTGGGCGCGCCAGGTGCGGCTGGTGACCAAGATCATCGAGCCGGTGAGTCGTTGCTCGCCATGCTGCCATTCGAAGCGGAAGCGGTCGGCGGATTCGGCGCCGTCGCGGGTGAACCATTCCTGCTCATCCGGTTTGAGGGGCAGCGGCGTGGTGGTAAATTCGGAGGGGAAGTTCCACGGTTGGGCGGTGTGCGTCAGGCCGGTTTGCGGGCGCTGCGCGTACAGCAAGCCCATCGCTAAAAAGGTGATAACCAGGACGGGTGCCAGCCACCGGGGACGGAGTGGAATTACAGTCGGCGTTGGCGGTGTTGATGGAAGGGACGGTTGGCGGCGCAGCAGGATCATCACCGCCGCGCAGGCGGCCACAAATCCTAATACGCCCAGCGGAATGTGCAGCATCTCGGCGGCCAGCATCCAGCCCTGCACCTGCCCCACAAGGACCAAAATACCGACCCGGATTAGATTGACTCCAAACAGCAGACCGGAAAACACAGCCGCGATCACCAGCCAACGCCCATCGAGACGGCGCTGTTCGATCCAGGTGGCCGCTATCAGAAACAGCATCCCGGTCCACAGGCTTTTGACGCCGCTGCACGGCAGATCGATCTGAGAAACGCCGTTTTCCAAAATCAAAATGGTGTCCACGCCCACCGAGCCGATCCCGGCGGCGGCCAGGCCATCGCGCACAATGCCGGCGGTGAAGATACGCATGGGGTAGCCGATGAAGGTTTGCATGTGGTCGCCAAAAGGGAGGGTGCCCATCAGCAGCAGGGCAGCGGGCAACCCCTGCCGCCACTGGTGAGGTTGCATCCACAGGCCCAGCAGGCCGTAGCCGGCCAGGGCAAAAAGGCTGGCGGAGATCGTATTGATGTCGAAAAATCGTTCCTCCAGCAGGTAGAGGGCCGAGCCGCCCAGGGCCAACGCCAACCCAGGCCAAAAGAGACGAGGCGCTGCCGCCAAACGGGGGCGAAAGGTGCCGCTGCGAATTTGGAAGGCAATCAGGAGGCCCACGCCCAGCAGCACCCACTGGTTGGTGCGGAAATCTTCGCGGCCAAAGATGACGGAAAAATAACCAAACATCCCCCGGTAGAGCCAGAGCCAGGCCAGTAGAACAACCAAATTGAGGGCCGGTTGTCTGATGTTTGTCAGAGTGATCGCGCGTTTATTTGATTGAGTTGGGGACTCCATTGTTGTCATTCGGTTTCCCCGCCGAACTTCTCTTCTCCACGAGTATTGTGTTTAAACAATATTGGAAATAGAAAAAAACTCAAATTCCACTGAGAAAAATCGGCCGGATTTATGGAATCAAAAATAGCCTTTAAATTATACGTTGCTTTTGGGAAAAACCTTTGATTATCTTTTGTGAGGTCAAAAACCGTGTCCCGGCGTGGCTTCGATACCGTCTCACTCTTTGTGTAGGTATCCACTTCATTTCGCAGCTACTCAAGGCGGAATTTGAGGAAAATCATCTTGAATAGGCCGTAAGTCTGTATCGGAAGCTACTTTTGAACAGAAGGTAGCTCTGCATTAAACCGTGATTGTACGTAATGAGGCCCAATCTGCCACGAATTAGCACGAATTTCACTAATTTTACTAATTTTTTCTCTTAATTCGTGTAATTCGTGACGAGAAACTTCCGTCACGGTTAACTGCGGTCTTACCGAACAGAATATTGTCCTGTTTTTACTCTTGTTATTTTCTACACCGGCTGCTCCGCCACCTGCAAATGAAGCTGCTGGCCGGTGTAGGGGTGGCGGGCGGCTACGGCTTCATCCAGCTCAACGCCCAGCCCCGGCGCGGTGGGGGGAATAACGTAGCCGTTGTCCCACTGCACCGGCTTTTTGAGGATTTCGGCGTGGAAGCCGCCCCAGGTTTCGATGCTTTCCAAAATCAGAAAGTTGGGGCTGCATGTGGAAAGTTGAATATTGGCCGCGCCCACAATCGGGCCGCAGTAGAGGTGGGGCGCAATTTGGGCGTAGTGCGCTTCGGCCATGCCCGCGATTTTTTTGGCTTCCAGGATGCCGCCCACGCGCCCCAGGTTCATCTGCAAAATCGAGGCCGCCTGTTGGGCCAGCAGCCGGGCAAATTCGTATTTGGTGGCCAGCCGTTCGCCGGTAGCAATGGGGATACTGGTGGAACGGGCCACGCGGGCCATTTCGGCGGTATTTTCCGGCGGCACCGGCTCCTCGAACCAGAGCGGGTCAAACGGCTCCAATCGTTGGGCCAGCCGGATAGCGCTGGAGGTGGTCATCTGGCCGTGGGTACCAAACAGCAGATCGGCCTGGCTGCCCACCGCCTGGCGGATTTTTTTGACAAACGTCTCGGCCCGGTCCAGCGCCTCCAGCGAGAGTTGGCGGGGATCAAACGCGCCGTACGGCCCCACCGGGTCAAACTTAACGGCGGTGAACCCCTGCTGCACGTATTCCGCCGCGCGTTGGGCGGCCAGGTCGGGGTCGCGGTACACGTTGCTTTTATCGCCTTCCTGGGGGTAGATGTAGGTGTACGACCTGAGTTTATCGTGAACCTGTCCGCCCAGCAGCTCGTAGACCGGCTTGCCGACTTCTTTACCCACAATATCCCAGCAGGCCATTTCGATGGCGCTGAGTACGGCCACCAGCGAGAGATCGGGGTGTTGGGTGTAGCCGCTGGAATAGATAATGCGCCACAGCCGCTCGATTTTGAAAGGATCGGCCCCCATCACCGAGCGGTGGCACACATCTTCTACCATTTGGGCCACCACGTGGGGGTGAAAAGGAACGGCGTAAACCTCGCCAAAGCCTTCCACGCCGCTGTCGGTGGTGAGTTTGAGAAATACAAAGAACGGCCCGCCAAAATGGGGCGGGGGATTCTCGACAACGTAGGTTTTTACATCCGTAATTTTCATAATCGTTCAGCTCCAATCTTCATCAAAATACAATGACATTCCGCAAGGCATCGCCCTGTTTTACCGCCGTGATCGCCTCGTTGATTTTGGCCAGGGGGTAGCGGGCGGTAATCAATTCATCCAGTTTGAGGCGGCGCTGTTGGTAGAGGGCCACCAGCCGGGGTATATCGACGCCAAGGCGGGTAGACCCCATTTTGCTCCCCAGGATGCGCCGGGTGGCCCCGGCAAAGTTGGCGGCCTCGATCTGCAATTTAACCCCGCTGGCCGGCATGCCAACCACTACCAGCGCGCCGGTCTGGTGTAACAGCGCCAGCCCCTGTTCCATGGCTTGGGCGCTGCCTACGGTTACAAACACATAATCCGCGCCGCGCCCGCCGGTGAGAGCTTTGACGGTTTCTAGCGTATCCTGCATTGCCGGGTTGATGGTGTGTGTCGCCCCAAAGGTTGTGGCCGCGGCCAGTTTGTTGTCTCGCAGATCCACGGCAATGATCGGCTGCGCGCCGGATAACACCGCCCCCTGAATACTGTTGAGGCCCACCCCACCCACGCCAATGACCACCACGCTGCTGCCGGTGGGCACTTGCGCCGTATTGGTCACTGCGCCCAGCCCGGTGATCACGCCGCAAGCCAGCAAAGAGGCGCTGTCCAGCGGCATCTCCGGGGGAATGGGCACGGCCTGCGATTCTTCCACCACGACTGCTTCGGCAAAGGCCCCGGTACGCATCGCTTGATGCAGCGGTTGGCCCGCCTGGGTGCAGATGCGGCTTTCACTGTCCAGGGGAAAGGTGGCTTCGCACATATAAGTGTGGCCCTGGGCGCAGTAAAAACATTTTCCACAGGAGCGGATGAGGGAGACTACCACGCGATCCCCCGGCTTGACTCGCGTGACGCCGGGGCCAATCGTTTTGACCACGCCGGCGGCTTCGTGGCCATACACGGCGGGCAAAATTCCGCCCCACGCGCCGTCCATATAGTGAATATCGCTGTGGCAGATGGCGCAGGCGGCCAATTCAACTTCAACTTCCCCCGCCTGGGGCGGGTCCAGTTCAATCTCTTCGATGACGAGCGGTTTTCCAAATTCGTAACAAATGGCTGCTTTCATGAGGGGTGTACTCCAATGCTATGGATTAGAAATTAAACAACTTCCGTATTTAGAAAATTGGAGATTAGAGACTGGGAGATTTTTAGCCGAAATCTCTAATCTCTACTCTCTAACACGCTGAAGAATTCGGGAAGTTAATTAATTGTCAAGTAGGCTAATATTTCAGGTAAACGGTCCGCGTTTTCAAGTACGATTCCATGCCGTGTTTGCCGTCGTCCCCGCCGATGCCGGAGAGTTTCCAGCCGGCGTGGAAGCCCTGGTACGCTTCGCCCGGCGGGCGGTTGACGTACAACTCGCCAAACTCGATCTCGTTGGCAAAACGCATCACCGTTTGATAATCCTGCGTGTACAACATCGAGGTGAGGCCGTAGCGGCAGTCGTTGGCCAGTTCCAACGCTTCATCCACGGTTTTGAAGGTGGTGATCGGCATGACCGGGCCAAAGACTTCCTCGTGCATAATGTCCATCTCCTGCCGGCAGCGGGTCAACACCGTGGGTTGGTAATAAAACCCTTTTTCAAATTGGCCGGCGGGCTGGCCGCCGCACATCAATTGCGCACCCTGGGCCACGGCTCGCTCCACGTGCCGGTGAACGCCCTCGCGCGCGCTTTGGCTGACCAGCGGCCCCATCTCCGCGTTTTCCAGCCCCGGCCCCAACTCGACCGCTTTCATTTTTTCAATCATCTTTTCCACAAACGCGCCGGCGATGCCTTCCTGCACATAGACCCGTTCCACGCAATTGCAAACCTGCCCCGCGTTGTTGAGCCGCCCGGCCTTGATCGAGTCGACCGCCACGTCCAGATCGGCGTCATTCATCACTACCGCCGGGGCCTTGCCGCCCAACTCCAGCGATACCTTGGTCACGTTCTCCGCGCACTGGCGCATGATCTGCTGGCCCGCTTCGGTGCTGCCGGTGACGGTTACAAAACCCACATCCGGGCTGCCGGTCAGCACATTGCCCACCACCGAGCCGCGCCCGGTGACAATATTGACCACGCCCGGCGGCAGGCCCGCTTCATCCACGGCTTGGGCCAGTTCCAGCGCGGAACACGGCGTTTCGGAACTGGGTTTGAGGACTACGGTATTACCCGTGATCAGCGCGGGGGAGAGTTTGCGGATCAGCACAAAAATGGGGAAGTTCCAGGGCAAAATGCAGGCCACCACGCCAATCGGCTCTTTGTAGAGCAAAATATTTTCGTTAGCGGAGTCGCTCTGGATGATCTCGCCGTCGATGCGGCGTGCCCAGCCGGCGTGGTAGTCCATCAAATCAGCCCCCCACACCGATTCGCCGGTAGCCTGGGCCAGCGCTTTGCCTTGCTCCTGGGTGAGGACGCGGCCAATGGTTTCGCTGTGTTCGCGCAGTTTATCGGCCAATTTTTTGAGGTGCTGGCCCCGCTCCACCGCCGGCAGCGCGGCCCACGCCTTTTGCGCCGCTTTAGCCGCGCTCACCGCGCCCTGCACTTCATCGGCGGTGCATTCCGGCACGCGGGCAAAGATTGCTTCGGTGGCGGGGTTGGTCACGTCAATATAGTTGCCGGACGCCGAATTTTGAAATTTCCCGTTGATATATACCTGATATGTTTGCATAGATCTTTCTCCTGTGGGATTGATCGACTAATTTGGAGTTTGGATGAGGCTGGACAAAAAGGGGAACCCTGAGACCCTCTCGTCTTTTTTTGGGTGTGAGGGGCCTATCTTAAAGATTTCTCCCATAAAATCAAATTTGGGGCGTTGGTGTTGTCACGTCTTGCTTTGATTGTTTCTGTTTTTCGCTTCTCTGTTGTATAATTTCTCCCACAGTTTACAGATGGTCTACAGATGCACAGGTATTTTTATCTGTGCATACTTATTGTAAGCAGCGTCTCTTTATAGTTGAAATGTCAGGAAACAATGGATCAAGCACATATTCGTAATTTTTGTATTATCGCCCACATCGATCATGGTAAAAGCACGCTGGCCGACCGGCTGCTGCAAGTGACCGGCACCATCTCCGAGCGGGAAATGCAGGAGCAAATTCTGGACGGCATGGACCTGGAACGGGAAAAGGGCGTCACTATCAAAGCCTCGGCGGTGCGGATGGATTATACGGCTCCAGACGGCCAAACTTACCAGCTCAATCTCATCGACACGCCGGGCCACGTGGATTTTACCTACGAAGTCAGCCGCGCCCTGGCCGGCTGCGAGGGCGCGATTCTGGTGGTGGACGCCACTCAGGGCATCGAGGCTCAAACCCTGGCCAACCTGTACCTGGCCCTGGATTACGATTTGGAAATCATCCCGGTGGTGAACAAGATTGATCTGGGGTCGGCCCGGCCCGATGAGATTGCCCAGGAAATCGAAGACCTTACCGGCATCGACGCGTTGGACGTGCTGCCGGTCAGCGCCAAAACCGGTCAGGGGGTTGAGGCTATTTTAGAACGGCTGGTGGGGCAAATTCCCCCGCCGAAAGGCAATTTTGATGCGCCGCCGCGGGCGTTGATCTTCGACAGCCACTACGATGCCTACAAAGGCGTGATCGCCTACGTGCGGCTGGTAGACGGTCAACTCAAAAAGAGCGATATGCTGCGGCTGATGGCCAGCGGCCGCGCGCTGGAACCGTTGGAGATCGGCATTTTCAAACCGGGCATGCAGGCCATCAACACCCTCAGCGCCGGGGAGGTGGGCTACATTGCCACCGGCCTTAAAACTATCCGCAACGTGCGGGTGGGCGATACCATTACCCTGGATGTGCCGGAAGAGGCCCGGCAGCATCTCAAACCCCTGCCCGGCTACAAACCCATCAAACCGATGGTATTTGCCGGTTTTTATCCCACCGAGGCCGAAGATTACAATGAACTCAGGGATGCCCTGGAAAAATTGCAGCTCAACGATGCCTCGCTGGTGTACGAGCCGGAAACCAGCCAGGCTCTGAACTTTGGCTTTCGGGTGGGATTTTTGGGGCTGTTCCATATGGAGATCATTCAGGAGCGGCTGGAACGGGAATACGATCTTGATTTATTGGCTACCGCGCCCAGCGTGGAGTACCAGGTGGTCAAAAAAGATGGCGAAACCATCATCATCGATAACCCCGCCGATCTGCCGGACCCTAATCTGATCGAGAGCGTTGCCGAACCGTGGATGCACATCAACGTATTTACCCCGGCGGATTACATCGGGCCGGTGATGGACATCACCACCAAACGCCGCGGCGAGTTTTTGCAGATGGAATATCTGGATGAAATCCGGGTGTTGATGGAGTACAAACTGCCGCTTTCGGAAATGATTGTGGATTATTACGATCAGCTCAAGAGCGCCACGCGGGGCTACGCCTCGTTGGATTATAAGTTCGATGCCTATCGCCCCAGCGAGCTGGTGAGATTGGATGTGCTGGTCAACGGCGAGCCGGTGGATGCTTTGAGCATTATCGTGCATCGTGAGCAATCGTACCCGCGGGGGCAAAAATTGGTCAGCATTCTCAAAGACGTGATCCCTCGCCAGCAATTTGCCGTGCCTATTCAGGCGGCGGTGGGCAAAAAGGTCATCAGCCGGGCCAATGTAAAGGCGCTGCGCAAGGATGTGCTGGCCAAATGTTACGGCGGCGACATCACCCGCAAGCGCAAACTGCTGGAGAAGCAGAAAAAGGGCAAAAAGCGGATGAAGATGATCGGCAGCGTAGAAATTCCCCAGGAAGCGTTTATGACGGTGTTGAGTTTGGGCGAGGAGTAAAAGATTCGGGAGGAGAATTGATGTTTACCCAAGGCGAAGGACAAGGTGACTCTAAAAAACAAAAGACCCCTCCTCCCTTATTTAGCGGAGGGGAAAGACCGGGATGCGGCCGGGCAAGCATCCTATTCTGGGTGATATTGTTTATCTCTTTCATGGTTTTGTGGCTCTGGAGGCCGCTCAGCAATTTGGCGGAAACCACGCTGATCGACTACAGCACTTTCAGAACGCAATTGCAAGCCGGAAACGTGTCTCAGGTGACGGTCACCGGGGAGCAAATCGAAGGAAGTTTTAAGGAAGCCATCGAGAAACCAACCCCCGAATCTGAGGAAAACCCGGCCACATTTACCAAATTTATCACCTATTTGCCTTCCTTTGGCGATGACGAGTTGATGGCTTTACTGGAAGCGCAGGAGGTGCAGGTAACAACGCAGCCGGAGAGCGATTTCTCCTGGGGAACTATTTTGCTGACATTGTTACCTTTTCTACTTTTGATTGGGGTGGGGTATGTGTTTTTGAGCCGCATGCGGACTCAGGGGCAGAATATTTTTTCTATGGGCAAAAGCAAGGCCCAACTCTACCAGCGTGAAAAAGAGCGCACCACTTTTGCCGATGTGGCCGGCGCGCAGGCCGCCAAAACAGAACTTGGCGAGATCATCGAGTTTCTCAAAACCCCGGAACGTTTTGAACAACTTGGCGGCGAAACCCCCAAGGGGGTGCTGTTGGTTGGCCCGCCGGGTACGGGCAAAACACTGTTGGCCCGGGCCGTGGCCGGCGAGGCCGATGTGCCGTTTTTTACCATCAGCGGCTCTAATTTTATGGAGATGTTTGTGGGCGTGGGCGCTTCCCGGGTGCGGGACCTGTTCCAGGATGCCAAAAAATCGGCGCCCAGCATTATTTTTATTGATGAATTGGACTCGATTGGGCGACAGCGGGGGGCCGGGCTGGGCGGCAGCCACGATGAACGGGAGCAGACGCTCAATCAACTCTTGTCGGAATTGGATGGTTTTGAACCCACCGAAAGCGTGATCGCCATGGCCGCCACTAATCGCCCCGATGTTCTGGACCCGGCTTTGCTGCGGCCCGGCCGTTTCGACCGGCGCATCACGGTCGATCTGCCTACCTCGCAAAACCGGTTCGAAATTCTCAAAATTCACGCTCAAAACAAACCGCTGGCCGATGACGTGGACCTGGGAAAAGTGGCTCGCGGCGTGCCCGGTTTCAGCGGGGCCGATTTACGCAACATGCTCAACGAGGCCGCGCTGTTGGCCGCCCGTCGCAAAAAAGATCAGATTGAATCTGAGGATATCGAAGAAGCGCGAGATAAAATATTGATGGGGCTTGAACGGGAAGGAATGGCCTTGACCGAAGAGGAATGCAATCTCATTGCCCATCACGAAGCCGGCCACGCGGTGGTAGCGGCGGTGTTGCCGCAGGCCGACCCGATCCACAAAGTGACCATTGTGCCTCGCGGCCAATCGATGGGCGTCACCCAGCAACTCCCGGAACGGGAAAAATACATCTATTCCCGCGATTATATGCTGGATCGCCTGGCCGTGATGATGGGCGGGCGCGCGGCGGAAAATCTGGTGCTGAACACCGCCTCCAGCGGGGCGGAAAACGATCTCCAACAAGCCACGCAATTGGCGCGCAAAATGGTGCTCAATTGGGGCATGAGCGAGCGCCTGGGGCAAGTAGCCTGGGCCAATCAGCAGGGGCAGGTTTTCCTCGGCGAGGAAATCGCCCAGCAGCGAGATTACAGCGAGACAACCGCGCGAGAAATTGACGAGGAAGTCAAAACCATTCTCAAAGAGGCGTATGAACGGGCAAAAAGCACTTTGCAAGAATATCGTGACCAATTTGACCAGGTAGTGCAGTTGTTGTTGGAAAAAGAAGTTATTCCCGGCGAGGAAGTGCTGGAATTGATCGGCTCGAAGAAATAATCAATCCGGTGGGAAAGCCCCATCTAACTGAGAATAAACGCCCGGAGCAAAGTTCCTTGATCGGGTTTGCTTTCGATCTCTAACTTCCCGTTTGATTTTTGGAGCCGTTCCTGCATCGATTTAAGCCCCAGATGGCCGGGATACTCCCCCTGGGGTTCAAAGCCAACGCCATCGTCCTGAACTTCCAGGGTGATGGCGTTGTTGTTATCCTGTAATTTAACCCAAACCCGTGCGGCCTGGGCGTGCTTGACCACATTGTTGAGCGCTTCCTGGGCAACCCGGTACAGGGTCGCTTTGGCTTCAAGCGGCAGGTCCGGCTCCGGGCAGAAATCAACCGCTATTTCCAATTTGTGCCGGGCGCGAAACGCCTTGGTCTGGCGATCCAGGGCGGCCACCAGCCCTTCTTGGGCCAGGGCGTCGGGCCGCAGTTCAAAAATTAGCGAGCGCATTTCGGCCAGGCCGGCGTCGGCCAGAGAAAGCACGTAATCCAACGGATGGCTCAATTTACCTTTGGTTTCCTTATCCAAGCTCTCTCGATCCAGCAGCGTCCGCGCCGTGCGCGCGCCCAGGCCAATGCCGTACAGCGCCTGCGAAACCGAGTCGTGCAGTTCGCGGGCCAGCCGCTGCCGCTCTTCGATGACGGCGGATTTTTCCACCTGGTCCAGCAAGCGGGCGTTCTCAATGGCCAGGGCGGCGTGATCGGCCAGGGTGGTAGCCAGGCCAATCTCTTCTTCTAGAAATTCTCGCGGTTGTGGATAATAGAGCGCCAGCCCGCCATAAATTTGATCTTTGATGATGATCGGCACGCCCACCACCGCGCCGTAGCGGTCGGCCATTTGCATGAGAAGCCGGCGCAATTCGGCATCGACAAAGACCGCTTCGTGGTTCATCGTTGCGGTACTGTGATCCGTAAAAACCGCGCTGACATCGGGCACTACCACCGGCTCCCTGGCCAGCACCGCCCGGCCCAGCGCGCCTTGCCCCAGGGGAAGCTTGATGTTGTGGATATATTCTTCCGAGAGGCCGTACGCCGCCTCGATTTCCAACAGTTCCTGCTCGTTTTGCAGGCGGTAAATAGCCGCGCCTCCGGTGTCTAACAGCCGTTGGGCCTGGCAGGTAATGTAATCCAGAATTTCGTCGAGCGGTTGGTTTGAGTTCAGCACGCCTAAAATATCGCGCAAGCCCTCGGCCACCTGGCGGCGGCGCTCGATCTCGCGGGTGCGCTGCCGGACGCGCTGTTCCAGCGTTTGTTCGGCCATCACCCGCTCGCTGATGTCGGTGATGAAGCCTTCCAGGGCCACAATATTCCCGGCATCGTTGTAAATTCCCTGGCCGCGTTCCCAGACCCATTTTTCTGTTTGCGGTGTAACAAGCCGGTACGTTACCTCGAAAGAACCATGGCCGTTCAACGCGCGCTGTACCGCGTTCCAGACCAGATTTTTATCTTCAGAATGGATCAAATCGCCGTAGGCAACCGCCCGATTTCCCATTAATTCCGCCGGGCTGTAGCCGGTCAGCGCCAGGCTGCCCTCGCTGACAAATTCCATGGTCCAGTTGGCATCATTATGACAGCGATAAGCCATCCCCGGGAGGTTGCTGATCAAGGTGGACAGGGTTCGCTGGCTTTCGCCCAGGGACTGCTCGGCCTGCTCCCGTTCGGTGGCGTCGGTGATGACGTGGAGGATGCCCGCTACGCGGCCATCTTCAACCAGAGGGGTGATGACCGCATCCCAATAGGAGACAAAATCATCCACTTTGAGGGGGAAAGCTTCCTGGCGTACGGTTTCGCCGGCCAGCACCCGCGCAAAAACAGGTTCTAACGCGGCTTGATTGCCGGGAATGAGATCAAACAGCTTGGCTCCCGGAACTACCTGCGTGGCGGGGCGTGAGGTGTAGTGGGTAACAAAACCAGCCCAGGTGGGATTAAAGCGGCGCACGCGCAGGTCAGGGTCAAGGATCACAATGCCCATGGGCATGCGTTCAAACAGGTTTTCCAGCAGGTTCAATTGTCGGCCCAGGGCCGGATCGGGAGCAAAGGTAACTGCCGGAACGTCACCGGCTACAGCCGTGGGGAGGAGTTCAAACCGGCAGGCGTCGGCCCCTTGCGCCTGGCACGCCCGTTCAATGCAGACCACGTCATTCCGCTCGGCCAACACATTGACAAAGCCCACCAACACCCCGGCGGTATAAGCGCAGGCCGGCGAGGGAGTATCCTGTTCATGTTGGTCCATCATCCAGGCTTCAAAGGTGTCTTGGCCCCGGATGAGCACCCGGCCTAAAGGCCATTCCAGCGTTTCGATTTCAAAATTGCCAAAGCCGGCGGCCTGGTAGGCGGCAATGCAATCGCGCAATACCTGAGGCTCATCGGCTGCCGGCGCTTGCTCGATAAACGAGGCGGCAAACGACGCGCCGCCGTTGGCTCCGGCTTGCTGTAATACGGCGTCGGTCAATTGCTCCCCGGCCAGGGCTGCCATCTGCCGCCGCAAACTCCAGAAACCGGCCTCGATATCCAGCAGGGCCATGCGGGCGCCGCCAAAAGAGAGTACGCCGCGGCGGTCCTCCGTCAGAAAATCTTGATAACTACTACGGCTCAAAAAATCCTCCCATCAAGAATACAAGTCCGCTTCATCCAGCGATACCAGGCCAATTTTGAGGGCGTACAGCGCCGCCCGGGTGCGGCTGGGTAAATTCAGCTTGCTCAAAATATTGTTGATGTGGGTTTTCACCGTGGCCTTGCTGATAACCAGCGAGTCGGCAATTTCCTGGTTCGACAAACCCCGAGCCACAGCTTGCAACACCTCCGTTTCCCGGCCGGTTAGCGTTTCGGGGCTTTCGGGCGCGCCGACCTCGTGCATCAACCGGGCGGCCACTTCGGGCGAAAGTTGCACCTGCCCGGCGGCGGCAGCTCGAATGGCCTGGCACAGTTTTTCGGATTCCGTATCTTTGAGCAAATAGCCAATCGCGCCAACCCGGATTGCATCAAAAATTTTCTTGTCTTCTAAAACACTGGTCAGCGCAATGATTTCTACGTCGGGCAAGTCGCGGCGGATGGCCTGAGTGGCGGCAATGCCGTCCATCTCCGGCATTAGAATATCCATCAACACCACATCCGGGGTGAGTTGTCGGGTCAATTCAATCGCCTCAACGCCATTTGTGGCCTCGCCAACCACATCCAGTTCTTCATCTAACGCCAGAAACATTTGCAAGCCCTGCCGCACCACGCTGTGGTCGTCGGCAATCAGTACGCGTATGGTCATTTGTCCTCCAACTTTAGGTGTAGATGCAACTCCATCCAGGGGTGGAGCCGGGTTTAATCTTATGGGCGATGTAATTGTAAACACTTTGAGATACACTTTGATTGTAACCATTATAACATGGCACCCGGTCTTTGAGCCAAGCAACGGTCTGGCCGGCGCTTATTTCACCGCCAACTGATACTTAATCAACAACAGGTATTTAATGAAAACACCATTTTTTGTGAAAAAGGAGGGTTATTTGATGAATATTCACATGCGAGAAACCAAACAGCACGAGAGCGCAAACAGCCAAGGCTCGACAACACGGGCTCGGGAGGGTGCAGGCCGTCAAGTGCGTATCTGGCAATGGGTTGTCTTGGCTAGAAGAACTCTACGCTGGATTGCAATAGGGTTGATCACAGGGATGGGTTTGGTTTCAATAGTATATCTCTGGGACATAAACCGGGCCTATGAACGGGTCCGTGGAGAGAGCACGGTCATACCTTCGCCCTATGGGGATATCGAATACACCGAAGGTGGATCGGGACCCCCTGTTTTGGTGATCCACGGGAGCGGCGGCGGCTACGATCAGGGCGAACTTCTTGTGCAGGCAGTGCTGGATGAGCAATTCCACTGGATTGCGCCTTCGCGCTTTGGCTATCTGCGCTCGACCTTCCACGAGGGAGCCACATGGGACGATCAGGCGTATGCCTACGCCTACTTGCTCGACCAGCTGGGTGTTGAAAAAGTTGCGGTCGTCGCTCTATCTCAGGGCGGCCCTTCGGCGCTGCTCTTTGCCGTATTGTACCCTGAACGGGTATCCTCGCTGACTCTCATTTCCTGCGGGGTCGCAACTTCAACCGCACCAGATCAGGCGCAGGCCAACCGGCAAGGCAACATGCTGATGACGATCTTTAAGTATGACCCGCTGTACTGGGGCATCACCAAGTTGTTCAAAAAGCAATTTATGGAACTAATGGGGGCCAACGACACGGTCATCGCCGGTCTTACCCCCGATCAACGGGAATTGACTGAACACTTGATTGATTACATGAACCCGGTTTCACCGCGGTCCGCCGGTGCTGCTTTTGATAACGAGGCTACAATGCCGAATGAGAGGATTGCCGCGATTCAAGCCCCGACCCAGATACTCCATGCCACGGACGACACCCTGCAACTCTACCACAATGCCGAGTTCGCTGCTGCCACCATTCCGGGTGCAAGGCTGGTCAGTTTCGAGAGAGGGGGCCACCTCCTCATGTTTGTGGAGCAATCGGCCATTCGCACATCCGTGCAGAAGCACATCCTCGACCACATGAGCAAACGGTGAAACGTTAGCACACTACGACAATAAATTAGTACGAGGAAGGAACACAGCAAGATGGTTGCCAAAATATTGAAGAAAGATTTTTTGAGAAAAAAACTGATAACGATTGTGGTTTTTGCTTTCATTCTGATTTCAGCCTTACTTGTTGCCAGCGGTTCAAATCTTATTGTGGAATTGAGCAATTCCCTAAACGCATTGTTTGCCAAATCGAATGCGCCTCATTTTGTGCAGATGCATGCCGGAGAAATTGATCAAGCCGAAATTGAGCGCTGGGCGGCGGCTAACAGTTTGGTGAAAGCGCAGCAAACGGTAGAAATGATTACCATCGACGGCTCCAGCCTGTACCTGGGAGAAAGCCAGACCGCCGAAGAAAACAGCATTATGGATATCAGTTTTGTCACCCAGAATCCTTCATTTGATCTCCTCCTTGACCTGGAAAATCAGGTCATTCAGCTCTCCCCAGGGGAAATTGGCGTGCCCATCTACTATATGCAGCAGGAAAACGTGAGGCTGGGCGACACGGTCAAAGTTAGCAATGGGTCGTTTGATATGAACTTTACCGTGGTTACTTTTGTGCGCGATGCTCAGATGAACCCCTCGGTTGTGCATTCCAAGCGTTTCCTGGTCCACGCTGCTGATTATGCAACCCTGAGAGAGCACTTTCATGAAACTGAGTATCTGATTGAATTCCTCCTCACGGATGCCGGCCAGGTGGGCGAATTCAGCCAGGCCTATCAGGTGTCGGGCTTGCCCAAGAAGGGGCCGGCCGTTGACCACCGTTTGTTCAAGGCCTTCAATGCCCTGACGGATGGCATTGTGGCCGGGGTAGTTATTGTGCTTAGTCTCTTGCTAATGATCATCGCTATCCTCTGCCTGCGCTTCACCATTCTGGCAACCATTGAAGAAGACTACAAAGAGATCGGCGTGATGAAAGCAATTGGCATAGCGAGGCGCGATATCAATCAGATCTATCTGGCTAAGTATGTGGTCATGGGGGCGCTGGCCTGTTTGCTCGGTTATCTGGCCTCACTCTACTTTAGCCAGGTTCTTGCGGCCAATATCATGCTATACATTGGCAGCGCGCCAAAGGGTGTAATTCAACACGCCGTTCCTGTGGTTGCCGCCGGCAGCATCTTTCTGATAGTGTTGTTCTCATGCGCGGTTGTACTCCGGCGGATCCACCGAATTACTGCCCTGGAAGCTCTGCAACCGGTTAGCATTGGAGAATCCCTGAATAAGTTGTCTGTTCTGCGTCTCAAAAAGAATAAAGTCCTTAACGTCAACATCTTTCTTGGGCTTAAAGACCTGTTTCAACGCTTCAGGTTGTTTGGTTTACTTGGCTTCGTTTTCTTCTTCAGTGCAGTGATTATTATTATCCCGATACACTTTTTGACGACGATCCAATCTCCTTCGTTTATCACCTATATGGGGATTGGGCAGAGTGACATCAGGATTGACCTGCGGCAGTCAGACAACATGGTCGAAAGATTCGAGCGTATGGTTGCCTACTTGAGTAACGATCCCGATGTCGAGAGTTTTTCGCCGCTGCTGACATCCCAGTTTACGTTGGTGCAGAGCGATGGGAGCCGGGAGGCCATTAATATCGAAACGGGAGATTTCTCGCTTTTTCCGCTGGACTATGTGGAGGGCGCAGCGCCGCAACTGGAAAATGAGATTGCGCTCTCGTTTCTCAATGCCCAGGATATGGAAATGCGCGTTGGCGACACCCTGGTGCTGCTGGTGAATGAGCAGGAACAAAAAATGGTGGTCAGCGGTATCTACCAGGATGTGACCAATGGGGGCAGAACGGCGAAAGCGATGTTGCCCTACAATTCTGAAAGCGTGCTTTGGCATACAGTCAGTCTGAATTTGAAATCTCGCAGCCATATTGATGATAAAGTTCGTGAATACTCGGAGGCGTTCTATCCGGCCCGGGTCACCGATTTGGAAGGCTATTTAAGCCAAACGCTGGGGAATACCATCGAACAGTTCAGGAAAGTGACGATGGTGGCCGTTGTGGTCGGCTTATTCGTGTCAATTCTCATTACATCCTTGTTCTTGAGTATGCTCATTGCCAAAGATTCCTCGCAGATTGCCATTATGAGAAGCATGGGCTTTTCCTTGCACAATATTCGGCTCCAATATCTTACCAGGGCGCTGCTATTGCTAACGATTGGACTTGTATTGGGAACTATCTTTTCAAATACAGTAGGACAGCGCCTGGTGAGTGTTTTGTGGGCTTTTATGGGGGCCTCTCAAATCAAATTTGTTATCGATCCGGTGCAAGCGTACATTCTTTTCCCGTTGCTTTTGATGCTGACCGTTTCTATAACAACGCTCATCAGTATTGCCGGCATCAAAGAAACCAGTATCGCCCAGACAATTGTGGAATAAAGAGCCGCCGATCCACAGGACTACTAACTTGTGGTGCGGGTATCACAGGAGGATACAACATGACTATTCTGATGGAATCAAAACAACTGAACAAAAGTTACGTGCTGGGAAGCCAAAACGGGCACAAAAACGAACATAGTGTATTGAAGGATGTCAACCTGCAAATCACCAAAGGCGAATTCGTATCGGTGATGGGTCCTTCAGGTTCAGGGAAATCAACATTGTTGTACAACATCAGCGGGATGGACAGGATGACGTCCGGGAGCGTTGTTTTCAACGGCCACCAGTTAGCCACGCTCTCTGAAAAAGCCTTATCAAAATTGCGTTTGACAGATATGGGCTTTGTCTTTCAGTACATCCATCTGTTGAAAAACCTGTCCATCTTTGACAACATTATCCTGCCGGCCTATTTGGCCAAAAACTACAGCCGCAAGATAATCAACCAAAGAGCGGTTAATTTACTGGAGAAGGTGGGCATCGCTGAACTTGCGGACAATGACATCACCCAGGCTTCCGGTGGACAATTACAAAGGGTCGGCATCTGCCGGGCGCTCATTAACGAACCGGATATCGTATTTGGTGATGAACCCACAGGAGCGCTGGACTCAAAAGCATCCGGCGAGATTATGGGGCTTCTGGATGACATCAATAAATCAGGCACAGCAATCCTCCTGGTAACGCATGACGCCAAAGTAGCAGCAAGAACAGAACGGGTGCTTTTTATGCTTGACGGACGGGTAGTTTCCGAGAAACAGTTGGGAAAATACTCTGGAAATCCCAGTGACGGTAAAACAAGAGAAGCATGTCTTTCCAGATGGCTGCTTGAGATGGGATTCTAGCTCTCATTTCTTTATCATTGAAGACAAGGGGTTTTAAATATGAAAAATATCTTTTCTGCTGCTCGGTGGCGGGATGTATTCAACCGGCTGTCAGGCCAGGGGGTCTATCCGTATGAGCTGGCGTTTTTACTCGATCTTCCCCTGCGGAAACTGATCCTTTCGCCGCAGCAAGTCGCCGATCGGCTTCATCTGACATCACAGGCGCAAGTGCTGGAAATAGGGCCAGGCCCCGGCTATTTTAGTGGCCAAGTTGCTGGCAGGATTCCCGACGGGCAGTTGACGTTGCTGGATATTCAGGTTGAAATGTTACACAAAAATCGCCGCAAACTCAGACAAGCCGCCATCACCAACGCCAGGTGGGTACAGGGAAGCGCCGACACGCTTCCTTTCACGACAGGGATTTTCGACGTCGTCTTTCTGGTGACGGTGCTGGGTGAAGTTCCTGAACCCCGCGCTTGCCTCCAGGCCATTCAGCCGGTCCTGCGTCCGGGGGGGCTGCTGTCGATTACCGAAATGCAAGGAGACCCCGATGCATTGAGCCAGGCAGAGGTCCACCAACTGGCCCGGCAATGCGGCTTTACCTTGCTTGAAACCTTCTCGATCTTCAAAGGGTTTATGCTCAATTTTTCAAAAGCCCCTTGTTTAGAAAACGTGTGATTGGATGGCGAAAATGAACTCCTATCGAAAGCATCTAAATAAACAGAAAATCAGATTGCCTCAGGTAAAGATGGATAACCAACCCGAAGAAAAAAATCCTATGCTGAGCGTTTTGTCCATTCGGGATTTCCGGCTGTTATTTGCCGGCGTGTCAACCTCGTTGCTGGGCGATCAATTTGCCCTGATTGCCACCCCCTGGCTGGTATTGCAACTCACCGGCGACCCGTTAGCCCTGGGCATTGTGCTGGCCCTGGAGGGCATTCCTCGCGCCCTGTTCATGCTTTTTGGGGGCGTCATTACCGATCGGTTTTCGCCGCGCATTATCATGCTGGCTTCCGACATTGCTCGTTTTGTATTGGCTGCCCTGATGACGGTTGTTGTTTTTACCGGCGTTGTCCAAATGTGGATGCTGTACGTCTTTAGCCTGGGATTCGGATTGGTGGCCGGCTTTGCCGTACCCGCCGGTAATAGCATTGTGCCCATGCTGGTCGAAGAAAAAGATTTGCAGGCCGGCAATTCAATAGTAATGGGCGCGGGTCAATTGGTTGGCTTTGTGGGGCCGGTGGTGGCGGGCATCTTGATTGGCAACTTCTCTAAATCATTTTTGGGGATTGGGTTGGCCTTTGGCATCGACGCCGTTACTTTTGCGGTTTCAGCCGTGATGTTGTGGCTGATGCGCGGCGGCGGTAAGCTGCCATCGTTAACCGATGACCCGGACAAAGAAACTGTTTGGGCCGCCATAATGGCCGGCCTGAAATATGTGTGGAATGACCCGGCCATGCGTTTGATGTTTCTGATCATCGCCGCTATCAACTTTTTGTTTGTCGGCCCAATTTTGGTTGGTATTCCGGTCCTGGCCAATCAACGATTAGCCCAAGGGGCCGTGGCTTTCGGGCTGTTGATGTCCGGCTTTGCCGGGGGTAATTTAGTAGGCTTTCTGCTGGCCGGGGCGCTCCCCAAACCCGCCGGAAGCGTAATGCGCCTTTTTCTGATTGCTTTGCTGGCCGGTTTTGGGATAGTGCTGGGACTTATGGGATTTATCAATTCAGTTTGGGTAGATTTTGGATTAATGCTGCTGCTTGGCCTGGGCAACGGTTATGTCACCATCATCTTGTTCACGTCAATCCAAACTCGCGCCCCCCAAACCATGCTGGGCAGAATTATGAGTTTGTTGATGTTGTCGAGTATTGGGTTAGTTCCCGTCTCTCAGGCCATATCGGGGGCCGTCAGTACCTGGAATTTGACCTTGCTGTTTGTTTCAGCCGGGGGGTTGATTGTGTTGATGACAACCTGGACGGCCTTCCAACCGGCCCTGGCCACCTTTAGCGAAAGCTTATCAGCGAATAACTGATTTGGACACTTTTTTGACGAATCTTTAATGCCGGAAACATTGGCCTGCTGCGGGCGCCGGCAATCAGCATGCGTATAGTCATTTGTTCTCCAACTTTAGGTGTAGATTTAAGCCCATCTCAAGATGGAGCCGGATTCAAACTCAGGTCCGATGTAATTGTAACCGGCTTGCGATAGACTTAATAGTAGACAACTTTGCCAAGCGAGAAGAGACTTATGCTAAACCCTTTAATCGGACTTTTTATCATCCTCCACGGCCTGGTTCACTTCTGGTTTTTTACCCTGAGCCGGAGGCTGGTTGAATTCCAGCCGGAGATGGGCTGGACGGGAGACTCGTGGCTACTGTCCAAACTGCTGGAGGAGCCGGCCTTGCGCTTCCTGGCGAGTGTGCTGTACGCGCTGGCGGCTATTGCCTTTGTGGCTGCGGGGGTGGGAATTTTTGCCCGCGCGGGCTGGTGGCGTCCGGTGCTGGCCGGATCGGCGCTGTTTTCGTCAATCACCATTCTCTTGTTTTGGGATGGCGCTATGCCGATGCTGGTGCAAAAAGGTTTGATCGGACTGCTGATCAACGGCGTAATTTTGATCGTATTGTTCTTAATGAAGTAGAAGCAAAAATATCAAATCATACCAGAAAGGAAAATCTGATGACGGTAAACAATACGTTAGTAACTTTGTTGGGTGTGGGCGCTGCCGCCACGGCGGCTTATATTTGGCTCTTTCGCCCCTGGCATTTGCGCTGGGGCGCAACCACCGCCGAAACCAAACGCGCGCTGCCGGGCGATGCGTTTGTCAGCAATCCTAAACAAACCGCCACCCGTGCTATCACCATAAAAAAGCCGGTGGCTGAAGTTTGGCCCTGGCTGGTGCAGATTGGGCAGGGGCGCGGCGGCTTCTACAGCTACGACACCCTGGAAAATCTGATCGGCTGCGATATTCACAATGCCGACCGCATTCTGCCGGAGTTCCAGCAGTTGGCGGTGGGCGATAAGGTGCGGCTGGGCAAGGAGGGCTATCCCTTTTACACCGTCGCGGCCATTGAGCCGAAAAAATACCTGCTGCTCCGGGGCGGCGACCCTGAAGAAGAGTCCCCGTCGGTGGAAGATTTCTGGTTGTTTTATCTGGACAAAATTGACTCCCATACCACCCGTTTGATTGCCCGCAATCAGCGGGACTACCAGCCGAGCGTAGCCAATTTCATCATCTGGCAGGTGATCACCGAGCCGCTTCATTTTTTGATGGAACAAAAGATGCTGCGCGGCATCAAACAGCGGGTTGAAGCTGCGCCGGAACAAATCCAAAAATTGACGGGTGAACAGCCTGGTTAATGGCCGATTGGGACTTAAGGCAACACTAATTTACACAAACAAAGGACTAAAAATGAGCACAATTACCTACTCTGAAACAAAAAATGCAACTTCCCAACGTAGTTTCAGTATCGCCCGTAGGATCGGGGTTGCGGCGTTATGGCTGCTGGGCAGTCTGGTTGTCGTCATCTCGGCGCTGCCCGTGCTGCTCTTGTTTGTGGCTACGGCGGTTCCGGTCTATGTCTCGATTGCGCTGGCGGCGGCGGACGTGGGACTGC
This sequence comes from uncultured Caldilineaceae bacterium, assembly GCA_964612485.1. GTDB lineage: Bacteria > Chloroflexota > Anaerolineae > 4572-78 > J111 > JAFGNV01. The sequence continues at coordinate 93,712 of CAZTFF010000018.1, forward strand.
TGGTGGCGTTGTTCTGGTTTGAGCGCGCGCCGTTGCGGGTGGGCGGGATCATTCTGGGCGTGATCCTGGTCTCGGTCCTGGCCGTCCGTCTGTCTCAGGTCTATGTCACTACGCCTCCCATCACCAATGCGCAAGGCGAGGTGATTCCGGGCAGCATTGCCACCCTGGAAAAAGTAAAACTGGGCGATAGCGAGCAGTGGGTGTCGATTCGCGGCAGGGATGCGAACAATCCCGTGCTGCTTTTCCTGGCCGGCGGGCCAGGCGGCAGCCAGCTCACCACGGCGCGTCACGCCCTGAGCGAGTTGGAAGATCATTTTGTGGTGGTTAACTGGGAACAGCCCGGCGCGGGCAAATCGTTTGATGCCGTGGATCGTTCGACCCTGACCCCGGAACGATACATCAGCGATGGTCATGAACTGGTGCTCCATTTGCGCGAGCGTTTTGGTAAAGAAAGAATCTACGTGTTGGGCGAATCGTGGGGCAGCGCCCTGGGCCTTATGCTGGCGCAGCGCCATCCCGATCTTTTTCACGCCTTCATCGGCGCGGCCCAGATGGTCGATTTTCTGGAGACCGATTTGATCTGTTACGATTTCGCCCTGAATTGGGCGCAGGAGCGGGGCAATACCGAGAAAGTAGCCGCCTTACAGGCGCAAGGCCCGCCGCCCTATTACGGCGACGGCGTGGCCTGGAAGCAGGTCACTTACTTGAAGGATACCTACGCCTATATGAATCAGAACCCGGAGATCAACACCAATTTTAACACGCCCCGCGATCTGGCCAGCCCGGAATACGGCCTGCTCGACAAGGTCAATTGGGCGCGCGGCCCCCTTGACACGCTTGGGGTGGTTTATCCCCAACTATGGGATATTGATTTCCGCGATCAGGCTCCGCGTCTGGATGTGCCGGTTTACTTTCTAACGGGCCGCCACGATGTCAACGCGCCGCCCGCGCTTATTGAGGAATATTATGCATTGCTCAACGCGCCTCATAAAGAATTGATCTGGTTCGAGCGCTCCGGCCATAGTCCCTGGGTCAGCGAATCGGACAAGTTTGTAGATGTGATGGTCAACACGGTGCTGGCGCAGACACAGGTTGAACAAACCCAGGAGAAATAAAATGAAACGGAAATTTGGTATTTACATTGTTCTGGGATTGGCAATTGGCATCATCTTTGGCACGGGAATGGGCGCAGCCAACGAAAATACCATATGGGGAATCGCGCTTGGCGCCCTGTTTGGAACATTTATCGGCTGGTTTATTGCGGCGGCGGCCCAAAATCGAGATGAAACCGTGGAAGACGAATAGCAGAAATTCAGGAGTTCAATGATGTGGTGGAAAATTATTGCGATTGTAATCATCGTTCTGGTAGTGGTTATTGCGGGCGCGATTCTCTACGGCGCGAAACGCTGGCAGGCGAGCACAAAAAAATTGCAGGCCAGGATGGAAGCGGCACAAACCTCTCCCGCGCCAAAAACATACGATCCCCGCGAACTGGAAGATCTGCCCCTGCCGGTGCAGCGTTATTTCCGCGCGGTCTTAAAAGAGGGGCAGCCGTTGATAACGTCGGCCAGGGTGGAACATACCGGCACCTTCAATATGAGCGAAACCGGGGAACAATGGCAGCCGTTCCATTCAACGCAGCGCGTCATCACCCGGCGTCCCGGCTTTGTCTGGGATGCGCGGATCAAAATGGCCCCGGCCATGCCGGTTTTTGTACATGATGCCTACGTGGCGGGCGAGGGTGTTTTAAGGGCGAAACTGTTTGGCCTCATCACCGTGATGGAACAGCCTTCCACGCCGGAACTGGCCCAGGGAGAACTGATGCGCTTTTTCGCCGAAGCGGTGTGGTACCCTACGGCGCTCCTGTCGAGTCAGGGCGTGGTGTGGGAAGCGATTGATGATTCGCAAGCCGGCGCCACGCTGTCGGATGGCGCAACCACCGTAACCCTGGTGTTTCATTTTGACGAGCAGGGCTTAATTGATACCGTGCGGGCTGAAGGACGCTACCGCGATGTAAATGGTACGCAGGTCGCCACTCCCTGGCAGGGCCGTTTTTGGGATTACGAATGGCGCGACGGAATGCTGGTGCCGCTTTCAGGCGAGGTAGGCTGGCTGCTGGAAGAAGGGCTGCACCTCTACTGGCGGGGCCATATTGAGCAAGTGGAATATGAATATGCTCGATGAACAGGAAAAAGACACCGCTTTTAGGAGAGCGTTGAAAAAATTCGAAAGGAAAGGTATTCGATGATATCAAGGTATGATCCGAAAATAACTCCGTGGCAGATCCAAGAAACGAACTTCCCCGTTGATGGAATGCCGGAAGAAAAAATTCAATTTCTGTTGCGCTACACCGTGCTCGCTCCTTCGAGCCATAACACCCAGCCGTGGCAATTTGGCGTTGCCGAGGACGAGGTTCGTTTGTTTGTTGACAAGAGCCGCTGGCTTAAAGTGGCCGACGCCGACCAGCGCGAACTGCACATCAGCCTTGGCTGCGCGCTGGAAAATCTACTTGTTGCCGCTGAACATTTTGGTTACGGGCATGAGGTGATTTATTTTCCCGATTCCGCGAATGATGCCTTGGCCGCGGTGGTCAAATTGCGGCCCGGAGGGGAGTCCAGCCCGTTTCGTCCTGGAACGCTGTTTGAGGCCATCCCCACCCGCCACACCAATCACCAATCTTATGAAGAGTCGCATCCTATTTCCCGGCGGGACCGGCAGCGTTTACAGGAGGTTTGTGTGGAAAAGGGTATTTATCTGCATCTTACCGATGATGATGCCATCAAACGCGAAGTGGATGAGCTTATCACACAGGGAGATGCCCTGCAATTTGCCGATCCAGCCTGGCGTGAGGAGTTGGGTTACTGGATTGGTCAGGGTGTCTTCGGCAATGCCTGGCTGATGGCCAAGATGGGGCAATTGGCCGTCACCTATTTGAATATGAGCGAAAGTACCGCCAAAAAGGATTCTGAATTGTTGATGAGCGCGCCACTGCTGGCTGTTATCAGTTCCAAAAAGAACGACCGCGTCACCCAGATCAAAGTTGGCCAGATATTTGAACGCATCAGCCTGATGGCTACCGTGCTGGGCATCAGGCTCCATCCGATGAGCCAAATTCTGGAATTTGCCGCCCTGAAGTCTCGAGTAGCGGCCTTGATTCCGGAGTCTGGCGTTATTCCACAGCACACGTTTCGTTTGGGGTATGCCAAGCCGGAAACGCAGCATACCCCCCGACGTCCTTTGGAGGAAATGCTGGTTTGAGGCGCTACGATGAACAAGATAATCAAATTATTATTGGTTGACAACGAAACAACCGTCCGGCAGGGATTGCGAATGCGGCTGGCTTTGGAACCGGATTTCACTATTGTGGGCGAAGCGAAGAACGGCATCGAGGCCCTGAAACTGGCCCAGGCGGTTCAACCCGATGTGGTGGTGATGGATGTGGAAATGCCGGAGATGGACGGCATCACTGCGGCTAAAGCGTTACGGACTATGGCTCCTCCGGTTACGGTCGTGATGTCGAGCATCCACGATGATGCCCGCACCCGGTACCGGGCCAAAACTGCCGGGGCCGCGGCCTTTGTGGGCAAGCAAGAGGGCGTTGACTTGTTGATCGATACCATCCGGCAGGTTGCTATAAAACATGCCTGACTAAATTAACTCAAATAATTGAAAGGAGATCAAAATGGAAATCCGAAGTAGTGAAGAGAAAATGACAACCTTATCGGGAACATTGCAGGCAATTATCCTGGCGCTGGGGGTCTATTTGATATGGATGGGCGCAACCTATCTGTTGGAGGGGCGCATCAGCCTGGTGCATAATTCCACCCCAACCGGACGCGCCGTTTATGTGTTGGTAGCCAACGTGCTGATCGGCATTGGGCTGGCGGTGTGGACTTTGCGCATGTTTGTCGGGTCAAACATTGCCGGGATCAAGCAGATGGGCTTTCGGTCCGGGAAACGGACTATCATTGCCGTCGTCCTGGCGGTGGTTGCCGGCGGCGGACTGTTTTTGTTACAAGGGCCGCCGTCCCTCAACCCGCTGGTGCTGTTCAACGGCCTGGCCCAGGTCTTACCGGTTTCAATGGCCGAGATATTGGTCTGCTGGGCCGTGATCGGCATTAGTTTTGAAACGTGGGGAAAATCCAAAGGCAAAGTTGTGGGCGTGATTGTAGGCATTGTGGCGGCAAATTTTTTGTTCGGCGTTTACCACTACGCCCACAGCGCCCCCTTTAACCAGACCTGGATGGTTTTCTTTTTGATGGCCCCCGGCCTGGTCACCAGCCTGGTTTATTTTTTGGGCCGCGACATTTACGCCGCCATCATCTTTCACAATTTCTTGGGGATGATGGGTGTGATGCAAAATGTTGATCTGGAACGCTTCAGCCAGCCGTTGGTGCATCTCTATGTCTTGTTGGCCATCTCGGTGGCGGCCCTGATCGCGGCAGACGTTTTCTTTCTGCGGTGGTCCGGGTGGGGCGCTGTCAGGCTAGATGAGACAGCTACAGAATTTCAGGAGAAGTAGATCGTGAGGCTAACCAATAGGGACAGCACAGAAACTTTTTATCAGGAATTTGGTGAACCAGGCAGGGAGGCGATGGTCCTTTTGCACGGTTTAGGGGCCGACCACAAGATGTGGCGGCCTCAGATGCAAGAATTTGCAAATAGGGGCTATTTTGTACTTGTTCCTGATCTACTGGGACACGGCCATTCCTCAATTGTAAAATCTTTAGAGTTACAGGATTGGGAAAATCAGTTAAATGATCTTTTGCGAGAAAAGGAAATAAACCGATGTATTCTCATTGGGGTGAGTATGGGCGGAGTCATAGCCCAATCATTTACTGTGAACAACCCTAAAAAGGTAAGTAGACTGATCTTGTCGGATACATTTGGCGAGATACAAACCCTGCCAGAAAAAGTACCGGCTTATGCTCAATTAGCAGGATTTTATGTATATAAAATCCTTGGTTCAAAACTCTTGTCTAGGAGTATGGCCTCTACGTACAAGGCTCCATTTGCCCGGGAAGCGCGGGAATATTTTTTAGAAGCGAGTTTGAAAGCCGATCTTGATCAATTAATTTTGGCTCGAAAAGCTATCAACAAAATTGATGTGATTGAGAAATTGAAAAGAGTGGATATTCCATCTTTGATTATCGTGGGCGATCAATTTGGCGAATGGTTTATTGAAATCAATCGGAAAATTGCAGATGCGATGAAGAGATCGAAGTTTGTAACTCTGAAAGAAGCGATGGATCCCTCAAATCTGGTCAATCCAGTTGATTTTAATCGAGAGGTCTTAGCTTTTTTAAATGAAACAGCGGCTTGAAGAAGGCGCCGACCATCACGGTATCGGCACAAACCTCAGTCTGCTCAGCCAGGCGACATTCGATTGGCTCGATGAGGTTTTCGCTTAATGATACCTGAAGGCAAATTTGGATCTACTGACTTTTATCAGGAAGAAGGCTAATGTTTAAACACTGGTTTAATAAAAATGACCCACCTCTTGGGACGGCTCCCAATGGCCGTGACCATAACCCTGATTCACATCTGATTAACGCGCGGAATGTGGTCAAGGACTATCGCACGGCGGCAGGCGATTTTACCGCGCTGCGCGGAGTCGATTTGCAGGTAGCTTCCGGCGAATTGCTGGCCGTGGTCGGAAAATCGGGCAGCGGCAAGTCTACGCTGATCAATATGATCACCGGCATCGACCGCCCTACCTCGGGCGAGATCTGGGTGGGCGATACCGCTGTTCATAATCTCAATGAAGGTGAGATGGCCGTGTGGCGCGGACGCCACGTGGGCGTTATCTTTGTAGGGTCTCACTCAAGTTGAGAATGCATGTCAAAGCTGTTGAGACTCATATAT
>CAZTFF010000019.1:0-47007 GCA_964612485.1 uncultured Caldilineaceae bacterium
CCGGCGAGGTTTGCAACGTGACGGCCAGCAGCGATTGCAGGGTTTGCCCGGCATCAATCCGACCATGGCCAAAATATTGATCCCAGCCTGAAGTTCCCAGATCAATCGCATTATCCTGAATTAGATTGATGACCTCACTGCGGGCCAGCGAGTCGTCTACCGACCAGAGAAGCGCGGCCAGCCCGGATACGTGTGGCGCGGCCATGGAGGTGCCTTCCATGAAATCGTAACCACCAGGGACCGTGCTGTAAATACTACTGCCGGGCGCGGCAATATCAAGTTCCGGCCCGTAATTAGAAAAATAAGAGCGGCTGTCGCTGGAGGTGGTTGATCCCACCGCCACCACGCCATCCATCGCTGCCGGGCAAAGTATAGAGGAACTTCCACTATTCCCCGCCGCTGCAACCACCAGAACCCCGGCATTCAAGGCATAGTTAACGGCATCGCTCATGGTTGGGTAGGTCTGTTCACAGGTGTTGCCATAATCTCTGGGGCCACCCAAACTTAAATTGATAATATCTGCTCCATGATTTGCCGCCCAATAAATACCGTCGGCTACATTTTGTTCGCTACCGGTACAAGTAGAGGAATTTTTCGTTAAGCTACGAACCGGCAAGATATTTGCATTCCAGGCCAGACCGGCTACACCGGTGTTATTATTTCCTTCGGCTGCCACAATACCGGCCACATGGGTTCCGTGGGTACAGTCATCCTGCGGGGTATTGTCATCATCCACTACATCACGAGGAGACACAATACGGCCTTGAAACTCAATATGGGAGGTATCCAGACCGGAGTCAACCACGCCCACAATCATATCACCGCTTCCGGTAGAAATATCCCAGGCTTCGGGCGCGTTGATCTTGGGCCAGGCCCACTGGCTGGTGTAATAGGTATCATCGGGAATAAACGCGGCGTGGATGATCCGGTTATAGCCGGCAAATTCCACATCCCCCCGACCGCGCAACTTGTTAATTACCTGCTGTTCCTGCCCCGGCTTGACCTGTAACCGCACCACGCCTGAATGAGGCGATATTTCGACCGCCTTCAATCTTTCAGATTGCAGCGAGCGCCGCGCGTCCTGGGAATTAACGTGGGGCTGAAATTTGACCAGAACTTCCCCCGGCACATAGTCTGAGGTAAACCGTGAAGTTGGTTCCTGGGCCAACGTGAGATGGGCAAACAAAAAATAAACGCCCAACAAAAGCCCGGCCACTATCCCCGTTCTCAATACGCTGGTAAGCTTAAAACGACATCCGGCAATTTCTACCATCATTCTTTGCACCAAGATTTCTATCTCATCTACTGTGATTCTATCACATTTGGCCGGTAAAATAAATAAGACGCTGAGGCCATTGCCCTACTTTATAGTCGGTCAAACTATCAAAAGGATACGGCTCTTAAAGGAAACACATTTACCCGCCGAGTCGCGTCTCCTGACTCGGCGAGTCAAAAAATATGGATGCAATCAACCTGAGTTCATTTTACTTGTGATCCTGTGAGCCACGTGGTAAGATAGCGCCGGAGGATAAAGTTGTGAAAATTCGCCGGCTAGACACCGCCGACCCAACCGAAGCGCGCTGTTTTGTGCAATTCCCCAACCAGTTGTACCGGTCATGCCCCCAATGGGTACCGCTGCCGCTCAGCGACGGCCTGGTCCAACTGGATCGCAGCGGCGCTTATTTTCAACACTCCGAAGCCGACTTTTTTGTTGCCGAAAATAAGGGGCAGATCGCGGGGCGTATTGCCGTTTTGGAGAACCGCCTTTACAACGATTTTCACCACAGCCGCCACGCCTTTTTTTACCTGTTTGACACTATTGAGGATTTCGCCGTTGCCCAGGGATTATTTGAGGCTGCCACCGCCTGGAGCCGGGCGCGGGGATTGAATAAACTGGTTGGCCCCAAAGGGTTCATCCCCTTCGATGGCATTGGCATGCTCTACCGGGGGTTCGACCATCCGCCGGCCATGGGCATTCCCTACAACTACGACTACTACAACCGCTTTATAGAACAGTTGGGCTTTGCCAAAGAAATAGATTTTGCCTCATTTTATCTCGATCCCCACACCTTTGAACTACCCCGGCGTATCAGCCGCATTGCCGAGCGGGTCAAAAAACGGCGCAAGCTGCGGGTCAAAACCTTTGCTTCCCGCGCCGAGGTGCGGCGCTGGATTCCCAAAGTGGTGGAAACTTACAACCAGGTATTTGTGAATAATTGGGAATACGTGCCGGTGACGCCCGCCGAAGCGGAAGAATTGGCCGGGCGGATGCTTCAAATTATAGACCCCAAACTGATCAAGTTCATTCTCAACGAGCAGGATGAGTTGGTTGGGTTTTTGCTGGTATTTTTAGATATTTCCGCGGCCTTGCAGCAGACGGGCGGCAAGCTCTGGCCTTTGGGCTGGCTGAAACTGTTGCTGGCCCTGAAAACCACGCGCTGGCTCAATGTCAACGGCATGGGCATTCGCCAGGAGTACCAGGGGTTGGGCGGCAACGCCATTTTGTACGATGAACTGGTCAAAACCCTCCGGGGCAGCCGTTTTGAACACGTTGATCTGGTGCAGGTGGCCGATAACGTAGACCGGATGCGGGCCGATCTGGAAACCCTGGGGGGAGTACCGTACAAAACACACCGGGTCTATTACCGGGATTTGTAACAGAGGGGGCAATCCCCTAATTTCCAAAAAATTAACTCCATAGTTTCAAGCAATCTGGTTGCCGGGAAACGTAGGGATTCCGTAGTGTAAGAATGGTTGACAACCTTGGCGGGTAGGGTTATACTTATCCCTACACAAACGATGATTGTTTGGAGTTGCTCCAACCATGATTTTAAAAATCCTTTCTCAACTGAATACCGGTTTTGTGAGAAAAAACACCTGAGCGCATGCGTACGCGGGTGTTTTTGTTTTTTAATACCTTGAGGGAACTTAATATATTGCAAGGAGGCTTTTTATGGACTCAGGGATGATTGGAAAAATTGAAAAGGCGATCCACTACGCGGAAGAGCCAGAGCGCATTACCTTTGACAAGTTTGAAGTAACCTTTGACGGAAACCACAAACCCCACAAAATCACCTATGATCACGGCATCTGGCACTGCGATTGCAACTTTTTCCAAGCCCGAGGCGTTTGCTCGCACACAATGACGTTGGAACGTGTGCTCATCGGTTCGGTAGAACCGGCAGAAGCGGTCCCCATGCCGGCCTAGCCCTACTCAACTAAATAGCTTCACAAGAGCCACTGCCCAGATGCGGTGGCTTTTTTCATGTCCGTTGGGGAACCACAATGCTGCGGCGAGTGTATACAGGGTAGCAAAGTAGCAGGGTAGCAGAGTAACAGTTCTGTTCCTTGTTACGTGCTACCTTGTTACGTGCTACCTTGTTACGTGCTACCTTGCCCACATCTTATTTGGCTGAATCTCGGCCCAATGGTAAAATATGGCCTATGTTGAAACGGTGGAAATTTTGGCTGGGCGCTGCAATTAGCGCCTTTTTTCTTTATATCGCGCTCCGGGGCCTGGAATTAACAGAGGTCTGGGACTATATTCAATCCGGCAATTATTGGTGGGTGTTGCCGGGCGTAGCTGCCTATTTTATCGGGGTGTGGGCCAGAACCTGGCGCTGGCATTACCTGCTGCGGCCCCTCAAACCCATTCCGCTCAGAGATCTATGGCCCATTGTGGTAATTGGCTATATGGGCAACAATATTTACCCCTTCCGCATCGGCGAAATTCTCCGCGCCTACGTGCTCAAACGCAAAGAAGAGGTCAGTATGAGCGCCAGCATCGCCACCATTCTGGTGGAGCGCATTTTTGATGGCCTGGTGATGCTGATCTTTGTTTTCATCGGGCTGCCCCTGGTGCCCGGTCTGCCGGATTGGCTGCGCCAGACGGTGATCTTTGCCAGTATCGCCTTTTTTGGCGCGCTGATTGTATTTTTGGTGATGGCCGCCCGCCCCCAAACCAGCCGCCGCCTGTACCACTGGGCCTTTACCCGCTTTCTGCCCGAAACACTCCAGCCCAAACTGCTGGCCGTGGCCGACAGATTTATGGAAGGGTTGAGCAGCCTGTCCAGCTTAAAAGACATCCTGATGGTTTTTCTCACGTCGGTGGTGGTGTGGCTGCTGGAAACGGTGAAATATTGGTTTGTGATGTACGCCTTTGATTTCACCGTAAGCTTTTTTGTGTTGATGCTGATGAACGGCGTAGTCAATTTAGCCACCACCCTGCCTTCGGCGCCGGGCTATGTGGGCACGTTCGACACGCCGGGCATCGAAGTGTTGAAAGTGTTTGGCATTGCGCCTACCGTTGCGGCGGCTTACACGCTGGTGCTCCATGCCGCGCTGTGGCTGCCCATTACGGTATTGGGCTTCTATTACATGCTCCGCGAAGGGTTGAGCTGGACCGACCTGGACAAAGCCGCCGAAGCAAAAGAACACATCGACGAAAATATTGACCCGCCGGCAGGGCCACCGGACGATGACGGCCGCCCGCTGGCCCCACCCCGTCCATCCGTCAGCAAGTCTACGCCGCAGTAAGATTTTAAATTTCACAGAGATACACGAAGGGCCTTTTTTCAAAAGGAACACAGAGCTACAGAGAAGGGTTGCGGTAAACCCTAAAAAAACCCTGCGCGTTCTGTGCCTTCTCTGAGAATCTCTGTGTAGAAGTTTTTACCAACGCGAGGTTTTTTATGAACGTTGCCATCATCGGGGCCGGCATTGCCGGATTGAGCGCGGCCCTGGATTTTGCCAAAGCCGGCCACAACGTAACCATTTTCGAGGCCAACAGCCGCCCCGGCGGGCTGGCCTCAGGCTTCAAAGACCCCCGGTGGGCGTGGGAACTGGAACGCTTCTACCACCACTGGTTCACCTCCGATACCGACATCATCAATCTGATTGATGAAATCGGCCGGCGGGACAAAATGTTTTTTCCCACCCCCGTCACCTCGCTATACATCGACGGCAAACTCTATCCGGCCACCCCGCTGTGGAAAAACCTGCTGCTCCCGGTTTCCCTCATCTCCAAAATGCGATACGCCCTGAGCGGCGTGTACCTGCGCCTCACCAAAAACTGGCGGGCGCTGGAACAGGTGACGGCCCACGACTGGATTGTCAAATATATGGGCGAAGAAATGTACAAAGTAGTCTGGGAGCCGCTGCTGGTCGGCAAATTTGGCAAATACCACAAAGAAGTCAATATGGCCTGGATGTGGGCGCGCCTGCACAAACGCAGCGTGAGCCTGGGCTATTTTGAAGGCGGTTTCCAGGCCCTCAACGACGCGCTGTGCGACTACATCAAAAATTTGGGCGTTGAGGTAAAGTTCGATACGCCGGTGCAAAAAGTTGCGCCCCAGCCGGATGGAACCTTACAGGTTGAAACAACCGGCGGCGCCCCCACGTTTGATCAAGTCCTCAGCACCACCTCGCCCGGCTTGCTCCGCAAACTGGTGCCGGATTTGCCGCAAGATTACCTGACCGGCCTCAAAAAATTAAAGTCGATGGGGGCCGTGGTGCTGGTTTTGGCCCTGAAACACAGCCTCACCGACGAGCATTACTGGATCAACCTGCCCAAAAGCCCCGACCTGCCTTTTTTGGCCCTGGTTGAACACACCAATTATATCAGCCCCCAACATTACGGCGGCGATCATATTATTTACTGCGGCGATTACCTGGAGCCGGATCACGCCTATTTTTCGATGAGCCGGCAGGAATTGCTGGACCTCTTTTTACCCACCCTCACCAAATTCAACCCCAACTTCAAACCGGATTGGGTGCGGGCCAGTTGGCTCTTTAAAGAGCCCTACGCCCAACCGGTGCCCCCCCTTAACCACAGCGCCAATATTCCGCCGCTGCAAACACCCCTCTCCGGCCTTTATTGGGCCAGTATGAGCCAGGTGTACCCGTGGGATCGCGGCACCAACTACGCGGTTGAAATCGGACGACGGGCCGCCCGCTTGATGATGCAAGGTTAACGATTCTAACCAAATTCTCATACATTTTCCACGAAATTCACAGCTATTCGCGTTAGGCTGTTGGGTGGTTTTTTAATTTTTATAATAACTTAAATTATTGACTGAGACGCGAGGAGCAAAATAATGCGCAACATCACTGTGATTGGAACCGGTTACGTGGGATTGGTTACCGGCACCTGCTTTGCCGATCTGGGCAACAAGGTCTGCTGTTTAGATATCGACGAGAAAAAGATCAAAATGCTGCACGACGGTAAATCGCCCATTTTTGAGCCGGGCCTGGAAGAGATGATCCACCGCAACGTGCAGGCCAACCGGCTGGCGTTTACCACCGATTACGCCGAGGCGCTGGCCGACGCCGAGTTTGTGTTCATCGCCGTGGGCACTCCCTCCGGCGTGGATGGCGAGGCCGATCTGAAATATGTGGGCCAAACCGCCGAAACCATTGCCAAAACCATGCAGCACCCACTCATCATTATCAACAAAAGTACGGTCCCCGTAGGCACGGGCGACTGGGTGGCGGACATCATTCGGGAAAACCAACCGGAGTCGATTGACTTCTGGGTTGTTTCCAACCCGGAATTTTTGCGGGAAGGCTCGGCTATTCTTGATTTTACCGGCCCCGACCGGGTTGTGTTGGGATCGCTGGATAAGGTAGCCGCCAACAAAGTGGCCGAGCTTTACCTGGGCCTTCGCGCTCCCATCATTGTCACCGATTTACGCACGGCGGAGATGATAAAATATGCCTCCAACGCCTTTCTGGCCACCCGTATTTCCTTTATCAACGAAATCGCCAATATTTGCGAGCAGTTGGGGGCCGATGTCAAAGAAGTGGCTACCGGCATGGGCTACGACAAACGCATCGGCCACTATTTTTTGGATGCCGGTGTAGGCTATGGCGGCTCCTGTTTCCCCAAAGATGTGCAGGCGCTGGCCCATATGGCCACCACGCACGGCACCCATCCCCAACTGTTAAAATCGGTGATGGATATTAACAAGTATCAGCGCGGCCTGGTGATTCAAAAATTGCGGGGGTTGTTGGGGCGGCAAATGAACGGCAAAACCATTGGCCTGCTGGGATTGGCCTTCAAACCCAACACCGACGACATCCGCGAAGCCCCGGCGCTGGAAATTGGCCGCCTGCTGGCGCACGAAGGCGCCACCATCAAAGGCTACGATCCGGTTGCGATGGAGGTGACCGCCAAAATGCTGCCCAAGCTCCAACCGGCCCAAGACCCCTACGATCTGGCTAAAGATTGCGATGCCGTCATCCTGCTGACCGAATGGAACGAGTTCAAACACCTGGACATGGCCAGGATCAAATCGCTGATGAAGCAGCCCATTTTCATCGATGGCCGCAATCTTTACGAGCCGGTGTTGATGAATGAACACGGCTTCACCTATCGCGGCATCGGACGTGGTTATTAAACAAGGTAGCAGGGTAGGAGGGTAACAAAGTGACAATCCTGCTACCTTGCTACTCTGAGTTTTCAAAACTTGGCAAACCCCTTCTTTTCTGGCAAGATGAATATACACGCCGCTCGCCTACAACCTGACTTTTGATAGGTGACGTAGGACTGTGTATCTGCTATGCTAAAACTGACGATAGTTTTCAACGAGGCCAGCCATGAAAGCCATGCAACTCCAACAACCGGCAGCCGTTGAAACCGCTCCCCTTCAAGCGGTTGAACTGGAGACGCCCCGGCCCGGGCCAAAACAGGTGCGTCTCAAAATCCATGCCTGCGGCGTCTGCCACACCGACCTGCATATTGTGGAAGGCGAGTTGGATCTACCCCATCAGCCCATTATCCCCGGCCACGAAATTGTGGGGGTGGTTGACGCGCTGGGCGAAGACGTGACCCAACACAAGCTGGGCGACCGACTGGGCGTGCCGTGGCTCAACGAAACGTGCGGCCACTGCCGCTACTGTCGGGCCGGCCGGGAAAACCTGTGTCAAAACATTCGCTTTACCGGCCTGCACGCCAACGGCGGTTTCGCCGAATACACGGTGATCAACGAAAATTTCGCCTACCCTATCCCCGATACATTCAGCGATGTGGAGGCCGCGCCGCTGCTGTGCGCGGGCGTGGTGGGCTACCGTTCGCTGCGGTTGAGTCGCGTGGAACCGGGCCAAAAACTGGGGCTGTACGGCTTTGGCGCGTCGGCCCACATCATCATTCAGATTGCGCGCCATTGGGATTGCGAGGTGTTTGTCTTCACCCGCGGTCAGCACCACCGCGAGTTGGCCCGCTCGCTGGGCGCGGCCTGGACCGGCGGCGCTGAAGACGACCCCGGCGCGCGGCTGGACAGCAGCATTATCTTTGCTCCCGCCGGCTGGATTGTGCCCGAAGCCCTGCGCGTGTTGGACCGGGGCGGTACCCTGGCCCTGGGCGGCATCCACATGAGTCCGGTTCCCAAAATGCCCTATCATTTACTGTGGCACGAGCGCACCATTCAGAGCGTGGCCAACAGCACCCGGCAGGATGCGATTGATTTCTTGCAAGTGGCCGCCGAGGTGCCGGTCAAAACAGAAGTAGAAACGTTTGAGCTGGCCCAGGCCAATGAAACTTTACAGCACCTCAAACGTAGTGAGATTAACGGGGCAGGGGTGCTGGTGGTTCAAACCTAATGGAATTGCCCGGTAAATCGTCAACGGCGGCGCGTGTTCCCGCTTCCCTGCCTCTGGGAGCCGCGCGGGCCTCCTAACACAACATACGATTTTGCCGGGCAGTTCCTCATTCTTAATCAAAGAGAGGAAAAAAAATTATGGCCGATAGAAAAATTGCCGATAAAATTGTCCGCAGTCACGTGATCTGGTCTTTGGGCGCGGGGCTGATCCCGGTGCCGCTGTTTGATCTGGCCGCTGTCACCGCCATTCAGATTGATATGCTCAAACAACTGGCCGACCTGTACGAGGTGGATTTCTCGCAATCGCAGGGCAAAGCGTTTGTTTCGGCCCTCACCGGCAGTACCTTTGCCAAAATCGGCTCCAGCCTGATCAAAGCCATTCCCGGCGTGGGCACGGTGCTGGGCGGCCTGTCGATGTCGGCGCTGTCGGGCGCGTCCACGTATGCGGTGGGGCACGTAGTCATCAGCCATCTGGAAAGCGGCGACGGTTTTCTGGATGTCGATATCGACTCGGCCAAAGCGGCCTATGCGGATGCCTTTGAAAAAGGCAAAGATTTTGTGTCGGACTTAAAAGATCAGGAAGACACCGGCAAAGACGTGTTCAAAGCCTTGCAAGAGTTGGGCAAATTGCGAGAGCAAGGCGTGATCACCGAAGAGGAATTTGAAGCCCAAAAACAAAAATTATTAGACAGGTTGTAAAATGCGTTCGATGCAAAACTTTTTCAGTCCCTCGCACCGGGATAATTTCACCGGCCGGGAAACTCTCAGCCTGATCGGACTGGCCGGGGCGGTAAGTTTGTTGATCGCTATTCTGCCGTGGATCGGCTGGCTCAACTACCCCTTCCGCCTGCTGCTGACGATTGTGCATGAGTTGGGGCACGGCCTGGCCGCGCTGCTGACCGGCGGCGATTTTTTGAACTTTGTAGTGCATCCCAACGGGGCCGGGCTGGCCCACACTGCCGGCGGCTGGCGCTTTGTGGTGATCCCCGCCGGCTATTTAGGGAGCGCCCTGTTTGGCTCGCTGCTGATTTTGTTGGGCCGCAGCCATCGCTGGAGCCGGATTGCGCTGGGCATTATTGGCGGGGGCATGGTGCTGCTTTCGCTGCGATACGGCGCGCCCAGCATCTTTGGCGGGTATATTTTTAGCGGGCTGCTGACCACGCTCAGCGGCTTTATCTTTGGCGGCCTTTTCCTGTGGGTGTCGATCAAAGCCGCGCCGGGCTGGATCGTTTTTTTGATCCATTTCATTGCCATCCAGTCCATCCTCATTGCCTTTTCCGATCTCGTTGGCCTGATCGGCATCTCGACCAATTTTTTCAACGCCCCGGAAAACGACGCAAAAGCGATGGCCGAGTTGACCTTTATCCCGGCGGTAGTGTGGGCCGTTCTCTGGGCCATTCTGGCCCTGGGCCTGATCGGCGGCTCTATCTGGTTCACCTGGCTTAAACCGGCCAGGAAAAAGTTGGATACCCCGTCGGATGAATTGCCGGTCTTTTTGACGGATTAAGACTCAAGATCGGGCAAAAAAGCCTGAAGTTTCGCTACACTCAACGGCCCCTGGCGCAAAATACGGGGCGGCGAGCTGCTCAAATCAACAATGGTGGAAGGTTGGCCGCCGGAACTGGGGCCGCCGTCCAGCACCAGCGGCAGATTTTCGCCCAACTGTTGGGCTACGTCTGGGGCCGTATCGGGCGTGGGCTGCCCTGATAAATTGGCGCTGGTCACGGCCAGCGGGCGCCCCGCTTTGATCACCAACTCCAAACTCGCCGGATGATCGGGGATGCGTACCGCAATCGTCTCCTGCCCGCCGGTCACAATATCCGGCACCGCCGAATTTTTGGGCAGCACCACCGTCAGCGCGCCGGGCCAGAAATGCTGCAAAAACCGCCAGGCGGCGTCCGGCACATCCCGCGCCACCAAATTCAGATCGTCAATTTGATAAATGAACACCGGCAGCGATTTATCCGCCGGGCGTTGTTTGATCTCAAAAATCTGGCGCACGGCAAACGGCTCAAAGGCCATGGCTCCCACGCCGTATACCGTATCGGTAGGAAAGGCCACCACCTCGCCTTCCCGCAGCAGGCGGACGGCCTGCCGGATGGCTTGGGACGAAGTTGCGGGCAAAATCTCGGTCATGACTGCTCCAAAATAAATTTTTCTATGGCCCAGGCCGCGCCGTCTTCGGCCAGCGTGGGGGCAATATGATCGGCGGCGGCCTGGGCACGGGGGCTGGCATCGCCCATAGCCACGCCTATGCCGGCCCAGGCAATCATTGCCACGTCGTTATCCTGATCCCCAATGGCCATCACCTCGCTTTGGGCAATGCCGTAATGGCCGGCCAGGGTAGCCAGCGCGTGCCCTTTAGATACATCAGGCCGGGTCACTTCAATCAATATCTCCAGCGAGCGAAACACATTCAAAGAACCGTTGAATTTGGCCTGTAATTGGCCCAAAATGGTTTCTCCGTCTGCTTCAGGATGGAAAATGATGGCTTTGATCGGTTCCTGGCCAGCAATCTGCTTCAAATCATCCACCCGGTTTACCGTTGCGCCGATATTGGCAAAAAACGTTTCACTCTGGGTTGTGGGGCGCTCGGTATAGGCTCGACCGGCAAAATGCAGGCTCATCGATAAATCCATCGAGCGGACCAGATCGATCAGTTGGTGTGTTTCAGTCAGGGGCAAGGTCTGGATGGCAATTAACTGCCCGGTTTGGGCATCCTGAATTATCGCCCCCTGGTGGCAAATAATAGGACCGCTCAGCTTCAAGGATTCAACAAATTTATGAGTAATTTCATATTCCCGCCCGGTGGCAATGGTCACTACCACGCCTTGCGCGGCAGCGGCCTTGATGGCGGCCCGGGTGCGGGGGGAAATGGTATGCAGGTCGGCCACCAGCGTGCCGTCCAGATCGGTTGCTAAAAGTTTGATGGTCATGTTTTATCCCAATAATTATTTTGACTTTCGGCAAGCCAATACTTTACCCTCAGAACAGAAGGGTGTCAAAAATACCCGATCCGTAATTCAAAAGGTAAGAAAACTTTCAAAAACCTCGTCTATAGCATAGACACCTAAATTCAGGATAATTATTTGACAACCTTCCCAACTTTATCTATAATATTGGCCGATACCCCCCAGGGGTATATAAAATGTCAAAAACTTGTCCATAAGTTCATATAAGGAGAATAGTAATAATGTCTGAACCGATCCATGTAACAGATGCCGAATTTGACGCGAAAATCATGAAATCTTCCGTACCCGTGGTGGTAGATTTCTGGGCACCGTGGTGCGGCCCCTGCCGCATGGTTGCGCCAATTTTAGATGAAATATCCAAAGAGTATGACGGCAAGCTGGTGGTGGCCAAAGTTAACACCGACGAAAATCCGCAGCATGCCATCCAATATGGCGTGCAGGGTATCCCCACCATGCTCTTTGTGAAAGACGGCGAAATTGTGGACCGGATGGTGGGCGCGGCCCCTAAACCGGCCATTCAACAGCGAATTGACGCCATTCTGGAACCCGTGGCCAGCTAATGTTGGGTCTGATTGAGTGGGTTCGTTTAAACTGGGTGCTGCTGGCCTTTATTCTGGGGCTGGCAGCAGCCTTTTTGTTGTTGCGCACCCGTCCCACCGAAGGCATTGATGATATCCAGGCGCTGAATGAGCAATTAATTACCGGGCAGCCGGTAGTGGTTGAATTTTACTCCAACTTTTGAAGCACCTGCCTGGTGGCCAAGCCCATCGTTGATGGGCTGGAAAAGCGGTTGGCCGGCAAAGCCAAGGTGATCCGCCTGGATGTAATGAGCGAGGTGGGACGCGCGGCAGCCAGCTATTACAACGTTCGCGGCCTGCCCACCCTCGTTCTGGTTGACGGTGCCGGCCAGGCGGTTTACAGCCAGGCCGGGATCATCCGGCCTGGCCCGGTGGTTGAACACGTGGAGTCCCTTCTCGAAACAAGTCAATTAAACCCTTAGAAATCGTTCTTGAAATCAAGTAAGAGGTAAGCAGCATGCCAATTTACGAATATGTTTGTCAGGATTGTGATGAAAAGTATGAAAAATTTGTCCGATCCCTCAATGCTAAAATCGAGTTGACCTGCCCCAACTGCGGCAGCCATCACGCCGAAAAAGCGTTTTCCGTGTTTGGCTCGATGGGGTCAAGCAGCTCGTCCGAAAATTTTGGCTCGTTGGGGTCTGCCGGCGCATCGGCAGCCGCCTGCGGCCCGGTGGGTTGAAGTATTTAATTCCAAGGGCCGTGCGCCCTTTTCTAAAACAACAGGTATCGGAAAATTATGAGTAATGATTTCCCCCCAGAATTGCGAAAAAATCTACAACAACGTTTACAGCGCCTGGAAGGCCAGGTGCGTGGCGTTCACCGGATGCTGGACGAAGGCCGGGATTGCCAGGATATTTTGACGCAATTAGCGGCCATTCGCGGCGCGGCGCATACTATTTCGCTGCTGCTGGTTGAAGATTATGCTCTGCATTGCATGCAAGATGCCGCCGGTGATCAAGAGTCGGCCAACCAGGCCATCAGCAAACTGGTAACGACCCTGGGCAAATTACCCTGATCCCATCATAAAAAAACTTTCCAAAAGCCTCCCCTTGCGGGAGGCTTTTTTGTTTGACAATTGATCCGTTATCGTGTGTAATAGCCGGAATTATCAGACGGAGGTAGATGATGACGCTCAAACCATGGAAGACGCTCAGCACGCGGCAGGTGTACCAAAACAACTGGATTTCCGTGCGCGAAGATCAGGTTGAATTGCCCAATCAAAAGACCAGTATTTACGGCGTGTGCGAGTTGGGCGAATGCGTGGGCGTGCTGCCCTTTGTGGATGACGAGCACGTCATGATGGTGCGCCAGTACCGTTACGTGCAGCAAGAAAACCACCGCTGGGAAATGCCCACCGGCGGGATTCACGCCGGCGAAATTCCCGAGGAAGCGGCGCAGCGGGAACTGGCGGAGGAAATTGGCTACCGGGCGGGCAAATTGACCTGGATCAATACGTTTTACAGTTCCAAATCGGTTTGTGAAGAAACCGCCTACCTTTACGTGGGCCGGGCGCTGACTCCCGCCCAGGCTCCACCTGATGAAACGGAATTTATCGAAGTGGCTGCGCTGCCCTTTGCCGAGGTTCTGCAAATGGTTCTCAGCGGCGAAATTCGGGATGCAATGACGATCATTGCCGTGTTGTTTGCTGCCCGGCAACATAACGCCTGAACTACCGAAGGCACAAAAATCCTACCGCCATTAAAAAATCAAATTGGACTGCTTACATCATTAAAATTGGCCCTACAAAAACAGCAATTGGTATGGTATAATCAATCCAATCAGGCCGTTAGAGGAAAATATGTTCATTCATTTAACCCGCCAAAGCAATCAGCCGCTTTATTTGCAAGTGGCCGAGCAATTGCGCCAAAAAATAGAGCAAGGAGATTTGTTACCCGATACGCGGCTGCCCGCCAGCCGCGCGCTGGCCAAAGAACTCGGCGTGAACCGGATCACGGTGGTCAATGCCTACGCCGAACTGGAAACAGAAGGTTGGGTCGAGAGTCGGGTGGGCAGCGGCACCTTTGTCACCTACAATCCTGACACCCCGGCCATTCGGTCAGACATAGATTACCCGGCGCACTGGCAGGGGCCGGTCAACGCGCCCCGGCAGTGGAGCCCCAGCCAGATGCTGGCCGAAATGATGCGGCTGGCCCAACATCCCGGGGTGATCTCCTTTGCCAACGGCACCCCGGCCAACGAATTTCTGCCGGTCAATGAATTTCGGCGGGCGCTCAATGATGTGTTGCGGCGAGACGGGGCCACGGCCCTGCAATACGAAGAAGCCGCCGGTTATCCGCCCCTGCGGGAAACCATCGCTCAATATCTCCGCCAACAAAATATCACGGTCAACAGCGATAATATTTTGATCACCGCCGGCTGCCAGCAGGCGCTGGATATGACCCTGAATGTGCTGACGCGGGGCGAGAACAGCGTGATGGTGGTGGAAGACCCCTGTTACCTGGGCCTGCTGGATCTGGTGTCAACCCGGCGTATTACGCCGGCCACCATTCCCCTGGATAACGAGGGCCTGCAAGTAGAGCGATTGGAACAGGTGATCCTGCGCTACCGGCCCCGGCTCATTTACCTGACCCCCACCTTTCAGAACCCCACCGGCACAACTATGTCGCTGGAACGACGCCGGGCGCTGTTGGAAATCGCCAACCGCTACGGTATCCCCATTTTAGAAGATATTATTTACGAAGAACTCCGGTACGAGGGCAAGCCCCTGCCAACCCTAAAAAGCCTGGATTCCGCCGATCTTGTCTTTTTGGCCAGCAGTTTTAGTAAAATTCTGGTGCCCGGCATTCGGGTGGGGTTTCTGGTAGTGCCGGCGTATCTGCACCGGCGCTTTATCGCCGCCAAACAAACCACCGATCTCCTGACCTCTCCCCTGAACCAGCGCGCGCTGCACGCCTATTTGGAAAGCGGCCATTTAGCCCATCATCTTGACCGCGTGCGCCGCGCTTATCAACAGCGGCGCGACGCCATGCTGGCCGCCGTCGCCCGACATTTTCCCGCCGAAGCACGCTGGCAGTGCCCGGACGGCGGCATGTATTTGTGGGTCAAAATGCCCGCCCACGGCCCCAGCGCCACCGACCTGTATCTGACGGCCATCAACTACAATGTGGCCTTTGCGGTTGGCTCGGTTTTTTCGGCCAGCGGGGGTTTTAGCCACACGCTGCGGCTCAGTTTTGTGACGCAGCCGCCGGACGCCATCGAAGAGGGTATTCGCCGCCTGGGCAAAGCCTGGAAAGAGTTGACGGCGCGGCACGCCAAATCGAACCAACCGGCCAATTACCAGCCGATGCATATTTTGTGAGGAAAATCGATGTCAATCCACCCCACCACCCTCCGGCGTGAGGATCGGGAAATCACTGACAAAACCCTGGTTGAAAAAATCCTCCGGCGGGCCGAGGTAGGCCGGCTGGGGCTGGCCGTAGATAATCTACCCTACGTGGTACCGCTCAACTACGTGTATCACAATGGCGCTATTTATTTTCACTGCGCCGATGAGGGCCGCAAGCTGGACATGCTCAAGGCCAACCCGCAGGTCTGTTTTGAAGTGGACGAGCATTACGGCACCATACACAGCAACAAGCCCGAACCGCACAGCACGCACTACGCCAGCGTGATTGTTTTTGGCCGGGCGCGTCTGCTGGACGATACAGCGCAAAAGTTTGACACCCTGCAAGCGCTGTTAGACAAATACGCGCCGGGCCGGCATTACCGCCCTATGCGGCCGGCCGAAGCCAAGGGCATCACCGTGGTGGAAATCAACATCGAAACAATGACCGGCAAAGCCCGGCCCGCGTTTTATCCCGGTACCAAAGTTCGCTTGCGGCCCGACGTGGAACCGGACGAGCGTTTGGGAAGTGGAGTTTTTGAAATAGAAACCATTGATGAAGCCGGTTTGGCCCATTTCAAAAACAGCGAAGTACGACTGCCATGGCAACGTTTTGAAAGTTATTTTGGAAACGAGAAAGCAGGTGGCCGGGAAAAAGGAAACGATGATGAATGACAATAATTTGTCACTTGAGAAATTACGGAGTATGCTGCTGAATTAATTTATCTAACAACAAAGGATCACAGAATTGTTATGAAAAAAATCGATTTACGCAGCGATACCGTCACCCTGCCCAGCCCCGCCATGCGCCGGGCTATGGCCGAAGCCGAAGTGGGCGATGATGTGTACGGCGAAGACCCTACCGTCAACAAACTGGAAGCGCTGGCTGCCGAAAAATTGGGTACGGCAGCCGCCCTGTTTGTATCCAGCGGCACGCAGGGCAATTTACTGGCGGTGATGAGCCACTGCGACCGCGGCGACGAGTACATTGTGGGGCAAACGGCTCACACCTACCGCTACGAGGCCGGCGGGGCGGCGGTGCTGGGCAGCATCCAGCCCCAGCCACTGGAGCTGGAGCCGGACGGCACGCTGGACCTGAGTAAAGTAGAAGACGCGATCAAACCTGATGATTACCACTTTGCCCGCACCCGGCTGCTGTGCCTGGAAAACACTAAAGACGGCAAGGTGCTTCCGCTGGATTACCTGGCCGAAGCCGGCCGCCTGGCCCGGCAGCACGCCCTGGCCCTGCACCTGGACGGCGCGCGGATTTTCAACGCGGCGGTCAAACTGGGGGTTGATGTGAAAGAGATTGCCGCGCCGTTCGACTCTATTTCGGTGTGCCTGTCTAAAGGGCTGGCCGCGCCGGTGGGGTCGGTATTGTGCGGGCCGGCGGATTTCATTCATACCGCCCGGCGCTGGCGCAAAATGGTGGGTGGAGGGATGCGGCAGGCCGGCATACTGGCGGCGGCGGGAATTATCGCGCTCACAGAAATGGTGGACCGGCTGGACGAAGATCATCAAAATGCCCAACGGCTGGCCGAAGGATTGGCAGCTATTCCCGGCTTTGCTGTTAAATCAAACAGCGCCCCAACCAATATGGTGTTTGTAATGCCGGTGGAGGAATTGGTAGACAAATTTGCGCCGTTCATGGCCCAAAAGGGTATCATCGTTACGCCGTATGAGCCACCTGTTCGGCTGGTTACGCACTACGGCATCGACGCCGCCGACATCGACCTGGTACTGCAAACGGCTAACGAATGCAGCCGCAAATATTTGAATTAAAAAAGTGAGAAGTGACGAGTAACGAGTGAGAAGTCATTCACTCTCATCACTCAAACAACATCCAAATTGAATCAAGGAGGTGGATTATGGCTCGAAAACCTTACAGCCCTGTGGCATCCTATACGGAGTTGAAACGGGTGGAAGGGGAACTAAATCAAGCTGAAACCGTAGACAAAATCAAAACATTGGTGGTCAAAGACGGCCCCAAGGTGGGTTACAAAGCTTTTTGTTACATCTTGGGCGGTAAAATGACGCCCGAGGCGATGAAGCCCGATGAAGCGTGCGTGGCCGCGGCGACGCTGGAACAAGAGGGGCAAACCGATGAAGCGACCGCCATCTACAAAAAAGTGGTCGAGGTTCATCCCGACCATCCCATCGCCCAAAGCAAATTGGCGGATTTATAATACACGCAGGTGGAGAAATTCCCCTGCTCTGGAAATAAGGAGTGAAAAAATGGCAACATCGAATGGAAAAAAGCAAAATAATCAAGAAGAAAAGGGCACCTGGCGCGTAAAAGTTGGGCTGGCCCAGATGCTCAAAGGCGGCGTGATCATGGATGTGGTCACGCCCGAACACGCCCAAATTGCCGAAGAAGCCGGCGCCTGCGCGGTGATGGCGCTGGAACGCGTGCCCGCCGATATTCGCGTCGATGGCGGCGTGGCCCGGATGAGCGACCCCGGCCTGGTCAAACGGATCATGGAGTCGGTATCGATCCCGGTGATGGCCAAAGCCCGCATCGGCCACTTTGTCGAGGCCCAGATTCTGGAAGCCATCGGCATCGATTACATCGACGAGAGTGAAGTGCTGACCCCCGCCGACGAAACCTACCACATCAACAAACACAATTTTAAAGTGCCCTTTGTCTGCGGCTGCCGCAACCTGGGCGAGGCGCTGCGCCGCATTGGCGAAGGCGCGGCCATGATCCGCACCAAGGGCGAAGCCGGAACCGGCGATGTGGTGGAGGCCGTGCGCCACGCCCGAAATGTGCTGGGCGATATCCGACGGCTGCAAAATATGCCGGATGAAGAGTTGATGACCTACGCCAAAGAGATCGGCGCGCCGTATGACCTGGTGAAAGAAACCAAGCAACTGGGCCGGCTGCCGGTGGTCAATTTTGCCGCCGGGGGCGTAGCCACCCCGGCCGATGCCGCCATGATGATGCAGCTTGGCGTGGATGGCGTGTTCGTGGGCAGCGGTATCTTCAAGAGCGGCAATCCGGCCAAACGAGCCAAAGCCATTGTCGAAGCCGTGACCCACTACAAGGACCCCGACATTCTGGCCGAAGTCAGCAAAGATTTGGGCGAGCCGATGGTAGGCATCAACGTGGGCAGTATTCCTGAAGCGGAGATGCTGGCCGAACGCGGCTGGTAAGCATATTTTGACAACGGGTGGGCAGGATTCAACCCTGCCCGCCTGTCTTTACCCCATGCGCTACGTGCTGCTTTTTCTCCTCAGCCTGTTTTTGCTGACAGCGGCCTGTCAAAAACAGGCGGCCTGTCAAAAACAGCCGGCGGCCTCTTCCACGCCGGAAACCGCCGCGCGATATTTTCCCGAAACCGGCCAAACGGTTGAAGGGGATTTTTTGCGTTTTTTTGAAGCCTATGGCGGCATGGATAGTTTTGGCCTGCCGCTCACCGCAGAAATAATTGTGGACGGCTGGCGCGTCCAATACTTTGAAAAAGCCAGGCTGGAGTATCACCCCGAAAACGAGCCGGCCTATCGGGTGACCGCCGGCTGGCTGGGCGATCTGCTGCGCCGCCGTCGCCCGCCGATTCCCGCCGGCCACGTTCCGGCAGCCAACGACGCGGTCCGCCGCTACTACCCCCAATCCGGTCACACCCTCAGCGGTGATTTTTTGACCTATTTTGATACCCACGGCGGCAGCGTAAGATTTGGCTACCCCATCAGCGAACCCTTTTTATGGCAGGGCCGGCTGGCGCAAGATTTTCAGAGCGCCCGCTTTTTCTGGACGCCGGAAAGCGACCCGCCGGTAAAGTTGGAAGACATTGGCCGGCTGCATCTGGAATCGATAAATCTGGCGCAATAAAAAACAGGGCAAGACACGATGCCTTGCCCTGTTGGGTAATGAGAAGTGACACACTCATCACTCGTCACTCATCACTTTCATTCATTCTTCTACGTCAACCGATTCCCGCAGTTGCGCGCGGAGCGCCGAAATTTGGTCGGTGATGTCGCGGATTTTGTTGAAGAGCGGTTCGTTCGCCTTGATGCCTTCGTTGATGAGAAAGGCGGCGCTTTCGGAACGGCTCTTGGTGATGTCGGCCTCAACCAGCATATCCAGGTATTGCAGGCTCTCGTTGTTCACGCGCACCATCACCACATTGGCGCGATCTTGCAGCGCGCTGCCCAGAGCTTTGCCAATGCCTTCCACCTGCTTGAACGCCTCATTGAGGGTTTTGCTGGCCGTGCGCGCGCTTTCGGACAATTTTTCGCCGGCGGAGTCAATGCCTTCCCCCACCTTCTCGCCCGACGTTCTTGCTTTTTCGGCTGCTTCCTCGCTGGCAGATTCAACTTTTTCTTCCACGGCTGCTTCGTCTACCACATTTTCTTTTTCATCTTTCTTTGTTGCCATTTTGTTGCCTCCATTTATGGATACTATGTATGTATTGTTAATTGATTTTTTGTTATTGAATTACACGTAATTATTATACCGTAAAACAATCTTTTGTCAATACACTTTTTATTCACCTCTCATAAACAGCGCCTGCCCCGCCAACAAACAGGCAAATTTCAGTTTTTTGGGAAGTTTTTCCGGGTTGCAAATTTGGGTTTCAAACCTGTGCGACAGCCAATTTTCTGTTAGGACCTAACTTGTAATCTACTTTACGCACCAAGAGCAAAAAAGTTGCAGATCATCTTTTTGCCCCCTGCTTTCTTGCCAAAACAGCAACCATGAGATTATGATTAGGCTCAATTTTCAGTAAAATTATCAATTCGGCATTATTATAATGAACCAACAGAACTCCACACTAAAATCGGCCAAACGCCCACCGCTTTGGAAAGTGATTTTGCTCATCATCGCGCTGGTTTTCGGCATTGTCGCTCTCTTTGGCGCGCTGATCTATCTTTTTATCCAGGGCGCGCAACAAATGAACCTGCCGCCGATTGCCAATATTGCCATTTTCGTTATGATGTCGGGTATCTTTGCCTGGCTGATCAAACGATTGTCAGATACGGTTTCTAACCTCAGCCTGGTCTGGTTTCCGAAAGATGAGGAAAAGTAGCAGGTAGCAAAGTAACAGAGTAGCAGAGTTAGGATCGTGAAATTTACGACCCTGTTACCTGCTACCCTGCACCTTTGTAACTCAAACAGGTCAAACTCTATGAAAAATTTTTTTTTGATGCTTTTTGTTACGGCACTGTTTACCGCATGTTCGGGTGGAGGCGAAAACGGCGGCGTCAGCTTCAATTTTGGACAACCCACGCCCACCCCCGAAGGTACGCCAACCCCGCTGCCAACGCCTATCCAGGTTTACCAAACCACCATTGTGGCCGACGGCCAGGTGGTACTTCCCCTGCCGCCCCAAACGTTTACGTTTCAAGTAAGCGGGGTGAGCGGCACCATCGAAGAGGTTTACGTAGTCCCCGGCCAGCGCGTCAAAAAAGGGGAACTGATCGCCCGTATGGATGATACCGACCTGCGCAACGCCCTGGCCCGCGCCGAAGCCAGCCTGGCCTCGCTGGAAGCGCAAATTGCCAACGAGTCCGCCCCCGCCCTGCCCGGCGACATTGCCGAGGCTGAAGCCAGCCTCACCGCCGCTCAGGCCGAACTGGAGCGCCTGCTGAACCTGCCCTCCGATGAAGCCATCACCCAGGCCGCCGCCGACCTGCGCTTGCGCGAAATTGAATTGCGCCAGGCGCAAGAAGCGTATGATGCGGTGGCCTATGCCGACGGCGTGGGCATGAGTCCGCAAGCGGCGCAATTGCAGCAGGCTACCATCAATTACGAGCGGGCCAACGCCGCCTACACCGAAGCCACCAAACCGGCCACCGAGGCCCAAATCGCCTCGGCGGAGTTGCAGGTGGTGCAGGCTCAAAATCGGCTGGATAAATTGCAAACCGGCCTGCGCCCCGAAGCCATCGCCGCCAACGAGGCCCGGCTAAAAGAATCGCAACTCCAGGTGGCCGAAGCCCGCGCCAACCTGACCAAAGCGCAACTCTTTGCCCCATGGGATGGCGAGGTTACGGCGCTCAACGCCTCGCCGGGTATGTCCAGCGGCAGCGCGTCCGTGACCCTGGCCCAAACCGAGCCGCTGCGCTTTGCCACCACCAATTTCAGCGAGCGCAATCTGGGCGATATTCAACCGGGCGACAAAGCCGATATTTATCTCAAAGCCTATCCCAACACGCCGCTTCCGGCAGTGGTTTACCGGGTTGAACTGGAATCTACGGCCAAAGACGGCGATATTGCCCTGTTTACCGTCTATTTTGATTTTAACAGTGGTGATTTTGAAGTACAGCCCGGCATGACCGGGCGAGCGGAAATTACCATAGAGTCGGAAGAAATCCCCCGGTGAATTCAGACTCGGATAGGGCGGGGTAATGAATAACGATAAACGAGTTGAAACGCAGCAACACGCCGGGGCAAAAGCGCAAAAGGGAAAGGAAGTCCTTGAGTCCGCTCAAATATCAATTGACCGGCGGCTTCCCCCCCTGCTCGCAATTCTGCTTTTTTTGATCGCCCTGGTTTTCTATACCGCCACTCTGGCCCCCTCGGTAGTCACGCTCTTTGACGACAGCCTGGAATTCCAACTTGTCACTTACCAATTGGGTATTGCCCACCCCACCGGTTACCCGCTCTACACCCTGCTGGGCAAACTTTTTACCCTGCTGCCGGTAGGCAACGTGGCCTACCGCGTTAATTTGATGAGCGCCATGTTTGGCGCAGCCACGGTGGGGTTGGTGTATCTGCTCATTTGGGCCATTCTCACGGCTCGGCCTCTGCACCGGCCCGTCTGGACGCCGCCAACCGGCACATTTTCCGCCAAACCACCTGCGTGGGTTCTCCACACCGGGGCTATTATCGGCGCGCTGCTGCTGGCCGGCGGCCCGGTCTTCTGGCAACAGGCCACCATCGCCGAAGTTTATACCCTCAACGCTTTTTTTCTCAGCCTGATCTTGCTGCTGGCGATTTGGCCGGTTACGCCCGTCGCCGCTCCCCGCCGGTTTTACCTGCTGGCTTTTTTTACCGGCCTTTCGTTGGCCCACCACCGGACGATGGTGCTGCTCATCCCCGCGCTGGCGATCCACCTTTTTCTCAACCGGCCCTTCTACCAACTTTCCTGGAAAAGATTAGGATGGGGTGCAATGCTGGGATTGGTACCGCTCCTGCTCTACCTCTACCTGCCGCTGCGGGGGCACATCGGCTCGCTGGACGGCACTTATCAAAATAGCTGGGCCGGATTTTGGCGGCACGTTGGCAGCGGGGGCTACGGCACCTTTATTTTTGATAATCCCTTCGGCCATATGCGTGATGCCGTGTTTTATTGGAATCTGCTGCAAAGCCAGTTTTACATCTTGATACCGGGGTTTGTGGGGCTATTCTACCTGTTGTGGCACCGCCGGCACAGGATTTTGAGCCTGACCGGTGTAGCATTTTTCACCTACCTGGGCTTCAACCTTATTTACCGGGTCACCGACATCGAAGTGTTTTTTATCCCCAATGTTTTGATCTGGGCTGTGTGGAGCGGGATCGGCGCGATGTTTTTACTGGCGATTGGCCGGGGAATGAAGCATAGCGTTGTGCGTCTGCTGCTGGTCGGCCTCATTCTGGCTATTTTTGGCCTGGCGCTGTTTCAAAACATCCGGGCCGCGCTGCCGATTTTGAGCGCCCGCAACACCTGGCAGGTTCACGATTACGGCGTTGATATGCTGCAACAGCCGCTGGCGGACTCGCCGGCTATGGTGGGGATTGTGGGCGAAATGACACTGCTCCGTTACTTTCAGCAAACCGAAGGCTGGCGGCCCGAACTGCAAACCATTGCCGCCGACCGGGAAGGAGAACGGCTGGCTACAGTTGAAATGTTGTTGGAGGAAGGGAAAAGCGTGTATCTCACCCGCGAGCTGCCCGGCGCGCCGGAGCGATGGCATTTGGGCGCGGTTGGCCCGCTGATCCGGGTCCGCCGGGAGCCGGTGGAAATCTTACCCGCAGATGCGATTTCTCTTGATCAGCCAGCGACACCGGAAATTACCCTGGCCGGCTACCAAATTTCTCGCCCGCCGCACACCGGTAAAGGCCCGGCTCCGGTCCGGCTGACACTTTACTGGCAGGCCGATGCTGCCATCGCCGCAAACCTCAAAGTATCGGCCCGGCTGCTCGATGAGACGGGCGAGCCGGTGGCGATTGAAGATGCCGTACCCGTGCATTTTGCCTACCCCGCCACCGCCTGGCGGCCCGGCGAGATGGTGCCGGATGTGTATGATTTGACTCTACCCCAAAAAACATCGGGGAGGTACACGCCGTTATTGATCTGGTACGACCCGGCGCAAAATGCCGCCGAAGTGGGGCGGGTTGAATTACCGCCCATCGACATTGAATAGATTGGGGAAGATTACCTGACGTAACTATAACGATGGCGAGAGGTCCTTGCATAAAACCGGCACGCGCTGGTCGGTTTTGATAAAACCAAAGCGCCGGTAGAGGGCGTGGGAGCGAACATTCTGCTCCTGGGTATTGAGGGTGATTAAATTGACGTTCCGGTTCAACGAATCGATGATGGCCTGGTAAAGCAGTTGCGCCCCAATACCGCGCTGCTGGTAGTGGGGATGCACAGCCAGCCGGGCCAGGTGAGCGTGCTTGCGGTAGATTTCGCACCATTCGTAGCCCACAATTTGCCCGTCCATTTCCGCTACTACAAAAGAAACAGCCCGGGCCAGGGCTTCGCTGAAGTTGACCTTGGTTTTGCGCCACAAGGCGTCAAAGGCCAGTTCATCCAGGGTCAAAATAGCCGGCAGGTCATACAGGTGAGCGGTGCGGATGAAAGCCGGCGTATCCACCACTGTTTGGGGCCAGCCATCCAGCCGTTCGAAATTTACAATCCATTCACAGCTTTTGAACCCGCGATCACATAAGCCGTCCGCCAGCCAGGCATCATAGCCAATATGGGTGATGTTGCGCGCGCTCCTGTCTTGAGAAATTTGCTCGATTTGCGGGAGCAGCGCGTCAAGATAGGCCGATACGCTCCAGGTATCGCGCAGCGCGGCGGCAATTATCACCGCCGAATTGGGCGGCTGGGGATCAATCATCATAAAACCCCGCAGGCCGACCGGGTCTTCGGCCAGAAACCCGGTCGTATGGTTGAGCCGGGCCTTTAAGCTATCCGGCGAAAGTCGCAAATGGGTGCGCCGCGCCGAATCAAGCAGCCGTAAAATATCCGCTACATCGCTGCCCTTGATGGGGCGCACTATTGTTTTCTGGTGGGCCGCAATCGCGCACATTTTTCTATTCCTTGAGGAAGGTATTGTAGGAGCCAAAATGAATATGTCAAGAACGAATGAATTTTTATAAAAACCTCTTGACAAATTCCGGGGAATGCGCTATAGTAATGAGCGTCTTTACCAAATAAACAGTGCATCTCTGTGCTCATCCAGAGGGGTTGAGGGACCGGCCCTATGAAACCCCGGCAACCTGATTGGATTTATCCAATTTTCGGTGCCAACTCCGGCAGAAGAAAACTTCTGGAAGATGAGAGCGACGCAACGTTGCTGATAAGCCTCTTCTCTGGAAGGGGCTTTTTTGTTGAAGCTCTAAAGGGTCTCTCATCTGTCGAGAGACCCTTTTTTGATACGGGCACGGATGTCACCTTAGAAAACAAGGAGCTTGATTATGACCCACCAACAATTAAGTACCCGTGTTGTCCACGCCGGCGAGGCCCGCGTAAAACCACATCATGCCCTGACCATGCCCATCATGCAGAGCAGCACCTTTACCTTTGAAAATACGGCCGACCTGGCCAACTTCCAAGAAGCAAAAATTTGGGGCGACGCCGAGGGGCGCGAAGAGTACGGCCGCTACGGCAACCCCACCGTGGCGGCAGCGGAAGCCAAGCTGGCCAATCTGGATAGCGGCGAGGCCGCCTGCCTCTTTTCCAGCGGTATGGCGGCGGTCACGTCTACGCTGCTCAGTTTGCTGGCGGCAGGTGATCACATAGTGATGACCGACGATTGTTATCGCCGCACGCGCCAGTTTGTGAACAACTTTTTGGCCCGTTACGGCGTTACCGCCACCCAGGTGCCCATGGGCGATTACGAGGCGCTAAAAGCCGCCATTCAGCCCAACACCAAGGTGATTGTGTCAGAGTCGCCCACCAACCCCTACCTGCGCGTGCTGGATTTGAAAAAACTGGTGGCCGTTGCCCAAGAACACAACCTCAAAACGGTGATCGACAGCACCTTTGCCACGCCCATCAACCAGCGCCCGCTGGAGTTTGGGGTGGATTTTGTGATCCATTCGGCCACCAAGTACCTGGGCGGCCACAATGATATTTTGGCCGGGGTGGTAATTGGGTCTGATTATATGATTGGCGCGATCAAAGAAACTCAAGCAATGTTTGGCGATGTGTGCGATCCGCATACGGCGTACCTGCTGATCCGCGGCCTGAAAACGCTGGAACTGCGCGTGCAGCGCCAGAACCAGACTGCCGATAAAGTGGCCCATTTTCTGGCCAAGCATCCGGCGGTGCGCCGGGTGTTTTACCCCGGCCTGGTCAGCCACCCTGATTACGAGGTGGCGGTGGAGCAGATGGAGGGCTTTGGCGGCGTGGTCAGTTTTGAGTTGGAGGCTACCCTGGAAAAAACCGGGCAATTTGTGGATCATTTGCAAATTCCCTACATTGGCCCCAGCCTGGGCGGGGTAGAATCGCTGGTGAGCCAGGTGGCGGTGACCACGTTTTACGATTTTTCGCCGGAGGAACGGGCCGAGATCGGTATCAGCGACAGCTTGATCCGCTTTGCCGTGGGCGTGGAATCTGCTGATGATATTTTGGCCGATCTGGCCCAGGCATTAGACAAAGCCTTCAACACCGAAACGCTGTTCCAGCAGCTTAATGGCGATGGCTCGAAAGTTGCGCCGGTGGTTGTACTCCGGCAATAATCAGGAAATTAAATCCGGCGGTAAGTGATCGACCCGGTTGATGTAACGCAGGCTCAGGCCGCTGTTTTCCCGGAAATCAACCCGGGTGATGGCCGTGTTAAAATGGTGGTACCAGATATGGGGGCTGGGCAGTTGGTCGCACAGCCCCTTGAGCAGCGCATCGATGAACCCGCCGTGCGAAACCAGGGCAATGCGCTCGTTGTTGCTGTTGGCGGCCCGGTTTCGGAGTTCGTGGGCCACGCGGATGGCCCGTCCCTGGCAGCCGGGCCAATCTTCGTAGCCGCTGGTCCACCAGCCGGATTCGGTAATTTCTTCCGGCAGGTGATAGTGAGCAAATTCGGCCAGCACTTCGGCGCGGGTTAAGCCGGGATGGCCGCTGCGCATACCGGCTTCGTCTTCCAGGTAAATGCCGCCTTTTTCGTGGATGTCGATCCAGACTTCGGGCCTGATCCCTACCGCCTCGCCAATCGGTTGGGCGGTTTGCAAGGCGCGGCGCATGGCGCTGCAATAGAGTTTGGTGATACCAAAGCCCTGGCGCTGGGAAAATGTTGTCCCTTCCACAGAGTTGCTTTTGGCCGCTTCCGGGGACAGTCCGGTGGCTACGTGCCGGGCGACCTCATCGGCCTGGCGCTTGCCCAATTCGGTCAGGGGCGGGTCAGAAACCCGGTCCCGTAAATCGTCCAGAGCGTTGTTGAATGATTGTCCGTGGCGGATCAGATAAAGTTCCATCAACTGTTATCCTTTCAATTTGATTTAATTGATAAAAAAGACGCAAAGCCGGTTCATACTAACTTTGCGTCTCTGCATTTAATTTTTCGACTAAAAATTGCTCTCTGTCGGGTTTCGGTCAGGATTCTTGTTCCGGGCGGTTAGAGGCGGCGATAAGTTCATCAACCAGGGAGGTATCTTCCTGGTTTTCCTGCGCCGCTTTTTTCTCCGGCACACGCCGTTGAACCAGCACGTAAGGCTCTAAATCCATCAAGCGGCGATAGATATAGCTGCCCAAAACGCGGACGGTGGCAATGGTTGGCGCGGCCAGCAGCAGGCCCAACGCGCCGCCCACGCTGGCCCCGGCAATAATGCCCACAATGATCAGGGCCGGCGGCAAACGCAGCCGGTGGCCCAAAATGCGGGGGACCAGATAATTGGTATCCACCTGCCACATCAAAAAATAGAAGCCTCCGGCCAATAAGGCAAAGGCCCAGGGCGGCAGGGGAATCCAGCTAGACCCCTGGAAGAAGGCAAAAATCACGCCCACAAATCCTGAGATGCCATAGCCCCAGTTGGGGATAAGTTCCAGCAGGGCCGCCACCATCCCCAACAGCACAGCGCTTTTGATCCCCAAAATGGCGGTGCCGATACCAATGATAAAGCCTACAATGATGGCCAGCGTTACCTGGCCGATAAAATATGCTTTCCAGACCGCGTCAATTTCGTGGCGCAGTTGCACAAACTCTTCGCAGTAATCGGGCGGGATCCAGCTATCGAGCCAATCGATAAAACGGTTGGCGTCCAGCAGAAAGTAAAACCCCACCACAAAAATAAAGATGGCCCAAATAAAACCGCCGGCAATGTTGACAGCCAGATTGGCCGCCCAGGTGGCCGCCGGCGAAAAAACCTGGTCGATGCTGCCGGCCACCGGTTCGATCAAAATGCTCAGATTACCGGTCACCCGGCCAACGGTGATCGGATAATCCATGGCGTCAACAATTTGTTCCGACAGTTGTTGGATATCCACATTTAAGGCTCTGAGTTGGGAAACCAGAATGGGCGCGCCGATGGTAGGAATCAGGGCTAAAATGAAAAGAAAAATAATGTAGACGATGGCGGCGGCCAGGCCGCGTTTCATGGGGGTTCGCCGGGTTAGCCAATTGACAACCGGGTTCAGAATGTAGGCAATAATTACGGCAACTACCAGCGGCGCCAGCACAATGCTGAAACGCCAGATGGCCAGCCCCAGCAATATGAGACAAATAATCAAAACAACCCATTTGGTGGGTGGAGTCCATTTAGGGGTAGAGGCCAAGGTTACACCCTCCAGAAATAAAATAAGCCAGCAAATCAGCCAATGATGATCTTCACCGACTTATAGACTCGCTGACCTGCTTCATCAATTGATATGTAATTCTTTTAAAGCCCAATCATATCTATAAACACATCTAACGAACAAAGCCGGTTTGATCCGGCGGCCAGTAAGAGAACCAGGCGCGACCTACTACGTCTTTCAGAGATACGGTGCCAAAACTTCGAGAGTCGTTAGATGAGGAACGGTTATCACCCAAAACAAAAATATGGAGAGGCGGTACGGTGGTGGGGCCATACGTTCCGGTTGTTCTGTCGTCCAGATACGGCTCGTATAACGGATCGCCGTTTAAAAAAACCTGGCCGTCGCGAATTTCTACCAAATCTCCCGGCAGGCCAATCACCCGCTTGATCAACAACTCATCATTCTGGGTGTGCAGCCGGATCACAACCACATCGCCTCGATCCGGGCCATCAAAGCCGAGATACTGGCGTAAAAAGGCGTTATACGACAATTTTTCAACAATCAGCCGCTGGTCGGTATGAAGGTTGGGTTCCATGCTTTGGCCGTACACGCGCGTTGCCTGGGCCAAAAACAGGTTGATCAACAGGGCGATCAGAACAGCGGGAACTACCGTTTCTAAAACCTCCCTGATCAGGTGTAAAACTTTTTTCAAAAAAGAAGGTTCGGGGGGTGGTTCTTCAACCCAGTAATCTTCTGTTTCGAACTGACCAGGATACATGCACTAGCTCCTTTTGGCATCAAATCAGGTTGTATAACTTGGGAATAGGTTTTGCAGGCCCATTCCCAAGTTTATTAATTAACTTCCGCGCCGTGGTTGGTTTAGCGCCGGCCACGGTTGCGATCACCACCACCGCCGCCGCCTCGTCGATCATCCCGCCGGCCACCACCACCGCTGCCGCTGCGCCCGCCGCCGCTAGGCCGCCGGTCGTTGGCGCGTGCTTCATCCAAAGACCAGCCTTCTAATACGGCCTGGCGTGAGAGGCGGATTTTACCTTCGTTGTCGATATTGGTGACCATCACCATAATCTCGTCACCTAATTGTACCACATCTTCTACAGAAGGCACACGGTAATCGGCCAATTGAGAAATGGGCACCAATCCATCCGTTCCCGGCAGAATTTCGACAAAAGCGCCAAAATTGGCGGTACGGACCACTTTACCGGTGTAGATTTTTCCCATCTCGGCTTCTTCGGTGAGCGACTCAATCCGGGCTTTGGCCGCTTCGCCGGCCTCACGGTTGGAGGCGGCAATAAAGACCGTGCCGTCATCATCAATATCAATTTTAACATCCAATTCATCTTGAATGGCGCGGATCATCTTGCCGCCCGGGCCAATCACCTTGCCAATTTTATCCACATCAATCTGCACGGTTTCAATGGTTGGCGCGTAGAGGGAGAGCTTATCACGCGGTTCGGTGATGGTTTTAGCCATTTCGTCCAGAATATGGAAGCGGCCCTCTTTAGCCTGAGCCAGAGCCTGCTCCATCACGTCCCACCGCAGCCCGCTGATCTTGATGTCCATTTGCAGCGCGGTGATGCCCTCTCGGGTGCCGGCCACTTTAAAGTCCATATCGCCCAGGGCGTCTTCCAGGCCCTGGATGTCGGTGAGGACTGCGTACTGTTCGCCTTCTTCTACCAGCCCCATGGCCACGCCGGCTACCGGCGCTTTGATGGGCACGCCGGCGTCCATCAGGCTGAGCGTGCTGCCGCAGACGCTGGCCATAGAAGAAGAGCCGTTAGAGGCCATCACCTCAGAGACCAGGCGCAAGGTATAGGGAAAATCTTCGGGCGGCGGCAGCATGGGGATCAAGGCCCGTTCCGCCAACGCGCCGTGTCCAATGGCCCGGCGGTTGGGAGACCCAACCCGGCCGGTTTCGCCCACCGAGTAGGGGGGGAAGTTGTAGTGATGGATATAGCGTTTAAAATCTTTAGGCCCTAACGTATCCAGGCGCTGCTCATCGCGCGGCGTTCCCAGCGTGGTGATGGTGAGGACCTGGGTTTCGCCCCGGGTGAAAAGGCCGGAGCCGTGGGTGCGGGGCAGAAGCCCTACTTCGGACCAGATGGGGCGTACTTCTTTTTTATCACGTCCATCGGGGCGGGTGCCGTTGTTCAGAATGCGGGCGCGTACGGCTTTTTTCAACGCGTTGCTAAAGACCGTATGTACATCCTGAAGATTGACGGTATCATCATCTTCAAACTGCGCCACCAATTCATCGCGCACGGCGTTGACTGCGTCTTCCCGTTCTGCTTTGCTGCCCTGCACATCTAAAGCGGCTTCCAGCTTGCCGTTTTCCAGCCAGGCCATGGCTTTTTCGGCGGTTTCTTCCGCCGGAACGGATTTGATCAACTCCCGTTTGGCTTTGCCGATCCGGGCCTGCATCTCTTTTTGCACCTGGATGATCTCTTGGATCGAGTCGTGGGCCAGCCGCAAGGCTTCGAGCATTTTCTCTTCAGGCACTTCATCGGCGCCCGCTTCCACCATCAAAACGGCGTCTTCGGTGCCGGCTACGCGCAGGTCGAGTTCGCTGTCAACCATCTCTGCTGTTGAGGGGTTGACCAAAAATTCGCCATCTTTCAAACCGATCCGCACCGCGCCAATGGGGCCGTCCCAGGGGATGTCGGAAATCATCAGGGCAGCGCTGGCGCTGTTAATGGCCAGAATATCCAGATGTTTCTCGCCGTCCGATGACAGCGCCGTGATCACAATTTGTACTTCGTTGCGGGACTGTTTATCAAACAGGGGCCGCAGCGGGCGGTCTGTTAAGCGGCAGATGAGAATGGCATCCTCGCTGGGGCGGCCTTCTCGCCGGAAGAAACTGCCGGGGATACGTCCGGCGGCGTACAATTTTTCTTCAAATTCCACGCTGAGGGGAAAGAAATCCATTCCCTCGCGCGCGTTTTTCGAGGCGGTGGCCGCGGTCAGCAGCATACAATCGCCGGATCGCACCACAACCGCCCCCCCCGCCTGACCGGCTAACGCGCCGGTTTCAAAAACAATTTCATCGTTGCCCAGGTTGGCAACAAAACGTTGAACTTCAGGTTTAGACATTTTAAAAGACCTCCTTAAGGTCGGCTCTCAGAGGTCAGGAACTGGCGAAAAACATAAAATCAATCAGAAGGAAGCAACTATTGATTCACTATTGATCGGCTTTGTGGCTTTCGCCAATACCTGGTCTCTGGAGCATTCTATAATAAAAAATTTTTATAAAACAAACGAGTAGCGGCATAACAACTGCTCTACTCGTTTGAGTATTTCTCAATGTTCAGTCAACTGTAAGCCTATCCGAAACCATAAAAAATATGGGGTGGATTTTTGGACTGTAGAACACCAAACATTCATATTAAATTTTACTTGCGCAGGCCCAACCGTTCAATAACAGATTGATAACGATCAGGGTCTTTGCGTTTGAGATATTCTTGATGATGCCGTCGTTGGCCCACCAATTTGAGCAAGCCGCGCCGGGAATGGGCGTCGTGTTTATGTTCTCGCAAATGGTCTTGAAGCTGGTTGATGCGGGTGGTTAACAATGCAATTTGTACCGATGACGAACCGGTGTCTTTTTCGTTGATTCCAAATTCGTCTATGAGTTTTTGTTTTTCTTCTTTCGACAATGACATCGATTTTTGCTCCTTTTTGTCGGGCAATGAGCCGATTGAGTCATCTGGCTCAAGCCTCTAGATGCCTGATTTAATGATTTTTTTGTATGGTTTCCCTTTTACAGGGTTTGCGAACTTAAAGATTATAGCATGGCCGCTGGCGAAGAGCAAAAATTGGATTTTTTCTATGCCGCCAAATTTTTTTGAACCGTTGTCCAGTTTTTGTTCACACCGGTCAGAAACAACTCGCGGTTGCTTGCCCCTTTTTCTACTCTCGACTACAATGAATTCACCTCCAGAAAAACGGGTTGCGCGCCAACCTGTTGAAGTCCGATTGAATCAATGTTAAAATAGCATATCCCAATTGATTTTGTTACAGGAGATAGAGTATGGCCAACAACGATGTTTTTATCAGCTATCGCCGCAAAGATTTAGAATTTGTGACCCAACTGCACCAGGAACTAACCCAGCGGGGAATCCCGGCTTGGTTTGATATGGAGAATATAGAAGTGGCCGATCACTGGCGCAGTTCCATTGCCGAGGGCATCCGGGCATGCAAGGTGTTTGTGCTGGTGTTATCCCCCGATGCCGTGGAGTCGGTCAATATTCGCAAAGAGGTAGACCTGGCCGAAAAACACGGCAAAAAGATTGTGCCCCTGATGTGGCGGCAGACAGATATTCCGGTGGCGTTTGAATACTCGTTGGCCGGCTTGCAATGGATCGATTTTAAAGAAACGCCCTCGAAAGAGAATTACGACCAACTGGCGCAGGTCATCAACCGCTTGCTGGGCGGCTCGACCATGGAAGAGGCCACCAGCGACCAGCAAGTGGCCCAACCCCCGGCGGTTCCCGCGCTGGAAAAAGGCGAACCCAAAGCCGAAGCGCCCGCCGGTAAAGTGGGCGGGCGGCGCAGATTGGGCGGCCGGCTCAAAAAGAAACAAACCGTCAGCCCGATGGCCCTGGGCGGCATGGTGATTTCCGGCGTGGTCACAACGTTTGGGCTGGATGTTGAGGAACAGGATTATGTGAATAGCGAACTCAAATGGCTCTTCAGCGCCGCCGACCATTTTCTGAACATCCGCCAGGGCAACGCCGAGCGCAGCCAGCCGGTTCCGGTTCCTATCCCGGAAGAGGCCGAGCGCGATGCCTCGGCCAACAACCAGTTACTCAGCACCATCGAAGATTTTGATATGCAGTTGTGGGAAGGGCAGATTGAATCGGGCTTTAAACGCATCGACACCTATTTGAAAAACCTAAATATTCTACTGGATCAGGAAGCCTTTAAAGGCGAGGCCGGCAAAGGCGATGTGTACCTGCAAAACCAGATCAAGGCGGCCCGGCTAGAAATTGTCAAAGTTTTGCAGGAAGAAGCCCAATTGATGAACCAGGCGTACGGCATTCTGGTTACCAGCCCCGATCAATTGATAGAATTTTTAGGCTAACTAATTTACGGAGGAGACTCACCCAATGAACGTTATCATTCCCCTGGCCGGATTTGGCACCCGCTTGCGGCCGCAAACCTATACCAAACCCAAACCCCTCATCAGCGTGGCGGGCAAGCCTGTGTTGGGGCATATTCTGGACAAGTTGGAAGAGCTTAATGTAGAAGAAATCGTATTTATTGTGGGCTACCTGGGTGATCAGGTTCAATCATTTGTGGACGAGTGTTACAACTTCAAAACCCGTTACGTAGAACAAAAAGAGTTGCTGGGGCAGGCTCACGCCATTTACCTGGCCAAAGACCTGCTTGAAGGGCCAACAATCATTCTATTTGTTGACACCCTGTTTGAGGCCGACATCAAACGCCTGGAAAATGAAACCAGCGACGGCGTTATTTATGTGAAAGAAGTGGAAGACCCCCGGCGTTTTGGCGTAACCCTGGTGAACGAGGAAGGCACCATTACCCGCCTCATCGAAAAACCCAGCAGCATGGACGACAACCTGGCCGTGATCGGGCTTTATTACGTTAAAGAGATCCAACGGTTGATGGACGCCATCAAAGTGCTGATGGATAAAAATATCCAGACCAAAGGCGAGTTTTACCTGGCCGATGCCCTCCAGTTGATGATTGATGACGGCGCTGTTTTCAAACCGGCGCAAGTGGAGGTCTGGCTCGATTGCGGCAAGCCGGAAACCGTGCTCGAAACCAACCGCTACCTGCTTAAACACAACATGGACAACAGCAACAATGTTTCCAGCGTCAATTCCATTATCATTCCGCCGGTTCACGTTGACCCCTCTGTAACCATCAGAAACTCAATCATCGGCCCCTATGTCACCATTGGCGCCGGCTGCGAGGTAGAAGACAGCATTATCCGCAACTCCATTGTGGATGAAGAAACATTCATTAGAGACGCGATGCTCGAAGAATCGCTCATTGGCCGCAAAGTTGATCTCATTGGCCGGCCCCGGCAGCTCAACCTGGGCGATTCGGCGCAAATCAGCTTTCTGTAGAATGAGACGACGGATGACGGACGACAGACGACTGAATGTCGAAGTGGTGATCGGTGGTCGGTCGTCGATGATCGGTCGTCTTTTTTTCAACAGCTTACCTCACAAAAAAAGATCAAAGGAGATCAAAGATGATTGTAGGCGTACCGCGAGAGATCAAAGATAACGAATACCGGGTATCGATGACACCGGGCGGCGTTCATCAATTGGTAGAGGCCGGGCACACCGTGTTGGTAGAAGACGGCGCCGGTGAAGGCAGTTATTTTCACAACGAAGATTTTGAAGAAGCCGGCGCGCAAATCGATTCCGCCGACGCCGTGTGGACCCGGGCCAATATGGTGGTCAAGGTCAAAGAACCGCTGCCGGATGAGTACGGCTATTTGCGGCCCGACTTGCTTCTTTTTACCTACCTGCACCTGGCCGCCAGCGAACCGCTGACCCGCGCGATGGTAGAAAGCGGCGTAACCGGCATTGCCTATGAAACGGTAGAATTAGCCAACGGCGCGTTACCCCTGCTCACGCCCATGAGCGAGGTGGCCGGTCGAATGGCGGTGCAGGTGGGCGCGCAGTATCTGGAACGCCACGAAGGCGGGCGCGGCAAATTACTGGGCGGCATTCCCGGCGTACGCCCGGCCAATGTGATTGTGCTGGGCGGCGGCGTGGTGGGAACCCATTCGGCCCAGATTGCGCTGGGAATGGGCGCCAGCGTGATCATGATGGACATCAACCTGGACCGGCTGCGCGCGCTCAGCGAAATTCTGCACGGCAACTTCAGCACCTGGATCGCCAACCCGCTCAATATTGCCCGCGCCGTGCGCCGGGCCGATCTGGTGGTTGGCGCGGTGCTGCTCAAAGGAGCCAAGGCTCCCAAACTGGTCACGCGTGAGATGGTAGCCACCATGAAACCCGGCAGCGTAATTGTGGATGTGGCCGTGGATCAGGGCGGGTGCGTAGAAACCAGCCATCCAACTACCCATTCGGACCCGGTTTTTGTGGTTGATGGGGTAGTTCATTACTGCGTGGCCAATATGCCCGGCGCCGTGCCTCGCACCAGTACGCACGGCTTATCCAATGCCACCCTGCCCTACGTGCTCAAATTAGCCAATAACGGCTTTGCCAAAGCCGTCACATCGGATCCGGCGCTGGCCAAAGGGGTGAATACGCATCAAAAAACCATCACCTACCAGGCCGTGGCCGAAGCGTTTGATATGGCTTACACGCCGTTGAAAATTTAGGTCCTGTTGAACGACGTTTTATAGATTTATTCCGATATACCGGACCGCGAAGTCACGCGAAGATACGCTAAGAATTTTTCCTTCGCGGATATTTATTGACAAAATGGATTTAGCATCAAGCGTTTGTTAGTACTGGCTAAACCGGGCCAGAAATTTTTCAATAACATCGCGTAAAACGTAACGCGCAAAATATAATCGCTATCGGAGTTGTGGTTTTTATGTTTTGCTTGATTTGCGTTTTGCGCGTTTTGTTTATATGTTTACCGATACTAATTTTAGTTAGAAGGCAGGAGATTATGCGCTCATTCATCTCAAACCGGGTTCAACAGGTTCCCCCCTCCGGCATTCGGCGTTTTTTTGATATTGCGGCCACCATGGATAACGTGATTTCCCTGGGCATCGGCGAGCCGGATTTTGTGACGCCCGACCCTATTCTGGAGGCCGGCATCAACTCGCTCAAGGCCGGCCACACGCATTATACCTCGAACAACGGCACCATCGAGCTGCGCACCGCCATCAGCCAACATCTCAAAAAGTTATACAATGTGGAATACGATCCCGCCCTGGAAATTTTGATCACAGTCGGCGTCTCAGAGGCGATGTATCTGGCCCTCACCGCCATCCTCAACCCCGGCGACGAGGTAATTGTGCCCCAACCCTGTTTTGTTTCTTACGCGGCAGAAGTGAGCCTGGCCGGCGGCACCCCGGTGCCCATTGCCACGCGGGTCGAAAACAATTTCCAAGTCACCGCCGAAGAAATTGAGGCCGCCATCACCCGCCACACCAAAGCCCTGTTGATCGGCTATCCCAACAACCCCACCGGCGCGGTGTTAGAACGCGAAACGCTGGAAGCCATTGCCCGGGTGGCCAAAAACAACGACATCCTGGTAATCTCGGATGAAATTTACGACCGGCTGGTGTATGATATTGAACACACATGCTTTGGCTCGCTGCCGGGGATGTGGGAGCGGACTATTTTGTTGGGCGGATTCTCGAAGGCTTACGCCATGACCGGCTGGCGATTAGGCTGGGCCGCCGCGCCGCCCGAAATTTTGGGGGCGATGAAAAAGATCCACCAGTACACGGTAATGTCGGCCCCCACCATGGCCCAGGAAGCGGCGATGGTGGCGCTGGAACAGGGCGAAGAAGCGGTTGAAGCCATGCGCCAACGTTACGACCGCCGCCGCCGTTTGATTGTAGACGGCTTCAACCAGCTCGGCCTGAAATGCTTTGAGCCGCGCGGCGCGTTTTACGCC
Source organism: uncultured Caldilineaceae bacterium (assembly GCA_964612485.1). Lineage (GTDB taxonomy): Bacteria > Chloroflexota > Anaerolineae > 4572-78 > J111 > JAFGNV01. The sequence goes on from CAZTFF010000019.1 coordinate 36,973, forward strand.
TTCCCCTCGGTGCGCGGCTCCGGCATGGACGATGCCGAATTTGCCGAACGGCTGCTGGATGAGGAGCGGGTGGCCGTGATCCCGGGCCGGGCCTTTGGCATTGGCGGCGCAGGCTATGTGCGCTGTTCTTACGCCACCGCCTACGAAAAAATAGAGCAAGCCCTGGAAAGAATGGCTAATTTTGTACGTAAATATGGGTAGAAGTGAGAAGTGTCATAACTTCACTGCGTCACTCGTCAATGAGGAGTCCTGATGGAAGCTGATCTCAAAACATCTGCGCCACCCACGCAACAAACTAAAACAGCGCCGCTGCTGAACACCTGGCTGTGGCAGCCCTATCTCATTGTCTTCATCTCCAGCGCCTGCATTATGATCTTGGAACTGGTGGCCGGGCGGATTGTGGCCCCCTACGTGGGCGTGTCGCTTTACACCTGGACCAGCATCATCGGCATTGTGCTGGCCGGCATCAGCCTGGGCAATTACCTGGGCGGGCGGCTGGCCGACCGCTGGGCCTCGCTGAATTTTTTGGGCGGTATTTTTCTACTGGCCGGAGTCTCCTGCCTGGGCGTACTGGCTGCCGATTGGTTGGGAACCGCCGTTTTGAACAGCTCATCCATCATCCTCAATATTTTGTTGATGACAACGATTCTCTTTTTTCTGCCCTGCGTGATCCTGGGCACTGTTTCGCCGGTGGTGGCTAAATTGGCCGTGCTTGATCTGGCCAAGACCGGCAGCACGGTGGGCAAAATTTACGCCGCCGGAACCGTGGGCAGCATTGTAGGTACCTTTGCCACCGGTTTTGTGTTGATCTCGTGGTTTGGCACCTATCCCATTGTGTGGGGCGTGGCCCTGGTTTTGTTAGCCATAGGGCTGACGTTTATCTGGGGGCATCGCTGGCCGCTGCTACTGGCCGCGCTGACCGTTTTTGGGGGAGGCTCGGCGCTGGTTTTTCAGCAAGATTGGCTGCAAGGCCCCTGCACCCGCGAAACCAACTATTTTTGCATCAAAGTGCGCGAGCAGGAAGAGCAGGGAGAGGTGGTGCGCGTGTTGGTGCTGGACCGGCTGGTTCACAGCTACACCTCGCTCGATAATCCCGAAAAACTGGTCTACGGCTACGAAAAAATGTACGCTGAAGTGACTGCCTACCTGGCCGAACAGCACGACCCATTGCGAACGCTCTTTATCGGCGGCGGGGGGTACACCTTTCCCCGCTACATGGAGGCGGTGTACCCCACCAGCCGCAACGATGTGATTGAAATCGACCCCGGCGTCACCCAAATTGCTTACGAATACCTGGGCCTGGACCCCAACACCGGTATCAAAAGCTACAACGAAGATGCCCGCATGTTTTTGGCCCAGGAACCCGATCAAACCTATCACCTGATCATGGGCGATGCCTTTAACGATTTTTCCGTGCCCTACCACCTGACCACGCGGGAATTTAACGATCAGGTGCAACAATGGCTGGCCCCGGATGGCTATTACGTGGTCAACATCATCGACGGCAGCCGGGGCGATTTTCTGCGGGCCTACACCCACACCCTGCGCCAGACGTTTGACCACGTCTACCTGGCCCCCACCATTGAAGGTTGGCGAGAGTCGCCGCGCAGCACGTTTGTGTTGGTGGCCGGCGATACTCCCCTGGATTTTACCACGCTCAGTTTTATCGATGCCGGCGACGGCAGCGCCCTGCTGGCCCGCCGTATCCTGCCGCAGGTACGGGTTGATGAAATTCTGGCCGAAGGCGAAACCATCCTGCTCACCGACCAGTACGCGCCGGTTGACCAACTGCTGGCTCCGGTGGTTCGGGGGGAGGTGCAGGAATAACGTCATCGGGGTGTGTTTCTATTGAAAATCGCTGCACAATGTGTTAGACTTAGGCTATCGAATAAGTGAATTTTTCGGACATCTGTCCGGCCCTAATGTCAAACCGGAAAACACCGGATTTCAACCAAGACGAGGATGTCGACCATGGGGAGCCAACCCGCAACCATCACGCTTGTTATGAAAAAGGGGCCAACCCCCGGCAAAGGTTTGACCATTCAAGGTCAAGCCCAGATTTTTGGCCGGGGCGAGGGCAGCCACATTGTTATTGCCGATAAAGCCCTGTCGCGGCAGCACGCCCAGGTGTGGGCCACCCCGGAAGGATTGGTGGTGGAAGATATGGGATCCACCAATGGCACGTTTGTCAACGGGCAGCGCATTTCCAGCCCGGTCCGGCTGGGGCGCGGCGATACGCTACAATTGGGCACGGAAACCACCCTGACCGTGCAATCGATTACGGTGGGTGACGATGAAACAGTTCTGGAAGCGGCGCCCTCCGGTTACGACCAAACCTTTGTGCCGAAAACGCCATCAGCCCCGGTGCAGTCCACCGCCTCATCGAAACAGAACAATATGGCCTGGCTGTTGGTGGGGCTGTTGATAGTTTTGACCGCCGTGATTGTGGCCGGCATCTTGGGCTATCTCTTCTTTTTTCAAACTCCCGCCGCCACCCCCACCGAAGCCGCTCTGCCGCCAACCATCACCGTTACCCCTCAACCGGTCGAAACCTCACCATCGGAAGTAAACGAGGTGGCAGACGTAAGCCCTGCCGCCACTGTTGCCCCTATCGAGGTTCCGGGGCTGCTGGGCGCGGCGGCTATGCAGCAGGCTATGCCCGCCGACGTCATCAACAAAATTGACCCCTTCTGTGGAAAAACGGTTGAAGTGGCTGCCAACGAGCCGGTGTACCTTCATTGGCAGCGGCGGCTGGCGCCGTCAGACGGAACAACCGATTACCTGGCCGACTGGTTGATCGCCACGCATTATGATCTCACCATCGATGGGCGGCCCATCCCCAACCTCAGTTACCGGCAGCAGCCGGACGCCACCCTCAACTGGTGGGCCAATTTGGGCCTTCTCCCGGCGGGCAAACATTACGTGCGTATCCAGTGGTACACCAATCGACCTGTAACCAATGGCTTGGACGTGGACCCGGCGGACGGCCAGATGGACACCTTTGGCCCCGGCCCCGTTGGCGAAGGCTTCTGTGAGATTGAGGTACCGGAAACCACCCTGTCCGCCGACACGCCGCCCACGCCCACCCCCACCACTCCGGCAGCTACGGCCACGCCCACATCGCCACCGGCGCAATCGCAAACCACGCTGCCGCCCGCGCCGTTGGGTATCTTTCAAAATTTTGAAAGCCCCATCAGTTGGCAACGGGGCGACCAGCCGTATGGCCAATTCACCCGTTCCTCCGCCCAGGTTCACAGCGGCAGCTACGCCGGACAACTCAGTTACAATTTCCCCACCCCCGATAACGATTACGTGGTCTTTTTGAACACCCGGCAGCTAGCCGGCCAGCCTAACGCCATTTCGGCCTGGGTCTACGGCGATGGATCGGGCCACTTTTTGAATGTGTGGGTGAAAGACAGCAACGGCCAAACCTGGGCTATGAGTTTTGGCCCCATCCAACACACCGGCTGGCAGGAAATGACCGCCTACATCGACCCCAGCCAACCCTGGCCCAGCGGCCACATTAGCGGCCCCAACAATAATGTAATTGATTATCCCCTCGCCTTCCAGGGATTGGTGCTGGACGACGGCAGCGACAATTACAGCGGCAGCGGTACCATTTATATTGATGATCTCAACAGCCAGGAAGGTATCATTCCCCCCACCCCGCAGATTACCGCACCCACCGCGCCCGGAACCGGCACGCAGCCCGGCGGCCCGGCCCGAAGCACGCTCTACACCCTGAGCGTGGGAAACCAGCACCGCTACGAGCAGCCGTGGGGCGCGCCCATTGGCACCCCGTGCGAAGCGTATCGAAATGATGCCTGGGATGATGAGAATCCCAATTTCCGGGGATTCAATGTTGAGCTGCTGCTGACCAACAACTCCAGTTACAAGGTCCAAGATGACTGGGGGGAAGAGATGCGTTTTTTCACTAACCGGGGCGACGAAGTGTCCGCCTGTTATTACGGTTACGATGGGGCCGGCCCCCCACCCAAAGGCACCACCTCGCTGACGTTTTTCAGCGTGGTGCCCCAGGGCACGTTTGTGCAGCGAATGCAGTTGAATTTGAACGGAGAATTTTTGCAGATTTGCCTCGACGGCAGCGGCGGGTGGTCGCCTTGCTAACCAGGAGACAACAATGAGCACTCCCCTCAGATTATCCATCCAAACCGGCACGCTGGCGGGCCAAACCTTTTCTTTGCAGCCCGGAACGCAGACCCTGGGACGCTCGCCGGATAACCAGATTGTCATTGCTGAATCAACTGTTTCCAAACAACACGCCCAGATCACCGTGCAATCCGAAGGCACGTGGATACGAGATTTAGGTTCATCCAACGGCACGTTTGTCAACGGACAGCGCATCAGCGAATCAACCTGGCTCAAGCCGGGTGATACACTGCAAATCGGCACCTCGGTGGTGGTGGCGGTGGAGAAGGCCGGCGGCGCGGCAGCGGGACAACCTTCCTCAACCCCCCCCTGGATTGTGGGTTTGGTGGCGCTGGCGGCCCTCCTGCTGGTGGGAGGATTGGCGGCGGGGGGCTGGCTGCTGTTTTCCGGCAGATCGGCAACGCCTACCGCGCTACCCACCGCCCAGGTGATTGAGCCGGATGAACCGGACACGCCGGTGGTTGACAGTCCGGCGCTGGCCCCCATTATCGACTTCACCGCCTCCAAAATGCTGGTGCCGCTGGGCGAGTGTTTGACCCTGCGCTGGAACGTAAACCACGCGCAGGAAGTGCGGTTAGACGGCGAGCTTATCCCGGCTCAGGGCCAGCGGAGTGTCTGCCCGCAGGAAAACGGCAAAATTTACCGGCTCACCGTCTTATCCTTAGACGGCCAAACCGGCGAAGAATCTATTGCGATTACGGTTCCGCCCACGCCGCCGCCCCCTCCCGGCGTATCCGTTGATTTTTCAGCCGATCAAACCACTGTTGATTATGGACGCTGCACCGCCCTGCGCTGGAGCATTGAAAATGCCGAAGCCATCCGGCTGGATGGGGAAAAAGTGGGGCCGCAGGGAAGCAAAGAGGTCTGCCCCACCGAGCCGGACAATGCCTACCAACTGCTGGTAGCGCCATTGGAAGGGGATTTGATCGAACAAAGCGTCATCATCAAAGTGCCGCCCACCCCGCTGCCGCCCTCGCCTACGCCGGAACCCACCCCCACCACGGTGACGCAGGCGCAAACCCAGGCCCCCGTCATCGACAAATTGATTGCCGACCAGACCACGCTGAACCAGAGCGGCTGCACCACGCTGCGCTGGACGGTGCGCAACGCCCAGAGCGTGCAGCTCAACGGCGGCGAAATTGGCAGCCAGTCGGTGGGCAACCAGGGCGCGCGGCGGGTGTGCCCGCCTCAAACCAGCACCACTTACACGCTAATCGCCAGCAATGCCGGCGGCAGCGTGCAAACGTCTTTAACGCTGGCGGTGATCCTGTCCACCCCCACCCCGGTGATTGTGGTGGTGCCGCAGCCACAGCCTCAGCTACCTCAAGGCGAGCCGGTGATCAGCATTTCGGCAACGCTTGGGTATATTGATGGGGACAAGCGCTGTTTTACCCTGCAAGGGTTTATAGAAAATGTAAGAGAGGCTTATTTGAGCGGGGGAAAATATAACAACGCGCCGCTGACCGGCCCTTCGTGGACGAAAAAAGTGTGCCACAAAAACACCAACACGTATCGAATGACGGCTGTTTTGTATGACGGCAGCACAAAATCGGTCTCGATTACGCGGGAAGGGCCATAGAATTCGGCAAGAGAGTGAATATTACGAGGAAGGCCCCTGGTAACGCGCCACCAGCACCATGGCGTCGTCGGTTTCGCGGCCATAATCGGTTAGAATTGTATCGGCCAGTTGTTGGACGGTTCTGGTTCGGTCCAGTTTTTTCCTGGAGAGAGGGTCCTGGATTTCGTTTTTTACAAATCCGCTGCGGATACCGTCGGTGGTAAACACCAAAATATCGCCCGGTTTAACTTTTATCAATTCATCGCGTAAAGTGGGCAGCCGGTAGCCCACCACACCTCCCCGGAGCAGCAATGTTTTATGTTTGGCGTTCCCTCGCAGCAACATGCCGTTAACGTTGCCCACGCCCAGCCAGGTCATCGCTCCGTTGGGGTTAAAGGAGGCCAGGCTGAGTACCGCCCCGCGAGACCCCCGCAAACTCTCGTGGCAGCGTTTCATCACAGAAATCACCGGCTCGTGCGCGTACCCTTTCATCGCATTCACGGCTGTTTTTGATACTTCGGCAGCCCGGTCGCCGTGCCCCAAGCCATCTACCACGGCTACCAACACCCCTTGAGGAAACGGCTTCACCAGATATTGATCCCCCGACTCGCCATGGCCGCCAAAAGAACGGGTGGCTATCGCCCATTCGATAAAATTTTGTTTATCGGACACCAGGTTGCTACCTCCACTTTGTCATGGTGATTGTTGTTCCCTCACCAGGCTGGGAATTAATTTCAAACTCATCCATCAATCGTCCGGCCCCGGATAACCCCAGGCCAAGGCTTCCTCCGGTAGAATAACCATCTTGCATGACTAAATCAATATCGGCAATACCCGGCCCGCGATCCTGGGCCACCACTTTAAGCCCTTTTTTTTGATTTTGCTCAACCGGTTTAAGGGTTATTCTGCCCTGACCGGCATAAAGCAGCATATTTCGGGCTATTTCTGATACCGAAATAACCACGCTGACCTGATCATTGCCAGAAAGACCTATATGGGACGCCAGGGTCCGGCTTTTTTGGCAGGCCAGCAAAATGTCGGTATCGCGGGTAATGGGAATGCTTACTTCCAGGTTTGTGTCCAAAATATTTCCTCCCGGCGCGTGGACACATTGAAAAAACTACCAGGCAAGCGGAAATTATCCACACATCACTAATCTAACCACTTGGCGCATTTAATGGTTGTGCCTCCGCCCATGACGGTTTGGATATCAAATTCATCCATAATCTTTTTAGAGCCGGAAATACCCATCCCCAATCCTTTGGAGGTGGTATATCCGCCGGCCAAAACGCGATCTACATCTTCAATGCCGGGACCGGTATCCTGGGCAATTACCTTAAGGCCCTTACGATTGCCGGTTTGGGGAATCAAAGTGATGGTGCCGCCCTCGGTATAAAGGGTAATATTACGGGCCAACTCGGAAATAACGACGGCAATTTTGGTGGCGTCCGGCAGAGAAAACCCTACTTTTTGCGCCATTTCCAATCCTCGACGGCGGGTTGTGACCACGTTGATCAGGTTATTGATGGGTAGACGGACAGGTTCTAACAATTCTTCGGCCATGCTACACCTCCGTCAGATTTGAAAATGAGCCGTTTCCCGTTGAGGAGGAATTTCCGGTTTCGCTTTCGAAGATGGCATCATTCTCCTGCTGCTCCCGACTCCAGGCCAGGGCATCGTCCAGGTCTAACACCGCCCGGATATTTTCCAGCGTCATCCCCAATTCAACCAGCGTTTCAATGACCGCATCCTGCAAACCGGAGACAATTACATCGGCCCCCATCAGCCCGGCCATATCGGCCATACTCTGGATAAAGCGGCCAAAAAAGCTATCGCAAATATCTACTTGAGAAAAATCCAGCAGAACCCAGCGGGAATGGTGTTTGCGAACTTCTTGCGATACTTCACGCCGCAGCCGTAAAACTTCCTCATCCATTAGATCTCGTGGGACAGATACCAGCAGTAGTTTTTCAAGTTTCTGTATGGTTCCTGTTTCCATATGATTATTTCTCCTCGTAAGGTCTATTACGTTTTGTTCAATTTGTATCCCAGGCTGTCCAGCGCGTAGATCAGGCCGGTTTGCAAATCACTGAGCGTAGTTATTTTACTCCAATCAATGCCCAGGTCAACGATAGATTCGGCCACCGCATCGGAAATGCCGGTAACAATGGTTTGCGATCCTTTAAGCCGCGCGGCCTGGATAGTTTTATTGAGATGGTTGACAATGCCGGTATCCATCAAGCTCACGCCGGTCACATCCAGGATAACGATTTTGGCTCGATGTTTGCCAATGCCTTCCAGAAGCGCGCGGGTTATATCGCGGGCGCGCAGGCTGTCGATGCTGCCTACCATGGGCATCACAATGATCCGGTCCATCACCGGAATAACCGGGGTAGAGAGTTCGGCGATGGCCCGCTGTTGGGCGGCGATCACTTCTTGTTGTAAACGCTGCTGTTCGGCTTCGGCTTCTTTAAATTGTGTGATGTCGGTGACAACATTACCAATTGCATAAATTTCTTTGTTATCGTTATAAATAGGAAATCTCATCAAAATCTGGTGACGTTCGCCATCCGGTGTTTGGACAGTGATCTCCCGCTGCAATGATTCGCCCGTTTCAAGTACGTGCAACTCGTCCTTTTGCATTTCCGCCACAAACTCCGGCGGAAACAGATCAGCGTCGGTTTTTCCGATAACCTGTTCTTCGGTAAAATCCATCAGGGTAAGGCCATATTTATTTACCATTGTATGGCGTCCCTCGGTATCTTTGATAATAACCGCTGTGGGCAAGTTATCCAAAATTGCCTGTAAAAGAGTTTCGCTTTGCTTTACCTCTTTCAGCGCCAATAACTTTTCCAATTCTGCAACGCGTTTTTCTAACTCTTCTTTGGTGGGCATAGGGCCTCCTTACTGTTAAAACAGTATAATCATTGTTTAACTAATTCGTCAACCGGACTCCAAGGCTATTGAGGGCCACCAGCAAGCCGGTTTGCAAATCGCTCAAGGTGGTGATACCGCTCCAGTCAATGCCCAGGTCAACAATCGACTCAGCTACGGCATCGGAGATACCGGTAATGATCGTTTGCGCCCCTTTGAGCCGCGCGGCCTGAATAGTTTTATTGAGATGGTTGACAATGCCGGTGTCCATCAGGCTGACGCCGGTCACATCCAGAATAACGATTTTGGCCCGGTGTTTGCCGATGCCTTCCAGCAAGGAACGGGTAATATCGCGGGCGCGCATGCTGTCGATGCTGCCGACCATGGGCATCACAATAATGCGGTCCATAATGGGGATAACGGGCGTGGAGAGTTCTTGAATGGCGCGGCGTTGGGCCTCAATGACCTCCTGCTGCAACTCGATACGCTCTTGATCGGCTTGTTTACGCTCGGTGATATCGAGGCCAACACCGACGCCATAAACCTCGCCGTCTCTTACCAGCCGCAGGCCGGTCAGGAAATGAGGAATAGCTTCCCCGTTCTTGGTGAGAATATGCGCTTCAACGTTGGCCTCACCTGTGGTCAGGACCTGCTCGATTCGTTTCATCACCGTTTCTCTTTCATCCTCGGCAATAAGATCAAGCGCAGAGGAAAGTTGGGTGATCTCTTCTGAAGCGTATCCGGTTACTTGCTCTAAGGCATCATTCCAGCGAATAAGTTTGCCTTGTTGGTTGTAAACATAAAAAACGCCGGGCAAGCTGTTAATAATAGCATCGGAAAAGGCTTTTTCTTGCCAAAACTCCTCTTCCATCTGCTGACGTTCGGTAATATCTTGAAATGTGCCCAGCACGCCCACCACGTTGCCCTCATCATCGTGCAGGGGGATTTTATTGGTTTCCAGCCAGGCTTGCCTGCCGTCGGCCTGAAGTTGCGGTTCAACAATATGGAGTTTAGGGGTATCTGTCTCCATCGCTTCGCGGTCGTCCTGGCGAAAGGCATCGGCCTCTTCTTTTTTCCAGGCCAGATCATAGTCGGTTTTGCCCACAATATCGACGGGGGATCCCACCCCCGCGGCCCGGGCGAAATTAGAGTTGCAGCCCAGGTACACCGATTCGGTATCTTTCCAGAAGATGAATTGCGGGATGCTGTCCATTACCAATTGGAACATTTTTTCAGTTTGACGCCGGGACTGTTCGGCTTGTTGAGCGTTGGCTTCTAATTCGGCAATTCTTTTTTCCAGTTCTTCTTTACTGGCCATAACACTTTCCTTTCAAACGCACTTTCCCATTTAAATTTCTCTCCCATCCTACCATTTTTTTGCCAATCTTGCAGTGTCAAAATTACCGCTTTGCTTACGTAAAATTACGTAACCG
>CAZTFF010000019.1:47107-67572 GCA_964612485.1 uncultured Caldilineaceae bacterium
TGCCAATCTTGCAGTGTCAAAATTACCGCTTTGCTTACGTAAAATTACGTAACCGCTCCTGTTCCGCCATGCTGGCCTGTAATTCGACGGTGCGTTCGGCCACCCGCTCCTCAAGCGAGGCTTTATAGGCAGACAACTCGGCCACAGATTTTTGTGATTGGGTTAACGCGCACTGCAACTGGGTGATGAGAAACCACAATAAAACCGCCATCCCCACAAAGGCAATCAATATATCAAATGCAAAATTAACGAACGTGCTGGTGGGAACCCGGATGATGGATAAATAGCCTTGCACGTGGGCCACCCCCATTAGCAGATAACTGCCCAGACAAAGCGCCAACGACACCCACATGGAATTGAGACCCAACAGCATGACGCTTAACACCATCACGACGGTGTAATAGGCAATGGCCGTGGTGCCGGCGCCATCGACATAATTGTTATACAAAGCATTGGCGAAAACCACCGAGAGGAGAATGTAACCACCCGCCCGCCAGTGAGCATGCCGGGACAACCACAACCCGGACAGCAGCAAAGCGGTGGCAAAAGAAGAAATGAGGGGGAAAGAAACGGTGAGAATTCCAAACAGAGCGCCGATAGTCGCCAGTGGAGCAGCTACTACCATAATGGTACTGGCAATCACCAGAGTTACTTTGGTCATATGTTCCTGCCGGGCCTCGTTCGCATCCAGCGCAGCCGGGGTTGTCAATTTTTGCCAAAGACTCCGCAATGAATATTTATCCATCCAGGAATACCTCTTGTATCAGCCGCTTCAAAGCGCTTTCTGATATCTTTGCTTTGTTTCCGCGGATTTCTTTACGGTTTCCACTCCAACTGCACGCCCGCCATAAGCCGGCGTAAATTTTGTAGCGATTTTTGCTGCCAGGGAATCTGTTCGGACCCCACCACCGTTAATTTGCTCCGGCCTTGTTCTCGAATTTTGATGACAAATTTGAACAGGATATTGATGCCCGAGCTGTTTAAAAATTTCAGGTCACACAAATCGAGCGTAATTTGGGGAGGATTTTCGGCCACAACATCATCCAGCAACTGAACAATCGGATCGTACTCGTTGATGCCGCGTAACCGCAAGGTTCCACTAAACGAAACGGTTGTTGATGGTGGATTGTAGGCTACGTGATAATTGGTACCTTTAACTTCCATAACTTTTGATCTCCTCAATGATGGTGACTGACGGGACGGCTATGAGAGCGATAACTCAACCATGGTGGTTACAATAATATTTCGTGGTTTTTGAGAAATTGTTTCAAATTTCCAGGCCAGCCGGGCCTGGTAATCGTTGATCATGGTCAACAAGCCCAATTGCGAACGGTCATTGGTCTGGTCGGATACGTTTTTTTCGATTTGTTCCAGATACAATGTTTGGGTATCTTCGGTTAGCAGCCGGTTGATTCGGGCCTGAAACGTTAAAACGTCATCAGGGTCAATAGCGTTACTGGCATAAAATCTGAATTTTCCTTCAAATAAATACAATCCCAAACTCACCGGCTGGTCTGCCGGCTGGAAACAAAATTTCATGATATTTTCCAGCAACTCATTGGCAATGTAGTTAATGCCGCCCCTGATCTCTACCTGCTTGTTTCGGGAGGGAACATCGTGAGCCGGGAAAAAGGTAGCCCAGTATTCGGCTAAAAAATCGGCCGACAGGCCGCTGTTACGCCAACGTTGTTGCAGCGGCAGTGAGCTTGGCGAAAAATGAATGATGAGATATTCATCCCCATTGCCCGGCTCAACAAACTCGCCTAGTATGTCTTCCATTTTAAAACGCCCTCCAATAGTTTTTGTTAATAGCTGAAGGCTTCACGCGAATATTCCTGACGACGGGGGTTATTATTACAAATCTAACTGTACCATGGTGATTAAACTAAGAAAGGCCGGCTCCAATGTAACGGCTTCAAACTTCCAGGCCAGCCGGGCCTGGTAATCATTGATCATGGTCAACAAGCCCAAATGTGATCCGTTACTTTCTTCGGCCACGTTCCGCTCTATTTGTTCCAGATAAAGTTTTTGAACATCACCGGACAAGAGCGTCTGAATCCGTTCTTGAAAAGCATCAAATTCTTTGGGGTCCATGGCATTGGTAGCGTAAAACCTAAAATGATCTTTGTAAAGGTATAGCCCCAGGCTCACCGCGTAATCAACCGCCTGGTAGTTGAACTTCATAATATTTTCCAACAACTCGTTGGCAATGTAATTGATGGACCCCTTCACATCTCGCTGCCGCTGCCGAGAAGGAACATCGTGGGCCGGAAAAAAGGTGGCCCAATACTCCGCCAAAAAATCCGCCGACAAACCACTGTTGCGCCAGCGCTGTTGCAGCGGAAGCGATGTGGGGGAAAAACGCACAATGAGATGTTCTTCGCCATCTTCCGGCTCAATAAAATCGCCAAATATTTGTTCCAAGATTATTATCCCCTTTCTTTATGATGCCGCATGCCAATCTTTAGCTGTTCAATCCCATTCCAATGTTGCATTTCTGGTGAGTGACAACAAATTTTTTAATGACTTTTGCTGCCAAAGTACTTCAGAAGTCCCTTTCACCACCAATCGGGTAGCGGTCTGGTTGCGAAGATTGACCGCAAATTTAAAAAGATGGTTGATGCCCGAACTGTTCAGAAATTTCAATTGGGTTACATCCAGGGTGACAGTATCCGGCTTGTCCAGCACAATCTGGCGCAACAGCTTCAGAATTTCATCATAATCGTTGCCGTGCAGCCGAATAACGCCCCGGAAAGAGACCCGTTTTTCGTCCGGCTCATAGGAAACTGCGTACGTATCACCTTTTATTTCCATACATGCTGTCCTTTTGATTAAATGATCAAAAAACTACCACACTTTTTGTTGTTCAAGCCACTCCATCGCCGCCTGCAAACCGGATTGCATATCCCCCACGGTTTTGACTCCCCGCCAATTGATGCCCAGGTCAACAATGGTTTCGGCCACCGCATCAGAAATACCGGTGACAATGGTATACGAGCCTTTAAGCCGGGCCGCCTGGATAGTTTTATGCAGGTGGTTGGCTACGCCGGTATCTACCAGGGAAACGCCGGTAATATCTAAAATAACCACCCTGGCCTGATGCTGGCTGACGCCGGTCAGCAGCGCGCGGGTAATATCGCGGGCGCGCATGCTGTCGATGCTGCCAATCAGCGGCATCACAATGACCTGATCCATCACTGGGATTACGGGCGTGGACAATTCTTGAATAAGCCGCTGCTGGGTATCGATAATTTCCTGCTGGAGCCGCTCCTGTTCCTCCATGCTGTTTTCTAATTCAACCGCCCGTTGCTCTTCGCGCTGAAGCATCTCGCGGATTTGTCCGGTCATGGTGTTAAAGGTTTGGGCCAGGATGCCAATTTCATCTTCAGACTCAACCTCGGCCTGCGCTTCCAGATCGCCCTCCGAGATACGTTTCGCCACCTGGGTTAACCCCACAATGGGGCGGGAAAAGCGCCGGGCAAAACCAATGGCCAGCAGCGCGGCCAGCGCAAAAATACCAAGCGCGATGCCTACGCCAACCATCATTTGATTTGTTAATTGGCCCAGCGCTTCAGACCGGTTCTGATAAACCAACAATTTCCAATTTAGATTGCTCACTGCCGGATCTCTGGAAGTGGTACGAACCATCGCCTGGCTGATTAAGCTGGCTGTGCCGTCAAAAGTTTCGTCAATATAAGTTTCGTTATCTAACTGGTCAATTTTGTTGAGTGTAGCCTGATCGAGCGTTATCAGTTGGCCTGTCTCCGCATCAAACAGTTGCCCGCCGGGGAGAATTAGATCGGCATGCCCCACCTCCACCGACTCCAATAAATCGGTCAGTTCACTAAGACGGTAGGTGCTGTGGATAATTCCTTCAACCTGATCGCTGTAGGGAGAGTAGACGGGCGCGGCAATACTCACCAACAGGGTGTTGGTTTCCTCATCGGCCACCGGCTGGCCAATATAAAGCGCGCCCCTGTCCTCGTTAAGCGCCGACTGCCACCATTCCTCTTGAAAATAGTAGAAGTTTTCGGGGCGCGAGGTAGCCGCCACCAGGGTGCCAATCCGATCCGTTAAAAATACATCCGTGTGATCGGGGAACAACTCCTCATACTTTTCTAACTCTACCGCCGGCTGGTTATTCAAACGGTTTCTGACCAGCATATCGGAATCATCAGCCGCTTTCCATTTTTGATCCAAAGCATTCAATTCGTCAATATACAGGGTGGGGTCTTCGCGCCAATCCGGGCCGTAGGCGTAAGTAATGTTAGAAGCGGCCACCGCTTCTTGCAAAATTTTGCTGGTGCTTAACGAGGTTAGTTTATCGCCCTGGCGAATCAATAACTCGCCAATGGCCAGCGCTTGCACGCCGGCGGCGCCTTTTAAGCCAATGCCGGCCCGCCGTTCCAGCGCCTGCGTGGTTGTTAGCATAAAATAGATAACCATAATGCCCACAGACAGCAAGCTGATCGCCAAAAAAGCGATAATCAATTTTGTCTGAATTGATCCTGTAGATGAAGTACGCATATAATCCCTCCTGTTGGGTGGTGAGGAAATAAAGTCTGGCAAGGGTTTCCAGGACACTTTACACCTAATAATTTAGTTTGACAGTAAGAACGCAGACCCAACGTCCGCACAGCCATTCTACCAGAGTTTGGGACTTTGTAACACCCCAAAATTTTGGTAATTTTTTTCGGTGACAGATACGCTAAAACAAAGTTCACTTTTATTGATTCGGAGAATTACACCAACAGAGTCGTAAAAATGAATCTTTTTAGAGGGACATTGACAAGCAACAATAAAGATGACTATCAAATATTGAACAAAGGAGTACAATGTGTGGAAAATACGGGCATAACTGTGGTACGCCGGTGATAGGTCAACAACTCGGACGGCTTGAGGGATAATACTTGTCAAGGTTCTTCACCCAACCAAGAATTCAAACGAAAAACGGCCTTTTCTAAAGACCCAATGTTAAAAGTATAAAGTGTTTTGAAGGGTGAGTCAAGGGGGGTAATAGGGCTATCGCGGTGGGGGGATTTACAATAATTCTGATAACAGGCTGTAAACCAACACCAGCCCCATAAGAATTCCCACCAGCGAGCCGTAGACCACTTGCCGGGGGGTATGGCGTTCCAGGCGGATGCGCGCCCAGCCGACCAGGGGGATCAACAAAATAATCGGCCAGGCCCAGGAGCCGGCCACCATCACAGTGGCCG
This sequence comes from uncultured Caldilineaceae bacterium, assembly GCA_964612485.1. Taxonomy (GTDB): domain Bacteria; phylum Chloroflexota; class Anaerolineae; order 4572-78; family J111; genus JAFGNV01. The sequence goes on from CAZTFF010000019.1 coordinate 52,327, forward strand.
TTGCCGCAGCCGAAATGGTGGCCCCGTGAAAACTGATTTTCCAAAAAAGTGTCACCAGGCTGAGGATGCCAATCAGGATCAAGGCTGATAAAAAGAAGGCTTCCACCAGAAGCGGCGCTTCCCAATACCGGATCAGCATCAAACAAAATAAAATCCAGCCCATCACCACCGCCAGCGGGCGGAGACGGGTGGCCCGTTCGGGCATGTAAATATCTTCCAAGGCCCCCCGGTGGACCAGCCAGAACAGGTACAGCAAAGGCGGTACCACTGTTAGCGGCAATAACAAGGCCAGCCAGGATAGAATTTCTAGCGGATTGTCGCTAAATCGAAGCGCCACCATTGCCGTGATCACAATACCCACAATGTGCGGGCTGATAACGGCAGAAATCCAGCGGGCAATTCTTTCATCATTGGTTTGAATAAGGTAGATGCTTTTTAATATGGATGAACGCAAAGACATTCTCGATCACCCTTCTTTCCTTTATATAAATACACATTGTAAGCCGGTTTAACCGGTATATCAACCTCACCAAAGTACTGCCGGCCTAAAAATGTGTGATTTCAGGCCCATTTTGCCTGCTTTTATTCAAGTTTTGGTTTTTTGGTAGAATCGAAAGTTTACCCAGGTAGCGCGGTTTGGCAAAAAAACTAAACGATAATCGACAAGGAATATGACAGCCCAAAGAGAAAATGCTATAATGTGGGATATTCTAAAATAATACACTTGTTTGATAATTGTGACGGCTATTGTTGCCCCCTCTCGAAATGAATATTTTGGCCTGCGGTCTATGGAACCTCTGCGAGATTTGGGCCGGGTTGCAGACCTGATTGAAGAAGCGTTTGCCAGCGATCTGGACCGTTCCGGCCAGAATGCGTTGCGCGAGCTGCGCCTGTTGAGCCGTCTGAAACCTGTTTTATGGTGGATGGTCCATTTTAATCCCGAACGCAGCGATTTTTTATCCGGCTTTGTCTGGGAAGAAGACGGCCGCGTGGTGGGCAACATTACCATCAACCGTTCTTCAGCCGGCTCCCGACGATGGCTTATCAGCAATCTGGCCGTATCTGAAAATTATCAGGGCCGGGGCATTGGCCGGAGCCTGATGGACGCTGCCCTGGAATTGGCGCAGGAATATCGCGGGGCATCGATCGCTTTGCAGGTACGGGCCGATAATACGCCCGCCAAACGGCTGTATGATTCGCTGGGATTCAAAGAAATCTCCGGCACCGCTTACATCCAAAAAAAACGCGTTCCCAGAGTTGAGGGCGTCTATAACCTGCCATCGCTGCCGCGCGGCCTGATCCTGCGCCCGCGTAGATATAACTCTACGGAAGATACATTGGAAGCTTATAACCTGGCCACCGCATCCACCCCGCCCAGCACGCAAAAGGAATGGCCCATCTACCGGCGGGCGTTTCAGCTGGGCAGCCAACAGTGGACACGGAATGTTCTGTGCCATTTGGTGGCCGCCGGGCCGTCAAAACATTGGGTGGTGGAAGATGGGCAGCGTTTTGTAGCGCTGCTGGATATTGAGCCGGGCATGTTCACCCAGCCGCACCAGCTTCGGCTCATTGTTCATCCCGATTGGCGGGGACACCTGGAAAAAATGCTTATCGGCCAGGCGCTAGATTACCTGTATTCCTGGCGGAACAAAGCCATCAACTTCCGGCATCCCGGCAGCCATCAGGAGGCCCTGGATGTTTTTCAAGAATTTGGTTTTCAGACAGAAAAAATTTTGCTCTGGATGAAACGAGAAATGTGAACGTTTCAGTTAAACCGTAGGTAAGTCTGCCGTTCCAATGAGATAACTCAAAATAAGTTTACATAACATTTATCCTTTCTATCCTCAAATTCCAGCAATTTTAGTGTAAAGTTTTTATGATAGACCTATCGATAGTTATTGTTAATTACAATACCTGTGATTTATTGCGAGATTGTTTATACTCTCTTTACCGGAGTGAAGGAGATATTACCTTCAATGTTATTGTGGTTGATAATAATTCTCCCGATAACAGCGCCGGCATGGTGGCCAATGAATTTCCCCTAGCCACCCTGATCACCAGCACCATTAATGGTGGCTTTGCCTATGCCAATAACCTGGGTCTGCGCCGGGCCGGCTTTGCCGCCGATGGCCGCCCTCTCCCTGCCGCGCCGCGCTACGCGCTGTTGCTCAATCCAGATACCGTTGTGCCGCCTACCGGCCTGGCCGACATGATCCGATTTATGGATACCACGCCGCAAGCCGGCGCCGCCGGCCCCAAACTGGTGATGCCGGACGGTAATCTGGACCTGGCCTGCCGCCGTTCGTTTCCCACGCCCCAGGTCAGTTTTTACCGCATGGTGGGGTTATCCAAACTGTTTCCGCGCCATCCCACCTTTGGCCGCTACAATATGACGTTTGTTGATCCTGATGATTTGATTGAAGTTGACTCCGTGGTTGGCGCGTTTATGCTGGTGCGGCGCGAGGCCATTGCCCAGGCCGGCTTGCTGGACGAAACCTACTTTATGTACGGCGAAGATATTGATTGGGCTTACCAGATCAAGGCCCACGGCTGGAAAATATATTACAATCCGGCGGTAGAAGTTACTCACATCAAACGGGCCGCCAGCCGCCACAGCGCCAAAGCCAAGGTAGAATTTTACCGGGCTATGGACATTTTTTACCGCAAATATTACGCCGCAACCACCCCCTTGTGGCTGCACGCGCTGGTAGTGACCGGCATCAATCTTCGGTGGCGGCTCACCCAAATGAAATACGGCTTGAGCGACCTCTCAAAAACCAACGGGCAGTTGCCACACGATTCCCCAGATGAGGATCAGCAATGAAACAACGGGCGCACGTTTTCTTCACCCTTTCTTTGATACTCATCGATATCCTCATGATCGGCCTGGCCTTTTTTATTGGATACCAGCTCCGGCTGCAATCAGATTACGAAAACATCGAACCTTTCTCAGCCTATCTGGGCATGATGGTGGTGCATATTGCCAGCACGCTAATTGTCTTCTTTTTCTACCGGCTCTATCATCGGCAGCGCTCCCTGTCTTACATCGACCAGTTTTACGCTATTTTCGCCGCCGCTTCCATCGGCACCATTATTGCCATCGCCGTAAATTCCTTTGCCTTCAAAAACCAACTCGACTACCCCCGCCTGATGATGGTCTACACCTGGATGTTGACCATCATCTTTACTTCCTTTGGCCGCTTACTACAATCGCGGGTGCAGCGCACCCTGCAAGCCCACGGCTGGGATGAAGAGCGGGTTCTCATTGTGGGCGCCGAAGAAGTAGGCCGGATGATTCTGCAAAAAATTCGGGAGACGCCGGATTTGGGCTACCAGGTGGTTGGCTTTGTGGATGACGATACCCGGATCAAGGCGGTTCAAGGCAGCCCGGTGTTGGGCACCATCGACGATATTCCTGAGTTAATAGAAAACAAAAATATCAAAGAAGTTATCGTTGCGATGCCCGAGGCCAGCCACCACGATATTCTAAAAATCGTCAACAAATGTGATCGGGCCAAAGCGTCGGTCAAAGTATTTCCCGATGTATTCCAGATTATGGCCAGCGAAGTATCCATTGGCGATCTGGGCGGGCTGCCGCTGCTAACCGTCCGGGATACCGCGCTGCGCGGCTGGAAGCTGACGGTTAAACGCGCCATTGATGTGGCCGGAAGCGTGATTGCCCTGGTCATGCTATCGCCCATTATGATGCTGGTAGCGGTGCTGGTCAAGCTCGACTCAGAAGGCCCGGTCTTTTTTACCCAGGAACGGATGGGGCTGGACGGCAAACGGTTTATGATGCTCAAGTTTCGCTCCATGCGCACCGACGCCGAATCTGACACCGGCCCGGTGTGGACCACGGCCAACGATTCGCGCCGGACCCGGCTGGGCGCTTTTATTCGCCGCGCCTCCATCGATGAACTCCCCCAATTCATCAACGTGCTGCTGGGAGATATGAGTTTGGTGGGACCGCGTCCGGAACGCCCCATATTTGTCGAGCAATTCAAACAAAGCATTCCCCGCTACATGGACCGCCACCGGGAAAAAGCAGGGCTGACCGGCTGGGCGCAGGTCAACGGCTTGCGCGGCGATACCTCCATTATCGAACGAACCAAGTACGACCTGTGGTACATTGAAAACTGGTCGGTTTCGCTGGATTTTCGGATTATGATCCGCACGGTTCTCAATATTTTTACCGATAGAAACGCCTATTGATCCCCCATAATAAATTGGGGAAGTAACCAATTTTTTACCTTAAAAATTGTTTCACGTGAAACATTGTTACCCTCTTTATCAGGAGCGCTCTTTGCCCCAAATTTGCGATTATGAAGGCAGCCAATACCGGACCGATTTCTGGGAAGGCCAACAAAGAGAATACGAAGATGGCGTTGAACGCGTGGCCATGCAAAAATTACTGCCGCCGCAAGGCCGGCGCTTGATCGAGATAGGCGTCGGCTTTGGCCGCCTGGCCGATTTATACAGCGGTTATCAACAGGTTATCCTCACCGATTACGCCCGCACCCAACTGAAAGAAGCCCAACACTATCTGGGAGACTCCAGCCGCTTTACCTATGTGGTGGCCGATATTTACAAAATGCCCTTTGTGGATGATCTTTTCGATGCCCTGACCATGGTCCGCGTGATGCACCATTTGGCCGATGTGCCCGCCGCGCTGGCCGAACTTTATCGTCTGGTGGCTCCCACGGGCACCGCCGTTATCGAACACGCCAGCAAGTTCCATTACAAATCGATCTTGCGTTGGCTGTTGGGCCGGCAGGAGTGGAACCCGTTTGATCCCGAACCGGTCGAATTTGTCGAACTCAATTTTGATTTCCACCCGGCCTGGATGCGCCGGCAATTTGAAGCCGCCGGATTCCGCATCAACAATACGCGCACGGTGTCCCACTACCGTCTCAATCTGCTCAAGCGCCGGCTGCCCACCGCCTGGCTGATTGCGCTGGACAGCCTGGCCCAACCCACCGGCAACTGGTGGCAGCTCACCCCCAGCCTCTTTTTGCAAGCCACGCCTCAAAAACCGGCAGAAGATTCGGCAGTTGGCTTCTTCCGCTGCCCCGAATGCCGCAACCCCCAACTCAACCGGCAGCAAAATCCAGCCGAATTCCCCGGTGGTGAATTGCTGGTCTGCCCCAACTGCGAGCGCCGCTGGACATTCAAAGACGGAATTTACGATTTCAAAACCCCGCTGGATTCTTGACAGCAACATTGAAAAATTAATCTACTTATGTTATCATATAGGTTACGTAAAGTTGTTTTTGTATTATCCGGCAAAAACAAGGAGAGTGATCTATGAAATTGCCATCAACGCGAACCCATAAATTGGCAGCAACCCTGGGGCTAACCCTGCTCATTCTGTTGGCCTTCGGTTTAACCGGCTTCAGTATCGGCCACCTATCTCCCCCCGAAGCCGTTTCCCTGGCCGCCCCAAACCTGGGCGAAGAATCGCCGGATCAGGTCAACGTGATCCAAAACGGCGGTTTTGAAGAAACCAACGAAGACTCCGACCCGCCGGGCCTGGCCCTCCACTGGAACGGCTATACCAACGGGCGGGCCGTCTTCGGCTTTTACGATGAAATATGGAAAGAAGCGGTTTTGAACGGCGAACATGCCCAACTGATGGAAATTAATGGCGTGGAAGCTAATGTACTGGACCGGGTCATCGCCATCCACCAAACCGTAGACGTGAACCCCAACAGCCAGTACGATCTGACCCTCTACGCCATTATGCGCTCCCAAGCCCCGGAAATCGACCGCAACAACCACGAATTTGAAATGCATTGGGGCATCGACTATACTGGCGAAGGCAATTACGATAACGTCACCGAATGGCATTGGATGGAGCTTACCGAACAGTACCGGCTTGGCTCCAGCGGCGAATACCCGGAAGATGTGCCGCTGTTCTACGAGACCATTACCGGCACGGTGCAAAGCGGCGACAACAGCCGGATCACGCTCTTTATCCGCGGCCTCAAAAAGTTCTCCACCGGCACCGAAGTTAACTTTGATGTTGACGATGTTTCGCTGGTCGGCCCGCCGCCGGGCGGAGCCGCCCCCACGGCCACCCCTACGCTGGAACCGGGCGCTACCCCGGAAATGCCTACCAGCGGCGCCATTTCTAATTCGCCCACATCGGCGGGCGCCGTGCTGCTGGGTGGGCTGGTATTGATTGTGTTAGGCTCTTCCGCCGCCTTCAACCTGCTGAAAAGACGGGGGGGTTAAAACAGGCTAAAGTTGATTCTCTTAGACTCAAGTAACGGCTCAAGGGGCACTGCTTCAGACAGTGCCCCTTTTTGATTCCCCTGATTATCTATTTGGACTCCTTCCACAAAATATAGTATACTGTATTGTAATGTACCCCTATCTATGGTATCCTTGAGGTACCAAAGACCCGGTAAGAAACAAGCATTCTGAGTACCGGAACAAAGTGAAGTGTATCGAAGCGTGCCGGTTTCTTATCAACAACTTCAAGCAAAAATTTGTTGGGGAGGTCCAACGTGAAAGTTTATTGCCTGCAAGAAAACCTGGCCAAAGGATTGGGCATTGTGGGGCGGGCGGTGGCCAGCCGCAGTACCCTGCCTATTTTATCGAATGTGAAATTGGAAACCGAGGGGGATGACCGCCTCAAACTATCCGCCACCGACCTGGAGATCAGCATCAACTGCTGGGTGGGGGCCAAAGTAGAGCAGCCGGGCGCCATCACCGTGCCGGCCCGCCTGCTGGTAGATTTCGTCAACTCCCTGCCCCCGGAACGCATCGATCTGGAGTTGGACCCGGAAACGCAAACGCTCCACCTGAAATGTGCCCGCTTTGAATCAAACATCAAGGGCATCGACGCCATGGAGTTCCCGCCCATTCCCTCGGTTTCGGAAGACGACGACATCATCAAACTGGAGCCTGAATTGCTGCGCACCATGATCTCCCAGGTGGTCTTTGCCGCCGCCACCGATGAAAGCCGCCCCATCTATACGGGCGTGCTGATGCAATTTCAAGACGATATGCTCACCCTGTCGGCCACCGACGGCTTCCGGCTGTCCGTCAAATCCGCGTCGGTGGGGCAAACGTTTGGCACTCCCACCGATGTTATTGTGCCGGCCCGCACCATGAACGAACTGGCCCGCGTCTCCGGCCATCAAGAAGAGCCGGTCCTGGTCAGCATTCCCGCCGATCACCGGCAGGTTATTTTCCGGTTAGAAGATGTTGAACTGGCCTCCCAACTCATTGAGGGTGAGTTTGCCAATTCCAAAAAAATTGTAGAAGACGCCCGCGAGCATACCACCCGCAGCGTTTTGGACACCGCCAGTTTCCTTAAAGCCGTGCGCGTGTCTCACCTGTTTGCCCGCGATACCAACAACGGCGTTACCCTGGAAGCAACCCCCGCCGGCGATGAGCTGATGAACGGCCAGGTAACGCTGGTAGCCACCAGCCCGGAATTGGGCGATAACGTGGTGGATATCGACGCCTCCATCGAAGGCGATCCGGTTGAGATCAGCTTCAACGCCAAATACCTCATCGACCTGCTGTCCGTGCTCGACAGCCCGCAGGTGGCCCTGGAAACCCGCAACCCCGACGAGCATCCCGGCGTCTTCCGCATGGTGGGCGACGAGCATTTCACCCACATCATTATGCCGATGCGCATACCGAGGTAAAAGTGGAGTGGATCACTCGCCACTCCCAGTCCTCACTCATCATTGGTCAACACAAAATAGTGTTGGCCTTTTTATTTTGCCGTTTCTTTCCAACTCCCCATTGACGGCTGCTCCTAAAACCGTATATAATAGAGGCGGTAGACCGTCAACCTCACAGGAACACAAGCCCGATGGACCTAAACAACGACTACAAAAAAGCCTCCAGCAAAACCGCTGAAAACCTAAAAAGCATTGCCCAATCCCACGCCATCCGCGAACTCTCCCAACTCAGCCTGTCGGAAATTGAAGCCGTGGTAGATCAAGTGGCCCGGGTGGTGCCCGCCGGCAATGTGCCGGGCGTGATCCTCAGCGGCCTGGCTCGCCTCTCCGGGCGCAAATTGCCGCTGGAAACCGTTAGAAGAGATATTGACCTGCTTTTCAAAGGCGTGGAGCAGGTGCTGGACGGGGCCGTTTACAGCGCCTTTTTTGCCGGGCCGGCCGCCGTGATCTGGGCCTACCAAAATATCCTCAAACTGGTGGGCAAAAATCCCGACGATGCTTTTCCCGAAGGTATCTGGCAATTTTATGTAGAGTACGCCCTCCGCGAAGACACCGCCCGTCACGCCAACGAAACCCATGGGTTTGACACCATTTTGGCCGAACATGACATCCGGCTCACCGAGGTTGACCGGGCCACGGCCTGGACCATGGCCGCCATCCACACCCTGCACCAGTACGATGACCTGCTGGAAAACGAATGGTACGAGCGGGTGTGTCTCTCCCAACTTTGCGATCTCACAGTTAATTTGCCCGACGCCGGCCCCTACGCCCATCTTTACCGCCGGTGGGAAACGCAGCGGCCCTACAGCCGCAAATCAGACACCAACCTGACCGAAACCTACCCCGCTTATCGCCGCGCCCGCTTCAACAAATTCCTGGCCGAAGCCACGGCCCACCTGCCCGACAAATTACGCAAAACCTGGCAGCAGCGCCTCAAAAAGTTACGCGCCCAGGCACTGCCCGCTTACCAGCAGCAGCTCTCCATTTTGGCCTACCTGGAGCCTGAACCCTACGGCGAAAAGCGAAAACCGATTCCCCTCAAGCACGCCCACATCGCCGTGATCCATAAAGGGCGGTATTATCTGATCCCGGCCTCCACCCCCGACAAGGGCGACCCGGTTGATGTGCAAACGATTCGCGCTCAAATATGCACGCTTTTTGAACACCCCGCCAGCGTGCCGGCGGGCCACCTGACCGCTTTGGCCAACATTCACCGCGCCAATCTGGCCCGGCTCCGCCCCAAACTCAGCCCGGCCTTGCTGGAAGAACTGGACCGGCTCCGGCTGGCTCCCATCCATCTCAATCTTGATCCGCGCCCGCGTAAATTGCCTCTGTCTGAACTCCGCCGCGCCGAACGGGGCGCGGGCGATCACGCCTTGACAATTTTTGATACCGGCGAAACCTTTGTGTTCGACCAATCCCACATCTTTTTTGACGGCGCGTGGGGCGCGGCCCTGGCCGAAATCATGACCAACCAGGCTCTGGCCTGGGGCGTTTATTTGAACACTCTGGCCCCGGCCACGCCTACCCATATGCGCCCCTACGCGCCTGTTTTTAAAGTGACCGACGAAGATGAGGAAATCATCAAAGAAGCGCCTAAAGTCACCTCTGAGGCCGGGGCTGAAACCGATGCAGTTGACATAAAAGCTGTTATCAAACTGCGCCAATATTTCAAACTGCGCAGCGACCTGATCCAACTGACCGTCAACGACCTGCTGGTGCTTTACCGCGCCATCCACGCCATCACCTACCGGCCCGACCCGGAAATCATCAAAGAACTGGAATCGCTGGCCGAGGATGAACCCAGCCGGCGCGCCGCCAACCTTACGCTGGAAGCTCTCGACCGGATGCGGCGTATCAACCCGCCTATCGTCATTGTGGCCGATGCCAGCACGCGCTCGCCCCGCGACCGGCTCTATCCCATCACTTTTGAGGTTCCCTTGCGAGACCTGAACCTGATCAACCAGCATCAGGAAGTGGTTCGCGCCCTGCACGAATATAAAGACGCCGCACGGCAGGACCGGAGCGCGCTTTACAACCGATTCGATGAGGCGCAGCGCCGCTACCTGACCACGCTGGCCGGTTTTGGCGTGGTTTTGAGCCGGGCCAAGGAAATTGCCCTCACCGGCCAGAGCGCCAGCGTGGGCACCATCAAACTGCTGGCCCATATGCCCACGCCCTTGCAGCGCATGCTGGATAAGGTTCCTGAAAAATTTGATGTTCTGAACGATCTGATCAAAGGGCGGGAAGTGATCTCCAATGTGGGCGCGGTGGTTCCCAGCAGTACGCTTACCCGTTTCATCACCGCCAAAGACGACAACGCCAAAAAAATCCTGGCCTGGGGCGTGATCACCGATGCCGACAAAGTGATGCGGATTTCTTTGCGCGATTTTCGGCCCCATGTTACTTTATTAGAGAAAATTGGCCGCAAGGAGTTGGCCCTGCGCCTGACCCAAAATTACCTCGATGCTTACGCCCACGGCCTGAACAGCTACATCAAAGAACTGCAACAAATCACCCAGGCCAGCCGCGAAACACAACTGGTCAAACCGGAGACGTTTGATGCCTAACGAGAATGATCCTTTACTGGGACACCAACTGGCAAATTACAAAATTGAACGCGTCATCGGGCGCGGCGGAATGGCCGTGGTGTATTACGGGCAGGATGTCAAACTGGAACGGCCGGTAGCTATCAAATTGGTTGATGCCCGCCACCGCGATAACCCGGCCTATGCCGAACGCTTTGTCAAAGAAGCCAAAACCGTGGCCGCCTGGCGGCACGAGCACATCATCCAGATTTATTACGCCGATGATGAAGACGACCTCTACTACTTTGCCATGGAGTACATCAACGGCACCGACCTGGGCCAATTGATGCAACAAAGCTCGGAAAAAGAAGAGCTGCTGCCTCACCCGGAAGTGTTGCGCCTTGGCCGCGCCGTAGCCGCCGCCCTGGATTTTGCCCACGAAAAACACGTCATCCACCGCGATGTTAAACCCTCAAATGTGATGGTAGATAACGAGGGCCGCGTGGTGCTGACCGATTTTGGCCTGGCTTTGGATGTGGAACAAGGCTCGCTGGGCGAAGTGTTTGGCAGTTCCCGCTACATTGCGCCGGAACAGGCCCGCAAATCCGCCGACGCCGTGCCGCAATCCGATCTGTACTCGCTGGGCGTGATTTTGTACGAAATGCTGGTAGGCAAGGTGCCGTTTGATGATCCCTCCCCTACCGCCGTGGCCTTGCAGCACCTGACCAGCACGCCGCCCCATCCCCGCCAGGTGAATCCCCAGCTCACCCCGGAGGTTGAGGCCGTATTGCTCAAAGCGTTGGCTAAATCGCCGGAGGAACGCTACCAGACCGGCGCGGCCATGCTCGATGCGCTGGAACAGGCCCTGCTATCGGAGCAGGCCCTGCTATCGGAGCAGGCCCTGCTATCGGAAGAAAAGGTTGATGAATCAGCAGCGGCAGATCAGAACGCGCCGCCGGACGCCGTAGCCGCCGACCCCATCGAAGCCATTGAAGCTCTCTTCACCCCGCCTGATGAGGCCGAAGCGGCAGCGGAGAGCAACGTCAGCCAGATAAAAATCAGTGGTGAACGCCAAGCGGAAGACACGCCTGCACCGGTTTCGGAAAAAGAAACCGCACCTTCCGACGATGAGTTGATTGGCCAGCAATTTGATGAATACCGGCTGGAAGCGCTGCTGGGACACGGCGGGATGGCGCGCGTGTACCGGGGGTTGGATGTCCGGCTGAACCGCTACGTGGCCATCAAAGTGATTGACGCGCCCTTCCGCACCGACTCGGATGCCGCCGCCCGTTTTGAACGGGAAGCCCAGGCCATTGCCCAACTGGAACACCCCCACATTGTTCACCTGTACCGCTACGGCGAAGCCAACGGTTTGCTTTATATGGCCATGCAGTATGTGGAAGGCGCCGACCTGGAAACCGTGCTGAACACTTACCACACCAAAGATGAATTTATGCCGCCGGAAGAGATCATCCGCGTTACCCGCGAAATTTGCCAGGCGCTGGACCACGCTCACGGCAAAGACGTGATCCATCGGGACATCAAACCTTCCAATATTATGCTCAACCCGGAAGGTCAGGCCATCCTCACCGATTTTGGGCTGGCCCTGCTCACCGAATTTGGCACCAAAGGCGAGATATTTGGCTCGCCCTACTACATTGCCCCGGAACAGGCCATCTCTTCGGCCAAAGTGGTGCCGCAAAGTGATTTTTACGCGCTGGGCTGCATCCTGTACGAGATGGTTACGGCCTGCGTGCCCTTTGACGCCGACACCGCCGTAGACGTGGCCATGCGCCATATGAGCGATCCCCCGCGCCCGCCGCGCGAACTCCGGCCTGATCTGAGCCATGAAATGGAAGCGATTATTCTCAAGCTGCTGGCCAAAGAACCGGAAGAGCGGTACCCCAACGGCGCGGCCATTGCCGATGCCGTAGAGCAAGCGCTGCAAGCCGAAACCCCGGCAGAGAAATCGAAAAAAATCTCTCACGATTCCATTCCCATTCGCGTGGCGGCAGAACTGGCCGAAAACCCGCTGCCCCCTATTCCCTCGCCCGCAGAACCGGACCAGGCCGAAGTGAATTTCGCCCCGGCTGAAAAACAAGAAGCAAAAAAGGGCGGCCGGAAAAAACATTCGCTGCCGCCCATTCCCGCCGCCGTGGCTATGCGGGCCTCGCAGCCCACGCGGCGTATGGAGGAACCGGAGCCGGAGCCGGAACCCTCTGGGGACCCTCAAACCGAACCAACCGCGGCAGAAGCCAAAAGCAAGCCCAAGAGCGACAGAATGCCGCTGATTGTCTTTACGATTGTGGTGGTGGGGATTATGGTGGGGATATTGATTGTGGCGGGGATCATGGTAGCGTTATATTTTGCCAACGGCGGAAGCCTTTTTTGATCCGGCTTACTGCAACGTCCAGCTTTCCGCATCGGTAGTTTTGAACAGGCCGCCGCCGGTTGCGGCAAAGGCCAGCCGGGGTTTGGTTGGGTGCACGGCAATGACTTTTACGTAGTAAGGCTGGCCGGTATCAGAATTAATGCTCAAACCGCTGCTGATGCGAGTCCAATTCTCGCCGCCATCGGTGCTGTGAAAAATTCCCTTGGCAAATCGATTATCTTCATAACCGCTGCCCACATACACCAGGTTGCCGTTGCTGGGCGCGTAGGCCAGCCCGGAATAGGCCGAATCGGCCCCGCCGTAAATCAGGCCATTGCTGGATGAGAAGAGATCAAAGCCGTTCTCGGTTTTGACTACTGCTGCCTGAAAGGCATTGATACCGGCCAGATAAACGTCTTTCTGCGTGGGATGCCCCGCCATGCTGAAGACGCCTTCACCCATACTACCTTCAGGATAAAACATCGGCGTAAAATTGCGCCCGGCATCGGTTGATTTATAGATAGAAGCAAATAAACCGGCCACGTACACGATATCGGGATTAAATTGATCCACTATAATAGTGGTCATTCGCCCCCCGGCCAGGCCCGCGCCCACGCCTTCCGAGGTCCACGTTTCTCCCCCATCCGTAGACACCACCAGCGACGTGCCGATGGCCGCATAGAGCCGGTTGGGTTCCGCCGGGTCCACCGCCACCACATCAACCACCCGGTTGGCGGTACTCAGGCCGTTGCCAAAAGCCTGCCAGGTATTGCCGCCATCGGTCGATTTGAGGACGGCGTTCCAGGTGGGCGCGTAAAATCGGGCCGGGTTGTGGGGATCAATCATAAACGCTGTCATCGAACTGCCGTCAATATTGAGCCGGGTCCAGGGGCCGTCGCCGCCGTTGGTGCTTTTGTAAATGCCGTCGCCTTTAACCAGCGCGTACACTTCCTGGGGATTTTTGAGATTAATGTCTACGTCGATCACTTCCCGCGCGCCAATTCGGGCGATAGTTTCCCCGGATTCAAGCGGCACCAGGGTGGGGCCGGTAGACACCGCAGTTGCGGCCTTTGTAGGTGTTGGAGTTGACAGGGGGGTAGGACTGGCACTCGATCTCACCGTATCCCCCACTCGTGTGGGGGCGCCCACACGAGTGGGGGCAGGCGTGGCGGTAGAGGTAGATGTGGGCGGCGGCGAAGTTTCTGTAATGGCCCATGCTTCGGCAGTGGCGGTAGCCGCCCCCGCCTGTCGGGTTTGCTCGGCATTCGTTTTAGCCTGAGCCGTCTCCTCAACCCCTGCCGCAGATGGGGTACCGGAGTCAGCCTCCGGCGTTATATTTTCTTGACCGGCGGACTCCGCCGCGGCATCTGTAGGGAAAGGCGTGTCAGTCGAGGCCGGGGTATTTGTTTGCGCCACCAGGGATACCGGCGCAAAGGGAAGTAGCCCGGCGCTGTACAGCCCATAAAGTGTTCCGCCCACGCCCCCCAGCAAAAGAAGTACCAGAATCATCAGAACCAGCGGCCAGCGAGATTTTTTACGCGGCACAGGCGGCGCAGCGTCCGGCGCAGGAGCCGCCGGGCGCGATGCGGGTGGGGCCGGTACCGCCGGAGGGGGTTCGAGATTTTTTGGCGCAGGCGCTGCCGGCGGCACCGCCGCGACCCAGGTGTCTGTTTCTTCCGGTTCCTCCAGCGTTGGAGCCACATCTCTGGCGGCTTTCAGGCACGCTTCCAACTCTTTTTGCCACTCGACAACAGAGGTGGGACGATGTTCCGGCTTCACCTGCATGGCGTGGACAATGGCCTGCGAGGTTCGATGGGTCAGCCGGGTGTTGAGGGTATCCGGCGCTTTGAATTTGCTTTGATCGGCCAGCAAACTGATGCTGTTGGGCGGTTTCTGGCCGGTGAGCAGCGCGTAGAGCGTCGCGCCCAAGGAGAATATATCAGAGGCCGGGGTGGTGCCGCCGCTGTATTGTTCCGGCGGCGAAAAACCGGGGGTCACGCCTTTGGCCCCGCTCTGGGTTCGGCTTTCCAGGCCGCCCTGTTTGGCAATGCCAAAATCAACCAGGATGGCATTGCTGTCCGGGGTTATTTTTATGTTCTGGGGTTTAATATCCCGGTGAATGATGGCCGGATTTTGCCGGTGGAGATAGGTAACGGCATCGCACACCTGGATCATATATTCCAGCGCATGTGGCTCGGCCAGCGGGCGACCTTGCTGTTGGACCAGCCGCCACAGGTCCCGGCCTTCAATAAAATCCATCACCAGATATTGCCGGTCTTGAAAACTGAAATGGTCGATCACGCGGGGGAGGCCAGGATGTCGCAGCCGGGCCAGGATAAATGCCTCGCGTTTGAACTGGTTAATGGCCTTGGTGGTTTGCAAAAAATTCTCTTTGATGGCCACGGGCGTGTTGAGATTGGTGTCGAACGCGCGGTAGATCAGGCCCATTCCGCCACGGGCCAACACGCCATCTATCCGGTATCGATTGAGCAATATGGTGTCGTCTGAAAGCGGCATTACCTGTACCTCTGGGAAACTACTGCAACGCCATTATAGCATAGATAACACATTTTGGCGGAATCGACCCGGTAAGCCGAATTGCCATCCGGGGCCGAATTGCAATTCGGCTTGGAGTATGATTTAATAG
>CAZTFF010000019.1:67672-97255 GCA_964612485.1 uncultured Caldilineaceae bacterium
GCCGAATTGCCATCCGGGGCCGAATTGCAATTCGGCTTGGAGTATGATTTAATAGGGGGAAGAGGTATTTCATTATGTTCAACAAAAAATCCTCACTGGAAGAGGCGCGGGCCTCGATGGTGAGAAAACAGTTGGCCGGGCGGGGGATCACCGATCCCCGCATTCTCCAGGCGATGGCCGATATTCCGCGCCATTATTTTGTGGATGAGGAACTGTGGGAGGCCGCGTACCGGGATGGGCCGTTGAGCATCGGCTACGGGCAGACCATTTCTCAGCCCTATATTGTGGCCTATATGACTCAGGCGCTGCAACTCCCGGAGGATGGCCGGGCCACCGTTCTGGAAATCGGTACCGGCTCCGGGTATCAGGCGGCAATTCTAAGCCGGCTGGCGCAAAAAGTTTACACCGTTGAGCGGATTACCGCGCTGGCCGAACGCGCTCGACAAATTTTTGAGATGTTGGAGATCGATAATATTGAGATAAAGGTGATGGATGGCGGCTACGGCTGGCCCGAACACAGCCCCTACGAGGCGATTATTGCCACGGCTGCCGCGCCGGAAATCCCCGCGCCGTTGGTGGACCAACTTGCCGAGGATGGCGTGCTGGTGGCGCCCGTTGGCCCGCGTTGGAAACAGGAACTTTACCGGGTGCAGTGGGCCGGGGACAAACTGCTGAAAGAAAAGCTGGCCCCGGTGGCTTTTGTGCCGCTCATTGGTGAACACGGTTGGGAAGAAGCGGATTTTTACGAATGAATGTCGGCAAGATCGATTTGGGCAAAAGGTCTCGACGTGTTGAGCAAAAGGTCTCGACGTGTTGAGCAAAAGGTCTCGATGTGTTGAGCAAAAGGTCTCGACGTGTTGGGTAAAAGGTTTCGACGTGTTGAGTGATCGGTTTAAAACAACATCAAAACCCGCTCGGAATCGCCCAGTTCCTGGTATAAGGCATCCAATTGGGCCTGGCTTTGGGCGGTGAAGGTGACAGTTACGGCCAGGTATTTATCGCCATTGCTGGAACGGCTGCTGATAGCGGCCTGCTCCGCAGAGGGAACATGTTTATCGACAATGGAAGCCACAAGGGCTTCAAAATCCGGCGAGTTTTTACCAAAAGCTTTGATCGGAAATTCGCAGGGAAATTCAAGCAGTGTTTCTTTTACGTCGGTCATAATCCTTCCATTTTTTCAACTGTGCTTCAGATTCAGCCCATAAATCTAAGGCTGTAGAACCCCACCCCGGCCAGCACCAACGGGATCATCCCGGCCAAACAACAGACGGCGGCCAACGGGTTGCTGCTCTCTTCTTCGGTGGTTCCAACCGGTGGGGCGATTTCTTCATCCGTTTCTTCGGCGTCTTGGGGTGAGGGCGCTTCATCCGCTTTGGTTTCTTGCGACTCGTTCACCTCCTCGGCTGCGGCAGGCTGTTCCATTTCATCCGCAGATCCCGCCGCCGGTTCCGAAGATTCGGCTTCATCATTCGATTCCTCCACCTGCTCCGGCGCAACTTCAGACAACGGCGGCAGCGGGGGCAAATCTACGCTTTCGCGGAAGGCGTTGTCCAGGCCCACCGTGTCCAGGCCAATGGCCTGTTCCAGGGCTTCATCATACAGCAGGCCTTCGGCCAGGGCATCCAGCAGATCGGCGATGGCTTCGGGTCCGTAGGTTTCGACAATAAAATCAACGACCGCGCCGCTCTGGGCGTAAGAAAGCACCGCTTCTTCGGGGTCGGAAGAGAAGGGGCTGGACAGGGTTTGCAGGGTAAAGAGTTCGTCATCTTCAATTGCCTGCCGCAACTCCCGCTGAAAATCGGGGCGGATATGAATTTCGCCCGAGGTGTAGACGGCAATGCCTTCATCCAGCCAGCGGGGCAGGGTAAGATCGCCGGTGAAGAAATTATCGGTGGCCTGGTGAACCACCAGGTGGGTCATTTCGTGGGTGGTGATCAGCGTACCCCACTCCGGCTGGTCCGGTTCCACCGTCATCATCACCACATCGTTTTCGTCAAACGCCGCGCCGCCGGCCCATTCCTGGCCGCTGGGAAAGTAGGCGTCCATAAAATCGGTGTGGTCGGCATAAATGAAGATTTTGATGGGTTCTTCCAGCATCACGGCCATATCTTCTTCCAGCGTATCTAACGATTCGTTGGCCCGATCAAAAATGCCTTCCGAAAATTCTGCGTCCCCCTCGTACCAGTAGAGGGTCAGGCGCTCGTTAGACAGCGTTTGCCAGGTATGGGTTTCATCCATGTAGAGCAGCGGCTGTTTTTCGGTGGCTACCACGTTGCTACCGGCATCAGTCAATTTCCACCAGTATTGCAGTTCGGTGCCGGGCGGGAAATAGTTGCCGGGTTCGGTCTGATCCAACACAAATTCGGCATTAATGGTGGTTCCGGGGACAAAATCGGCTTGATTACGGGAGGCCGCTACCTGGCCGTCAATTTGGTAAAGCAGGTCTACGTCCATAATCTCGGCGGTGCTTTCTGCGGTCATGGTAAAGGTAACATTATCCCGAAACTGGCTGCTCACCTCCTGGTCCAGTACATCCACGGTGATTTCCTGCGCCGAGGCGTATCCCGGCATCAGCATCAACAGAGTTACCAACAGTATAATCAGGCTATTTTTTTTCATCCGGTCCACCTCTTTTCCTAAAACTATACAAAAAAGGGTACCTTCTCAACAAACTGGAACAGCGTTGATTGAGCTTGTCGAAACCAAAGGTCTTCGACAGGCTCAGACCTCGTTCCGCCGAAATATTGAGAAGATACAAAAAAGGGAGCGAAAACCGGCAGCAGTTTTATCTCGCTCCCTACCTACGGGGTTTTTATCCCTGCGCTTGCCTACTCAACCAATTTGCCCGGCTCCGGCAGATCATCCACGGCGGTATTGATCCACTTGTCGCCCTCATCAATCAACATCACCGGGATGTCTTCTTTGATGGGGTATTTGCGGCCGCAATCCGGCTCCCGGCAAACCAGCCAGGTGCCGTCATGAACTAATTCCAGTTGGCCGGGATCATCGCCGGGTTTGCGCGTTTCTCCACTGACACAATAGGGGCATCGTAAAATTTCTAACAAATCTTGGGCCACTGCCATTATTTTATTCTCCCTCGGTTATTAGTAGAATTAACATAGAATAGTATAACCACAAACACACCAACTTACAAAAAAGCAGCGCAACTTAATGCGGGGGTTGCGGGTTTGGATTTCGTTGACAGTGCCGGGGCTTCGTGGTAAAATGGCCGCATGTTATGTGAGAACCTACCCAATCAACAACTTGAGCGGGCTTTTTCCATAACTTAAATGCCCAACCGTTGCGGCCCAATGATGGGACATCTGTGAAAATCCTGTTTGTTAGTGATAGAGTTGTTAATCGTTTATATAGCCCCAACATCAAAGAGCGCTATTCGGATATTGATTTAATTGTTGGTTGCGGTGATCTGCCCTACTACTATCTGGAATATATTGTATCCATGCTGAACAAGCAGCTCGTGTATGTCCACGGCAATCATGACTCGGAAAAAGAGTACCTGCCGGATGGAACGGCCATCAGCGGGCCGGGCGGCGGCAAAAATCTCCATGGTAAAACTTACAACCATAACAATATCCTGTTAGCCGGGTTAGAAGGCTCTATCCGGTATAAAAGAGGGCCGTTTCAATATTCCCAGGGAGAGATGTGGATCAATGTTTTTGGGCTGATTCCCAAGCTACTCTTTAACAAATTGCGTTACGGCCGCTTTCTGGATGTTTTGGTGGCGCATTCCCCTCCCTTGGGCATCCATAACGGAGAAGATCATACCCATACCGGCTTCAAAGCTTTTTTGTGGTTGATGAAAGTGTTCAAACCCCATTACTTGATTCACGGGCACCGGCACGTTTACAGCCCCTGCGAAGTTACCGAATCGCAATTTATGGATACATGCGTTATCAATATTTATCCCTTTAAAACATTGGAAATTGAGGCTCCAGCATGAGTAAAGAGGCTTTGCGGGTTGGCTTCCAGGGCGAACGCGGCGCTTATGGCGAAGCCGCCGCCGTGACATTTTTTGGCGAAGCGGTCCAGCCCGTTCCCCACAACGATTTTGACAGCGTATTTGACGCCGTGACCAGCAAGCAGGTAGAGCGGGGCATTTTGCCGGTGGAAAACTCTCTGATGGGCAGTATTCATCGCAATTACGATCTGCTGCTGCGGCATGAACTCTCGATTGTGGGCGAAGTGCAAATTCCTATTGCCCACCAGCTGATCGCCCTGCCCGGCGTTACCCTGGCCGATGTCAAAAAAGTATATTCCCAACCACCGGCGCTGGCCCAGTGCGAAGAATCGCTCAAAGAATTGTTGCCCCAGGCCACACGCGTGCCCACCTACGATACGGCTGGCAGCATCAAAATGATCAGAGAACAAAATATCACCGATGGGGCCGGTTTAGCCAGCGCCAGAGCCGCCACCATTTATGACATGAACATTCTCCACCCCGATATGCAGGATAACACCGAAAATTACACCCGTTTTGTGGTGGTGGCCCGGCAACCGGTGGAGCCGAAAGCAGAGGCCAAAACCTCTATTGTATTTTCGATGAAAAACGAGCCGGGCGCGCTTTTTAAAAGCCTGGCCGTATTTGCCCTGCGGGATATAGACCTGACCAAACTGGAGTCCAGACCTTTACAGGGCAAACGGTGGCAATACTTCTTTTATATAGATTTTATCGGCAGCCAGTACGAAGAACGGTGCTGCAAAGCCCTGGATCATCTTCAGGAAATCACCAGTTATTTTAAGATTTTGGGGACTTATCCGCGTGGGGTTTAGCAGGGTAGCAAAAAAGTAACAAAGTAGCAAGATGCAGGGTAGCAGGTAAACGGGCAGCATAGTTAAGTCAAACCAATTTCAGTAAATCCATATGGCAGACAAACCAAGAATTATCAGTGTATTTGGCAGCAGTGCACCGCAGCCCGGCTCGGCGGATTATGAAGCGGCGCGGGCGGTGGGCCGCCTGCTGGCCGCAGCCGGATTTGTGGTGCAAACCGGGGCCTATTCCGGGGTGATGTCGGCGGCCAGCCAGGGAGCCAATGAAGCCGGCGGTCACGTGATCGGCATCACCAGTGCCCAAATCGAGCAATTCCGGCCCACCCCGCCCAACCCCTGGGTTCTGGAAGAAATCAAATACCAAACCTTGCAGGAACGCCAGGCGCACGTGGTTATTCACTGCGATGGCGCGGTGGTGATGCCCGGCGGAATCGGCACGTTGGCCGAGTTAGCCATGCTGTGGAGCCTGGTGCAGGTGGGCGAAATATCGCCCCGCCCCATCGTTACCGTGGGCGGCCTGTGGCAGCGAACCCTGGCCGCTTTTATCGACTCGGCCTATGTGCAGCCCGCCCACCAGCAATTGTTGGTGATGGCGCGCACCCCGGATGAAGCCGTTGAAAAAATAGCAGCCTTTTTTGCAGAGTAACCGTATGCCTTCCATTGATGCCGTAACCATCAGACCCATTTTACCCGACGAACTGGACGCCGTGGCCCACGTGCGCAGCGTTGGCTTTGGCGGCAAACAGGCAGAAATTCTGGCCGCCATGGAAGATAACCCGCGCTACAATTTTTCTCACATCATCATTGCCCAGGTTAATGGCGACATCATTGGCACGGCCACCATCTTCCCGGCCCAAATGTGGCTCAGCGGCGTGCCGCTCAGCGTAGGCGCGGTGGCCGGTGTAGCCGTTTTGCCCGAATACCGCAAAATTGGCGTGGCCGCTAAGATGATGCGCTTTGCCATTATGAAAATGTTTGCCGAAGGGGACGCGCTGTCGGTGCTCTATCCCTTCTCCCACGCCTACTACAATAAATTTGATTACGGCACCATTGGCGATCTGCACGCCTACCGCATCAACCCGGCCAACCTGACGATATTCCCGGAAGCGCATAAAGTAAGGCCGTTTGACCCCGATGATCTGAACTATATGCGCGTGATGTACAAAGGCCAGCTAACCTGGAACAACGGCTGGTTTACGCGCAGCAACAAATGGTGGGATAAAATCATCAAACGCTGGCCCGACATTATGGTGTATGATAACGATGGAATGATTGACGGCTATTTCTCATACGAAATCAAAACCGGGCCAAACAACGAAAGAGAACTCCACCTCAGAGAGTTTTTTGCCGCCGAACACGATGCCTACCGCGGGCTGGTGGGGTATCTGGCCGCTCAAAACGAAGCCGATGTGATTGAATACCTGGCCCCGCCCCACACGCCGCTGCGTCACGCCCTGCGCCAACCCCTGGCCGACGATGCGCAAAATCGGGGGTGGGTTTTTAATGATCTTTGCCACGTAGCAGCCGGGCCAATGGGGCGGATTATCAACCTGCCCACGGCGCTGACCAAACGCTTTTACGCTCGCCATATGAGCGGTAAACGGGTTATCAAAGCCATTGATCCTCTGATTCCCACTAACGAAGAACCCCTGTGGTTCAGGCTGGTTGATGGCCGGGCCGAAACCCAGCCGGCGGACGATCAGCAACCGGACATTGAAGTTGATATTCGCACCCTGACCCAAATTCTCTGCGGCTACCTCTCGGCGATGGACGCCCACCGGCTGGGAAATCTGAAGGGCAGCGAAGACACCTGCTCCTGGCTGGATCAGGCCATTAAAGACAGCCCGCTCTATATCCAGGCCGGTGATTGGTTTTAGAAACCTGACGCTAAATTTGACAACATCCCCGCGAGCCTGTATAGTTAGCGCCGTCAATTAACAACCTGTGACCCCAAAAAGCCGCAACGGAGCACGCTTATCCGGCGGCTTTTTTGTTGTCTTACTGTACCTTCTCAATAATCTGGGGCAGAGTTGGTTGAGTTTGTCGAAACCAACGGTCTTCGACAGGCTCAGACCTCACTCCCCCAAAATATTGAGAAGATACATCTTACTGTATTTCAGGAGGTACAAACTTGTCTCAGCAAAAAACAACCGGAACAGTCAAATGGTTTGATATGTCTAAAGGCTACGGCTACATCGAACTTGGCAGCGGCGAAGAGGTTTTTGTCTACTACCAAAATATTGTGGATAAAGGGCTTAAAAATCTTTTGGCCGGTGACCGGGTTGAATTTGAAATTCAACACAAACCCAGCGGGATGGTGGCCTCGCAAGTGACCCGCGTATAACCAGCCTACTGTAAAATATCCAACCACGCCCCGGTTATCCGGGGCTTTTTTATTTTGATATAGCCTTTCAGAAAAACATTTTGACTCCGTAGAGAGGGCATCCCTCTGCCCGGCCCGCAGGTGCATGGGGATGCGCCGGCTCTGCCCCAGATTATTGAAAAGGTACAAGGTTTTGGGAATTGGACGTTACGGTGGATTTACAAAATCGTACCGAAATTCGACCAGGAGAAATTGATCCGGCCCTAAGGTCACTTTGAATTCAGCCAGGCCCACCAACTCCACAATGTATTCGCCCTGGGCCAGGCCGCCAAACTCGGTGGCGTAATCGCCCAATTCCGGCTTGGTGCCGGTCAGGAGCGGGCCGGCCTGCCAGTCGCCGCTGCGCAGAATCACCGGGTGATCTTTTAAGCCTGCCGCGCGCACGCCGATGGTGCCGCTGACGCCGTTCACGGTTTCCACCACCCGGCCCTGCCAGGCAAAAGCCGGCGTGGGGGTGGCCGTGATCGTTGGCGTGGGGGTGGAAGTAGCGGTGGAGACAATTACCCTTGGGGTGGGCGTTGACGTGGGGGTGGGCAGATTGGGGCGCGCGCCCTGGCCCACCAGCGGCAGGCTCTGGGCTGCGGCCTGGGTGGCAAAGGTAGCGTTAGCCGAGAAGACGATCTCGGCCTGACCCGCGCCATCTACAAACAGCTTGTGCCCTGCCCCGGTGTTGAGGGCTTCTGCCAGATAAACGCCGGGGGCCAGCCCATCGAATTCGCACACCAGCCCGCCCAGGATCGGATTCTGAACCACGGCACACAATTGCTCGGTTCCCCGCACCGAGCGCAGGGCAATCACCTGCCCGGCCTGGCCTTCGACCCAGACACGGATAAAGCCGTTGTTTTGCCGGGCGGCGCGGGGGCCGTTGGTATTTTTTCGCACCTGCGCTTGCCAGCCGGTGATACCGGACGGCAAGACCTCCAGGTCAAACAGCACCACCACCTTTTCATCTTCAAACAGCGTTAGGGGCAAACTCAACCCCAGCCCTTCAGGCGCCGCCACGTATTGGCCCGGCGGCAGGTTTTTGAACAGGCATTTATCCCGCGCCTCATTATTTTGACCCGTCACGCAGCGGCGTTCGCTGCCCAGGCCGCCCTCTGCCAGCCGCAAACGCACCGGAATGCCCTGCAAGCCCGAAACCCGCACCTCGATTTGCGAGGCATCCGTCTCAACCTCGGTTTGCCCGGCGATCACCCCCAACCAGCGAGTTACCGAGGTAGGGCTGGCCAGGGGGGTAGGCGTCTGGGTGGGAACCGGGGTTACGGTTGGGGTGGGGATAGTTGTATTTGTCGCCGAAGGTGTGGCTGTTGGCGTGGCCGTGGCCGGGCCGGGAGTGGGGGTGACGGTGGGCGGCAGGAGCGTGGGCGTGGCCGTGGGCATGGGCAGCGGCCTGAACTCAACCCGGGTGTCGATATTGGGGCGCAGTTCTACTTCCAGGCGTACGTTCAAGCCCAACGGTTCCACAAAATAACGGGCCGGAGTCAACCCGGCAAATTCCACCACGTCTACCCCCACCTCTTCCGGTTTTTGGCCGGTGTTGGCGGTGTTGATGACTTGCGCTACGGTGGAAAGCTGCACGGGATGGTGGCTCAAACCCTTGACCTGCACCAGCAGCCGGGAAAAAGGCGAACCGCTGCCGGCCACCTCGCTCACCACGCGGCCTTCCCATAGTTGGCCGGCCAACGGGGTAGCCGAAGCCGGCGGCAGGGCTATGCGCGTTGCCTCGGAGGCTGGAATTTGCATAAACTCGATCACGGCCAGGTTTGAGTTGTTGGAATTGACCGCCAGGTTCACCCCCAGCGAAGGCACGCTCACCGTCCATGTGCCTTCCGTTACCGGAGCAAATTCGGCGGCGTAGGGGCCGTATTCCGGTTTGCTGCCCGATTCGCCCACCATCAAAGAATCGCCGCTGCGCAGTTCGATCCGCTCGCCCAGACGGCCTTCAACGGAAACACGAAAGATGGCGCCGTTTTTCTGGGTAAAATTGGGGGTATTGCTGACCAGCCGGGCTATCCACACTTGCGTTTCCGGCGTGGCCGTAGGCGATGGCTGGCCCAGGGGGGTAGCGGAGGCTTGTGGGGTAGGGGTACGGGTGGGTAGAGTGTCGCCGGTGGATTGAGCGGCCACCTGCAGTAAAAATAACTCTGGCAAATATCCTTTCCCAACCGGCAGTTGTGTCGTGGCAATCGCCAGGCTGAGGGCGGCTATGCTGAAGGCCGCTACCTTGGTGACGATGACAAAAAGGTATTTGAATTTTCTTTTCATAAAATTTGAACTACCTCAGTAGATTCAAAACCCTTGGAAAGTAGGATTGGGCAAAATAGATAAAGATAGCACGATTATTATACGCCTTGGATTGCAATACCTTCAACCAACAAGCCAAGTACACAATTGCATAAATATGGCCCCACTTTTTTGGAGTCCGCCAAGGGCGCGAAGTGACGCAAAGGAAAAATTTTAACGTATCTTCGTGTGCCTTCGCGGATTCTTTCCTGTCTCAGTCACCGGAAACCTGGAATGAATTTGCCAATGCTGTTCTAAGGGGTTGTAAATGAATTACTAATTTCAAAAATTTATGCTTGCAACAGTTACTGTTTGCGGATAAAATTAGCGTAAGAGTTAGGGCCTAACCAGTTAAAATCTTGTCTTTGCCTTTTATAAAAGGTTGCAAGAATTTCCAACCGTATTAACTTATTGGTTCCGGTTTTACCGGGTTAGGAGACAATGATGCACATTTTAGGAATTGATATTGGCGGCTCCGGCATCAAAGGCGCGCCGGTAGACATCAACAAAGGGATTCTGGTGGATGAGCGCCACCGCATTCCCACCCCCCAACCTTCTGAGCCGGAAGCGGTGGCCGAGGTGGTGGCAGAAATTGTTCAACACTTTGAATGGCAGGGGCCTGTGGGCTGTACCTTCCCGGCGGTCATTAAAGAAGGCGTAGCTTACAGCGCGGCCAATGTCGATAAATCGTGGATCGGCACCAACGGCCAGAAGCTGCTGCAAAAGGAAACCGGCTGCCCGGTGTTGATGCTGAACGATGCCGATGCAGCCGGAATCGCCGAAATGGTTTTTGGCGCCGGCAAAGGCCACAAAGGGATGGTGATTATGCTGACCTTGGGCACGGGCATTGGCAGCGCTATTTTTGTCAACGGCCAACTGGTGCCCAATACAGAATTTGGCCATATGGAAATCCGGGGGAAAGATGCCGAAGACCGGGCCTCGGATCGTATTCGCAAAGAGAAGGATTATGATTGGGAAAAGTGGGCCAAAAAAGTGAACGAATTTTTGAATCGGATGGAACTACTTTTCTCGCCCGATCTTTTTATTGTGGGCGGCGGGGTCAGCAAAAAACACAAAAAATATTTTCACTATCTAAAAACCACCGCCGATATTGTACCGGCTCAAATGCGAAATGAAGCCGGGATCATTGGGGCGGCCAGGGCGGCCAGAATTCTGGTTAAATAAGGGGGTGTTACTCTCGCATTACCAGCTTGTAGCCGCGCCCGCGGATGGTGAGCAGGAGTTGAGGATTATTGGGTTCCGGTTCTAACTTGGCCCTCACCCGGCGCACCAGGTTTTCGATCTGGTAATCGTAAATGCCTTCTTTGTATTCGGGCCATACGGCAGCGCCGATATCGTCTTTGGAGCAGACTTCGCCACTGTGCTGGTAAAGATAGGCCAGCAAATCAAACTCCTTGGGAGCCAGGGAAACGGGTTTGCGGTCAACCCGGACCACGCCGGCGGCAATATTGATCTCCATCTCCGGGAAAGGCGTGTCTCGCGTGGTAATATCGGGGTCGTGAAACACAAACACCACATCGCCAATTTTAATGCGGTCTTTATCGTGCAACTCGGTGGGGGCCAGCAGCCGTTCATCGTTGAGAAACGTGCCGTTGGTGCTGCCCAAATCTTCCAAGATGGCCTTCCACCCTTCGCGGCGTACGCGGGCATGCTCCCGCGAGACACGCTTGCTGGTGATGACCACATCACATTCCACGGCGCGGCCAATGGTGATGGTTTCGCCGGTGAGAAAATGTTCCCGCCCCGTAGGATCGGTGAGGGACGGCGCTTGTTTAGTGATGGACTCTACAGCCATAGAGGGTGCCTCTCCTTATCTTTCCCAGTCTACCATCTATTATAGAAGGCTGTCAAACTGGGTGGGCGTCAAATAAAAGTTGGTGGCTATATGTTGACTGATGGTAACGGGGTTAACCCCGTTACCATCAGTCAATGCTTTACTACTAAATAAAACTGGGGGTTGACAAAATAGTTTTTTTGCAATATAATTATATCGTAAAATTACGATAAAGGTTATCACCATGACAATTAACATCGAATTGCAACCGGCGATGGCGGAAGCTTGCTGCACGCTCGACATTTCCGGGGCAGAGCAGGAACGATTGGTTAAAATGTTCAAAGCGCTGGGCAACCCCACCCGTTTTGAAATTATGAAATACCTGGTCACGCATCCGGTGTGCATCACCGGCGATATTGTTGAGTTTTTGCCCATTGCCCAGGCTACGGTATCGCAGCATCTCAAAGTGCTGCGCGAGGCCGGCTGGATCACCGGTATTACCGAAGGGCCGGCCACCAACTATTGCCTCAACGAGGAGAATATTACCTGGTTTCGGGAGAAGGTGGGCGATATTTTTTAGCTTCATTTTGAAAATTTTTAAATTATTATATCGTATAAATACGATAAAGAAAGGATTGAACCATGTTTAATATCAACGATCTGAAAGTAGAACAAGCGATTGCTCAGGAACGGTATGAAACCATCATCCGGGCGCGGCAGGTTGACAAAGCGCGCCAGCGCACTCCGCAGCGCACATTCCAACCCCAGACAATTTTTCCGACTATGCTTCGTTGGATGGGGCATCAGTTGGTGAATTTAGGCTGCTATTTGCAGCGCAGGCGGGGCGTTACGATCAATTCAGTTTGCCGATGAGAAAAAATTTTTGAATAGTTAAATCGTAAAACAACGATAAAGGAGCCATACCATGTTGAATCATCTTTTCGACATCACGCACTTCATTGGCCAAAG
Organism: uncultured Caldilineaceae bacterium; assembly: GCA_964612485.1. Classification (GTDB taxonomy): domain Bacteria; phylum Chloroflexota; class Anaerolineae; order 4572-78; family J111; genus JAFGNV01. The sequence continues at coordinate 79,891 of CAZTFF010000019.1, forward strand.
TTTTTTGAACCTCTGGCCCTATTTGCTCATCACCATTCCCCTGGCGGTGGCTATCCGCATGTCGGGGGCGTCAAAATATATTGGCCGGGCTTTTGATGCCCGGCCCGTGGCGGCCATTTTGTTAGCCACCCTGGTGGGGGCCTTTAGCCCGTTTTGCTCTTGCACGGTGATTCCGGTGATCGCTTCGCTGCTCATCAGCGGCGTGCCGCTGGCTCCGGTAATGGCCTTCTGGGTGGCATCTCCTTCGATGGACCCCGAGATCTTTTTCTTGAGCGTGGGCACGATTGGCTGGCAGTTGGCCGTGTGGCGATTGGTTGGCACGCTGGCGCTGAGCCTGAGCGCCGGTTTTATCACCCATTTGGCGGTGCAGCAGGGCTGGTTGGGGCAGGATATTCTACGCAGCCGGCGTTCCACCTCGGTGCAGAGTACCTGGACGCTGTTAAAGAATGGTTGGGGATTTTTCACCCGGTGGTTAAATCGAGTCTGGCAAAAAATAGCGGTCGGGCCGTTACCGCTGCCGGTGGGTCAAACAGCCGGCCACGTGCCGGCTTCACGTATCATAAAAACCGATCCGGTTCGTAACCCTCAACCGCCACCTGAGGGGTGCGGCTGTGATGGGGCAGAAAAAAGCGTTCCAGGCAAAGATACGCCCCATCTGGAAAATCACAGTCATAGCAGTTGTGGATTAACAGAAAACGGTGAGGGCAGCAGTTGCGCTATCAAACCTGTTTCCTTCCGGCAGCGTCTCTTAAAAGAAACGTGGGAGGCGACGACGATGGTGGCCAAATTCATGCTGTTGGCCTTTTTTCTGGAGGCCCTCATCATTCTCTATATTCCGTCTGATTGGATTGCGGGGCTGTTGGGCAACGGAAACCAAGGGGCCATTGTCGCGGCGGCCCTGCTGGGGGTGCCGGTGTATACCAGCAATCTGGCTGCGCTGCCTTTGGTCGGCGGGCTGCTGGCGCAAGGGATGAACCCCGGGGCCGGGCTGGCGTTTCTGATCGCCGGCCCCACGACCACCTTGCCGGCGATGGCCGCTGTATGGGGATTGGCCTCGCGGCGGGTGTTTGCGCTGTACGTATCTTTCTCGCTGATCGGCGCGGTGGTGTTGGGTTACGTTTACACTTTGTACCACATGGTTGCCTGACGCCAGCGGCAGCTTTGTATTCGCCCGGAGCCTACACTCCGGGCGTTTCTTTTTTTACGCGTGGGATTGCAGTATAATGCCGGTATGGATATTGCAGAACTTATCAAAACTCGCCGCGCGATCCGGCGGTATCAAAATCGGGCGATTTCCAGGGAACAAATAACTCACATGCTTGAATTGGCCTGTTGGGCGCCCTCGGCCCATAACCGCCAGCCGTGGCGATTTGCGGTGCTGACCCAACCTGCCGAAAAAGCGAAACTGGCCCGGGCCATGGGCCAACGGCTGCGACAGGACCGGATGGCTGACGGTGACGCGATTGACGCGATTGAACGGGATGTAGCCCGCAGCTACGCCCGCATTACCGGCGCACCCGTGATTATAGTGATGTGCGTCAGCATGCTTGATATGGATACCTACCCCGATCCCCAGCGCAATCACAACGAATGGGTGATGGCGGTGCAAAGCGTGTCGATGGCGGCGCAGAATTTGTGGCTGGCCGCGCACAGCCGGGGATTGGCGATGTGCTGGCTCTGCGCGCCGCTGTTTGTGCCGGAACTGGTCAGAAAGACGCTGGATTTACCCGTCGATTGGGAACCGGTCGGTCTGATGACATTGGGACATCCGCCGGATCATGATCCGGCGGAAGAGAAGGTCAAAACGCGAAAACCTTTGAAAGAGAATGTGATTTGGATAGAATGATACGATGACTGATCCAACCTACAAAAACCTCAACGTAGTTGCCCTGGCCGGGGGTGTGGGCGGGGCCAGAATGGTCAACGGCCTGGCCCAAATTTTACCGCCGGAGAATTTGTTCATCATTGTTAACACCGGCGATGATTTTGAACATCTGGGGCTGCACATCTCGCCGGATTTAGACACGGTGGTCTATACGCTGGCCGGGATCAACAATTTACCCACCGGTTGGGGCCGCGCCGATGAAACATGGCACACCATCGCCGAAGTTGAACAAATGGGCGGCCCGGCCTGGTTCAAATTGGGTGATAAAGACCTGGCCAACCATCTGCTGCGCACGCAGTGGCTGCGCGAGGGGTACTCGCTTTCGTGGGTGACGACCCAACTTTGCTGGCGTTTTGGCGTGCCGCAAAAAGTTGTGCCCATGGCCGATACGCCGGTGCGAACGCTGGTTCACACCGATGAGGGCAGGCTGGCCTTTCAAGATTATTTTGTGCGGCGGCACTGCGAGCCAAAATTGTGCCGGTTGACGTTTGAAGGGGCCGCTACCGCCGACCTCGCTCCCGAAATAGAAACCGCCCTCCGCGGGGCGGGCCTGATTGTTTTTACGCCCAGCAATCCCTGGCTGAGCATCGATCCCATCCTATCGCTGCCGGGGATGGCCGAACGCATCCGCACGGCAACCGTTCCTAAAATCGCCGTCAGCCCCATTATTGGCGGGCAGGCGATCAAAGGGCCGGCGGCCAAAATTATGCAAGAATTGGGGTTGGACGTATCGCCGGTGGGCGTGGCTTCCCATCTCAAACATTTGTTGACCGGCTTTGTGTTTGACACTGTAGACCAACAGTTGCAGCAACAAATTGAAGATTTGGGATTGCGCGCCTTGAACACGGACACCCTGATGCGCTCCAAACAGGATCAGGCCCGACTGGCCCGCGAGATCATTGAATTTGGCTTTGGTCGGCTATGATTGTGACGGTCGTTCCGGCCAAGCCGTTTGCGGAGTCGAAACAACGGCTGGCCCCGGTGCTGGCTCAGCCAGAGCGGATACATCTCAGTCGTAACCTGCTGGCCCACACCCTGCAAGCCGCGCTGCCCCTGGGTCCGGTAGAAGTGATTTCGCGTAGCAAAAATGTATGTCGATTTTCCGTGGAACGCGGCGCACGCGCCATTGAGGAAAACATTCCCGGGTTGAACCACGCTATCACGCAGGGAATCGATTGGGCGCAACAACAGGGCGCTTCCGGTGTGCTGGTTTTGCCGTTGGATCTACCCTTGCTGTCCACGCTCGATTTGGAAAAATTACTGGCTCAGGCAAGAGAAAACTTGGCCCACGTTATCATTGCCCCGTGCCGGCGCGGCCAGGGAACCAATGCCCTTTTTTTATCTCCGCCCCGAATTATTTCTCCTCAATTTGGCCCCCGCAGTTTTGCCAGGCATCAACAGCTTGCGCGAAAGGCCGGCCTCGAGCCAATCATTCACCATTCCTCGCCCATAGCTTTTGATCTGGATACCTCTGCCGACTGGCTGGAATTGACCCGGCGGATGCCTGACCATCGCTGGCTGGAAGCCGAAACTTTTCTTACCGGCCTGTCGGGGAAATCCTTGCTTCACACCAGATGCGAGTATTGAGTTTATTTAGAAGTTCAAAAGGTTTCCGTCATCGGGAATAAATACTTTGTGGGCCAGACCGGCCTCGATCATGGCGCCGCGAAATTCGGTGCGTTTGACCGGGCAGTGGTTGAGCGCTTCCAAGTGGGTGGCGATCACTTTGCCGGGGGCCAGGTCAACAAATTCGATCATTTCCTGCATAGGCATTAAGATCGGTTTGCCGATATCCAGGCCGGCGCTGCCGGCGGCCAGCACGGCGATGTCGGGCCGGTGGTCGGTGAGTACCCGGCGCACGGTGGCAGCCAGCACGGTATCGCCGCTGAGGTAGAGAGTGGGTTCACCGGGCAGCTCGATCAGATAACCCGCGCCTTTACCCATCAATTTGCCGATCAAGCCGTAGCCGTGTTGGGTTTCAAAGGCCGTGATCTGGCCGCCCAAAAAATCGTGGAGTTGGTTGGGCGTCACTACAATGGGGTTGATGCCTTTCTTCTGCAAATGAGGCGCATCCCAGGGATTGACGTACACCGGCAATTCTCGTCCGGCCAGAAATTGGAGGCCCGCCGGGTCCAGGTGGTCAATATGGCGATGCGTCACCAGGCCGCAGGTAACGGTGTCCAGCGCCTCATCAATATCTTCCGGTAAATCTACAATAGGATTGCGCTGTGGGCGATGACGGAACAACGTAAAGGTTGGCCCGCTGCCTTTTGGCCCCAGCATCGGGTCAACCAAAATGCGATGTTCGCCGGTTTGCACAATGAGCGTGGCATTTCGGATAAAGTGAATCTGCATAGGTCTCTCCTGCTGAACTGCGGGCTAGACCATCATTATAAAATGTATAACCGGAAATACAAAAAGGGATGTTCAACCAAATCAACAAATCGTATATCCGAAATATTATTTTGTCATCGCATTCTTCAAAAGAGAATTTCATCTATCCACGCTTCTTTTTAAGCAAACTTTATGATACTTTTTGGGAATTCAGTTTATCCAGCTCACTCCTTTACGGCTATATAAATGTCCACTTTGGTTGGATGACTTAAATCATATAGCTCAAAATCAAATGTATAGGCCCGTTGGTACTCGGCCCCGTTGCCAAAATAGGTCCAGATATAGCTCCAGCCTTCGATCAGGGCCGCCGGCAGTTCGCCTTCAACCGGAAAAACCAGGTATTTGGCGGGTGGAATGGTCAGACCGGTCATCTCGTTGGGAATCTCTTCCAGGCTGCTCACCGCGGCGGTCACAATCAGCGAGTATTCAGCGGTGTGATCGGCCGCGTAGTTGGTGTAGGTGCCAAACAGCGCGGCGGGGTTGACCCGGTTGGGAATTTTATCCGCTATGCCTTCGGCAAAAAATCGTTCCCACAATTTGGGGATTTTGGCTGTGGTCAGGTCTGTCTCCTGCCGGTTGATGGTGCGGGTTTCCAGCCCGATAAGCTTGATTTCGTCTTTGGTGATTACTTTCGGCTGCATAAATTTCCTCCTGTGATGTGAATTGATGATGATAAGCGTTGTTCAGTGTTTCATACTTTATCATGCTGTTCCTGACACCTTATGTCAGGATTTTCAGGAGGTTATTATAGAAATTGCACTCGCCATTTTAAATAGCAAGTCCAAAAACGCCCTCAATGACCGGTGGCTTGGCCGATTGTTTTTTCATTGCGGCCTGGGCCATCATTTTGCGGGCGCGGAACAATTTGCTTTTGATGGCGCTGACGGTGCTGTTCAGCGTATCGGCAATATCTTGCAGCGACATAGCGTACCAATACTTTAGAATCACCGCCGAGCGGTAATCCGGCGGCAGCGTATCGACCAACCCGTGAATTTCGGCAGTGATTTCGTCTTTGATCAGGCTCAACTCCGGCTGATAACCGTTATCCTGATAACCGTTATCCTGATAACCGTTATCCGCCAGGCCAAAGGCCAGGTTGTCCCAAGAGATCAATGTAACGCGACGGCGTTTTAAGTGGTCGATACAGTAATTGGATGCGATGGTAAAAAGCCAGGTGGAAAATTTTCGGTTTTGATCAAACGTGTCAATTTTGGTATACGCTCGCAGAAAGATCTCCTGCGCGGCGTCCTCTGCTTCGCCGGAGTCTCGCAACATGTGATAGCAGAGGTTGTAGATTGGCTGTTGGTATCTGGTAACTATTTGACTAAAGGCTGCTCCGTTGCCCGTTGTAGTCATTTTTATCCAATTTAGTTCTTCAGGTGTCGTAGGATATTTAGACACATTATCCTCCAATGTTCAACTATCCCCCCCAGAATACCATTCAACCGGGTAGAGTGTCATCAGCCAAAAGTTGTATTCAGGGAGTATTTGGAGTAGACACCGGCATTTGCCTTTCAGAGCAGAGCAGCATTACAATCAACAAAGTTTCTTTTCGAAAGGCAAGTGCTATGGCCAACAAAATCATTCGCCGTATTTTGCGGGAAGCAAACATCCCGGATTTGCTGGACACCCTGGCAAACACCCTGAATCCCTCAGATTTGCAATCGCTGCTGTTAGAAGTTTACCGGCAGCGGGCACAGCGGCTCACGCCCGGCAAGGTATTAAAGCAATACGAACAAAACCGGTTTGTCCAGCCGGCGGCGGCAGACCCACGGAAACAACTTGAATTTGACCAATTGGCCTGTTCGCTGCTGCCGGCGGATGTTGACGTGATAGAATTATCGCCGTTGGCACCGCTGGGCAGCAATTCGGTGGTGGCCGCCATTGATCAAAATAACACCGTTGGCACAATTCGCAACACCGAAGTCAGTTCCGACTGCACCAATGTGATGGCGCTTGAGTGCGCCAAACGGCGGCGCGATATCGTAAAACGTAATCCGCAGGCCAAAAACAGAATAAAACTTTGTACCAGCCAGCGCCTGGTACGGGCGCAAACATTTAGCGGCACAGCCACATTTGCCCACTTCCGGATTCTGGCGCTCTGTACCGCCGGGCAGGATGAGGGCGGCCAAAAATTTGAAACCGAATCGCTGGTGGACCATCTTGATTTTTATATCCGGTTGACCCAGGCCTGTCAGGCGGCAGGCTATGGGGTTGACCGGATCATGGTCAACCTGACGGCCTTCAATCAACAGTGGCAGGCCAGGCTCAAGGCTGCCGTTTTAGAAAAGTTGGCCTCTCGCTACCCCTCGGTAGCGTTTGCTTTTGATCAAACTCGGGAGATGGGTCGGGGGTATTATCACGGAGCAGGTTTTCAGGTAAATATGGCGCACTCATCCGGCGAGGTTTATTTTATTGCCGATGGTGGATTTACCGATTGGACCCAGCAATATCTGAGCAATCGTAAAGAACGCTTGCTCATCAGTGGCTTTGGCAGCGAACGGTTTGTTTACGTGTTTGGACAAACCGGCGAATAAAGCTATGGTTTTGCCAAAGTTCAGTCGGTTTCGCCAGGCTGGCCCAACAAATCAAACTCCAGCCAATCATCGATAGCCTCATACCAGTGTTTCCGTTCTGATTTGGGCCGTTTGACTTGAACCAGGCGGCCCGCTTTCCGATCTTCAATCGCTTGTTCGTATACGCCGACCAGCTTGTTGGTTTGGACCTCAATGCTCAGCGACTCGGCGCGTTTTTGAGCGGCGGCTTTGAACCTTTCCTGCCGGTCGGGGTCGGCAATAACCTGCTCCAGCCCGTGGGCCAGGGCATCGCTGTCGTTTTCGGTCAACAAGCCTTCCACGTTATGCTCCATCACATCGCTGGTGCCGGCGGCATCTACGGCCACCACCGGCAGGTCGGCGGCCAGGGCCTCCATGGTTACCAGCCCCTGGGTTTCGGTTACGGAGGCAAAGCAAAAGATGTCGGCCCCTTTGAGCGTGGCTACAACTTCTTCGTGGGGGATATTGCCGGTGAACTCGACCCGGTCGGCAATATCCAATTCCCGCGTCAGTTTTTCCAGCGATTTTCGCTCGTCGCCATCGCCAATCATCACCAAACGGACATCGGCGTGTTTCTTCATCACCTGCGCCACCGCTTTGAGCAGCGTACCCTGGTTCTTTTCTTTGGCCAGCCGTCCCACCGAGACGAGTACGGTATCGTCGCCCCAGCCTTTCTCTTGGCGCACAGGCTGGCCGTCAACCTCTTTGTATTCGGCCAATTTCAGGCCGGTGGGAACCGCCGTAATCTGCCGGGTAATGCCATATTCTTCGGCCAGAATTCGTTTGATACTTTCGCTGGGCACCACAATATGGTGGCATTTGCTCATGTAATCGTCCAGCCATTCGTCGATGGCTGTTTCCACCCATTTTTTGTTGATGGGCACGTAGTGGCTGTACAGCTTGTAGCGGGTGTGGTGGGTAAAAACCAGCGGCACCTCCAACTGCTCGGCCTGCTGCGCCGCCGCATTGCCCAGCAGCACCGGATGGTGGCTGTGGATCACATTTACCTTGAGCGAAGGCATCAGCCAATCAATATAGGGTGAAATCGGGATGGTGAGCGGATAATCTTGCTGTGTGGGTAATTTAAACGCCGGATAGCGAAAAACAAATGGCTCTTTATCTTCGTGATCTTTTACGTTTTGGGCAAATACAAATACTTGATGCCCCTGCGCGGTCAACTCCTGGCGAAAATCGTGGATCGATTGCACCACCCCGCTAACTACCGGATGATAGGTATTGGTAAAAAAGGCCACGTGCATAGGTTTCCTCCTGCTCCTGCCGCCTCATAGAATGTCCCACCGATCAACCTGAATAGACGACCGACCGCCGGATTTTTTAAGGGGTCAGTCGTCTGTGGTCAGTAGTCCGTACGCCAACCACCGACTTTTCAGGCACAAAACAAGATCAATCTACATTATGCCGCTACTTGGGCTTTTAGCCAAACTCTTGTTGCGGCCTGGCCTTGATCTGCCGGAAGCTAATAAGTTTGTTCTGATGCGCGTCCCACAAACCCAATCGGGCCGTTTTGATGCTGGACAGGATGGTGAGCATGACCACTTGCTGCAACTCAGGGTTTTCTTCGTGACATTTTTGCAGGTTGTAGTTGGGAATGCGCGGGCTGAGGTGGTGAATGTGGTGAAAGCCAATATTGCCGGTAAACCATTGCAAAATTTTAGGCAATTTGTAAAAAGAACTGCCCTCCAGCGCGGCGCGGGTATATTGCCAATTGCCGGCATCTTCCCAGTAGGTATCTTCGTATTGGTGCTGGATGTAAAACAACCACGTGCCCAGCGTGGCCGCCATCATGGTGATGGGGGCTTGCATCAGGAAAAATTGTTTAAACCCAACCAAAAAACCTACCCCCATAACCAGCAGGGCAATGGCCGCGTTGGTCCACAACACACTGGCTCGCTCTTTTTTCCACCGTTTGGAATGGAACGGGTTATAGAAACGGTATAAAACCACAAACAAGAAGGTGGGCGCTATGGTAAACAAAAAAATCGGGTGACGATAAATGCGGTATCTCAACCGACCCCACCATGATTTTTGGCGATATTCTTCCACCGTCATCGTATAAACATCGCCCACGCCCCGATGATCCAGGTTGCCGGCATTGGCGTGATGAATGGCATGCAGCCGCCGCCAGTAAAAGTAGGGCACCAGCGTGAGCACGCCGCAAATCGAACCGACCGTATCGCTGGCCCGGCGGGATTTGAAGAAAGAGCCATGCCCGCAATCGTGCTGGATGATAAAAATTCGCACCAGGAAGCCGGCGGTGGGCAGGGCCAACAACAGGGTGATCCAGTAACTGTAATTCAGGCTGAAATACATCAAGACCCACAGTAAAACAAACGGGCCAAAACTATTGATGATTTGCCACACGCTTTTCCGGGTATCGGGTGTTTGGTAATCTTGCACCATGGATCGCCAGAATAATCTTTCTTTTTTTGAGGGGACGTTAGGTCTTGTACTCATGTTGCACTCCTATTGCACTCTTGAATTCTTGTTTTCTAGAAGGTGTGGCAAAAGCGGCCGCCTTTTTGTGTAAATCAAGCCCGGTAAAGGGATACAGGTGAAAGTCGCTGAGAAACACAATGCGCAAGCCGTCCGGCGCCGGGGGCAGATTTTTGAGAGGAATCCGCACCCGCTCGACAACCGGTTCATCGGCTTCATCATTGGTCGCTATATAAACGGCCCCAGCCATCAGCGAACCGGCCACGGTGCCGGCACTGAGAGCAATAAATTGTCGATGGTTGAGTTGCATACGTTAGCAAACATCCTGATGAAGTCAAACAGTAAGTCTACCAGATAGAAGGAGGGAATACCAACGTGAGAAGCGTATCAGAGGGTGTTTTTGCCTTGTTTCTCTTCCAGACGAGATAATGTTACGAATTTTTGGTAATATTTGATAAATGGGGGTGAAAATGACGAGAAACGAGTGAATTTTATTCTGATATAGTTCCTTCTACTCCATCGGGATCAGGGCTTCATAATCTTCCAGCTTGCCGCGGTCCAGGCAGCAGCGAATAATATGTTTGCCCATTGGAGCCAAATCGGCTGTGAGGAAATCCTGCAAATGCTGCTCAAAGAATGTTTGCAGCATTTCCGCGCCCTGGTCGTAGGCTGCCGGCCCCACTTCTGGTTGGGTATCCACCTGCAAAAACCAGCGCGCCACGCTGCGCCCTTCGATATGGAGTTGGTGGAGCGTGTAACCCAATAGCGGGCTGCGGGCCTGCTGCAAATGGCCGGGCTTGAATTTGGCTACCCCCCGCCGGGCCAGGTACTCCCGCGCAATCCATTGCGACATAAAGCCCACTTTCCAGGCTCCCACGTGCTGGTTGGGGCACAGAACATAGCGTGTTTGACGGTAGGTGGTGAAATGTTCCAGCAGCAAATTGGCCTGCGCCACCCGCTTCCCGGTGGCAAACGGCCAGTACGATCCCACGCCTTCGCTGGCCATCGCGCCGTCTCCCCCCACAATACTGGGGTTATTGTGGCCGCGCGGCGCTACCAGCCGCCACAACCAAGCCAGGGCCGGCGGCAGCAGGTGAAATAATCCGATAATGCCAAATGAAGGATGTTCTTTAGTGCAGGGCGGGGTACGTACGCCAAAACTGCGGATATCAACCGCCACCGGGGTGTTTATCACATCCGGCACCGCCTGCCGGGGAATAATCACCCGGGGGTTGGGGCATGGTTGGCCGGGGGCATCTTCAATATGCTCCCAAATCAGGGCGCGGCTGCCGGGCACGGCATCGATATTGAGAAACATGAGCGGTAATTTGGGCTGGGCGGTGAGTCCTTCCAGATAGGTATCGGTGCCGTAACTGTCGATGTGGTTGACGCGTACAAACCAGGCATTTTCCGCATCCACCACGTTCAGCTTTTCCTGCCCCAATTGCAGCCTGGTGTGGCACAGGGCCATATCATCCGTGACCGGGTTCAACAGGCAGTTTCGGGGAATTTCCAGGTATCGTTTTTCACCCGTTACCAAATTTTCTCCCAAAAGGAGCTGGCCGGTAGCTTCGCGGTGCATTTGCTCCAGCATTTCACTTTTGCCGCCGCCGCTGGCCCCCTCGTGCATAATGGTGACGACGTTATCGTAAGGGGTAATGACCTGCACGGTGGAACAGTGGGCCGTTACCCAGCCTTCACGCTCGCCTAATTCCAACAGCATGCCGTACACGCCTTTTTTGGCGCTGGGGCCGGGATAGAGGTTAAAGGAGAACATCTCGTGCAATTTGGTGCGGCGGTTATGCACCACCACCTGCTTGCCTTCAAAATGGGTATGGCGGAAAACCGGCGCGGTATACACAATGGCTTTAGGGTTAAAGGCCGGAGAGAGTTCGGCAAACGGCACAAAGCTTTGCAGCATGGCCAGGCCCAGGGCAAAGAAGCCGGCATTGGCCGGCACAATAGCCAGGGCATCAACCCCTAACCCCGGACGCCCGGCCACAAAGCCAAAAATCACCAGTTCCTGGGTTTTGAGCCATTCAAACGTTTCTTTACGCACCCCGGCAAAATCCTGTCCAAAGCGTTCTTTGAAGGTTTCTTTATCTGTAGGCAGATTATCGCCAATCACTACCGAGGTGGGGTCACGCCGGCGCATGTATGGTTCGGTGTAGTTGGCGGATACACCATTGCGTACGCGGGCAACCGTAGCTTCTACTACGGGGCCTTTATCGGGCACGTCAGACACAACTTCAAAATAATTGCTGCCTTCGCCGCCGCAAGCCAGCTCAATCAACTGTTCGATTGACTCGCCCACGGTTACGTGAGGGCACGCCGATAAGATCTTTTTGGCTTCTGAGGGAGGATTATATTTTTGCCAGTTCATGGTTGCTCCTGTCAGGGTAGGTTTAAGTGTCAAGTACCAGGTGTCAGGTGCCAAGTATCAGAGAGATCATTGGCCCGACACTTCAAATGGCTGCATACTCATTTTGATGATGATGGGCTGTTGGTGACACATCGTTGTGATGGCTAAAAAAAGCGGCCAGTCGGTGAATTTTATCCCTGACCGGCCAACTTGACAAACTGAGGGGCCTGCGGCTGTTATTTCAAGATTTTACGTTTTTTGCCAGAACTACTCAGGCGATACCTGCGCCAGCAGCCACGCTGCCCAGGCATCCATTCCTTCGCCGTGCAGCGCCGATACCTGGAAAGTGGTCAGGTGGGGGTTCAAAATCTCAACGCCTTTGAGGAAATAATCCACTTTAAAGGGAATGTACGGCAGCAAGTCGATTTTGTTGAGGATGAGCACGTCCACGCCGCGATACATGGGGGGGTATTTGTAGGGTTTATCATCACCTTCCGGCACGCTGGCAATGAGCACGTTCAGGTGCGTGCCCAGATCAAAATTGGCGGGGCACACCAGGTTGCCCACGTTTTCCACCAGCATCAGGTCCAGATCATCCAGCGGCAGTTGGTCCAGCGCCGGGTTGAGCATATTGGCATCCAGATGGCAGCCGCCGCCGGTATTGATTTGTACCACCGGCAACCCCAACTTGGCAATGCGTTCCGCGTCGATCACGGTTTCGATATCGCCGTCTACATAGCCAATGTTGATCTTATCTTTTACGCGATCCACCGTGCCGGTAATAAAGGTGGTTTTGCCCGCGCCCGGCGAGGCCATCAAATTAATGCCAAACACGCCCGCCCCGTCCAATCGTTGGCGCAGTTCGCCGGCCAATACTTCGTTGGCGTGCATAATGTTTTCTACAACAGGTATTCGAGACATTGACTACTCCACTATCATTCTACATCAATACTATCCAACCGAAATTCATCACCGCCAATTACCTGCACCTGCCCGCTGTCGCAATGGGGGCACACAAAATCGGGGCGGCCATCAAGGGAAAACTCTTGCCCGCAGTTGAGGCACTTGAACGTGGCCGGGATCCGCTCAAAGTTCAATGTTGCGCCTTCGGCCAAAGTTCCTTCGGCCACAAAATCCCAATAAAACTGCACCGATTCATCCACCACGCTCGACATTTGGCCGATAACGATGTTCAATTGGTTGACTTTTTTGGCCCCGGCTTCCCGCGCGTGTTTGAGGGTGATGTCCAGCAGGCTCTCGGTAATAGAAAGTTCGTGCATACCCTATGCTTCTTCGCCCGGACGGCCGGTTTTGGGCAGTCCATTCCAATCCAGCGCGGCGGTTTTGATGAGGCGGTAAACTTCATCTTCCAGGGTGGTGTTGGGATCGGTTTCGCCGAGTTCGGCGTAACGATGCAGGTGGTCGCTCAAACGGGCGGTCAAGGCTTCGGCAAAGGGTTGCAGCGCGCCTTTGGTATCGGCCTGGATCACCCGCGCCAGATGAACGCTGGCCCGCCGGTCACCGCGAGTTATACAGTCAAACAAGGCATCAATTTCTTCCCGTAAGTTGATGGGTATCTCATCAGGCATGGCTTGTTTTCCTTTAAAAATAGCTTGGCTTGTTGCTCCGAGCGATAGCGAAGAAGTCTCCCCTACCCAATGGAGACCTATTCCGCCAGCAACTCCTCAACGATCTCGGCGGCATCCTTTACCAGCTTGGGGCAGATTTTTCCGTAAAGCCCCAACTCTTTGGCCATTTTATGACCATCGGGCGTGCTGATGTCGCAGCCCAGCAGCTCTTTACAGGTAATCGCCTCGTTGCGCGCTTCAAACCGCCGTGCAAATTCCTGCGCCCGGCTATACGCTTGTTCTTTGGTAGTTTTATCGGCTGCGTCGGTGGCGCCGAATTTCAAGCCCAGCGCCATAATCGCGCCGGTCACAGCGCCGCACGTTTGGCCGGTACGGGAAATACCGCCGCCAAATGTTCCAGAGATTTTTAAGGCGGTTTCTTTATCAAGCCCCAATTCTTCCGCGTATACGGAAAAAACAGCCTGGGAACAATTAAATCCTTCTTCAAATCGAGTTACGGCAAGTTGGGTTTTGTTCATTAGTATGGACCTTTCAAGTCAGGGTAGCAGAGTAGCAGAGTAGCAACATATCACTTTGCTACCTTGTTACCCTGCTACTTTTGAACTACCATGCTCCGGTTTGCAAATACTTATCAATGGCGCTGGCGGCAATTTTTCCTTGCCCCATGGCCAGGATAACGGTTGCGCCGCCGGTGGCCACATCACCGCCGGCAAAAACGCCTTTTTTGGAAGTTTTCATGCTGTCCTCTTCCACGCCAACCACGCCCCACTTGTTGGTTTCCAGATCGGGCGTGCTCTTGGGGATGAGGGGGCTGGGGCTTTGGCCAATGGCGATGACCACCACATCGGCCTCAATCTGGAAGTTGGAGCCTTCAACCGGCACAGGCCGGCGGCGACCCGAAGCATCCGGCTCGCCCAGCGCGTTCTGAATGCACTCCAATGATTCTACGCGGCTTTGGCCGTTGCCGTGAATTTCCAGCGGCGAGGCCAGCAGTTTGAATTGCACGCCCTCTTCCTCGGCGTGATGAATTTCTTCCGCGCGGGCCGGCATCTCTTCGCGGGAGCGGCGGTAAACCAAAATTGATTCTTCCGCGCCCAGCCGCAGCGCCGTGCGCGAGGCATCCATAGCCACGTTGCCGCCGCCAATGGTAATAACGCGGCGGCCCAGCGCAATGGGCGTGTCGTACTCAGGGAAACGGTAGGCTTTCATCAAATTGGCGCGGGTCAAATACTCGTTGGCCGAATAAACGCCGCCCAGGTTTTCGCCGGGAATGTTGAGAAACCAGGGCAGCCCCGCGCCGGTACCCAGGAAAATGGCGTCGAACTCTTCCAGCAGTTCATCTACCGTGGCCGAACTGCCTACCACAAAATCCTTCACCAGTTTGACGCCCAGGCTGCACACGTAATTCACCTCCCGGCGCACAATGGCCTTGGGCAGGCGAAATTCGGGGATACCGTACACCAGCACGCCGCCGGCTTCGTGCAGGGCTTCAAAAATGGTCACGTGGTGGCCCAATTTGGCCAGATCGGCGGCCACGGTTAGCCCGGCGGGGCCGGAACCCACCACGGCCACTTTTTTGCCGGTGGGCGGCGGCAGCTCCGGCGCGGGCAGGGGCCCCTGTTCGGCTTCCCAATCGGCCACAAAGCGTTCCAGGCGGCCAATGCTCACCGGCTCGAACTTTCTGCACATCACGCAGACGCCTTCGCATTGCTCCTCTTGCGGGCACACCCGCCCGGTAATGGCCGGCAGCGCGTTGGTTTCTTTGATCAAATTCACCGCGCCGCGAAAATCGCCCTCGGCCACCAGTTGAATAAATCCGGGAATATTGATGCCCACCGGGCAGCCGGCCATACACGTTGGCTTGCCGCAATCCAGGCAGCGCTGGGCCTCGGCCATGGCCTGTTCAGCCGTGTAACCGTAGGGCACCTCATCGTAATTATGGACGCGCTCCTGCGGGGGCTGCTCCGGCATGGGGGTCTTTTTGGGCACAATTTTCTTCTTTTTCTTCTTTGCTTCAGCCATCAGACATTCACCTCCGCTAACTCACACGCCCCCTCCGGCTGCGCCTGCAATTGCTGCCAGCGCGCCAGCGCCTCCTGTTCTTGTTCTTTGTAAAATTCCAGCCGTGACAACAAAATATCCCAATTCACTTTATGGCCGTCAAATTCGGGGCCGTCCACACAGGCAAATTGCGCGCCGTCGTCCAGCACCACGCGGCAGCCGCCGCACATCCCTGTGCCGTCTACCATCACCGTGTTCAGGCTGACAATGGTGGGCACGTCGAACGGTTTGGTGGTCAGCGTGACAAACTTCATCATCACCGCCGGGCCAATGGCCCAGACCTTGGCAATGTCGTTGCGCGATTCCAGCAGTTCTTTGAGTGGTTCCGTCACCAGTGCCTGCCGGCCATACGAGCCGTCATCGGTGCAGACAATCAATTCATCGGAATATTGGCGCATGCGCTCTTCCCAAAAGAGCAGTTCTTTGTTCCGCGCGCCAATGATCGAAATGACTTCATTGCCCGCTTCTTTTAGAGCGCGGGTGATGGGGAAAATAGGCGCAATGCCCACGCCGCCGCCCATGCAGATCACGGTGCCGTAGTTTTCAATTTCAGTGGGATGGCCCAGCGGCCCCATCACCGTTACAAATTCGTCGCCCACGTTCAGTTGGCCCATCTGCATGGTTGATTTACCGACTTCCTGGAAGATCAGGGTGATGGTTTGGGCCTGGCGGTCGTAATCGGCAATGGTGAGGGGAATACGCTCGCCATGCTCATCAATGCGGACAATGACAAATTGCCCCGCCACGCCTTTACGCGCCACCTGCGGCGCTTTGACCACCATCAGCTTGACGGCGTCGCTTAAAATTTCTTTCTGTAAAATTTTGTACACAACGTTACTCCTGCGGATATGTTCTGTGTACTGTTATTATACGCCAAAGGATTAACCACGGGCAGTGATAGATGTCACCCAATTGGCGGACAAACATCATTTAGAGATTGTACTCATGGGGGGATAAATGGGCAAGGATACCCAGAATAGCCCGCAGCGCGTTTTTTACTACAGGCTTTGTTCAGGTTCTATAAAATTGGGGAAAAAGAAGCTACCAAAAAATCATGGCAGACAGATGTTCGGCAATCCTGGCCCGACCGAAGGGGTTGTTTTCCATTTGGGCCAGGAATAAACTGACGGCTCCCCCTATAAAGAGCGCTTTCACAAATAACCACGCTGTTTGTTTGACCAGCACGAGGCACCTCCCAATATTCTATTGAAATATCCAATCCGAAAAACAGGCCGGGGATTTTTCTTAACAAAGTTAAGTATAACATTTTTCGGGGTGTTGAAATACCCCCAATTTTTGAGGGTTGGTGATAAAGAAATCTAATAACTTTCAAGAAGTTTTTCTTTTTGAACGTACCGAAGAAATTTTCCATCGGAGGGGTATCATAACAGTTGCCTTTGCAACTTGCCCCAGCTATTTGGTATTGTGCCAACAACGTCTAATAATCATCACTGGCGTATTGGCTGCCTCTATCGGAATGGTGCAGTAATCCTGGTTGGGGTTGGCGAGCCGTTATGGCTATTTGCAGGGCATCAATGACCCGTTGACGATGCAGGCTGTCATTCATTGCCCAGCCGGCAATATCCCCAGAAGGGATAGCATTAATATCTTTTCAGACTCCTTCAAGCTATAATGACTGTATGAAACCTATGCCCCAACTCCAAAATAACAACCTGACCGACCAACATCAGGCATCCCAAACGTTGATTGCCGAGTTGGAAGTGTGCCTGGCTCAGGTTGTCAGCCAACTTCTGTCCACTAATGCCAACCTGGAACGTGAAATTACCGACCGCCTGCGTAAAGAGGATGAGTTTGAGCGCTCAACCGAACAGTTGCGCGAACTTTCTGCTCGTTTGCAGTCCGTCAGAGAGGAAGAACGTACCCTTCTTGCCCGGGCGGTCCACGACGAACTTGGACAGGCTTTGACGGGATTAAAAATGGATGTAGCCTGGTTGCAAAACCATTTGGATCAAGAGCAGCCGGTCCTGCTGGAAAAAACGCAGGCAATGTCCGATCTGACTGATGTTATTGTCCAGGCCGTACGTCGCATCGCCACCGAGTTGCG
>CAZTFF010000020.1:0-34504 GCA_964612485.1 uncultured Caldilineaceae bacterium
ATAAGAGTTATAACAAAATAACCCCATTTGCGCTTCAAAACCACCCACTTTAGTATGGGCAGAGTTACCAAAATTATGTTACACTAAGGAATAGAAATCAAACAAATTTCGTATTGAAAATTGGAGATGGGGGAGGTTTTAGCCTGAAATCTCTCATCTCCATTCGCTAATATCCCGACGAATTGGGGATGTTAATTAATTCTCATCCCTAAGTTCGATAGGGGGAAATTTTTCTAAGGAGGAGAATAATGCCCCAAGCAAAAGAAGGCGATCTGGTTAAGGTGCATTATACCGGCAGATTAGAGGACGGCAGCGTTTTTACCACCTCGCCGCGGCAAAAACCGTTAGAGTTCCAATTGGGTGAAGGCCAGGTTATTCCCGGATTTGAACACGCCGTACTGGATATGGCGCCAGGCGATACCAAAACCGCCACCATCCCGGCCAGCCAGGGATACGGCCAGCGGAACCTGGGCAAAGTTTTTAGAGTAGAGCGTGATAAATTCCCCCCCAACGTGAAAGTGGGCGAACAATACCAATTTAGACAAGACGAATTAGAACCAAGCGTGGTTACCGTTACCGATGTATCAGACGACACCGTAACCGTAGACGGTAATCATCCCCTGGCCGGGCGGGACCTGACCTTTGATATTGAATTGGTTGAAGTGGCCTGAGAATCAGGCAGGCTTACGTTTCAACGACTTTGGATATTCCAATCCTGACACATCTTTACCACCAAAATTGGATTGACCTTTGGAGAAATCATGCCCAAATCCACACCGCCACAAAAACCTCGTAAAGACATAAAAAAAGAAGCCGAACCGGTGGAAGAGCATTTAGAAGAAGCCCTGGAAGATATTGATGAACCGGAAAAAGCAGCGGCGGTTGCCGGCAAACTCATGGATGAGGCCGCGGAAAAACCGGCGGTTGAAGTTGCCGAGGAAGAATTACCGCCTCTGGATAAAGACACCCCTCAGGAGCAGGCCCAAAAAGCGGCCAAAACCCTCAAGCAGGCCACTGAAGCCGCACCCTCAGATATTGATGAAGCCGCCGCGGCCCTCCGAACGGCGGCTGAAGAAGCCGCGGTCCTGGAAGGCCCGGCCTATGAAGCCGTGGCCGAAGAAATACAGGCCGCAACCGGCCCGGAATTTCAAGACCAGCCGGAAAAACTAAAAAAACCACGCAGCTACCTGCGCGATGCCATTGTTTACCACCCCGGCGTAAGCTGGCTGGATAAATATGATGCCGAACTATTTATTCTCATCAACAACAACATACCCCGCACGCCGGCCACTACCACCTTTTTCCAGCAGCTTTCTTTCTGGTTCAACGGAGGGATGGCCTGGCTGCTGGGCATTGCCCTGGCCTGGCTCTTTAGCAGAGAAAAGGCCACGCGGACCCTCAAATGGGTCGCGGTGCCAATGTGGGTGGCCGGGATGATTGTGGAAGGACCGATCAAGCTGTTTTTTCGGCGCCGGCGGCCCTTTATCGACCTGGTACGCACGATTGTGGTGGGCAAAAAACCCGGCAACTGGTCTTTCCCTTCCGGCCATTCGGCCACCGCCTTTGCCGGGGCCTGGATGTTGAGCCGATTCCTGCCGCGCTGGCGCTGGCTTTGGTATCCCATTGCCGGGCTGGTAGCTTTTTCGCGGATATTTGTAGGCGCTCATTATCCGGGCGATGTGCTTTCCGGCTCGCTGGTGGGGATGTTCCTGGCCGAATTGACCCGCCGGGTGATGGCCAGAATAACCGGTCAGCATGACCAGATCAAATAGAAAAAACAAGTCTCAGTAGATCCAAATTTGCTGTAGAAAGGGCATCCCCATGCCCGTCCGTAGAGGCATAGGGATGCCTCTGCTACCAAAAATTGGATCCACTGAGGCTTGCAGTAATCAGACAGAAGGAGTTAGGCATGATTCCTACAAAAATTGTGGTCATTGGCGCGGGAAGCGCCATTTTTGGTTTAAACACCGTGGCGGCCCTGCTGCGCAGCGAGCAGCTGCGGGGCAGCACCCTGGCGCTGGTTGATCGGAATGCCGAAACGCTGGATTTGATGCACCGCCTGGCCGAGCGGCTGAACCGGGAATGGGACGCAACCATGAAAATCACCACCCACACCCATCACCAGGAGGCTCTGGAAGATGCGGAGTTCGTGGTCAGCGCCATCGAAGCGCCGCCCCGGGAAAAATTGTGGCGTTCAGATTTTGAACTGCCCCTCAAATACGGCGTCCGGCAGCCTTACGCCGAAAACGGCGGGCCGGGCGGCTTTGCCCACGCCGCCCGCAACATTGGGCCGGTGATGGATATTGCCCACGCCATGGAAGACGCCTGCCCCCAGGCCTGGTTCATCAATTTCACCAACCCTATGATCCGCATTTGTGATGCGATTGCCCGCTACAGCCGCATCAAAGTGGTGGGGCTGTGCCATCAAATCCACGCCGGCTACGGCATGGTGGGCGTGGCCCTGGCCCCGGATTTGGGCTTTGAAATTCCCCAAGGGAAATTGAGCACCCACGCCGATCCGGCGCTGTGGGAACGCCTCAAGCAGGTGTCGCATCAGGCCCTCAAACGGCTCGATATCAAAGCCGCCGGCCTCAATCATTTTAGCTGGATGCTGGATGCGCGCGACAAAAAAACCGGGGAGGATCTATACCCCCGCTTTGCCGAACGATGGCGTACCCTGCCGCCAACTTTTGAACCCCTGACCCGCCGGGTTTACGAAACCTTTGGCCTGTTCCCAATGCCGGGCGATGAGCATATGTGTGAATACCTGCCCTGGGTGAGTGACCCGGTGACCCAACCCTGGGAAACGTTTGATTTGAGCCTGTACGATTGGGAATTGTGGGATCAACTGCGGGGCCAGGGCTACGAGAAAATCACCCAAATGACCCAAGGCGAACGCGACATCGAACATCTGCGCCAGGCCGACAGCGAGGGCGCGCTGGAAATGATAGAAAATATTGCCGGCGCCGGCACGCATTACCATTTGGCCGTCAATTTGCCCAACAACGGCTATATCACCAATTTGCCGGACAAGGCCATTGTCGAAGTGCCGGGCGTGGTCAGTGGGGCCGGCATTCAGGGGGTGAGCGTGGGCCGTTTGCCCGAACCCATTGCCGAATTGTGCCGCCGCGAAACAGCCGTGGCCCGCTTATGCGTAGATGCCGCCATCCACGGCGACCGGCAGGCCGCGCTCCAATGCCTGCTGCTGGACCCGGTGATTACCGACCTGAATGTGGCCCAACAGATTCTGGATGATTATCTGGAAGTGTACAAAACGTACCTGCCCCAATTTTGGAATTAGGCCAGAGGGTGTAATTTTGTAGGGGCAGGCCATTGATTGGTCTGCCCCTACGGTTGTTGTTCTAGCCGCCACCCTTTACGCCGGCAGTAGCCACACTTTGCACGAACCATTTCTGGAACAACAGGAAGATGATCAGCACAGGCACGGTCATCATGGCGGCAAAGGCCATAATATCGCCCCACATTTTGGGGTCCTGGCTGAAGAATTGCTGCATCGCCAGCGGCAGCGGGCGATATTGCTCGGTGCGGGTGACCATGAGGGGCCACAAAAAGTTTCCCCACCGGAGGATAAATTGCAAAATCGCCACCGTGGCAAATACCGGTTTAGAAAGCGGCACCACAATCTGGGTAAAAATCCTGAAATATCCCGCGCCGTCAACCAGCGCCGCCTCTTCCAGGTCTTTGGGAAGATTGATAAAAAACTGGTAGAAGAGGAAAATAGAGAGAGCGTGCGCCATAAAGGGGATGATCTGCACGTGGTAACTGTTGAGCCAGCCAAAACGGTTGACCACCAACAGCAGCGGCACGGCAATGGCCTCAAATGGAATAATGATAAGCGCAATAATGATGCTGACCAGAAAGCCGCGCCCGCGAAACCGCAGCCGGGCCAGGGCATAGGCGATCAAACTATTAACAATAAGACCGCCAATAATTATGCCGGCGATGATCAATGTTGAGTTCAGTAAAAACAATCCAAACGGCATCTGGTCAAAAACATCAACATAATTGCCCAGGCCCACATCTCCGCGAGGCACAAAGGCGTAAATGGTAGCCATATCTCTCACAACCTGGTTTTCGCTGCTTTTGAAGGAAGAAACCAACATAAAAACCGTGGGAAAAAGAAAGAAGAGGCCCAAAAGAATTAATACCAGATAATCGACAGCCATCTTGCTGTATTTTCTCAATCTGTAACCTGTTTCATGAACAGTTTTTGTTCCTGTTGTCATTTATTCTACCTGCCTTTCTTCACGCAAGAACACGCGCTGAATCATCGATACGCCCAGCACAACCAGGAAGAAAATCACGGTAATGGCCGATGCATAGCCAATTTTACCCTGCTGAAATCCCTGGTTAACGGCATACACCATCATGGTCATGGTACTGCCCACGGGGTGTCCGGTGGGTCCCTGCATCACCCACACCTGCGTAAATAAGCGGAACGACAAAATCGTGGTGGTGACCACCACAAAGATGGTGGTGTTGCGCAATTGCGGGAAGGTGATATAAGCAAATTTCTGTAATTCGTTGGCACCATCAATATCAGCGGCCTCATAGAGATGGCCGGGAATTTCTTGCAGCCCGGCCAGGTAAACAACCATCTGGAAGCCAACCCCCTGCCACACCGACAACACCATAATGGCCGGGAAGGCCAGATTGGGATTGTTCAGCCAATCATACGGCCCCAGCGTGCCAAATGAAATAAAACTGATGAACTCATTCACCAGCCCCGCACCGGGATTGTATAAAAAGGTCCAGATCACGGAAACCACCACCATAGTGATAACCGACGGGCTAAAGTAGATGGTGCGAAAGACATTGATCCCCTTGAGTTTCTGATCGATCAGCAAGGCCAGCAGCAAAGCTAACGCGCTTTGCACCGGCACAACGATCAAAGCAAACAAAAAATTGTTAAAAATCGCCGTATAAAATGTGCTGTCGTCAAACATTCGCACAAAGTTGCGCAGCCCTACAAACCGGGTGGCCAGATTAGGGTTAGGCACCAGGCGTTGATCGGTAAACGACAGGCCAAAGGCCATCAAAAAAGGAACCAACAAAAAAACTACCAGCAAAATAAGGGCCGGCGTGGAGAAAAGCCATGCGGTCAGCACTTCTTTGCGCTGTTGAGAACCAACGCCGCTTGCAATTTCTTCTAATTCGTCCTTGGCGGCATCCGTTGCTGACGTTGTTGTTGTCATCGTTACTCCTTTGTAGCTTATCGCGGCTCACTGTTCAATAGGGCCGGAGACGCTTGGGCAGCCATCTCCGGCCCTATCACTTTACCTTACAATTTTATAGTTCAGGTGCCGGATAGCCCTGGTTATCTTCAATATCTTGATCAATTTGCTGCGCGGCCTGATCTAACTGCTCCTGCACATCGGCCCCGGTCACAATGTTCTGCACCGCGGCGGCAAAGGCATTGGTCAGCACCGGATAGCCTGCGAATTTTGGCCGGGGAACCGCTACATCACTTTGCAACTGTTCCACGAACAGGTTCAACGGCCCGTCAGGCCCGTACAGTTCAGATTCCTCGATGGCACTCTGGCGTGCCGGAACCGCGCCGTTGGCGTTGGTCATCCGCAGGATCTCATCTTTGGAAACGATGAAGTCGATGAATGTCCAGGCGGCATCCGGGTTCTCGCAGTTGGAGGTAATGCCCCAGTTCCACGACCCCATACCGGTTTTGGGACCTTCGCCAAGGTCAGGCATCGGAATCAATATCACGTTGTCGCCCATATTTTCACTATGGGGACCCCACATCCAGTGCCCCACCCAAGACAGGGCGGCCACGTTGTTGATGTAAAAGTCGTCATCACCGGCCGGTTCCGCGGTGGTGTAGCCTTCTTCAAACAACATCTGGAAGAATTCCATCGCTTCGACCGACTCAGGACTGTTCATCACGCCGGTTGCCTGATCATAATTAGACCGATCAATCAGCCCGCCACCGTGAGACCAGAGAATAGGCGCAAAGCCATAGGTGTACCATTCACCCTGGCCATAGTTCATCTTGAAGTCGATGGCATACTCTACCTGATCCAAAGCCTGCAAACTCTCCAGGGCGCTCAAGAATTCTTCTTTGTCCCAGGCATCATCAATGCCTTCCGGAATGCGCACGCCGGCTTCTTCAAGATAGGCTTTGTTGGCCCAAATAGCCAGGCCGGAATCAAACTGGCCCAGGCTATAGAGGTTGCCGGCATAGGTTCCCTGGTCGATGATGGTGGGCAGGAAATCGTTTTTCATTTCCTCCGACACATACTCATCAATCGGGATCAGATACTCTGACCAGGCGTAGTTATAAAGATTCGGCCCGTCAAAGTCCAGGGCGCAAGGTAAATCGCCGGCCAGGGCCGCCGCATTAACCTGATCGTTATAACTGCCTTCGGGCAACTGCACCGCCTCTACCTGAACATCGGTATGGGTGCTGTTGAATTCATCAATCGTGGCTTCCAGCGCGTCTCGTTCCTCACCTTTACCGGAGTGGAACCAAATTTGGATGGTAACCGGTTCGGCCATCGTCTCTTCTTCAGCCGGCGCCTCGGTAGCCATCGCTTCTTCTTCTACAGCAGGCTGTTCCTCGGGAGCCGGTGTTGCTTGATCACCGCCACACGCCCCCACAACCAGGGCCAGCGCCAAAAGCAGGACCATGCTTAACCAAAAATTTCTTTTCATCATGATAATTTTTCCTCTCTACTCACTCACTTCGTTATCTGTCTTAAATACTTCATCGTTACCAAAAACTTGTGGCTTTCCATTCTTCGTTGAATGCATCACCTCCTTGTTGATTAACTAACCACCTTCTTAGATTTTAACAACTTGGAAATCAATCGGCGCAGTTCCATTGTACTGCTTTCTTTGTGGCCCATCCATACTAAACTGGGTGATTTTGGACAAAAAATAGAGTTATCTTTTATAGCTCAAATAGTTAAGGTGATAAATTTTATTTGTCACCCACATGGGCGAGTTCATCGCTCCAATAGTTTTTTTAATTGAGGCCAACTTCGCGTGTTCAGCACGTCGTCCGGTTCCAGCCAGGCGCGGCGGGCCTGTTTTACGCCAAAGCGGATGTGGGCCAGGGCGTTGGGGCTGTGGGCGTCGGTGGAGATGACGGCTTTGACGCCCATTTCTTTGGCCATTTTGGCGTGGACATCGTTCAAGTCCAGGCGGTTGGGCTGGGCGTTGATCTCCACAAAGCAGCCGCGCTCCCGGGCCGCTGCCAGCAGCTGTTCTATATTCACATCAAAGGGCGGGCGCTGCCCCAAACGACGCCCGGTGGGGTGGGCCAGGATATTGAAGTAAGGGTTGTCCATGGCCCGGATGATACGCTCGGTTTGCTTTTTTCCCGGCAGGTTGAATTGGGAGTGAACCGAGCAGACCACCACATCCAGGCGGGCCAGCATCTCATCGGCCAAATCGAGCGCGCCGTCTTCCAGAATATCCACCTCGCAGCTTTTGAGCAGGCGGAAGCCGTCAAAATTGTCGTTCAGGCGGTCGATGGCCTCCAGCTGCTCGGCCAGCCGCTCCGCATCAAGGCCCCCGGCCACCGTAACCCGTTGGGAATGATCGGTGATGGCCAGGTACTCGTACCCCCGCTCCTGAGCGGCCCGGGCCATTTCTTCCAGGGTGCCGCTGCCGTCGCTGGCCCGGCTGTGCGATTGCAGGTCGCCCCGCAGGTCGTCCACCTCGATCAAATCAGGGAGGCTATTATTTCGAGCCGCGTCGATTTCGCCCCGGTCTTCGCGGAGTTCGGGCACAATATAGAGCAGGTCGAAATATTCATACAAATCCTCTTCGGAAGTTCCGGCCACCTGTTCCTCGCCGTCAAACAGGCCGTATTCATTCAATTTCAAATCCTGCTCCAGAGCCAGGTTACGGAGGGTCAGGTTGTGAGCGCGGGAACCGGTCAGGTAAAAAAGGGCGGCCCCGTAGCTTTCCGGCTGCACCACGCGCAAATCTACCTGCAACCCGGAACGCAGCGCCACAGTAGAGCGGGTTTCTCCCTGCGAAACGATGTTGGACACATCTTCGTAAGCAACAAAATGCTCGATCACCGCCGGCCCGTTCTGGCTGGCCGCCACCATATCCAGATCGCCCACGGTTTCTTTGCCGCGCCGGTAGCTGCCGGCCACGGCGGCCTGCTCCACCGAATCAGCTTGACGCAGGTATTCCATAAACGGCTCGGTGATTTGCTCGGCTTCTTGCAGCAAGATACGTCCCCTGTCCGGCCCTTTCTTTTCAATATCTTCCAGGATTTGATGCTCTGTTTTTTCACCAAAGCCCTCGATCTCCCGGATTTTTTCCTGCCGGGCGGCCTGGGCCAGCTCGTCCAGAGTGGTAATGCCCATCACCTCATGCAGCGTGCGGACTCGTTGGGGGCCTAAGCCGGCCACGCCCAGCAGCTCGATCAAGGCCGGGGGGGTTCGTTCTTTCAATTTTTGCAACTGAGCCAGCTCGCCGGTGTGGGCAATTTCTTCGATTTTCCCGGCCAGGTCCTCGCCGATGCCGGGCAATTGGGTGAGGTCTTCCCCTTCGTCCAGCATGGTGGTTACACGCCGGGAAAGCGATTTGACCGTCCGGGCGGCATCGCGATAGGCCCGCACCCGAAAGGGATTGGCTTCTTCGATTTCCAATAGATCGGCGATTTGTTCGAATATTCTGGCAATTTCCGTATTATGAACCGGCATGGCAGCCTCCTTTTTATTATCCACGCTCCTTCTGCACATCTTTGGCTTCTTGCTGGGCCTGGGTTTGTAGCACGCGCTGCTGTTCCACCACGGCATCGCGGTGGGCCTGCTCGCCGCTGGGGTCATCGGCGCGAACGTCCAATTCATCCAGCAGCGGCTCTCGCCCGTACAGCAGCAGGGTATCGCCGGGTTTTACCTCAGATTGGCCGCCCGGCGCGCCCACATAATTGCCGTTTTCCCGGTAAATGCCCAGCACAATGATGCCCTCATCCTGAAGGTCTAACTGGGCCAGGGTTTTGTCGGCCACCCAATCATCGGCATTGACTCTGAGTTCCACCACGCTGTATTCGCCGGTCAGGTGCAGCAAATTGGAATAATCGCGCACATCCAGGTGCTGCCAGTGGCGCAAGGCCCGGCTGATCAGGTTTGATAGATAACGGTCTACCCACTGGCTGGTGGCAATCCGCCACAGCGCCATTAACCCCGCGCCCAACAAAAACAAGCGGATAATAAAGACCCGGGTTTGATTGACATTGACAAAGGTCAGCACCAGCGACGAAATCGCCGTAACCACGCCGGCGTTGCCCAGCAGCATCAAAGTGGTCACAATGCGACGCCGGAGCGGGTGATTCACCACCTTTTCCGCCTCCTGGGTGGTAAACCCCACCCCGGTAAAAGCCGAACGGGCCTGAAAGCGGGCCGCCTGATGAGACAGCCCGGTCAGGCTCAAGGCAATGGCCGCAATGTGAGTGACCAATAACGAAACAATAATTACCACAAATAGTGAAACGAGGGCCAGCAAAACACGTTCCTTTTCATTCCAATTCTTCAGTTTAAGTATATCACCGCATCCGGTGGGTCTCTACACTGACCTGGGCGATTTTTTTTCGCCTGAGTGAGCTATTCTTTTCTCACTCTAACCACGCCCGCGAACCACCGAACTCATTCCAGTGGATAAGATCATTCATTCTGCTGAGTAAGATATGCGCCCTCACCCAACCGGGTGAGTATTTGAGCGCCATAAATAACTCTTTTCTTGTTTTCAAAATCACCCGTTTTAGTATAGGCAGGCTGCCGGATAGATGTTAGGATAAAAGGGATACGGAAAATAAAAATATTGAGGAGGCACATTATGACCATAAACATAGCCATTAATGGCCTGGGCCGCATTGGCCGAGCCGCGCTCAAACTGACGCTTGACACGCCCGAATTGGAACTGGCCGCCGTCAATGATCTGGTTCCACCGGACAACCTGGCCTACTTGCTGCAATACGATACGGTTTACGGCCGTTACCAGAAAAAGGTGAGCCACGATGACGAGTTTTTGATCATCGACGACAAAAAAGTGCCGATTTTCAGCCACAAAGACCCGGCTGACCTGCCGTGGGACGAACTTGAGGTGGACACGGTTCTGGAATGCACCGGCGTTTTCCAAAAGCGGGAAGGGTTGGAAAAACATCTGCATGCCGGGGCCAAACGCGTGATCTTATCCGCGCCCGCCAAAGATGAGGAGGTTGTGACGATTGTGCATGGAGTTAACCAATCTCAAGATGGCGTTAACCAGGTTATTTCTTGCGCCAGTTGCACCACTAACTGCATAACCCCGGTGATGGAAATTTTAGACCGCAGAATTGGGGTTAAAAAAGCGCTGATGACCACTATTCACGCCTACACCACCTCGCAAGGCATTGTTGACGGCCCCAGCAGCAAATTTCGGCGGGGGCGGGCCGGCGCGGCCAACCTGGTTCCCACCACCACCGGCGCAGCCGTGGCCACCACCAAAGCCCTACCCCATCTGAAAGGGCTGTTTGACGGAGCCGCCATCCGCGCCCCGGTACCGGTAGGGTCTATTGCCGATATTACGATAGTTACCGAAAAGGAAACCACCGTGGAAGACATCAACAACATCTTCCGCGAAGAGGCCGGCAGCGAGCGGTACGAGAATGTTCTGGATGTGGTTGAAGACCCGATTGTCTCCTCCGACATCATCCAAAATCCTCGCGCCTCGATTGTGGATCTGAGCATGACCCAGGTGGTTGATGGCGACCTGGTGAAGGTGATGAGCTGGTATGATAACGAGTGGGGCTACGCCAACCAGATGATCCGCGAAGCCATACGGATGGGGCGCGACGTTGAAGAACCCAACTCAATGGCAGAAAGAGAAACGTCTCGCTATGTAGAAGCCAGTTTTGGCTAAGTGCAGGGGTTCATAAATCCGGGTTCTTGGCAACTGAAACAGGCATGAGTCCGCGAAGGGACGCCAAGTTACGCTAAAAATTTCCCCGTGCGTGATTTCGCGTTCCTTCGCGGACTCTAAAAAATTGAAACATATTTATCTCATTCACTAGGAGTCAATGGACGCCCTTTATGCCTTCCAAAATCCATATTGGCACTTCCGGCTGGCACTATAAGCACTGGCAGGGGCCGTTTTACCCCCAGGATTTGAAACCGGAAGAGTTTTTAGAATTCTATACCGGCCATATGCCAACGGTAGAAATCAACAATACCTTTTACCAGCTTCCAGACGAATCTACCCTGGCCTTATGGCGAGATACCGTGCCGGAGAACTTTGTTTTTGCCGTCAAAGCCAGCCGCTATCTTACGCATCTGAAAAAACTTAAAGACCCCGCACAACCGGCAACCAATTTTTTAGAAAGCATAACGCCCCTTGGCGATAAATTGGGGCCGGTTCTGTTTCAATTACCGCCTCGCTGGCACTTCAACGAGGATCGGCTGGTACAATTTTTAGACACGTTGCCCTCCAAATACCGTTACAGTTTCGAGTTTAGAGACTCCAGTTGGTTCAATCCTAAAACCTATACCGCGCTCAAAAGGCATAATGCGGCCTTTTGTATCTACCACCTCAATGGCCGCGTCTCGCCCAAAGAGATAACGGCCAATTTTGTTTATGCGAGACTACACGGCCCGGAAGCCCCCTACCAGGGCGATTATGATTCTCAAACCTTGCAGGGCTGGGCCGGCGCGTTTTCCAGTTGGGCCGATCAAGGCAAAGAGATATTTTGTTATTTTGATAACGATCAGGCCGGTTATGCCGTAAAAAACGCCCTGGAACTACAGGCAATGCTGACCGATTGACAGCCCCCTCCCAACCGGCTATACTAAAAAGAGAGTGTATGGCGCAAAATATCTTCAGGTGATACGCCGCGCGTTTTTGAATGATTCAAGCTTTTGGAACTTGCAAAAGCATACTTCCACTTCAGTTGAAACACACCCTTATCAAATTGTCTAACTTTACCTACAGACAAACAATGGTGATTCTGATACAATAAAAACAATGCAGAATTATCAGGGGCAAGCTGGACCTCGCATTTTTTCTGAACTGTTTCATTACTTTCCCCTAACAGAAATCTTTCAGTGATTGTCGATTAGACGGGAAATGGGGAAAATAATGAACACTCGAATCATCCAACAATTTTCAGCGACTCAAAACTTCGGCAGCCACGGTACAATGACAACAATGGTCAATAAACCAACTCAAAAATTAACCTCCTCCGGGCATACCACTTTATTTAACCTTATTTTGGACCAACTTACCTCTATTGTGGATCACAACGGGGCCTTAATTACCCTGCTGGATAAAGACGAGCTAATTGTGTTGGCCTATCGTGGCCCGCTGGCGGCCGCCGAGGTGATTGAATACCGGATGAGCCAGATCACGGAGTCGCCCTTTCGGCAGGCGTTACAACAACAGGCTCCGGCTGTTCTGGACGACATCTGGAATGGTTCCATAGAGCCGGCCACTCAGTCCTGGCTGGGAAAACCCCAAAATCATAGGATTTTTAATTCGTTTCATTCCCTGCTGTGTATTCCCGTTTTTACCCAAAAACAGGCAACGGGTTTGTTGATTTTAGGCCATCACGCACCCAATTATTTTTCTCAACACAATAACAATAATCCCGCTTTGCTTGATTTTGCCCACACCATTGCCGAAGCGGTTGAATACAGCCACCTTTACCGGCTGGCCCACAACCTGGCCACCTTGGAAGAACGGGACCGGCTGGCCCAGGAGCTGCACGATAATGTGGCCCAATCCCTGGGGTACATCAACCTCCAACTAGCGGCGGTGAACGAAATGCTTTCCGGCGGCAAGATAGAAAAGGCTCAAGACAGTTTGCGCAGTATCAAACAGGTGGTGGGCGAAACCTATACCGATGTACGGGAAGAGATTTTTAATATGCGCTCCGCCGAGATGATCGGCCTGGGTTTTTTGCACACCCTGCGCGAATACATTACCAAATACAGCAAGTTCTATAACCTGGAAATCAAATTGGAAGTTAAAGTTGATGAAACGCTGCTGGATTTTCCCACCTCGGTAGAAACGCAGGTCATCCGCATCATTCAAGAGGCGCTTATCAATGTACGCAAACACGCGGGCGTTGACGAAGCTCTGATCCGCATTCAGGCCGAAGATAACCGGTTTGCCATTATAATCGAAGACCGGGGCCACGGCTTTAGCGATGAACCGCCCCTCAAACCGGACGGAAAATCAGGCTTTGGCCTGCAAATTATGGCCGAAAGGGCCGAAAGCGTGGGAGGATTGTTACAAATCGATACGCCTGCCCACGGTGGCACCAAAGTGATCATCTGGCTGCCGGTTAGTCTCAGCACCCAACTTGAAGATAACGAAGAGGTTGAGAACACCAACCTCATTCGGGAATACAAGAGCTAGGGAATACAGAATCACAAAACGCCCGGCTACAATGGTGTAGCCGGGCGTTTTGTTTGCCTGCGATCAGTACCTAAATACAGCCGCCATGGGCGCGTCTGCGGGCATATCCGCAGAATCCACCACATAGACATCGCCATCTTTCAGAAAGGTCTGAACCGCCGCTGCATCCAGCAAATCTTCATTATCTGGTTTAGATTCGGCCTCCAACTCAAGGGTATCGGTATCAGGATCAAACCGGCCCCATTGTTGGTGCCCCACTGCCACAAACAACGTTTTTACCCGCCCATAATAGGCGGCGGGAACAATGGCCCGCACATCGGCGGCGGCCTGCTCCGTATGGACCAACTGCCGGTATTCCTCTTTGGCTTCCTGCTGGTTCTTTTCAAATGCGGGCTGCAAAACGGCCATGGCCTGTTGGTGCAGCTGGCCGGGTTTCATCGCCTCCGGGTTGCCGAAGATACCCTTCTCTGCCACGTGCGGATAGGTATTGATCTCCTGATAAATAGGATGCAAAAAATCAACCCCGGCCACCACCATTGGCGACGTTTCTTCGTGCAGAACCGGCTGCAAACTCCGGTCTATTTTCTGAAAATAGCGAACCAGCACATCCCGATTATCATCCTGACCCACCCCGTGGCCGTGAAACATAGCTGCTCTGTCGCCGCGCCCGGCAGGCGTTGACGTGCTGGTATGGAACTGCTGCTGCTTTTGAGGATACTCGTACCACAGCGCTTCTTCCAGGCTGGCCGGCATATCGTCTACGTGTAGCTCCCGCAGCCCATCCACCGAACCCCGCCAAAGTTTGACCTCGTTCTGGCTCAGGGCCAACACATAAAAACGGCCATCCATGCTGATCAACGGAATCAATGGCTTTAGATACGGGCGCTTTGAAATAACAACCATTTCCTCAAAATTCACCGGCGAGTGGTAAAAACGCAGCATATCGGTTGAACGGTAAACGGCCAATCCATGCTGCTGATCCTGCCAGAAATCGAAATCATCAACCAGTTCACGGACAGGCTGCAAAAGCTGGTTGACCTCCTTTTTACGCGCGCCTCTTTCATTTAATTGGGATTCCGCCTCTGCCACCAGATTTTTCAACCGGATGGGATTTTGTTGAACGTCCGCGCCTTTTTTTTCGGTGGGCAAAAAGATAGAAACAATTTGCCCGTTTTGATGTTCTACCAATTTTGTTAATTCGTCTTTGCTTAAATCGCTCATATGATTCTCACGCCAGGCGTGATTTCGATACCTCCTCAAAGATTTTACTGCTTCTGCATGGTTTTATAGAGTTGTTGGGTATCATCCGAACGGCATAGTTCGGTGCCGGGGGTGGTAACCGCGGCTGCGCCGGCGGCAACGCCAAACATCACCGCATCTCTAACATTTTTTCCCTGAGCCAGGCTTAATACCAGCCCGGCTACCATACTATCGCCCGCGCCGACCTTACTTTTGATTGAAACGGTGGGCGCGCGCAATCGTTCGCGCGTTTGCCTGGTGGCCCATAATACCCCGGCTGCGCCCAATGATACTACCACAATCTGGCTTTGGCCTTGCTCAACCACTTTCATAATAGCGGCTTCTTGTTCATCTTCTTGCGTTAGCCGGCTGTTGACCAGGTGCCTGAACTCTCGCAGGTTGGGCTTGATGAGATAAACACCCTCTTCCAGAGCTAATTGCATCGCATCGACGGTTGATGAATCCAGGATCAACCGGCAGCCGGCTTTTTGCGTCCATCGCGCCAACCGGGCAAAAAAATCGGTGGGCACGCCGTCGGGCAAACTGCCACTGGCCACCACATAATCCGGTAGGGGGTCCAGAGCAGCCATAGCATCTAAAGTTTGCTGCCATTCTTCCGCGGTAACGGTTGGAGCGGGCAGGTTAAATCGATACTGCTGGCCGGTTGAGGTTTCGCTCACCTTTAGCCCTTCCCGGCTCCAGCCGTTGATAGAGATTTTGTGGTGGTCAAGCCCCTCCTCGGCAATCAACCTTTCCAGAATTTCCCCAATAGGGCCGCCGGCCAGATAGAAAGCCTGGCTGGTCCCGTGCAAATTTTTTATGGCCCGCGAAACATTGATTCCGCCGCCGCCCGGCTCATACTGAACCGAATCGCAACGCAATTTTCGCTCGGATACCACGTAGTCTATGCTGGCGCTTTTATCCAGCGTGGGGTTCATCGTTAGCGTAACAATTTTTTGCATGATCTCCCGATAAGGAACGTTGTTTTACCTTAATGCCCTTTCGCGGCTTTTTTTCAATTGTTCCTGGACCTGCTCGAATTCTTCCTGAAATTTGATCATCAGGCTGCCCGCGCTTAACTTGATGGTTTCCCAGGTGTCATCGCCGGCCTTTTTGATCTCTTTCAGCTTCTGGGCAATCTCTTCGCGCTTCACCGACAGCTCTTCCAATTTCCGGTAATAATCAATTTTGGCGTCGGCCTCAAGTTCTTCACCTTGCGCCTTCAGTTTATCGATTTCAGCATTCCACTGGTCTAATTGTGCTTCCAATTTCTGTTGATACAATTCTTTTTCGGTTGCCATAAGTAATCTCCTTATAAAAATTTGATGATGATATTGCCATCTATGCCTTTATGCTATCATTTCTCCCCGGCTTTTACTACACTAATCCGAGCGATTTTTACCCCCTGACAAGAGCTATTTTTAATCATCCGGTTGTCACGCTGCCCTCCCCCAACCGGATAAAAAAACAACTGCCCGGATGATACGATCAGGCGATTTTTCCTATCAAATTTATCGCCCAACTGGGCGATAACCACCGGACGATTGGGCTATGTAAAATAACTCCCATCTGGCTGCAATATCACCCAATCTAGTATAGGCAAATCAACTTCAAAAATGATAAGATAGAGGTGATATTTTCCACGCGCTCCACTCACAAATAAGAAAGGTAAGCTATGAGCAACGATTTCATTAACTCGATAAAAATCCATCGTGATTTTTTGGGTTCTGAGCGCAAACACGTGCTGATGATCACCAACCACGGCCTCCACCAGTGGAGAATTGTGCCGGGCTTGCCCGATACCGGCGGGCAGAACGTTTTTGTCAACCAATTTACCAAAGCCCTGGTTGAGCGAGGCTTTAAAGTGACCATCGCCAACCGGGGCGGCTACCCCCACCCCACCACCGATGAAATGCGCCAGGGTATCCGCTACAAAAATAAACACCAGCGCATTGTTTACCTGGAAGACGACACCAAGAAGTTTATCCGCAAAGAAGATATGGTGGAACAAATCCCCCAACTGGTGGAATCGCTCAAAACATTTTTGGGTAATATCGGCGATTGGGTTGATTTGATCATTTCTCATTATTGGGACGGCGCCAAAATTGGCGTGGAATATAACCGTGAGAAACAAAACGCCATCAAACATATCTGGGTGCCCCATTCGCTGGGCGCCATCAAAAAAGAAAACGTCAGCCGGGACAAATGGGCCAATTTGCGTATTGATGAACGCATCGAGATTGAAAAAAGCATGATCGATGAACTCGACGGCATTGCCGCCACCTCATCGGCAATTTCCGAATCGCTTCAAGAGGATTATGGTTACAACGGCCCGCACCTCTTTTTGCCCTCCTGCATTGATACCGACCGCTACCACCCGCGAGACGTAGCCGGCGATCACGAGGTATGGGAGTTTTTGAGCGAGCGAACCGGCCTGACGGAAGAAGAGATCCAACTGCGAAAAATCATCACCGAAATCAGCCGCACCGATACCACCAAACGCAAAAACGTGCTCATTAAAGCCTTTGCCCAAGTTAGGGGCCAGTTGTCGGATACACTGCTGATCATTTCGATTGATGACAGCGCCGGCGAGCTGGCCGAAGACCTCAAACAGTTGATCAGCGATCTGGAACTTGATGACCACGTAGCCGTGGTTGGCTACATTTGGGACCTGCTGCCCACGGTCTACGCTATTTCCGATATTTATTGCACGCCCTCGGTGATGGAAGGCTTTGGCATGTCGGCGCAGGAGGCCACAGCTACCAAAGTGCCGGTTGTATCCAGCCCGCGGGTGCCGTTTGTAACCGAATATTTGCAGGGTGAAAATGTTAAAAAAATATGGTACGATAAAGATAAGCAGGCGGAGCCCCTGCGACAGGGGTGCGGCTCCATTGTTGTCCCTGTGGATGATGTGGATGGTTTTGCCCACGCCCTGAAGTTGCTGCTGGAAGATGATGATCTCCGCCGCAAACTGGGTAAAACAGCCTACGAAGTCACCATCCCCTACTTTAGCTGGGGGCGCGTGGTTGATGAATTTTTAGACAAAATTGATGTTACCGCCGAACGAGAAAAAGAACATACCAAAAGCGAGGTGTATGGATGAAACAAATTGCTTGGATTTTAGCCTCTGATATTGATAACACCCTCACCGGGAACCCCGCGGCGCTCAAAACGTTGGCGCAACAGATTGAGTTGCTGCGGGAACAAGACAAACTGATTTTATTCCTCAGCACGGGCCGATCCTTAAAAGAAGTGATGGACGGCTTTGCCGAAGAACATATTCCCCAGGCCGATGCGATCATTTCGCAGGTAGGCACCGAAATCTACCTGCCGCCTTTTTCCGTAGATATGCTGCCTCTGGAGGAATGGACCCATTTTTTACACGAACATTATTCGCGGGAGCAGGCCGAAACATTTGTAAGCGATATTGAGGGGGCGGAGATCCAACCGGAAAAATACAACACCTCTCTCAAAGTCAGCTATTTTCTGGATAAAGCCCCCGATCCCGAACAGGCAGCGGAATTGATCCAACAGCGCGTGGAGGAGGTTCACAATGGTTATCAGGTGGTCTGGTCCAGCGGCAAACATTTGGATATTCTGCCGGCTGCGGCGGGCAAAGGCAAAGCCATCCGTTTTCTCATCGAGTATCTGGACCTGGCCCCGCAAGCGGTCATTACCGCCGGAGACAGCGGCAATGATCGTTCGATGCTGCTGGAATTCCGCCGGGGAATTGTGGTAGGCAACGCCCAACCGGAACTGATGGCCCTGAAAGGCAATAAACATCAAGCCAACCTTTATTTTGCTCAGAATAACTACGCCGCCGGCGTAGCGGAAGGCTTGCGCCACTACCGCGTCATCGAGTAAGAACTGCTACCCTCACCGGAGGTGAGACCCTCACCAGAGGTGAGACCCTCACCGGAGGTGAGACCCTTACCGGAGGTGAGACCCTTACCCAGAGAAGGCGAGAACAAAATCCCCTCCCTTTGGGAGGGGTTAGGGGAGGGTTAATATTTGCAATAAAGTTTATCAAATAATTAAAATACTACACGAAAGGAAATCTATAACTGAAATGGCTGAAATAAAAAACGCAGAATTTCACCGGGAATTTATTCACTCGCCCCGCAAACATATTTTGATGATCACCAATCACGGCATTCACCAATGGCGGGTGATGGCCGGCCTGCCGGATACGGGCGGGCAGAATGTGTTTGTTAACCAGTTCACACTGGCGCTGGCCAAATTTGGTTACAAAATTACCATCCTCAACCGGGGCGGCTACCCCCACCCCGTGTCCGGCGAGATGCAGCAAGGCGTGGATTATGCCGATAAAAATCAGCGCATTGTTTATCTGGAAGATGATACCAATGAATTTGTCCGCAAAGAAGATATGGCCGCGCAACTGCCGGGGCTGGTCAACTATCTGGGCGATTTTCTCAGAGCCGAGGAGAGCACAATTGATTTGATTATTTCTCACTATTGGGACGCCGCCAAGTTGGGCATTTTGTATAACCAGACCCGGCCCGATCCGCTCAAGCACATCTGGGTGCCTCATTCGTTGGGCGCCATCAAAAAACGCAACATGCCGGAATCGGAATGGCCCCGGCTGCGCATCGACGAGCGGATTGAAACCGAGCAGGAGATGATCAAACATTTGGATGGCATTGCCTCCACCTCTTCGGCCATTCGACACTCGCTGCAAGACGATTATTTCTACAGCGGCCCCGACCTGTTTTTGCCCCCCTGCGTGGACCCGGACCGCTACCATCCCCGCCACGAGATTACCGACGGCAATAAGATCTGGCCATTTCTCAGCGAGCATTCCGGCTTAACCCCGGAAGAAATCCGGCGCTGCAAAATCATCACCGAAATCAGCCGCACCGACACCACCAAACGCAAAGATGTGTTGATCAAAGCCTTTGCCCATATCCAACGACAAAACCCCCACAGCTTCTTGATCGTTACTATCGATAAAAACCAGGCCGATTTGTACGGGCAACTCACCGAGCTGATCAAATCGCTGCAAGTCGAAAAGCACGTGGCGGTCCTTGGCTCGGTGTGGGATTGGCTGCCGCTGATCTATTCGGTTACCGACGTTTACTGCACGCCGTCGGTGATGGAAGGTTTTGGCATGACGCCTCAGGAAGCAGCGGCCACCCGCGTGCCGGTGGTTTCCAGCCACCTGGTACCGTTTGTGGTTGAATATTTGCTGGGGGGCGACGTCAAGGAAATTCCGGTTGACGGGCGCCACCCGCTGCGCCAGGGCGAAGGCGCGATTGTGGTTGAAGCCGATGATGTGGATGGTTTTGCCCAGGCGCTGGAAACCTTGTTACAAGATGATGAATTGCGCCATGAAATGAGCGAAAATGCCTACCGCCTCACCATTCCCTATTTTACCTGGGGCCACGTGGTGAACGATTTTCTGGAAACCATCGGCGTGATCGAGCAGCAGCTCAGCCGCTCGACGCTGGCAACTATTTTAGACGCCGAAGATGTGGAGCAATTGTATTTCAGCCAACTCAGTGAGTTATATCAGGCCGAAGAAGCCATGGCCAAGTTCAAGCCCGACGGCGTCTGCCAGATTGATCCCCGCAATGGCGACCGGATCATTTACAACTCGGCCCGCGCCCGCCGCCCGCACGATAACCGCCCCGAAGATATGGAGCCGGGCAAAGAGGCCGTTGAGCGGGAGTGCGTGGTGTGCCAGGGCAAAACAACCCGCGTGATTGATGTGGCCGATCTAAGCGAAGGCTTTACTTTCATCAACAAAAATCTTTTCCCGGTGTTGTATCCCTCGGATACCGGCATCGCCTTGAAGAAAACCAGCGACGCCCTGCCCGGCCCGGATGGTATTGCCGCCCATGGGTTCCACCTGCTGCAATGGACCTCATCGTTACACGATAAAGATTGGTTTAATATGTCTCAGGCAGATCGGATGGTGGTGATGAAGCGGTTAGCGGCGCTGGAGAAAAAACTGTTGAGCGGCGGCGATGCGGGTTATCCCGGCTTTGTATCGATCATCAAAAACTCCGGGCATTTGGTGGGCGGCTCCCTGGTTCACGGCCACCAGCAGATTGGCTTTAGCAATGTGATGCCGCGCCGGATTAAAGACCACATCACCTTTAAAGAACAGCGCAACGAACCCTTCTCGGCTTATATGCTGCGCGAAAACCCGGCCAACCTGATGATCAAAGATTACGGCCCGGCCGTCTTACTGGCTCCCTACTTTATGCGCCGCCCGTTTGATATGATGCTGCTGCTCAAAGATGTGGATAAAAAATATCTACACGAACTCACCGATGAGGAAATTGCGGCCGTAGCCGACGGCTGGCACGATGCGCTGCGGGCCATTATGTGGATCATGCCCTCTATCGGGCGCGAGACAGCCTACAACGTTGTCACCCACAATGGGCCGGGCGCGGGACTCTATTTTGAATTCCTGCCCTACACTCAGGAGATCGGTGGCTTTGAGCAGTTGGGCCTGTATGTATGCCAGGGCAATCCCCAGAATAGCGCGGCCCAGGTTCGAGATTTTTTGCTGAATGGCTGACCAGCCGGCAGCACCGGCAAACAAACACAACAAAAAAGCCCCGGCTTAGGCCGGGGCTTTTCTAAGATCACAACCGTCCTTCTTTGTGGGCCGCAAAAAACTCTTTCACGGCGTCCACCCCTTGCAGGGCCGCTTCTTCCCACATTTCCCGAAATTCTATCGCTAACTGTTTTGCCACTTGCTCCCCATATTCATCCACGTAAAACTTTTCCGAGCGGACAATGTTGGTCCGGCCAAACTGGTCAATCGTATAACTTGCGCCCCAGTAATAGCGATACCGGCTCTTGTCGTGCCGGTAATGTTCGCGGGACCGAAACACGCCGTTGCGCCCGCTCTTGTTGCGGCGGCTCAACGTGCGATTCTCGTTAAACCCTCGCTTCCACGTGAATTTTTCTGTTTTGACATTAACTTCGGGATGTTCCTGGAGATATTGCTGCAAATATTTTTCGGCCTCGGCCAGCGCTTTTTCTTTGCTGCCGTACTTGCCATCGCTGAATAATTTGGAGTGATAGCCGGTTCTGAGATTTTGGCCCGCTCTAACCTGCCAGCCGTGGGTATTCCCTCCCGTTTTACTTTTATCTTTGTCGATTCTGATAATTTGATACGCCATGCTTCTTCATCTTACTCCATATGTTTCTACATTTATACCTCCCTCCAAACTACTCTAAAAACAAGATTTTTATAGGTTAGGCCCTAACTATTTCGAAACAACCCGCTACGTAAGGAGAAACTTTTTATCCTTAAAGGATAACACGGTTACAAATGAAAGTCAAACCTTTCAGTGGTCAAGCCCTTCTTCCTCCGCCTTTTCGGCGAGTTCAATCAGATCGCCTTCTTTGAAGAGAATGTTCTTCAAAATTGTACGCCACACCGGTTTGCGGCGCAGCAAAAATTCAAGATCGATGCCAAAGTGGATAAATTCCTCCTTCTGCGCGTGGCGCATGACGGCTTTGGCTTCTTCATCCTTTTCCACGGCAATCCGTTGTTCGTACCAGTCAATAGCTTCGGCTTCCTCGGTCATCGAAACCATCAGCCGGGCAAAGGTGCGGGTTTCTTCCGGTAATTCATGGGCTGGTTCGTGATATTGATCAAATCCCATTGTAAATATCCTTTCTTGAAATGGTTATAATTATTCGAATGAGTACCGGCACGTATCACGTTGATTCTTCAAGCGCGTAGCCTGCCGCTTCCCAGGCCGTGATACTGCCCGGCACATTGTAAACATGGGTAAAATTATGCTGTTTTAGAAGGCTGGCGGCAATGCCGGCCCGAAAGCCGGTGCCGCAATAAACGGCCATCGCCTCCAACGGATCGAATGACTCAATGACCTCGCTCAAATAGGGCAAATACTGGTGGCGGGCCGTTGGAATATGGCCGTCGGCCCACTCTTCATTACTGCGCACATCCAGCAGTTGCAGCGCGTCGTTTTCATCGGTGATGCGCCGATTCAGGCGGTTCACGCTGAGTTGAGGAATCTGCTCAAAGTCCAGGCCGGCTTCGGTCCAACTGCGGAAGCCGCGCTGCAAATAGCCCAGCACGTTATTGTATCCCAGCCGGAAAAAGTGGCGCTGCGCCTGTTCCAGATCATCCGGGCAGGCCAGCGAGAGCAAAATTCGCTGCTCCGGTTGCAGCAGCCAGCCCACCCACACCGGGAACGACTCGCGCAGGGGGATATTCAGCGCGTTGGGAATATGCGCGCCGCCAAAGGCTTCAATTTCGCGGGTATCAATGATAACAGTTTCCGGCTTGTTTAATTCTTCCTGAAATTCCGCCACGGATAAGGATTGAAGATGAGGCATATACCCCAGGGCGCGCGGTCCCTGCCGGTTGATTCGTTTGATTCTCGCGTAATAGCGCGGGGCGGGCGAGAGAGAATCGAGCACGTGCCGCACAAACGCATCTTCATCATGCAGTTGCAAGCGGTGATTATGGTGCCGCTCGTAGCCGATAGTACTGGTAGAGCGCTCGCCAATGCGACCGCCGCAGGCTGATCCTTCGCCATGCGCGGGATAGAGAATGATCCCATCATCCAGTTTTAACAACGTATCATGCAGGCTATGGTAAAGCCGGCGAGCCAGCGATTCTTCGGTACCGTCGCCCAACAGGTCCGGGCGGCCCACCTCGCCGGCAAACAGCGCGTCGCCGGAAAACAGCCCCCACGGTTCACCGGCCCCCAGGCCACCACTGACCAGATAGCAGAGATGTTCCGGCGTATGGCCGGGGGCGTGCAGCGCTTGCAGGCGAAACTGCCCAATCTCCAGGCTATCGCCATCGGCCAGCCCTTCGTAGATAAATTCATAATCGCCGGTTGCGCCGCCGTAAATCGGCGCGTGGGTATGCGCGGCCAATTCCCGGCTGCCGGAGACAAAATCGGCGTGAATATGCGTTTCTAGAATGTGGGTGATTTGAATGCCGTGGTAGCGGGCCAAATCCAGGTAAACATCCACATCCCGGCGCGGATCAATCACCACAGCCGCGCCGGCGGCTTCATCGCCCAGAAAATAAGAATAATGGGCCAGGCCGGCGGCTTCAATGGTTTCAAAGATCATATGGGTTGTCCTTTGTTTTGCGCTGTTTGCCAGGCCTGCCAGTACCCGGCCATCCGCCCGACAAATTTTTTGGGCTTTTCCAGGTAGATGCGCTCGGCCAGGGGACGGGCGGCGGCTTGCAGCTCGGCGCGCTGCCGGTCGATGAGGCCCAACAGCATCTCCATTTCCGCTTCATCCTCAAACAAGCTCGAACGGTTGGTCAGCGTGCGGCGCAGTTCGGCCAAATCGTGATCGTCGCCCAAATAATCAGACAAATCGTGAACCTGATCGGCCAGTTCATCCATCACATCCGGCCAGACAGGTTTTAAGATGCGGGTGTGGTACCACAGATATTTGGTTCGTTTGCGCCATTCGTGAAAACGTTCGGGGCGAGGGTCGGCGTAGGCTTCGGCCATCCGCTTGCGGCCCCGCTTGTAAACACGTTTCAGGCCCTTGCTGATGGCGGAAAAATTATTCCGCTCGATGGGCC
Organism: uncultured Caldilineaceae bacterium; assembly: GCA_964612485.1. GTDB lineage: Bacteria > Chloroflexota > Anaerolineae > 4572-78 > J111 > JAFGNV01. The sequence goes on from CAZTFF010000020.1 coordinate 24,194, forward strand.
AGCCATCCACCCGACCTTGAGCCTCGTGCAGGGTATCCACCACCCCGGCCATGGCATCCTGCTGATCCAAAATTTTCTTTTTGTAGGATTCGTGCTGGGCCACAAGCTGTCCGCGCACAACGGTAAAGGCGTTTGAAGAGAGCTGATCGGCAAAATATTCTACCAGATCATCCAGGGTTTCCACCATCACCACGCTGTCGCGGACATCGGAGAGGGCGCGTCCGGCATCGCGGTAGCAAACATTCTCCGGTTTGTAAACGTCGCTGCCTATTTCATCGCGGATCAGGCGGAGCACGGCCCGGATTTTTTTGAACCGTTTCCGGGCATCGTGTACCGCCTCATCCCGGCCATCGGGCGTTTCGGTAAGTTGGGTTAGCGCTTGATCAACCTGCTCATGCACAATCCGCCGGAGACCATGGGCCAGGTTTTCATCATTCTCAAGTTGATAACTCATCTATTTTCCAATTAAGTGACCAGTTGCGCTTTATTGTCTAAATTCGCCCCTTGAGATCATCAGCCGTGAACGGTCCTTCTTCGGCAATGAGTTGGCGGGCCGCACCAACCTGATCCCACACGTTCCACAACAGCACGCCGCGAACACGGCCTTCTTCAAGATAGTAGATGACGCCTTTTTCATATTGTTCGCGCCAATCGACCACAATGTCGGCTTCGGTATCGAGAACACCCACCGCTTCATAGCCCAGATCAAACAGATCGGAATAAAAAGAAGGTAGATAATCGTACGGTTCGGCTTCGCCGGCCATGGCGCGCCCGGCCATTTTGCCCATTGTATTGGCGTTATCCTCATGCTCCACCCGCAAACGCCGGTCCAGCGCCTGGTTGTAAAAAGAAGCCACATCGCCGGCGGCGTAAATATCGGGGTGGCTGGTTTGGAGAAATCTATTGACCATAATGCCGTCGGCTACTTCCAGGCCGGCGGCCTGGGCCAATTCTGTGTTAGGCGCAATGCCGATTCCGGCCACCACGCTGTCCACCTCAACCTCGCCGCCACTTTCCAGTTTTAGAGCCAGTTGCTGGCCGCGAGATTCCAGATCAAGCACTTTGGCCTGCTCCCCCGCAATCACCTCTACACCGCGATCCCGGTAATATTTATTCAAAAAACCGGCCAGGTCCGGCGGAAAATACAATCCGCCAATTCCTGCTTCGGGGAAAAGCATGGTCACTTGCTTATCGTTCATGGTCAGGGCGGCGGTAATCTCGGCCCCAATAAAACTGCCGCCAATGACGGCAAAATGTTCTTTGGTTTCGGCCAGCGCGCGCAGCCGGCGGTAGTTATCGAGCGTTCTGAAATAAATGATATGTTCATCGCCAAACGGCAATCGTTTGGGCGTGCCGCCTGTGGCTAACAGCAGCTTATCGAACCTGTATTCATCCTGCCGGCTGTCCACCATCATGTAATCATTGGTGTCCAGCTTTTCAACCTTGCGCCCCAGATGAAGCGAAACGTCCAAGTCTTCCATATCGCGCCAGATGTCCGATTCTGATGTATCCTGCCACAATCCTTTGGAAAGGGGCGGGCGATCATAGGGGGGATGGGGGTCCAGACCGATCAAACCGATTGATCCGGCGCGATCTATTTCTCTGATACCGCTAACCGCGGCAGCGGCAGCCATGCCCCCGCCTACAATAAGATAATTACATGATTGCATTTTTAACCTCCATTGTTATTGGCCGGCGCCACAATTTGAAGCGCTGCCGGCAAAACCTCAATTTCAAGCGGCGGACGCCCGATAAATTCGCCGTCTCCTTGTACGGGCAGCGATCCATCCGCCTCCACCCGTACCTGTTGATTGACTTCCAGATACCGAAGTTCCGGATTCCGCGTTTGGCGACCCCACAGCAGGTTCCAAGCCAGCAGAATATAATGAACCAGATTGCGGGCGCGAACCACACAAATATCCAACCGGCCATCGTCGATGCGGATATGGGGCCCCCAGTGGAACAGTTCAAGCCCAAAGATACGGGCATTGGTGATAACAATTTCCTTCGCCTGTACCTGGATTTCCTGTCCGTCTACTGTCAATTTAAAACTTTCCGGCTGCAAGCCGATCAGATGTTTTAGGCCGGCCCACAAATAAGCCAAAATACCCAGCAAGCGTTTTCGCTCTCGCTGGCGGTCGGTTTCACGAATCGTGAGCGAACTCACCCCCACGCTCACGCCGAGCAAAAATAACTGCGAGCCGACGCGCATGGCGTCGATGTGGCGGATAGTGATTGCGTTACTGAACAGCGCTGCCGCTTCCTTTATATCCAGAGGAATGCCTAACTCGCGGGCCAGGGTGTTCACCGTGCCTGCGGGTAAAATCCCTAGCGGGAGATGGGTATCAAGCAACGCATCGGCCACACCGGAAACGGTTCCGTCTCCCCCGGCAGCGACAAAAAAGTTGAATCCACGTTCAAGTGCGCCGGCAACGATGTCGGGCAAATTTTCCCGCCCCGTAGTTTCATAAACTTCATACTTTCCGGCTTCAAGATATTCGTCCAGCGCCTCGTGAACAACCGGGGGCCGGCTGTTACCGGCCATCGGGTTCAGAATCACAAAAACACGACGGGACGGCGATCCCTCGTTATCCGGTTGTTGGGTTGGAGCCGTGGTTTGAGACGCAGATTTATACATTCTTCCTCTATTGTATCCGTTTACCGGTGCCACGCCCATACTAAGTTGGGTGATTTTTGAAGGCAAGGGGAGTTATCTTTTAGCTACTCGCATGGTCAATATGATAGCTCAACCGGGTGAGGTATTTTTACAATACTCATCCGATTGGGTAGTTTCAGGCAATATCTCGTTTTATCAATTGTGTTTTCGAAAAAAATAGCAGCCGCACTTAATTGTGGCTGCCATCTGATGAATTTTCGGCCTGGTTTATTTCCAAGCCGGATTGCCGGCAACTGAATCTTCAAGGTTTTGATTCATCAACCAGCCCTTTGCTAACCGCGTGCACGGCGGCCTGAATTCGATTTTGCACGTGGAGTTTTTCCAGAATATTACGCAAATGAATTTTGACCGTATTTTCGGTGATGTTCAGGGCATCGGCAATATCTTTGTTCGTTTTGCCCAACACAACCTGTTCCAGAACCTCAACCTCGCGTGGGGTCAACTCATCAACGGTTTTGGCATGATCCATCACATTCTGATGGGGATCATTCAATTCGCTGAGAATTTTGGTAGCCATCACGCCGGAAATGGGCGACTCGCCGCGATAGATGCCCTCCAAGCGGTTGAACAATTGCCGGGGTTCAAGGTTTTTTAAGAGATAACCTTTGGCCCCATTTTTTATGGCCTGGAAGAGATCATCATCCTCTTCGGATACGGTCAACATCACAATATGAACGTGCGGCAGTTCTTGTTTAATGCGGCGGGTAGCTTCGATTCCGTTGCAGTTGGGCATATTCACATCCATCAAAATGATGTCGGGCACAACCTCACGAGCCTGGGCAATACCTTCTAACCCATCATCCGCCTCGCCCACAACCTCAAAATCATCTCGCGTTTCCAATAATGTTACCAGTCCCTTACGAAACAAAACATGATCATCCACCAACAAAATGCGTAAAGGTTCCACCGTTATCTTTCCTTTCTCCAATATCCGCCAACTCAAAATCAACCGCTGACGGCTATTTTTCACTCAACCTCTTTATTATATCATAGCTGGTGGTTGAGAACTACACCAGACGGGGTAGTTTCATTCATTCTTAAGAGCTATCTTTTTCTAGCTCGATAGGATGATAATTATCGCCCGATTGGGCTATTAGCCCCATCTTAGAGGACAACAAAAAAAAGCCCCAATGGGCTTTTACCCGTGGGGCTTATGAGATATTCGTATGGAAAACGCCGGTTTAGAATAATTTTTTTGCCTTATCTAACAGGCCCTCTTCTTCCCCGGTTTCATCCGGCCCTTCGCCCTTACGATACCACATGCTTCTTTTTTCGTCGTGCACAAATTCTTGCTTCACCGCATTCCAGGCATCTCGATGAGCTGCCGCTTCTTGATCTTGAGCGCCCATTTCTTGGTCCTCGTCATACGATTCCCAGGATTTGTTGTAAGTATCTTTATAGATTTTTTTTGCTTCTTCGGGCATTGTCTCCCGGAGCGCCTGGGGGAGCAATTCTTCGATCTTAAAGGCCATTACTGATTCACCTCCTTGCATAAACAATGTATTTCCTATTTCCTTGGTTAACTTATCTCCATTATACCGTTCCAGCCGGCATCTGCCCATACTAACCTGGGCGATTTTAAATATATGGGCAGAGTGATTTATTAATAGCCCTGGCGTTGTAGACAGGCGTATAGCATTACCCATTCAGGTGATAACACATTTATCCAACCAGGTAGGTTGAGGGGTATTACAGGCCATAAATAGAGCTATAAAAAATAACCCACCTTTGGTTACAAAAACTACCCGGTTTAGTATAGCCACCCCCCCTTAAAAATGATACTATAAAAACGGGATTCAAGGGACGCCCCTGCAAGGGATCCCCCCCTGCGAAAACTTCTCAAAAATAGCTAGAAAGGCAAAGTAAAAAATGACAACGAAAAATGAATTCATCCAAGGCTTAAATGAAGACCTGTCCGGCGAATTAGGCACGATCATTCGCTATACGTACCAATCGGGCAAATCATTTGGCCTGCGCGGCGCGGAACTGCGCGAAATTTTCGACAAAGAGATTCAAGATGAGATGGGGCACGCCTCTTTTCTGACCGACGTGATTGTTGATCTGGGCGGCGAACCCACCACCGTTCCCCAGGTTTTTGAAAAACCAACCGATTTAAAAGGAATGCTCGAACTGGACCTCAAAATGGAAATGCAGGATGTTGAAAACTACGCTACCCGCGCCCAACAGGCCGACGAACTCGGCGAAGTCGAACTTAAGGTCAAGCTGGAAGAAATGGCAGCCGACGAAGCCGGACACGCCCGCGAATTGCGCCGGCTCTTGCGAGACATGTAATTCAGCCGTTCAAATTAGAGTAAGATTTCATTAAAGGAGATAAAAAATGGATCTGTTTACCAGTAAAAAAGTTGTAGGATTATTTGATAACCAGGAAGATTTAGGGCAAGCCGTAGGCAAACTCCACGAACGAGGATTTGGCCAGGAAGAGGATGATCTCCTGTTGATCGACAAAGATCACCTGTCCGGCGAAACCCCTATCTTGCAGCAAGATGAGCCGTTCATCGTTACGCCGTTATCCAGTTCCGGCACCGGCGGCGCAACAGCCGTACCCACAGAAAAAAATGTAGGAACGGAAAAGAAATCGGGCATGATAATTGAAGACAAACTCACCGATTTAGGCATTGATGACGACGAAAGAAGCTTTTACGCGCAACACCTCCGCCGGGGAAATACCCTGGTAGTGGTGGAAGCCGACGATGATGAGGCCGCCGAAAGCGCGCAGCGAATTATGAAGCAGACGGCTTCCAAAGTTTCGATTGTTTGACAAAAAGAAGAAACCCGGCAGGGGCAGAACATTATTCTGCCCCTGTTTTGCCTTTACCCCTTAATATTTAAGAAAGAGGTAAACCTATTTATGCGCTACGGAGTGAATACCAACCTATCCCCTCCAGACGCCATCAAAGCCGCCATCGACTTTTTTGGGCCATCCGGGGTGGGACTCAAAATAGAAGACCAGGGCGACGATTGCGTCACCTTTACCGGCAGCGGCGGGCATGTGGCCGTTTCCGCCTGTGAACATGAGGACCCGTCGGCCACCGGCTCGGAAGTGGAATTAGAAACCCGGGAGTGGGATTACGACGTCAAACGTTTTATCAACAAAATTTAAATAATCCAACGGAGATTGTTTGTGCCTGAACAACACAACCAGGAGAATCACCAACACCAACACGATCACAGCGGCCACGAAATTATGTTTCGGAACCGCTTTTGGGTATCGCTGATATTAAGCTTGCCGGTGCTGCTTTACAGCCCCACCATTCAGGAGTGGTTGAATTTTTCCATGCCGGATTTTCCGGGCAGCCAATGGATGACGCCCCTCTTTTCCATCATTATTTTTATCTACGGCGGGCTACCCTTTTTGCAAATGGCCGGCACCGAACTCAAGAACCGCCAGCCGGGCATGATGACGCTCATTTCCCTGGCGATTACCGTGGCCTTTGCCTACAGCCTGGCCGCAATTTTCGTTGATTTGGGGGTCGGATTTTTTTGGGAACTGGTAACGCTGATTGACGTGATGCTGCTGGGCCACTGGATCGAGATGCGCAGCGTACGCCAGGCGTCCGGCGCGCTGGATCAATTGGCCCAATTGATGCCCGACACCGCCGAACGGATTACCGGCGATGATAAAACCGAAGAAGTTAAAGTGAGCGAGTTGCAAGCCGGCGACCGCGTTTTGGTCCGTCCGGGGGCCAGCGTGCCCGCCGACGGTGAAGTTATAAAAGGCAGTTCGGAAGTCAACGAAGCCATGATCACCGGCGAATCAAAACCGGTCAAAAAAGAAGCCGGCAGCGAGGTCATCGGCGGCACGGTTAACGGCGACGGCAGCCTGCGCATCAAAATCACGGCCACCGGCGACGATACCGCCCTGGCCGGCATTATGCGGTTGGTAGAAGAGGCGCAGAGCAGTAAATCCAACACCCAGCTTCTGGCCGATAAAGCCGCCGCCTGGCTGTTTTACGTGGCCCTGGGCGCGGCGCTCCTAACCGCAATTGCCTGGAGCATGGCCGCCGGATTAAATATTGAGGTTCTAAAGCGGGTGGTCACGGTATTGGTGATTGCCTGCCCCCACGCGCTGGGGCTGGCTATTCCGCTGGTGGTAGCCATTACCACCTCGCTGGCGGCCACTAACGGCGTGCTGGTGCGCGACCGGCTGGCCATGGAAAGCGCCCGCAAGCTCGATATGATTATTTTTGACAAAACCGGCACCCTTACCAAAGGCGAGCAGGGCGTAGTTGATTTGAAAACTGCCAACGGTGATGATGAAGAAGCCCTGGCCCTGGCCGCCGCCATAGAAGGCGACTCGGAACATATGATCGCTCGGGGCATCCGCCAGGCCGCCGAAGAACGGGACCTCTCGCTGCCCGAGGTGAGCGGTTTTGAAGCCATCAAAGGGCGCGGGGTGCAAGCCGCATACCAGGGAGAAACGGTTTATGTGGGCGGTCCTAACTTATTAGATCAACTACAGCTTGAATTACCCGCTCCGCTGGCCCAATTTACCGATGAAGCCGGGAACAAAGGGCAAGCCGTGGTCTATTTGATCCAGCAAGAGCAGGTAGCCGCCGCCTTCGCCCTGGCCGATGTCATCCGCCCGGAAAGCAAAGAAGCCATCAACCAACTACACCGGATGGGCGTAGAAGTGGCCATGCTCACCGGCGACAGCGAGGCGGTGGCTAAATCGGTGGCCGAGGAACTGGTCATCGATACCTATTTTGCCGAAGTGCTGCCGGAAGACAAAGATAAAAAAGTGAGCGAACTGCAAAAAGATTACAACGTGGTTGCCATGGTCGGCGACGGCGTGAACGACGCCCCCGCCCTGACCCGCGCCGATATTGGGATAGCCATTGGCAGCGGCACCGACGTGGCCGTTGAATCGGCGGGCATTATTCTGGTGCAGAGCAACCCCCTGGACGTGGTAAAAATTGTAAAACTGAGCCACGCCACCTACCGCAAAATGCTGCAAAACCTGGCTTGGGCCACCGGCTACAATGTCATCGCCCTGCCGCTGGCCGCGGGGGTTCTGGCTCCCATCGGATTTGTGCTATCGCCGGCAGTTGGGGCGCTGGTGATGTCGCTCAGTACCGTGATCGTGGCCATTAATGCTCAATTACTGCGCCAGGCCAAATTATAAGGAGGTTTTATGTCAAAAAAAGAAGATAAAAAACAAATCAAAGAAACATTTTCCCCGCCGAAAACACCGGAAGCAGATGATACAGAAAATAAAGAAAGTAACGATCTGTTAAGCATGCCCAACCCGGAAGAAAAAGAGGAGGCGGAAGAGGACAACATCAACGCCGACCTGGCGCAAGATGATCTGGTAGATACCCAACACAGCGACGGCCACACCTACAACCCCCGGATCGCCAGCGACCAGGGCCTGACCTACACCCCTCCCCACGACCCGGCCGTTCTGCCCAGCGAAGATGATCCCCAGGGCGCTGAGATTGCCGCCGGCTACGCCCCCAGCATGGAAGAAACCGATCCCGATAGAGAACGTCTGCCTCGCGCCGTAGACAACAACGATCTGGACCTGCTGGACAATGTTTATGAAGCCCTCAACAACAATAGCGAAACCGCCCATCTTGACAACATCAAAGTTCAGGTCAATAATAAAATAGTTTACCTGTTAGGCACGGTGGAAACTCAAGATGATGTGGGACGGGTCCACACCATTGTCAACAGCCTGGACGGAATCCGCGCCATCAGAAACAATCTCCAGACACGAGTTTAAGAGATGAACCCAACCGAACAAAAAACGGCAGAAGGCATTCTTTTTACCGACCAGTACCAGTTCAGCATGGCCCAACTCTACTACCGGCAGGGGCTGCACGAAAAAGAAGTGCAATTTGACCACTTCTTCCGCGATTATCCCGATTACGGCTCTCACCGGGCCGGCTACTGTATCAATGCCGGGCTGGAATGGTTGCTGGATTGGCTGCAAACCGCCCACTTTGATGATGAAGCCATTGACTATTTGCGCGGCCAGACCGGCCAAACCGGCAGCCCGGTTTTTGACGATGATTTTTTAGCCTGGTTAAAAAACGATTTCAGTTTTGATGACCTGACCATCCGCGCCATCCCGGAAGGCCGGGTGGTTCACCCCCACGTGCCGATTACCGTAGTCCAGGGGCCGCTGGCCGTGGCTCAAATTCTGGAAACCTCGCTGCTCAACCATCTCAATTACCAAACCCTGATCGCCACCAAAGCCGCCCGTATTCATGAAAGTGGCGAGGGTCAGATGCTGCTGGAATTTGGCCTGCGCCGGGGCCACGCCACCGGCGCCAATGCCGGGGCCAAGGCCGCGCTCATTGGCGGGGCCGATTTTACATCGAATGTCGGCCTCTCACACGTAGTGGGGCTGCCGCCCAAAGGCACGCACGCCCACAGTATGGTGCAAATTTTTATGGCCCTGGGCATGGGCGAGTTGGAAGCCTTCCGCGCCTACGCCGAGGTGTACCCCGATGACTGCCTGCTGCTGGTGGATACCATCGACACCCTGGAAAGCGGCGTGCCTCACGCCATCACCGTTTTCGAAGAGCTACGCCGCAACGGGCACCAACCGGTTGGCATCCGGCTGGATTCCGGCGATCTGGCGTACCTCAGCATTCACGCCGCCAAAATGCTCAATGAGGCCGGCTTTCCCGATGCCTCTATCGTGCTCTCCAATGACCTGGACGAACTGATCATCTGGCAGATACTGACCCAGATCAACCAGGAAGCCAAACGCTTTGGCGTTGACCCGGACCATTTGCGCCAACGGCTGGTATACGGCGTGGGCACGCGGCTGATCACCTCGCACGGCGCGTCGTCGTTGGGTGGGGTCTACAAGCTGGTGGCCGTTTGCGACCAGGGCAACTGGATACCGGCCATCAAAATTTCTGAAAATCCCGAAAAAACCCCCAATCCCGGCCACAAGCATGTCTGGCGCTTGTACGATGAACGCGGCCACGCCACCGCAGATTTATTGAGCCTGGATGATGAGAACCCGCGAGAGATGAATTCTATCTTCTTACAACACGTTTCCGATCACACCAAACACCGGAAATTGAAGCGCGCAGAAATCACAGATATTGAACCCTTACTGGTTGATGTATGGGATCAGGGCCGTTTACTGCTTGATCTGCCCCCCTTACACACCCTCCGTCAACGCCGCCAAAAAGATTTAGAACGGCTGGATACCGGCGTCAAGCGAATTATGAACCCGCACATCTACCACGTGTCGCTCACCCGGCGTCTGTGGGAGCGCAAACAACGGTTGATCGAATCGACCAAAGACGCTTCATGAAAAGGTCCGGCGTGTAACCCACCTGGGCGATGCTGTGAACCACCCAACCGAGTAAGCCGGAGAATCATTTTCAACCTGCGAGGGCTATCTAAAGATAGCTCTCTTTTTATTTTAAAATCGCTCAAATTGGTATGGGCAAAGCCTCATCAAAACGATACAATGAAATGAAAGAAACTTGATTGTGGCTAGATGAAGAAGTGGTTCTGGATTTAGGGGTTAGGGAGAAAACTACCCCCCCACCCCTAAATCCCATTTCCCCATTGTTTGAGGAGTTGATAGTTTTGAAACGCATATCTAAACCAACAGACGAAACAACCCAACAGTCGACACGATCATC
>CAZTFF010000020.1:34604-97200 GCA_964612485.1 uncultured Caldilineaceae bacterium
GGATCGACACGATCATCAGGATCGACACGATCATCAGGATCGACACGATCACCCAAAAAGCCAAAAACACCCGGCTGGATATGGCTTCTAGCCGCCTTTTCGCTGGTGATCTTTTTTGGCGGCATCATCGGCCTGCTGCTGTTAACGGAATTGGGGGCTTCAGCCGGCAGCATGATACAGCCCTTCGCCGCGGCCGATACGCCAACCCCCGAGCTTGATCCCGCGATCCAACTGTTACCCGCTCAGGGCGATCCGGCTACCAACATTACCGTGACCGGCACCGGCTGGCAGCCCGACGATATTGTAGCCGTCAGCCTCAAGAAAGCGCCCGAAGGCGAGCCGATTGTACTGGCCGATACAACCGCTGCCATCAACGAATCCGGCGCGTTCAGCCTTACGTTTCCGCTGCCGGCGCTGGATTTCGAATGGACGGGGCGGCCCGTTATCCTGATTACCGTGCAATCGCAAACCACAAACGCCTCGGCGGTAGCCGAGTTTGAAATTGCCGCTACCCGCACGCCTACCCTTACCCCCACCGATTTGCCGACCCACACGCCCACGTTCACCCCAACCCCCATCCCCACCCCCACCGAACCTAACACGCCCACACCCGCGATAGGGTTGAACAGTTGGTACGGGGAATATTGGGCCAACCCGGTTGCTTCGGGCAGGCCGGCCCACATTGAGAATGTTCAGGAAATTAATTTTGAATGGGGCTACGGCGCGCCGGCGGCCAACCTGCCGGTGGATAATTTCTCGGCCCAATGGACCCGTCAGGTAATCTTCGAAGAAGGCTATTACCGCTTCCAAATAGAAGCCAACGGCGGCGCCCGCTTCTGGCTCGATGGCCGCTTACTCATCGATAAGCAGCAAGCCAGCGCCACGTTTGAAGTGAGCAACCAGGCTGTTACCGCCGGGCTGCATCGCTTGCGCGTGGAATTTTACGAATACACCGGGCCGGCCAACATCCTTTTCAATTGGCGGGAAGTTGCGCCCATACCCGATCCGGCCCCAACCTTCACCCCGCTGGCTACGGCAACACCTATCCCCACCTTTACGCCTACGTCCACTCCAACACCAAACTCCCAAACGGTTGCCTTGCAAGCAGCGAGGCAACATCTCGCCAGCTTAACCGGCCTGCCGGCCAGTGAAATCGAAGTGGTTTCAATAGAAGCCAGAGAGTGGCCCAACAGCCAATTAGGCTGCCCCACCGAAGATGTGGCCGGCCTGCCGGTCATCACGCCCGGCTATCAGATTATTCTCGAGGCGCGCGGCCAGCAGTACGACTATCACACCGACGAGGAAGGCCGGGTGGTGTTGTGCGAGCCGGACCTCGCGGATAGAGGGGCAGAAGATCGACCGCCCACAGAAATTAATCCCTAAACCAAAGACCCGCACCAGAGCGAAAAATTTATGGTCCAAAACAGAACTGACATACTGAACAAGAAAGCTCAAAGCAGTAATGAGTTTACATTAAAAAACGGCCGCCCGGTGACGATCCGTTCCATCCGGCCCGATGATGCTGATCGACTGGTACAATTATTCAACAAACTTTCGGAGCGCTGCAAACGGCTGCGTTTTCACGCTTCGGTAGATCATTTATCACCACAGCAAATTCAAAAAGAGGCGGAAAACCTGGCCAATATCAACCCGCAACAAGATGCGGCGCTGGCAGGTACGTTGGAAGAAAATGGTACGGAGCAAATTGTGGCGGTGGTCCGTTTCAGCCGGGCCAACCCCAGCGATCCAGTCGCCGAAATCGCCATGGTGGTCCGCGATGATCTTCAGCAGCAGGGATTGGGTACTTATCTGACCCAAAAGATCACGCAAATGGCCCGCTCGATGGGCGTGCAAAAATTTGTCGCTTCTATTATTCCCGAAAATCATCCGGTCGTTCGGGTCTTTGAAAAATTGGGGCTGCCCACCCATCAAGATAGATTTATGGGTGAAACACAACTCACAGTTGATATCAAACCAACAAAGAATGAAGGAGATAAAAAATGATTTTCCAATTTGTTCCCGGCGATACCGTTGAAGTTCCGGAAATTCCCTACAAAGAAGAAGTTGATCTGGACGCCAATAAAACCGCGCTGATCATTGTGGATATGCAAAACGATTTTGTAAAGCCAGAGGGCCAGCTTGTGGTTCAGGCCGCCGAAGCCACGGTGCCGCATATCAAAACTTTACTGAAATCAGCCCGGAGTATGGGGATGCGTGTGGCCTTTACCCAGGATACTCACTTTGAAAACGATCTTGAGTGGGAAATTTGGCCGGAACACTGCCGCCGGGGATCGTGGGGGTGGGAAATTATCGAGGAACTCCAACCTCGCTCCGGCGAGTTGACCTGCCGCAAAAATCGCTACGACGGCTTTTACGGCACCTGGCTGGAACATTATTTGAGCCGGGTCTGGCAGGTGGAACACCTGATCATTGTAGGCACTGTGGCCAACATTTGTGTGGCCCATACCGCCGCCTCGGCGGGGCTGCGCTGGTTCCATATCGTTGTTCCTGCCGACGGCATTTCGGCCCAAACCGAATTTGACCAGGCGCTCACACTGCGCCAGGCCTCAACATTGTACGGCGGCGATGTGGTAAAAAGCGTACGGGATATTCAGTTTGACCGGTAAACGATCCAGGCAAACCAATTACGATCAGCTTGAAAAAAGTTAAAAATGGAATCGATTTCATCCCAAATCATACAATTACAAGTACTTTTCCGGGTAGGGCTGGCCGCTATTTTGGGCGCGATTATTGGCCTGGAACGTGAGTTGGCCGATAAGCCGGCCGGCCTGCGCACCCACGGGCTGATGGGTGGAGCCGCAGCTCTACTGGTTGCGCTTAGCGATGTCGCTGCCAATCATTTTGTGTTAGACCTGGGAAGCGCTGTCATTCGCGCCGATCCGATCCGTATTATGGAAGCCGTTGTGACAGGGGTGGCTTTTCTGGGCGCGGGCACCATTATTCGCCATGGTCCAAAAAATCAGGTAGAAGGATTGACCACCGCCGCCTCTATTTTGGTGGCCGCCGCGGTGGGCATCGGGGTGGCTTTACGGCAGTGGGTGTTAGCCATCGGGGTAACGCTGTTGGTTCTGGTCATTCTGCGCGGGCTGGGTATGGTGGAGCGCTGGCTGGTCTATAAGAAACTGGGTAGACAACAACCTTCTTCTGAGGAATAAACAACCTGTGAAAGAACTCATAGAAACATTCAAAACCGGCTATAAGAAACTTGATGAGCGCAGCGGCGGATTTTTCAGTTTGATCGCAGAGACGATCAAAAATTTCAACGATACGCAATCGCCGCAGGCCGCGGCGGCCATGGCTTATTTTGCCCTGTTTTCGCTGTTTCCCCTGTTGTTATTGATTATTTCTACCGGCAGTTTCATTTTAGAAAGAGACGTGGTGCAGCAGCAGGTATCGCAGGCGGTGGCCGAAAATTTACCCGGCGCTCAGAATTTGATTCAACAGAATATTGAACGAGTGTTGGACCTGCGCGGGCCGGTGAGCATTGTGGGCCTGGTGGGGCTGCTCTGGGCAGCAAGTGGCGTATTCAATACGCTGGCCTTTAACATCAACAAAGCCTGGTCTGAGTCTGATGTACGCAATTTTTTAAAACGCCGGCTGGTCGCGCTCAGTATTGTGGGCGTGCTGGCCGGGCTACTGATCCTGTCGGTGCTGTCCACGTTTGTCACCAATATTTTGGCCGAATTTAGTGTGCCCCTGGGAACAGGTATAAACATCTACCAAACCGACTTATGGCAAATCTGGACCAATCTGCTGCCAATTTTGTTGAGGCTGGCGCTTTTTTGGGGATTATACCGGTGGGTTCCCAACGCCCACGTCAGCGGGGCGGCGGCCTTTTGGGGGGCTGTAGTGGCCACCATCGGCTGGGAACTGGCGACCAGCGGCTTTGCTTTTTTCCTGAGCAGCGGCCTGGCCCGTTACGAGATCGTTTACGGCTCGTTGGGGACCATTGTGGCCCTTATGTTTTGGATTTATCTGGGCAGCTTGATAACGTTGTTTGGCGCGCATCTAAGCTCGACACTTACGCAACGCCAAAGCTGACCAACTCAGCGGAAGGTAATGAGGCAAAATGAGTACACAAAACACAGAAAAAACAGATGAAACGGTAGCTCAGATTCGAGAAACCATCAATCGTCCGGAAGTTCGAGAGACCTGGCAAGAAGTAACCCAGGTAAACAAAGCCAATGTCAATACGCAAGAACGATTCGCCTCGATTTTGGGAGGCAGTGCTTTGGTCTTTTATGGCCTGCTGCGGCGATCTCCCTGGGGCCTCAACGCGCTGCTGGCCGGCGGTTACCTGTTGTATCGCGGAATTACCGGCTACTGCCCGGCCTACAACAAGCTGGGGATCAATACGCTCAGTATCGAGGAACAACAGCAGCTCCGGACCGGCGCGGCATCCGGAGAACGGATCGATAGACCGAACCCAGGCCCGGAACATACCATTGAACCGGCAGATACCACCGACGAAAAACTGTGGGAAACATTTCCGGCCAGCGATCCGCCCGCCTCGTGGTAATCGATTAGATCAAAGGACCGACAAGATTGAGCCACCAGCACTCTCATCCCAATCACGAGGCACAAAATCTCAAAATTGCCTTTTTCCTCAACTTTGGTTTTACCCTTTTAGAAATTGTGGGCGGCCTGTGGACCAACAGTATCGCCATTGTGGCCGACGCCCTGCATGATCTGGGCGATAGCGTTTCTTTGGGACTGGCCTGGTTCTTAGAAGGATACGCTCAAAAACAGGAAGACGTCGCGTATTCTTACGGCTACCGGCGTTATTCTCTACTGGGCGCGCTGGCCAACACCCTGGTTCTGATTGCCGGCGCGCTCTTTGTTCTGTCCGAAGCTGTTCCGCGCCTGCTCGACCCGCAGCCGGCCAACGCCGCCGGTATGGTTGGCTTTGCCGTTGTGGGCATCCTGGTAAACGGCGCGGCGGTGTTGCGGCTCAAAAAAGGGGAGTCGTTGAATACGCAGATAGTCACCTGGCATTTGCTGGAAGACGTTTTGGGCTGGGTGGCCCTCCTGATCGTGAGTATCGTGCTGTTGTTCACCAATTTCTATATTCTCGATCCCATTCTCTCCCTCTTAATCACCCTCTACGTGCTGTACAATGTCATCAAAAATCTCAGAAAGACACTGGCGATTTTTCTCCAGGCCGTGCCGGAAGGCATAAACCTGGCCAAGATTAAACAAAGAATCAGGGATATCGACACCGTACAGTCGGTTCACCATACCCACATTTGGTCGCTGGATGGAGACCACCACGTGCTCACCACGCACGTGGTGGTTGCAGATAAGGCCACCAAGGAACAAATTCTAGAGGTAAAAAGAAACGTCCTCCACCAGGCTGAATCCAAAGCCTTTTCCCACGTGACCATTGAAATTGAATACGAGCACGAAAATTGCCGGATGAAACCTCAACCCGAATCAGCCGGTTGAGTTTGATTCCCGACCAAGGCGGCGGTACCACCAGATCAGCACGCTGAAGGCCAAAAAGCCGGCCAAAATCCAACTGGCCCAGTAATCCAGGGGGACGGGAAATTTGCCGGGATATTCGGCATGCTGTTTGCGCCGGTGGAGTTCTTTTACAAACGCGCCGGCGGCCACCGGGTTATCAATTTCACCCATCGCAAAGATAAGAGGCGCCAACCGCAGCCCGCCGGAACGATTCCAGGCGATGACGCGCAGGCTGCCCTCTTCGGTACTCGCGTCCACATCGGCAATGTTAAAGGGTTGGGTGCCCCGCTCTAACAGGGAGATGACCACCGGTTTAAGCCAGGCGCTTGAGCCGGCTTCGTCACCTTCTTCCGATTGTAGCGCGCGTTCAATGTGTTCCATCGGCGCGCCTAACTCAACCGACATATTTTCATCGTACAGCGTAAACGTTATCACCTGGGCCGGGTCACTCACGCTGCGGGCGGTGTAAGTATACGTCTTTTTATCCATTTTTTGCTTCCTGCCTTTCACAATTCGTTTCTGTTTTTTTCATTCCAACCTCAGGGCCGTCCGGCAGAGGCCTGCCATTACGCAATTTTGGGAACACTTTCATCTGAAACATTTTCACCCTCGTCCATCTCTGGCGCGTCTACTGCCGTTTCAACCGGAAGCGGTTCTTCTGACGGGGTGTTTATGATTTCGTGCGTTTCCGTATTTACAACCTCTGCTGTGTCGGCGCCGACAGCCTCGACCGGTTCCGCCTCAATGATCTCGGCCATATCCACGATCAACACATCCTGGCCCAGAGAGCGGGTGGCTTCGACGCCGATTCGTTTTGATTGCGCGGGCGGCCCCTGAACAAAGACGCGGCCCAGATCATACCCTACCAATTGGCCTTGAAGATCGATGACCACATCGTTGAGTTGGCCGATACGGGTGCCATCGGCGCTGATGACGTCTCGCCCTTTGATCTTCTCTGAGACACTGACCCATTGATCGCTGCCGGGCAGTTCTTCGATGTTGGTAATTACATCGGGCCGGCTGACCAGGACCACATCCTGCCCCCAAACCTGCACCTCGCTGCCCGGAATCGCTTCGGTTTTACGATCAAACTTCAACATGCGGCCCAGACCGCTTTCAGACGTTACCAGGGCGGCCACGCGCAGCGCGCCGGGGTCAAGCATCACATCTTCAACTTTGGCAATAATTTGGCCGTTGGTTACACTCACAATCGATTTGCCGTGTAACTCCCGGCTCAGACACGTCGTCATTTATCTATCCTTTCTTAAGCTAAGTTCAACTTTCTGTTTTTGCTAACGGACTGATTGATGACCACCGACCACAGACGACAGGCCACTGTGAAAATTTGGTGGCCGGTGATCAGTTGTCAGTCGCCGGTGGTCTGATTATCAAGAACCAACTTCGATAACCAATTCGAGATCAAATTAAAGAAATGCCCGTCAGCAAGTTATTTATTTTTCTTTTTCAGATTCTTCCTTTTCTTCACTTTTTGATTCTGACACCGGGTCCGGCTCTTTCTCGGCCACCGGTTCCGATTTGGATTCCGGGGGTCGGGTGGCATAGGGTTGAGGCGCGGGAGCAGGCGCATCATCACGCCGGCCCGTCACCAATTCCCAGCCCAGATACAATGGCGTCACCTGGGCCAGCAGAACCCAGATCATCAACACCACCAGCCCGGTTTTGGCCAAAGCCAGTTGGCTGTCCAGATTATTTTGCGTTTGGGTAATGGTGCCGTCCACATCGTCAATGAGGCCGATGTAGCGATCTACCAATACGGTGAATTCATCTACCTGGGTATTGATAGTGGACATATCTTCAGAAAGCACCAAAATATCCCGGCTGATGGTTTGCAGGTTGGTATCGGAGTAAGACTCCAGCCCCCGAAGTTGGTCCGACACGTTTTTCAGCCGGTCGGCGGCCACCATAAACCCGCCAATTTGATCATTGAGCTGGCCCACATTATCAGCCAGAATCAGAATGTCCTGGCCGATCACCTCTAAATCGATGTCGGCGTAAGGCTCCAGTTTGCGCAGTTCGCTCGACAGGCTGGCCAGATTATCGGCGGCGGCCACAAACTGGTCAATCTGCCCGTCGATCTGGTTCACATCTTCGGAAAGGGCCGTCATATCCCGGCTGATGGCATCCAGATTGTTGTCCGATACAGATTCCAGCGCGCGGAGTTGGGTAGATACCGTTTCCAATTGATCAACCGCCACCATAAAGTCATCGATTTGAGAATTGATCTCGTTCACATCTTCAGCCAGGGTTAACATATCCCGGCTGACGGTATCCAGATTGTTATCAGATACTGTTTCCAGCGCTCTAAACTGGCCGGATAATCCTTCCAATTGTTCGAGCGTGACCAGCAGTTCTTCAATTTGTCCGTCGATGGCGTCCACGTCTCTGGACAGATCCGTAACACCTTGATCAACCTCAACCAGATTGGTGTCTAAAACAGTATCCATGGCGCGCAGGCGGCCCGACAAATTTTCCAGGTTAGCAGTCAACAAATCAGCCGATTGATCGGCCTGAAAACGATAGTTGCGGTCGATATACTCTAACTCATGCAGCAGGGCCAGGGTCACATTGACATTTTCCTCGGTGGCTTCAAAGACCGAGGGAACGCTGGTGTTCACCTGGTCGAGCGTGTTGGGCAGGTCCCGGCTGACAATTTGAGATACTTCGTCCAGGGCTTTATCGGTTTGGTTGATGGTTACGCTGGCCGAATCTAACGTAATTTGCACGTTGGCCAGCATATCCTGCGTGGCCTGGGCCACGGGGGAAAGGGTGGTGTTCACCTGATCAATCGTATCCGGCACATCCCGGCTGGCAATCGTTACCACCTGATCAATGGCGGCATCGGTCTGATCCACGGTTGTACTGGTATTATTGAGTGTTTTTTCTACATTGCCCAGGAGCGCCTGCGTGCTTTTGACGGTGGGGGGAATGGCGGCATGCACCGCATCGATGCTGTCGGGTACATCCTGGCTGGCGATTTGCACAATCTGGTCCAGGGTTTGGTCCGCCTGGTCAACGGTACTGCCGGCGTCGGCCAAAGTTTTTTCGATATTGCCCAGGAACGAGTGGGCCGTTTCCGCCGTGGCGGGGATGGTGGCATGCACGGCGTCGATGTTATCGGGAACTTCTGTACTGGCGATGACCAGCACCTGGTTGATCAGCGGGCCGGTTTCATCGACCGTTGCGCCGGCATCGTTAAGTGTTTTCTCTATATTATCCAGGAAAAGCTGCGTGGTTTCCGCAGCGGGCGGAATGGTTTCGTGGATCGCGTCCAGGGCGTCGGGAACATCGCGGGACACAATCTGGAACGCCTGCTCCACCACCGCATCGGATTGTTCAACGGTTTCACTGGCATCGACAATGGTGGTTTCTACATTGTTCAGGCCGGTTTTCACCGTTTGAACGGTTGTTTTGGTTTGAATCAGCGTATCCTTGGTGGTGCTCAGGCTGTCACCGGTCAGCGCCAGCGTATCTTTCACCGCCGCGCCCATGCCATCGATTACCTGAATACCCGCTATTAACCCGACGATGGCCAGGATAACGCCCAAAACGCCAATAGCTAACAGCGCGAATCCGGCAATACGCCGGAACATATTACTTCTTGGTGATGCGGGACTATTTTCAGATGTTGCCGTACTCATAATATACCTCCTTCAGTATATAATTCGGGGCGGCAGCGCCCCGGTCTCGCTGTCAAACGTAACGAGACAAACGTAATTAAAATAAGGTTATTTGAAACAATCTACATGAGCCCCTCCTTTTCATCGCAAACCCGATAACATTGTTTTTGATACATTTTTACTCCAGCCAATATTTGGGCCGGCCATAATAATCATAAAGCCTGACTTCGTACTCGCGGTTGATCGGCAGGCTGGGATCAAATTCGGGGCTGTTTTCGATGGTTTCCTTATGGAGATCGACCTGGACGTTGGCCCGCTGCCAGTCGAAGTTCTCAATCCATTGGGGTGCGATCAGTACTTTTTTGCCGGCCCACCAGCTTTTGGTATCGATAATCAAATAGCGCACAATCCATACTTCGTCATCCACAATGAAATCTTCTACATGCCCAATTTCACCATCACGCGCCTGGATCTGATACCCCAACACTTCCCAAAAACTGCGCAGGTGAGGGTCTTCAATTTCTTCCTTCCCGGCAGGTGTTGTATCCTGATCTGATTCTTCGCCGGTGAGCATCTCCTCGGCCATGGTGGTGGGCGGCATGGGCAGGTGATACACCCCGCCGGGCATCGTCCAGTAGAGCGGCCACTGGTAATGTTGAACCAATTCAATTTCCTCCTGCCGGGAAACGGGCTTGGCCAGATCAATATCCGGGCTGTTTTTGATCTGCTCCGTGGTTAAATCGACGGGAAAAGCCCGGGCTTCCCAATCCGGCTGGCCCAGCACCAAACGGTTGATCAACACCTGCCGGCCCGGCAGCCAGGTCCCGGTGTCGGCCACCAGATAGCGTATGGTCCATTCTTCATCATCAAAATAAATATCTGATACCTGGCCAATTTCACCATCACTGGCCTGAAGCGCATATCCTTTCAATTCCTTTAAACTTCGCAGCATATTTTTATCCTTTCGTAATTGCTCAGGTTACATAGAGATGCGCAGAGAAAACACAGAGAAACGCGAAGTTTTAAATTTTATCGCTGTGAAACTCTGTATCTCCTCCGTGTAACTCTGGGGCCTGAAAAAATACAATCTTCTATAATTTCCATATTCCCGGTTCAACCTCGCGTCATTAATCGATGAATGAGCAGGGAAGCAATCAGCAGAAAAGCCAGGCCAAAAGCAAATAGCCCGCCCAACAAGGTGGGGTCCGGCAGCCGGCCCCGCAGCATAATATCTTGCAGCAAAGCGATGCCATAGGTGGCGGGTAAAGCCCAGGAAAACGCCTCTACCGGCCAGGCCAGCATGCGCAAATTAATGAACGCCCCGGAAAAAAAGACGCTGGCCAGCAAAATCATCATGGAATACTGCACCGATTGACTGGTGGTTTTGGCCAGCAGCGAAATAACAAAGCCAATGCCCGAAGCGGTAAAAATGAACACAACAACCACCAGCGCATAGGCCCCTAAGCTACCCAGGATAGGCACATTTAATCCCCAATGGACCAATAGCGTTAAAATGACAGCCAGCAGCCCGGTAAAAGCAAAGTAGGCCAGGTATTTGCCCAGCAGCGTTTCTCCGGGCGAAAGCGGCGCAATGCGGAAAAGTTCAAACGTGCCGGCCTGGCGTTCGCGCACAATGGAAAGGGCGGCAAAGGTAATGGTAAGGTGTTGGACCAGTAAAATGATCACCGCCGGAACAAAATAATCAGATGTTTTTAGTTGGATCTGGGAAACGGCCTGGGTATCGCTGCGAAACGGGCTGATGAGCACATAGGGCGCAATTTTCAACAACTCCTGCATTTGCTCATCCAAATCTTCCAAATCTGCCTCTATCTTCTCTACCTGCCGGATGGTCGTGTCGTAATTACGGTCGGCTTCCTGGTCGAATTCGTCCAGGTTCTCGCTATTTTGACGGGTCTCGGAAAGTCTTTCCAACATGGTGGTGGTTTCTTCGTCATATTCCGTATCTAACGCCTCTTGAATGTTACTGAGCTGGCCGGCGGGCGCGCCCATCTCAGCCGCCACCTGATCCAGGTTATGCACCAGATCACGTTGATGTTCCCGCGCCGAGACCGTATCCCCCCGCTCCAACGATTCCCGGAAGGCATCGGCGTTGAGGTGCGCCTCGCGCAATTCGTCTTGCACTTTGGAGATTTTCTCCTGGCTCATGCGGGTGACAAAGCGCAAAATCCGGCGGTTGAGTTCCTCCACATAAACCCGGCCAAAAACATTCATATAATCCTTTTGCATCGGGTCAATCTCTCGATGGTAGAGGGTAAAGGTTGCCTGCCGGCCTTCCCGGATGGTTTCGTAAGCCCGCGTGGGAACAATAGCCACCACATCAACCTCTTCATTTTTTAATTTTTCCTGGGCTACTGCCGCGTCGGTGGTGACGCCGGCAAAAATCAGTTGAGGGCCTAAATCCTTCATATAAGATTCAACGTATTGGCGCATATGGCTGCCTTTTTCTACCACAAACAAGGTCCGCAGTTTGGCCGGTTCGTTGGTAAAGCCCAGGCCAAATAATAATAAAATCAGAAACGGTCCCAGGATAAGGGTCAACACCAGCCACGGCTGGCGAATATCCTCAAATATCTCCTTTCGCACAAAAGATGACGTGCGAACAAAAAATTGGCGAACTTTATGCCGCATCGGATAGGTGTCCATTCATAAATTGGATAAATACCTCGTCAAAGGGCGGCAAGTGCTCTTCGATAGATTTGATAACGAGTTGTCGATGACCGGCCCACGTTAATAATTCCGGGATGGCGGTATCGGCTTTATCTACCACCAGACGCAAGCCGCGATTTCCCCGGCGCGTAATTTTTTCTTGAACGAACGGTAACTGCTGCAAAGCTTGAATATCGGCATATTCTAAAGGCGACTCGGCTCGTAAATCGACCATTTCGCCGCCAAACGCCGCGCGTCGCAAATTTGAGGGCGTGTCTACCGCCAGTAACCGCCCCTGCGAAAGCACGCCCACGTAATCGCAATAGGCGGCTTCGGCCACATATTGGGTGGTGATGAAAAACGTATGGTTATCCTGCTGCTGCCGCTCTCGGAAATAATCCCAAAACTTACGGCGCAAAACCGGATCAACCCCCGCCGTCGGCTCATCCAGAAAAACAACCTGGGGATTATGAACCAATGTGGCCGCCAGACTCAGCCGCCGCCGCATCCCACCGGAAATATTACGAACCAATTTTCGGCGGTGCGGATTTAATTCTACAAAATCCAGCAATTGGGCTATGTGCTGCTCATTGCCGGTAAGGCCGTAGATGGAAGCGACAAAATGAATATTCTCGGCCACGGTCAGCTCAGGATACAGCACAAACAATTGCGGCATGTAGCCAATCTGTTCCCGAATCGGGCGGGAAAACGCATCCGGCGAATGGCCCAATACCCTGGCTTCACCTAAATTTGGTTGATATAAACCTAACAGCAGCCGGGCTGTAGTTGTTTTACCCCCGCCGCTTGGCCCAATAAAACCAAAAATCTTTCCACGTGGAATTTTAAAGGTCACATCCTGCACCGCAATTTGCTGGCCAAAATATTTGGTTAGCCTGTTTGCTTCAATAACAATATCGTTTTTGTTCAAATTTTTTCCTCCGGCGCTCAACTACCGGAACGGTCCTAAGAATCATCCTGCGGTTCCTCCTCTGCCTGGTTCAACGGTGTCGAAGGATCATATTCCGGGCTGTTTCTGATGGTATTCTGGGTCAGGTCAATGTTGACTTCCCGCGTAGCCCACGACATCTGTTCGATCCACGCCGGCGCTACAATGACCTTTCGGCCCGGCAGCCAGTTTCGCGTGTCTACCAGCAGGTAATTGATGTTCCAGTTCTCATCATCAATCAGAAAATCTTCCACATGGCCCACCTCGCCGTCTCTGGCCCGGATTTGATAGCCTGATACTTCGTTGGTACTGCGCAGGTGGGTGGCCGCATCGGCTTGTTCTGTTTGACGTTCGAGTTCTTCCTGCTTCTGGGCAATACGGCGCGCGTCGCGGGCGGCCATCAGCCCGCCCGGCGACCAATAAATGGGCCATTGATAATACTCTAAAAGCCGCGATTCCTGCCGGCGGGAAATCGGCTGGGCGGTATCAATATCCGGGCTTTGTTCGACATCGGATCGGGAAAGGTTGATCGAAAATTGATATTGCTCCCAATCAAGCTGTTCTAAAGCATCGGGCGAGATCAACACCCTCCGATTTGACAGCCAATCGCCCGTCTGAACAACCATGTAGCGAAGAACCCAGTCTGTGTCATCAAAATAAAAATCTTGTATTTTACCTATCTCTCCATCCCGGGCTTGGACCGTATAATCGATTAAATCACTGGTATTTCGTAACATTAATTTTTCTTCCTCCTGATTATACAAAGCTATGCCTGACCCTGGGCGCAATCCGTACATAATGTTGTGGTGGGCAAAATTTCCAGGCGTTCCACGTCGATGGTTTTGCCACAATTTTCGCACACGCCGTAAGTTCCCGCTTCGACACGTCCCAACGCATCTTGCAAGTTGTCAATCTGTTCTACCAGGCGTTCTTTGCGGGCCAGATTCATCTCCCAGGTCTGCGTTCCGGCCCCGCCGGTTCCCAGCCCAAAATCCGGTTTATCTTCTAAAATCTCCTCTAATTGCGACAGGTCTTCTTCAGCCTGCTTTAAATCGGCTCTTAATTGTTGTTCTATTTGTGTTGTATTCATAAATATTATGACCTCCAGAGTAGTGAATATACAGAAACTGCTGCCAGGGTGCGATGATCTTGCATCTCAGGGGGTGCCGGCCCAACATTGGGCCGGGAAATAAGTGGATGAGGGGATATTTTATTGATGCAAGATGCTCAATCATCAATCCATACTGACGCGGAGGAATCATTGCCATAATCCAGTTGGCTCAGAAACAAAACATCCTGTTCGACAGCCTTTACCAGATCCTGAGGGCTGGTGGCAATGCATTGCAGCGCGCGATAAATATAAAGATTGTTATTGTGCAAACTCAATCCAATCACTTTTGTCTGCGGCACTTCCACCAAAAGACGCATGACGGTGGTTGAAGAGAGTTCCGGCGGGCCGTTGGTATCGATGATGACCACATCCGGTTGTTTCTCTTTGATTTGTTGGATACCTTCCTGCACATCGGTTTCCTGTCCGACAATATTGACCACGGTTTCCCGGCGCAACAGGTTTTCCAACCCCTGCCCAAACATTGAATGATTAGAAATAATAAAAACAGACGTCATGGCTCTTTTACTCCTCTAAAAAACTTACCAGGCTCCCGCTCTACAACCTATTCGCCCTGGTTTGCCTGTTTTATTATTATATCGCTTTCTTACCCCTCCCGCCCATACTAAATCGGGCAATTTTTACCGGATAAAACGAGTTATCTTTGTCTAACCCACCTGGTATTTATGGCCTCACTTTGTCGCCCAAGGGGATAACTTTTGCAGGAAAGAAACCTACCCACCTGGGCAAGCTCATGATCCAAATTTATCCATCAGAGTTATGAAAAAATAACTCTGCTCGTCTATTAAAAATCGCCTAGCTTAGTGTAGCCAATCAACCACAGAAATGATACGCTATATTTAGATTATATATGGAGAACAGGTAACTAACCGAACGATACCTAAACGATAAACTAACGAAAGGGGTTCACCATGGCAAAAGAAAATGTAACTGTCATTGAACGCGACAAACAGGAGATTCGCAGCATTGTGAAAGATCATTGGGACAAGTTTAATGAAGAAGATCTGAAAAAATTTGAGGCGATGCGAGACGAAATTATAGAGATTGTGCAGGAGCGCTACGGCTACGCTAAACAGCGCGCTGAAGAAGAGGTTGACCGCGCGCTCAGCGTCTCTAACGCCCGCATCGAAACCTTTGCCCAGAGTCTACCGGGGGATATGGATCAGGCTCTGCTGCGGTATCCGTGGGTCACAATTACCACTGCCCTGGGTGTTGGCTTTATCATTGGATTTTTGCTCAGCCCGCGCCGCTAAAAATCAATTAGCCAACATCTTGTAAATACCTACAGCCGGCAGCAAACCATTCGCGCACCGGCTGTTTATATCTCTCTGCCGGGCACGTAATTAAGGAGCAAAAATGGAACATTCTGCCATATCCTTCATCCCATTGCTCATTGTTATTGCCCTGGCCTTTGTTGTTCCCCTGCTTCTCTCGCATTTCAGAAAGTTGGGGATTCCCATATGTAGTGGGAGAAATTATTGCCGGAATTATTGTAGGCAAGAGTGGCTTCAACTGGATACAAGAGGGGGTGGCGCTGCGGATTTTATCGGAGTTGGGGTTTGCTTACCTGATGTTTCTGTCCGGGCTGGAAATAAATTTTTCTGCTGTTCTGGATAACAACTCCGGCCATAATCAACCCCAAGGAACGCAAATGCTGCTCCGCAACCCGATGATCGTGGGCAGCCTCTTGTTTATCCTGACCCTGGCCGGCTCTACCGCCGGCGGCTTCATGATGTGGAGCCAAAATCTCATTCAATCGCCATGGATCATGGCCCTGGTCATTTCTACCACCTCCCTGGGGGTAGTGGTACCGGTACTTAAGGAACGAGGCATTACCGAAAATCACTACGGGCAAAGCATGCTCATCGCCGCCCTGGTAGCCGATTTTGCCAGCATTCTGCTCATCAGCGTGTATGTGCTTTTGCGGAGCCAAGGCCCCACGTTGGAAATACTACTGGTGCTGGTGCTGTTTGCGGCATTCATCGCCATTTACCGGATCGCCGCGCTATTCAGAGACCATTTGCCGGCGGAACAGATCATCGAAGAAATATCATCGGCCACCTCGCAAATCAAACTGCGAGGGGCGTTTGTGCTGGCCTTTGTCTTTATTGTTCTGGCCGAAAGCCTGGGCATCGAGATCATTTTGGGCGCATTTTTGGCCGGCGTCATCGTATCTCTCCTGTCGGATGGCGACGGCGGCACCCTGCTGCGAGAAAAATTGGACGCCATTGGTTACGGTTTTTTTATTCCCATTTTTTTTGTAATGGTGGGCGTAGGCTTCAACCTGCCCGCGCTGCTGAGTTCATCATCGGCCCTGGTGCTGGTACCGCTCATCATTATAACTGCCTACCTGGTCAAAGTAATTCCGGCCTTGATCTATAAGGCAGAATATTCCTGGCGAAAAACACTGGCCACCGGTATCCTGCTCAGCGCCCGGTTATCGCTCATTATTGCCGCCGCGGCCATTGGCCTGCGGCTGGGGATCATTTCCGGCGCGGTAAATGCCGCCATAATTTTGGTGGCGGTGATTACGTGTACCGCTTCACCCGTTTTGTTTAACCTGCTGATCCCCCGCTCCGATGAGGCCCGCCGCCCCATCATTGTGGTCGGATCGCGCACAAATGCGGAGCTGCTGGTCAACCGGCTGCTGGAACGTGATCTGGAGGCCGTTCTTATCAGCAGCGGCGATACAAAAAAAGAAGAACAGGTGTTAGTTACCGGCGAATCATCTCCCTGGCCGCACCAACACCTGCTCGATGAACTCCGGGCAGCCAATATCGAACAAGCGGGCGCGCTGATCGCCATGGAAGAAAAAGACGAAGACAATTTACGTATCTGCCGGATTGGCCGGCGTTACGATATACCCAATATCATCGCCCGCGTGTATGACCCGCTAAAAAACGACCGGTTCCGTAAGTTGGGAACGCGGGTCATCAACCCGGTCTACTCCGGTATTTTAATGGTGGAAAGTATGGTGCTCAACCCGGGATCGTTTTCCATTGCCCCGGACGTGGATGAAGTTCAACAAATTCGAGAGATCAAATTCCAAAATACACGCCTGGTTGGCAAACGGATCAACGACATCGACCTGCCGCCCAATGTTGTTATTTTGATGGTCGAACGCAGCCACGAAATTCTGGTTCCCGACCGGGACACGGTTCTGCGGGCCAACGATACCTTAACCCTGGTGGGCAGCGACAGGGAACTGGGTGAAGCCGCGCAACTCTTAGCACGTAACGGGCGGAATAAACGGTAAAAAATGATAAGCATAAAAGAAAGGAACGAACAATGTTAAAGAGTATTAACGAATTAAACGGATACGAAGTTTTATCACCCGATGGATTGGTAGGCTACGCGCATGATTTTTATTTTGACGACGTCACCTGGATCATCCGCTATCTGGTAGTTGACACCGGCAAATGGCTGCCGGGCCGGAAAGTGCTGGTATCGCCCATTGTGTTGGGCCGGCCCGATTGGGGCAGCTACAGCCTGCCGGTTAATTTGACCAAAGAACAGATTGAAAACAGCCCGGATATTGACACCGACAAACCTATCTCCCGGCAGGACGAAACAAAACTGCTGGCACATTACCAATGGCCCGATTACTGGCAGGAAGTAACTCCGGTCGATGCCGGATTTGCCGGCATGCGGCCCGACACCTATCTATCGGCCATGCGAGCCGCCGCAGAAAGTAACCAGAAAATTGAAGAGGACGTGGTTGAGAAAACACTCGCCGGAGAGCAAACGGGCGATCCCCACCTGCGCAGCACCAACGAAGTGCTGGGCTACCATATTCAGGCCAGCGATGGCGAAATTGGCCATGTAGAAGACTTTATTTATGATGACGACATCTGGACCTTGCGTTACATGGTTATCGATACCCGCAACTGGCTGCCGGGCAAAAAAGTTCTGGCATCGCCCCAGTGGATCGAAAAGATCATCTGGCCCAACTCGGAAGTTCACGTGAACCTGACGCGGGAAGAGATCAAAAACAGCCCGGAATACGATCCATCTACGCCCATCAACCGGGCTTATGAAACCCGGTTATATGATTATTACGGCCGGCCCACCTACTGGCCCTGATTCATAAAAAAAGAGAGCCTCAGGAGATCCAATTTTCAGACCTGACAGGTTTTTAAGTTTCAAATCTGTCAGGTCTACTTATGCGCCAAAAAGCAACCGGCCCACCCAATCAAACAGGCCCAACAACTTGGCCGCCGATACGGCCACCACCGCGATCAGTAGCCAGCGCACAAAAACCGCGCCGCGCTCCACGGCCACGCGCGCGCCAATCCAGGCCCCGGCCATATTGCCTACCGCCAAAACCAGGCCAACCTGCCACACCACCTGATCGTTCAGCACAAATACCGCCAGGGCAAACACCACGTAACACAAAACGATCAACACCTTTACCGCGTTGGCCCGCACCAGGTCATAACCCGTACCCAGCACCAGCCCGGCCAGCAAAAAGATACCCACCCCGGCCTGGATAAAGCCGCCGTAGATGCCAATGGCGAAAAAAATCAGCCACTGCGTCCAACCGGGCCGCCGCTGCCGCAGTTCCGGGTGGCCTTCCAGCCACTGTTTGGGCCGGATCAAAATGACCACCAGCATCACCACCAGCAGCGCGCCAATGGTGCGCCGCATCATGGTTTCATCTAAATTGACCGCAACCTGCGCTCCAATGATCGCGCCCAGGGCGGCCGGCACGGCCAGCGATAATCCGCCGCGCCAATCCATCATCTGCTGCCGGTGAAAACTGGTGACGCCCACCACGTTTTGTAACAAAATCGCCACCCGGTTGGTACCGTTGGCCACATTGGCCGGCAGCCCCAAAAAGATCAACAGCGGCAGCGTTACCAGCGAGCCGCTCCCGGCCAGCGTATTGATAAATCCCGCCATCGCGCCCGCGCCAATAAGCGCCAGGTAAAAATACCATTCCATAAAAAACCCTCACTTTTTAAATCATGACTACCGACGACAGATGACAGACCACCGTGATGATTTAGCACTGGTCGTCAGTCGTCGATGGCCTGTGGTCTGGTTGTCAACAGGCAGGTTCGATAACTGATTTTATGTCAAACCAAGGAACTGGCCGTTAGCAAGTTCAACCTATAAAAACGCCGTGAGCGTAACCCAATTAGCGCAGATTGTCAATATAGCTATTGTCAGCATGGCGCAGTTGTGCTAAAATGTCTCAATTCCTGCAAAAAAATTCATGATTTCCAGTAGAGACGTATCGAGGAGGACGCTTTTATGCGCAGTGATAATGTAAAAAAAGGTTTTGAAAGAGCACCCAACCGCAGTTTATTGAAGGCCGCCGGCTACAACGACGACCAGATCCGCCAGCCTTTTGTGGGCATCGCCAACAGCTACACCGACGTGGTTCCCGGCCACGTTCACCTGAATGAATTTGGCGAGATTGTGCGCCAGGCCGTAAAAGATGCCGGGGGCACGCCGTTTATGTTCCACACCATCGCCGTGGATGATGGCATTGCGATGGGACACCGGGGGATGAAGTTCTCGCTGCCCAGCCGCGAGTTAATTGCCGACTCGGTCGAAACCATGGTTTCGGCTCACTGGTTCGATGCCCTCATCTGCATCCCCAATTGCGATAAAATTGTGCCCGGTATGTTGATGGCCGCCATGCGGCTCAACGTGCCCACCATCTTTGTGAGCGGCGGCCCGATGCGGGCCGGCAAAACGCCCGATGGCGAAACCATCGACCTTATTTCCGTATTCCAGGGCGTGGGGGCTTACAAAGCCGGAAAAATAGATGACGACCAGCTTAAAGTTTTGGAAGATTACGGCTGCCCCGGCTGCGGCTCCTGCTCCGGTCTGTTCACGGCCAATTCTATGAACTCCATCTGCGAGGTGTTGGGCGTGGCCCTGCCCGGCAACGGCACTTACCTCTCTAAAACCCCGGAACGGGAAGCGCTGGCGCAGCAAGCAGGCAAACAGATCATGAAACTCATCGAGTGGGATCTCAAGCCCCGCGATATTGTAACCGAAGCCGTGATCGACAACGCCATCGCCCTGGATATGGCCATGGGCGGCAGCTCAAACACTATTCTGCACACCCTGGCCGTGGCCCAGGAAGCGGGGCTGGATTATTCGCTCGACCGCATCCGGGAGATTTCGGCCAAAACGCCTACCCTGTGCAAAGTCAGTCCCTCCTCTCAATACCATATTGAAGATGTGGATGAAGCGGGCGGTATCAGCGCCATTTTGTACGAGTTGAGCCGGAAACCGGGCGCGCTGAACCTGGATACCCAAAGTGTCACCGGCCAAACCCTGGGCGAAAATATCAATGAATGCCACAGCAAAAACGCAGACTGCATCCGCACCCTGGACAACGCCTACAGTGAAACCGGCGGATTGACGATGCTGTTTGGCAACCTGGCTCCCAAGGGGGCGGTGGTAAAAACCGTGGGCGTGCTGCCGGAAATGATGGTGCATTCCGGCCCGGCCCGCGTTTACGAATCACACGATGAGGCCAACGCCGGTATTTTGAGCGGCGATGTCCAGCCAGGAGAAGTGGTGATCATCCGTTACGAAGGCCCCAAGGGCGGCCCCGGCATGCAGGAAATGCTGGCCCCCACCAGCAACATCACCGGCATGGGGCTGGAAAGCTGCGTGGCCCTGGTCACCGATGGGCGTTTCTCCGGCGGCACGCGCGGGGCCTGCATTGGGCACGTTTCGCCGGAAGCGGCAGAAGGCGGGCCAATCGGCCTGCTGGAAACGGGCGACATCATCGAAATTGATATTGAAAAAGGCACGTTGAATGTGGCCCTGTCTGATGAGGAACTGGCCCAACGCCGCGCCAACTGGACAATGCCGCAAAAACCCGCTCTCAACGGCTGGCTGGCGCGCTACGCGACGATGGCCACCAGCGCAGACAAAGGGGCGGTGCTGCAAGTTCCGGGCGCATAATTTCAGGGGACGGAGGCAACCTTGAGCGAGCTACAAGAAATCATCAAGCAGGTTGAAGCGCTATCGCCCGAAAGCCGGGCCGAGTTGGTCAAATACATTGAATTTTTGCAGTGGCAGGAATCTCGGCAAAACCTGGCGGCCATGTCCAACTGGAGTTTTAGTTTTATCGAGGCATTTCAAGAGGCCAATGTCCAGACCAGCCAGGATGCCGCCGGGATGGATGCCAAACTGTCGCCCGCTGTGGTGGGCGGGGAAACGCTTCCGTCGCTCTGGGCGCACCCGCCGCTGGTGGGCCAGACCGTCATCGAATATTTTGTGCCCATCCCCCAACACGTCAGCAACCTGTACCTGCGCCTGTCGTTTGGCATCCGCGATGGAGCCGAGATGGATGAGGATAACCTGGTGGCGTTTGGGGTGCGGGTCAACGGGCTGCGGGCCTGGGGCCAACAGACCAACCAGCAGCGATGGCAAACAGCCAATATCCGCCTCAATGTGAGCAGCGGCGATATTGCCCGCATTGAATTTACCACCGAAGCGCTCGGCAGCCACGAATGGACCTGGGCCGTGTGGGGCAACCCGGAATTATACGGCGCAAGCCGGGATTGATCCTGACTAACGGTGAGGCCCTACAAAACAGCGATGACACGGGCGGGCGCGCCGTCTGAATGGGGGATTTTTAGCGGCAGGGCATACAACATCACCCGCTGCTGTTGAATCTCGATAGTATTGCACAGATACTCAATCAAAACGACGCCGTTACGCAGCAACACATCGTGGGTGACAAACTCTTGCAGCGGCGCGGCCTCACCATCCAACAGCAAGCGAATGACGTAATCCTGTGGGAAATCAAACCCTACCGTTTTGATCTCACGCGCCAGCAGCCATTGAGCCGCCTCACGGGTTAAATAGGGCGCTTGCGTCCAGAATTCGGGGGTTTGATGACTATAGCGCCGATCCCACTCCGCTTTGAGCAGCGCCATATCCCCGGCTCGGACATCGGTATTGGCCCGCGCCAACATTTCGGCCTCAATAGCGGTGTTATCCTCAACGCCGCTCAAATCAAAGACCGCGCATTCACCTGCCACCGTTTCCAAGGGAATATCGCTGGTGGTGGAACCATCGGGCAAAATATGGCGCGGCGAGTCGATGTGGGTGAAACCATGCACGCCCCAGCCCACCCAGGTAATTTGGAACGGATCGCCCTGGGCAAAATCTTTGACCAGCCGCCGCTCAACGGGCCAGCGAAAATGGTCCTCAATTGGCATCGACAAATCCACAATTTTCATAACTGATCCTCCAAAAATGTTTTGTCTTGCAACTGTTTTAATTTCCACAACGTAGAAGCGGCGTCCAGATCGACCATTTCATAAGTCAACAACGTGCCTGCCGGGACATCGGTTTTTAGGATGTTGTTGGCGGCCAGGTAAAAAGGAATAGGGTGATGGGGCTGGTGAGCCGCTGCCGGGATCAATTCCGGCTCGGCCCCCTCAATGGTGTGATGATGGCCGCCCATCGACAATTTTTGGCCTTTTTTGAGAGAAACCGCCGCCCGAATCCCCAGATCAACCCGAGGTCTCACCACGCGCGCGCCGGTTGGCTGCTTTAACACCGCTGCCGAAAGAATGGATGTCGCCGTTTCCACGCCCAACAAATGCCAGGGCTGGTAAATGAGGGCATGGGTTCGATCCCGGCTGACCCCGTGGCCTTTTTCGGCCAACAATTCCCAGGTGGCTTTATCCCGGCACGTCACCACCACAAACACGCCGCCGGCCAGGCTCACTTCATCGGCCCGGCGCAGGCAATTGACAATATCGATCACGCCCTCCGATTCCAGAATCCCGCCGGCCGTTTGGCGACGCAGCACTTCCGGCAGTTCGCGGATGCGGGCCACCGGCGCGCGGAGGCGCGGCGCGTCATAGCCATAACCGGTTGAATTAATCACAATAGCCATTTCCGCCAAATCGGGCACGGCTACCTGGGGAATTTCGGCCAATGCTTCGCGCCGCTGGTCAATTGTCTGGCCTGCCAGCTCGGGCCGGGGAATATTCCACAAATCCCATTCGCCTGTGTCGGCCACTTTCACTCGTTTCTGGCCGTGGCTCACCGTGCCGGCAATCGAATCAACCACAAAATCCTGCTCGCTGGATTTTCCGGCGCAGACAATTTCCAGGCCCAGGGTTTCAGCCCAGGAGATCAGCCCCAACAGCAGGCTGGGCTGGTCGCCGTCGGCGGGCGTGTAGACCCCCCCTCTTTCCCGCGCTAATTTGGATAGAATAGGGCCAACCACCACATCCGTTTCTTTGCTGACCATCACCACGTGCCGGCCATGTTCCAGCGCGGCCTGGCCGTGCCGGGCGCCGGCTTCGGGCATGCCGGTTGATTCAACCACCACGCCAATTGACGTGCCCATCATCAACAACGGGTCTTCCAGCACCGCCACCTGCCCCCGCTCGATGGCGGCCTGAGCTTCGGCGGCGGTAAAACAGGCAGCCAGCCGGTCGGCGGAAATGCCGGCTGCCAAACACGCCCGGCGCGCCACAGGCACATCCCGGTCGCAAACAGCCACCACATCAATTTGAGAGATGGCCCGGCTCTGAAACAAAAACGAACGCCCAAACGCGCCCGTGCCGATCAAACCTACCCGAATTTGTTCTCTGTGTTGAAATAGTTGATGATAATTCATGACCCAACTCCCTGGTGAGCCTCAAAAACAGCTGTTCTGATCTGGTATTTTTTGACCCGTTCCGGGCGCACCGTCACGCCGATGCCGGAGCCGGGGGGCACGGTGATGGTTGAATCTTCGGGATTAAGCTGAAAATTGGGATCCGCAACATCTTCAACATAATAGCGATCCGAGGCGGAAATGTCGCCGGGCAAGGTGAAGCCCGGCAGCGAGGCCAGATGCAGGTTGACGGCCCGGCCCACATTGGTTTCTAACATGCCGCCGCACCACAGCGGCAAGCCGGCCTCCACGCAAAGCCGGTGAATAGCCAGGGCGTTGTTTAAGCCGCCCACCCGGCTGACTTTCATATTGATGATACGGCAGGCGTTCAACTCAATGGCGGCGCGGGCGTGCAGGGGCAGGTGAATGCTTTCGTCCAGGCAGAGTGGAGTTTTTAAGTGGGCCTGCAATTTGGCGTGATCGAAAATATCATCGTAATGGAGCGGCTGCTCAATCATCAACAATTCAAACTCATCCATTTGCCGGAACAGGCCAACGTCGGCCAGGGTGTAGCTCGAATTGGCATCGGCCATCAGTTTGAGGCCGGGATGCTGCCGGCGAATGGCGGCCAGCGGCTCGAGGTCCCAACCCGGCTCGATCTTGATCTTGATCCGGCCGTATCCGGCAGCCACAAATTGGTTGACCCGCGCCAGCAGGTCGTTAATTGTGGGTTGAATACCGATGCTGACGCCTACCTCCACCCGCTTTCGCCGCCCGCCCAGCATTTGAGATAGGGGAACGCCGGCAGCGCGGGCAAACAAATCCCATAATGCGTTTTCCAGGGCGGCTTTGGCCAGGGGATGGCCACGCACGCGGTTGAACAGCGGCGGGATTTCCTGCGGCGCGGCTACGGCGCGCCCCGCCACTGCCGGAATCAAAAAATCGCTCAGGATGTGCCAGGCGGTGGTGACGGTTTCGTAGGAGTAGCCGGGGTCAGTGGTGGCCACGCACTCGCCCCAGCCAACCAGCCCCTCGCTATAAACGGCTACCAAAATGGCCGGGCGGTCGGTCAGCGTGCCAAAACTGGTGCGGAAGGGGTGAACCAGCGGTTGGGCGATGTGGTGGAGTTCAATGCGTTCAATCTTCATGGAGCATTATCCTCAAATCAACAACCAATCGTTTTGCAGCAGATAATAACAGCGCTTTTGCCGGCGTACCAAATCAACGGCGGTATAACCGGTGGCAAAGGCTTGTTCAAAGATTTCACGGGCGTGCAGCCGCCACGCGAGGGCCAACTCAGGGTCTTCGGCCTTGAGCCGGTCAATATCGGCGGGTACTTCCACCCGGCAGAACGAGTCGGTGGGTCTGGAAAATATTCCCGGCGGCGCGAGCAGGCCGGTGCGTGATAAATCAGCCGGATTCAAAACAAGCGTATCATCTACAGGCTGATCCTCCCCCTGCGAACCCGCCAACCGGTCGATCACCCGGCGAGAGTCCAGCCACCAATCCGCTCGAAAGCGGTCGCTGGGCAGGCCCCGGTTCAGGCCGTCTTGCATTGTTCCATACAAAGCGCGATGGTAGGTGTGGCAAACTGCCCCCAATTTTCGCAGGTTAAAACGGGCATTGCGCGTTTGCAGCGGGTCAAAGGTCCAGGTCATCAAACGAATGCCGCACGCCTGGGCTGCCTCGCGCTGGACCAATTTGAGCCGGTAGCCAATCCCCTGGTTTTGATAACCCGGCAAGACCCCCACCATATGAGACGCATACTTGAGGTGTTGACCATCACCGGTAAGGCCCAAAAAGCCAAACGCAAAACCAATGGGGTGGTCATCGTCTAGCGCCAGCAGCACAATACTGCCTTCTTTGGCCAGGGTCAGCACCGTATGGTCGGGAACCACCTTCAGATCATCACACTGCCACACCTGGGCTTGCAAGCGTTCAATCTCTCGACAGGCTTCAATGGTGGTTACAGGTTGAATAGAAACGGGCATCCGTCACCTCGACAATCATCGAGCCATTCTACACCAAAGCGCGGCAAACGGAAAACGGTTCGGCCTGCTTTCTTTCCTGTTTACATAATCATAAAGTAATATTGCTTTTTCCCGTTCAAATAGGTATAATTGAAGAAGACATAAAGTTTTGGTTCATACTACATCTTGTATGAAAATCAATTATTTATCGCTATATAGTGTGATTCCGTGAAATATATTCTTTTTATTATTCTGGCAGTCGGCCTGACCGGCTGCACGCTCAACGCCGCCCGGCAAAACTCCACGCCGCCGCTCGTTACCACAGACAACGTCACGCCCACCCCTTCGCCTGCGCCGACAACGGTTGCTGAAGAGATGATGGCTACCACCAGGCCCACAGGTGAAAATAGCGGGACGTCCGCAACTGAAAATGGCGGCCTGCCGGCGGTTGAGAATGGCCGCCCCGTGGCCGCCCGGGTCAACAACCAGCCCATCTACGAAGAAACGTACCGCAAACAGGTAGGGCAGCTTCAACAGGCCTTAACCGCCGGGTCCGGCAACGGCAGCGAACCCGACGCGGAACAGTTGACGCAAATCCGGCAGCAGGTGCTGTCCACGCTCATCGATCAGGCCATTATTGAGCAGGAAGCGGCTGAAGCAGGAATTACAATAACCGATGAAATGGTGGAGGCCAAAATTCAAGAAAGCATTACCCAGGGCGGCGGCGAAACTCAATTTGAGGCGTGGCTTGCGGCCAACAATTTAACGCAGGATGAATTCAGAGAACGGTTACGGGCCGAGTTGACCGCCAACCGGATGTACGAAGCCATCACCAACTATGTGCCGGAACAGGCCGACCAGGTAGAAATGAGCCAGATAGTGGTGGCCGATGATGCCACCGCCTGGGATATTATTGACCAGTTAAAGAACGGCGCCAACTTTGCCGAATTAGCCCAACAATATTCTATCGATGAGAGCAGCCGGGCCAACAACGGCAATCTGGGCTGGTTTCCCCAGGGGTTGGGGCTGGTGCCGGCGGAAGTTGAGAAAATTGCTTTTTCTATCGAACCGGGACAGGTCAGCGGTCCCATCCAATCATCGCTGGGGTTTCACATCATCAAACTGGAAAACCGGGAAGCGGATCGCCCTTTGGAGGAGCTGCGCCCGGCGCTCAAGCAACAAATCTTTCTGTCGTGGCTGGCAGAGCAGCGATCTGCGGCTGAGGTGGAAACATATATAGAATTTTAGTATCTTCTCAATAATCTGGGGCAAAGTTGGTTGAGCTTGTCGAAACCAACGGTCTTCGACAGGCTCAGACCTCGTTCCCCCGAAATATTGAGAAGATATGAATTTTAGTCAAAAAGTACGCTGAACCTTTACTGGACATCATTGTCGTTTAGACTATACTTAATCTCTGGTTCTTTTTGATTGGATAGCATGAACGTAAGGAGACCCAGAGAGTTATGGCACAAACGAAAAAGACAAGATCCCGCCTGGGATTGATCCTGGTTATCGGCGTATTTTCCGTACTGACCTTTATTCTGATTGCCGCCATTGTGATGCTGCTGGTAACACGATCAAACGCGCGAGGCACGGAGCGCGAAAGCCTGCTCATCAACACCAGCCCGCAAACCCGGTTGGATACAGATAAAGTAGACCCGGCGCTGGCCCTGGCCGCGTTGGGCGGATACCCGGAAGCCGAAATAATCATTGAAGCGATTGAAAAAGAACGGCCCGAAACCGCCCTGGCCGGCCTTCTGTTCAACCCGGAGCTAAGCGATAAAGAAAGCGCAGGTGATTTTCTTTTTTTAGCCAAAGCCTATGCCAACGATGGGCAATTGGAAAAAGCCAAATTCAGCTACGAAATGGCCGCGACCATCTCCACCTTGAGTCCCGATCTGCCGGACACGGTCCGAACGACCATCTTTCTCCAGGCGGGCGAAGGGTTGATCGATCTGAACGAACCGGATTTGGCCAAATTTTATATTGACCAGGCATTTGTGATTGCCGCCGGTAGCCCGTTTTTACAGGCGGCGCAGCGCCGACCGATGTTGCAGCGCTTACAGAAAGACTACACGCTGCTGGGCGAACGGGAACTGGCCCGGCAAAGCCTGGACCTGAGCGCCAATCCACCGGACCTCGATTTTTTGCCGGAGAAGGTGACGCATTTACCACCCGGCAGCGCGATTCCGCTGCCGCAGGCCATTCAGGAAGCGGAGACAAACCGGTGGATCAGGGCCCAGGAATTAGCGGCCATATTGGTAGATCGGGGCGGCCATGCTCCTAAAGAAGCGATCACCGCCCTGGAAGAAACTTTACTTGAAGAAGATCGACAAAAGACAGCTTTTTTGGAAAATGAATTGGCTTCAACCGCCCAGATATCGGAAAACATCGACATCATCAAAGCCAAAATAAAGTGGTTATCCTTAAAATACAGAATTGCCAAACAAGGGTATGGCCTGAGCATTGTGCCCGAATGGGAAACCAACGCCGAACAAATACGGGCCGATCTCACCAAAACCTATGAAAAACTGTATCCGTTGTATGCCGATTACATTGTGGCCTTACCGGACGCGGATCAAATAGATAAAGCAACCGAAGAGAAACTTCGCCGCGAAGTGTTGGCCGGAGAATTGGGGCGCTACCCCAACTACCCGGAAGAACAACGGAAAAAACAACTTTTAGATATGACCGAGCAATTGATCAACCAGCAAGTGGAGTTAAACGTTTTTTTGGGGATAGAAACTGTAGCCGGGCAAGAAAGATACACCTTGCAAAAAGTGCAGTGAGTATTTCCCCTTTATTTACCAGGAAGGAGCTAGGTTATGGATAGTCGAGTGCTGATCGTTCTGGTGGCAATGATTGCGGGGTTAATTATCCTGTCTTGTTTATGCTTTGCTACCATTTACTTTGTGCCGGATGTCCCCTTCAACCCGTTAAGCCCCAGCCGGGCCACCGCGATTGCCGCCACCCAACAGGCCGGGATCACGCTGGAACCGCCTACGTTTACCCCGGTTCCCACCTACCCGCCCACCTGGACTCCCACGCTTACATTTACGCCGGAACCGACCAAAACGGCCACAGACACCCGCACTCCCACCCCCACCCGAACCGACACGCCTACGCCAACCGCCACGCCCACTAAAACGCCCACGCCGGCCATCTTACCCACCCCCACGCCTTTCCCGCCCTATCCTTTTGCCGGCACAACGGGCGATGGGGAAAATAATTGCGCCAATATCAAATTAAGATACACGGTTACGGGAGACGATGGCGAACCGATTGCCGGTTACCAGATTCAATATGGCGAAATTGGCGTTCCCGGCAGCATTTTCCTGTCGGTGCCCACCGAATATGCCGAAGTTTACGGGGTAACTTTGATTCCCGGCACAGACCGGACCGCGGTCAAACAATCGCATAACTGGTACGCGCACCTGATGCTCAATGGCGAAAAAGTAAGTAAATCGTCTTTGTTTACCACCGATCCCATTTTAGCCGACAACCCCAGCGATTGTGATGGCCTCAGCCCCGACGATGAGGATTTCCAACTGAACGAGTGCATTATGAATCCGTGCGAGAGCGAAGGGGCCATCAACGTCAAACACATCGACTGGCAGCCAAGAGTTTCGCAGTTCAAACCATTTGCTACGGCCACACCCCGCCCGGGAATGTGTACGCCGCCCTACGCCGATTTTGTGCTGCCGCGCACGTGTTCCGACTGCGTGACCCAGGCCGACGCGCAGCGCCTTTTTGAAGCCGTTGGCGGGCCGGCGGTTGATATTTACGATTTTGACCGCGACGGCAACGGTATCGCTTGTGAAAATTTGCCGTAGCTCAAACCCTTTTTGCGGGGCGATAGATCGTGGTTCATCAACCAAAGGAGAAGGATTATGGACCGTTTAGATAATCAAACTACAACCATTTTGCTGGCCGTTGTGCTGGGGATGACCGTACTCTCCTTTTTGTGTTATTTGACCATCTACATTCAACCCAACATTCCATTTAACCCCCTAAGCCCCAACCGGGCCACCGCTGTGGCTATTTTACGAACATCCGAAGCCCCGCCGGTAACAATGTTCACCCCAACGCCTGATTACGATTATCCACCCACCTGGACTCCCACCCCCACCAAAACCCCCGGCCCCACCAAAACCTCCACCAACACCCGAACCCCTACGCCCACCCGAACCCCCACTCCTACCAAAACTCCTA
Source organism: uncultured Caldilineaceae bacterium (assembly GCA_964612485.1). GTDB lineage: Bacteria > Chloroflexota > Anaerolineae > 4572-78 > J111 > JAFGNV01. The sequence continues at coordinate 64,246 of CAZTFF010000020.1, forward strand.
CACCTACCAAAACCAATACCCCGCGTCCGCCCACGCTGCCGCCGCCGCCAACCGCAACGCCTACGCCTTTCCCCTTCCGGGTCTCTTCTCACTCCAGCGAAAATAACTGCGCCGACATCGGTTTAAAAGGCGTGGTCAATGGCGTGGATGGCCTGCCCCTGGCCGGCGTAACCGTTAGATATGGCGAAGTTGGTGTATCGGGCAGCCAGTTTACCACCCGCACCGATGCCAATGGCCGGTATTCCGCTCTGCTTCTGCCCGGCGCCGATAAAGAGCAGTCCGTGAAATCCCATAACTGGTACGCGGTTGTGGTAGAAAACGGGCAGCGGGCCAGCGAAGAATTTAAGTTCACCACCGACCCCATTTACGCCATCAACCCTAAACATTGTAATGATCCTGACCTGGACGAGGAAGAACGCCAGGAAAAAGGATGTATTCTAGACCCGTGCAAAAACGATGGCTCGATCCAGATCAAAATTATCAATTGGCAGCAGCGCCAATTTGAGTAGAAAATAATGAGTAAGAAGTGACTGACCGAGTGAATCACTTCTCACTACATAACTATTGACGCAAACGCAATCCTGCCCTACAATTAGAACTACAAAAAAATCGAGAAAGGGTCCTGCAAGATGATTTCAATGAAACCAAGAGATAGATTGTCTTTTGGCGCTCCAGAACTGGATAAAATGGTCGGAGGCGGATTGCTCAGAGGCACGGCCAACCTGATAAGCGGCGCGCCGGGCGTGGGGAAAACCACGCTGGGCCTGCAATATTTAATCAACGGTATTCAAAACGGGCAGCCGGGCCTGCTGGTTTCGTTTGAAGAATTTCCCAAATCCCTCATCCGGGATGCCAAACAACTGGGCTGGGATTTGAATAAATTTGAAGAAGAGGGGCTTTTTAAGATCATCTTTACCTCGCCCGAAGTTCTCCTGGGCAGTTTAAAAGCGGAAGATAGCCCCCTGAGCGAGACATTGCGCGTTCTATCACCGGAGCGGGTCGTTATCGACAGCACGGCCCACTTTCAACGCCTGACCGACGATATTCCGGTTGAACTTCGAGAAATCTACAATACGCTGGTTAACGCCCTGAAACGGGAAGGTATGACGTCGCTGTTGCTGGATGAGGCCATCGACGTTTTTCAAATCCAGCACGGGCGGATGGCTACGCTGCCGTTTGTGGTGGATACGGTCATTTTAATGCGCTATGTAGAGATTGATAGCAGCATGCAGCGGGCCATTACCGTGATGAAAATGCGGGGCAGCGCGCATGAAAAAGAGATCAGAAGTTTTCAAATCAAGAAGGGCGGCATCGAAGTGGGCGAACCCTTTGAAGGCAGAGAAGGCTTGCTGTCCGGCATTACGCACCGGGTTTAGCCTGCCGCACTAGCCAAAAGCCTCGGCCATATTTTTGCCAAGGCTTTTTTATATCGCGCGTGATAAGAATTTATGCCCACTGGCTGTATTTTTGCCTCATCCCCAGGCAAAGCACGGTCAGTAAAAACCCCGCCCCGGAAAGAATAATTCCCCACCACAAACTGCGCGGCGCAAAAACAATCTCAACCATATAGCGGCCCGGCGGCACAACAACCCCCTGCTGCACCACATTGACCCGGTGTAAATCGGCAGGCTGACCATCGACAAAAGCCTGCCAGCCGGGATAAAAAATCTGGCTAAATATCAGCAGGTGGGTGCCCGATGCCTCTACCTCTGCTCGAACGGAGGTTGGCGTAAACCTGGAAAGTGTAACGGTTGAATTTTCAGCCCTTGAGAGAGTCTGGGGCAAAGGCCGGGCCACAACAGCCGACCGGCGCAGGTCGAACGTATCATCTGCCAGCCGGGCAATCGCCGCATCGTCATCGGGCACAGTTTCTGTCTCAGCCACAAACCAGGCGCGGGGAAAGGGATCGCCCACTTCAAAAACCTGCAAGTCATTTTCAATAAATACCAGGGACAATCCGGCTCCGGCAATATCTCGTTCAGCCACAACATAGCGCGCATTCATCAACTGCCACATCCGCCAGGCGGGCATGTGATGGTAAAATGCCTCAACCCGGGCCAGTTGCAGCGGCGTATTGCCGGTTAAATCCTGAAGTTGGTAAACTGAGGCCGCGCTGTTACCCCCCGGCAGCAGCCCCCCACTCGACACGCGCACCTGCGCCAACATATGGGCCGCAGAGGAAAGCTGAGTTTGCAGAAAATGCACGGTATCGCTGCCCTCAAACGGTTCCGTCTCCCGCTGTTCCAGATTCAATTGCCAATTTACGGTGAAAAGATTGAACGCCAGCCACACCGCCAGCAGGCTCATCACCCCCCACAGCCGCAGCCGGCCTCGCCGGCGCAGCGCCAGCAGCAGGGCCGTCCCTCCAAAAAACAATAAGGCAAATAGATGATGGCGCAGCACACCGACAAACAGATTAACCTCATCGCCGCGTGCTGTAACCGCAACAGAGCCATAAAGATAGAGCGCCAGCAACCCAAAAAATAAAACAATGACTACACGAGCGCCCCTCTCGAACCGGGCCAATTTTCCCCGGACCGCGCGAGATAACGGCCCGGCCAGCACTATCACCCCATATCCGGCCAGGACGGCGGCGCTGAAGCTATAAACCAGAAACGCCCGTTCCTGCTGCCGCACCGCCTCAAATCCGGGAGCCAGCAAATAAAATAGCGGGTATAGAAAGGTGTTGCCGCCAAAGGCCAGCAGCAAACTCGCCAACCCCGCCCCGGCCCAAAAGAAAATCTCGCGCCGGGGCTGCCCCAAGGCCAGCGTCAGGCCGATCAAAACCAGGGTGACAATGCCCACGTATTCCGGCGATCCGCCAAAGTAGCCGGGGTAGAGAATGGAGATCAACTCGTTCAGAGGCAAGCCGGCCGATACAGCCTGATAAGAAAGATCGGCCCGCAGCGAATGGCGGATAAATTCGAGCGTGGGTAATAGCTGCGCCGCCGCTATCAGGCTCCCCAACAAAATTACAGCCAGCCAGCCGCTAATATGAACACCGAGAAACCGCAGCAGTTTGATGCCCTGGCGCGGGGTTAGCCGTTCAAGAGGCCCGGCATCGTACCAGCCGGACACCGCTCGATAAAGGCTAAACATCAGAGTCAGGTAAAAAATATACAGCGCCGTTTGAGGATGGCCGGCCAACAAGGCCAACGCCCAGGCCAAAGCTCCCCATCCCACCGGCGGCAGCAACCGAGTCCATGGTGATGATTTTTGCACCAACAGATAACCGGCCTGCCGGTTGATCGCGCTTACCGCCCACATCACCCACGGCAGCCAGGCGCTGACGGCCAGAATCGTCATTTGCTGGACGGGAAAGCCGGTCAGATACCCCCCATAGGTAAAGGCCAGCGAACTTACGATACCGCCCCACCGCGCGCGTCGCCGGGAAAAGCCGTTTTGCCGCCCAACATGACGGACAAACAAATACATCCCCACCGCCGCCAGCGAAAAATGAAAAATCACCTGTAATTCCAAAACCCACAGCGGAAACCCAACCTCCGCGCCCCAAAGCGGCCCACCCCACCCCAGCAGCAACGCCTCCAGCACGTGGGGCGGATACAGCGCGCCGGATTGAATATCGGCCAGCGCCGGCTGCCCGCCGTACAAATAAGGGTTCCACAACGGCGGCTGCCCCTGCACCCACTGCCGGGCGGCAAACGCGCGCAGGGGAAAATATTGTTCCGTGAAGTCACCGGCGGCAATGTGCATCCGGTCGGCGGGCTGGGGCGCGAGCAAGCGCCAAAAGAAGAGGAACGGCAGCAAGGCCAGAACCATCATCAACAACACATCCGGCCATTTTTTTTGATGTCTTTCAGCGGGCGTTGTCATCGGTCGTCCTGCTTGCGTCCCTGTTGCGTAGGATTTGCATAGAGTACACGTCAAGTTAAAAGGGATGGTTAACGGTATAATAGGAGGCGTCAATAGGCAAATTGACACTCTCCTTTTCTCCTTTTTTAAAAAGCCGGGTCTGTGGCAGCCCGGCTTTTTGATTCTTCATTTATTCAGATGAATTTTGGCAAGCCTAACCAGGCGAGGCTAACTGCCCCACCAACGCCGCCGGCGCTAACCCAACCAGATTGGTTTCGACAATGCGGTTACGCAAATCAATATCCGCGTTGGTTTGGGCAACCACCCGGTTGTAATTGTGGGTCAGCCCGCTCCACTGCAAGCCAAAGCCGTAGGGTTCGCTGGTTTCCCACAAAACCGGCAAGGTGCGTCCCACAAACTTTTTACGAAACGCCCGCTCCAGTTCGGCGTTTAAGGCGTGCATGCGTCGGCTGCGCGCCTGAGCCACCTGAGGCGAAACCTGCCCTTTCATCCCGGCGGCGGCGGTTCCCTGACGCGCCGAATACCGAAAAATATGCAGCCTGGCAAACGCCATCTCTTTGACAAAGGCCAGAGACTCTTCAAACTCGGCCTCCGTTTCACCGGGGAAGCCAACCATAATATCGGTGGTGATGGAAATATCGGGGATGGCGCGGCGGGCGGCGGCCAGCAATTGGGCAAATTGAGCCTGGGTGGTGCGGCGGGCCATTCGCTGCAAGGTGGCCTCGCAGCCGCTTTGCAGGGGAAGATGAAAATGGGGCAGGAGGCGCTCATTTTGGGCCAGTTGGAAGAATTGCCCATCCAAATCCCACGGCTCCAGCGAAGACAACCTGAGCCGAGGTATATCCGTTTCGGCCAGAATGGCCTGCACCAACCGGTAAAGCCCCTGCCGATTTCCTTGATCGTGCCCGTACGAGCCTAAATGCACCCCGCTGAGCACCGCCTCCTGATACCCGGCTGCGGCCAGGCGATTGATCTCGGCAATCACCTCCACCGCCGGACGGCTGCGGCTGGCGCCCCGGGCTACGGTGACAATGCAAAACGTGCAGCGATTATCGCAGCCGTCTTGCACTTTGACAAAGGCGCGGGTGTGTCCATCAGCCTGAATGGACGACAGCGGCGCGGCGTCAATCGCGGGAAGCGGATCGGCGTCGAGCAAAAATCCGGCCTCGGCCAGCAGGTCGGGCAATTTATCTTTTTGATCGTTGCCGATGACCCAATCAACGCCCAAGACGCCAACTTCTTCCGGCGAAAGTTCGGCGTAGCAGCCGGTCATCACCACCTTGGCCTGGGGATTGGCCCGCCGCATCTGGCGGATCACCTGGCGCGATTTTCGGGCGGCAATGTGGGTGACGGCGCAGGTATTGAACACGTACAGGTCGGCCCGCTCGCCCGGCCCCACCAATCGATGCCCGGCGCCGGTAAAGCGCCGGGCCATGTCTTCAACTTCACTGATATTCAATCGACATCCGATTGAGTCAACTCTAATCCGCATACAACTTACTTGACATCCATCCGGCTGAAAGCCCAATCCGGGCCAACCCCGGCATTGGCGATAATTTCGGTTTGATTGCCCCCGCTGCCGCTCATTTTCCAGACGCTCCAACTGCCGGTGCGGGCGCTGCGGAAAATGATGTCGCCGCTGGGGGTGTAAACAGGCAGTGTATCCGGGCCGGGCGCATCCGTCAAACGGCGGATGTTGCTGCCGTCAACGTTCATTACATAGATATCAACGTTGCCGCCTTCATCCCGGCTGAAGGCAATGCTGCGGCCGTCGGGCGACCAGGCGGGGAAGGAGTCGGACCCACCCTGGGTGATGTTGGTATGGCCGGAGTCGTCGCGGTTGGAAATCCAGATGCCGGTCACGCCATCCCGCCCCGACCGGTAAACCACTTTCTGGCTGTCGGGCGACCAATCGGCCTGCTCGCCGATAATCTGGTAATTGAACTGCTGGTTATCGGCGGTTCCCAGGAAGTAAATCCGGTAATCGCCGCCGGGTTTGGCATCATAGGCTACCATCTGACCATCGGGCGATACATTGGCCCAGCGAGCTGTGCCTTCGTTCCAGCCCGGCCCCTGAAAAACATTGGGGCGGGCAACACAAATATCGGCAGGCGGGGAGGGAACATCTATCGCTATAATGCCGTTACTGACCCCGGCCAATTCACAACTGGCCACATTGGGATTGGCGCTCCGATCCTGACGGTCCACACCTTCTGAGCCGTACATAAAAATAGTGGCGCCATCGGGTGTCCACGACGGGCCGGCGGCGCGATTCATGATAAATTGCTCGTTGTTACCATTGGTATCGGCAAGATACAGGTTGTGCTGGCCGCCGTCCCAGCGGGTGAAGGCCAACCGGTACGTTCCGCCGCCCGAACTACCCGAACCGGAGGCCGTAGTAGAGGTGGGGGTAGCAGTAGGTTCTTCTTCCGGTTCCGGGGTGGGAGTGGCCTGCGCCGCTTCGGTTTCTTCCGCTTCAATGGTAAACGTGCCGGTAGACAGGAGTTTATCGTTGACGTATAACTCCAAATTCCATTCTCCGGGCAAAAGAGGATCGCCGCCGGCATCGATAAAATAGTCAAACCGGCCGCTTGACTGATCGTTCCAGGTGGCTGAATTGCGCAAAACTTCCGTGCCGTCCAGGTACCACACCCGCTCCCAGGTATCGGTGGGCGACATGCCGGTGTAATCAAAAATGGCGTGGATTTCGGTAATGCCCTCTTCAAAAGTGGTGCCGGGGTCAACCGGATCATACGTGTCCGTCGCGCCCAGGGCAAACGTGATCATTCCAAAAGAGGGTTCACCGGCAGTTTCGGGAGAAGGGGTATCCGCCGGGGCGGTTGTTTCCGTTGGTTCTTGGGTTGGTTCGGGCGGCGCGCCCTGCTCATCGGGCGGCGCTTCCTCGGTGGGCGGGGGTGTTGTATCGGCCTCAACGGTGGGCGCGAGAGTGGGTGTTTCAACCTCGGCTCCCACCCCGGCCATCAACTCCGAGATACGGTCGCCCGCCAACCAAAATCCACCGCCCAGCAGCAGCCCCAGGCACAACAGCAACGCGCAGCCGATGCCGCCGATGATCAACAAAGGATTTCTTTTTTTCTCCTGCGGGGGAGGGGATTGCGGCGCGCCGTGTAGTTGGTCCGCGCCCCCCTTAGAAACTACAGTTTGATCCATGTCGCTCATGGTAAGTTCCTCCTCTTTGGATAGGGCCTAACCAGTTGAAATCTTGTTTTAGTCGCGTTGCTTCCAAGTGTACAAGAATTTCCAACCGTATTTAACCTATTGGTTCCGGCTTGTAAGCGTAGCGGCTTTGTCCGGGTTAGGTAAAGCCAGCATTATTTCAAAGCATATCATTGAGCGCAGGGCGTGTCAAGTTGTTTTTCCATAATAATCTCAACCAACGCTGCCCAGCATTTCCATATTCAACAAGTAGCATCTTCTTCAACGTAGTGAAAAAGGCAAAAAGGCAAGCCACAACCTTGATTTCTGGCCAAAGAACGATTTTTGGGACAACTGTTGTAGAGATTCTTCGCTCCCGTTGGTCGCTCAGAATGACATGAAGAGGCAATTAATCTAATTCACAAATCTTAGCGGATTCTAAGCCTTACCCTTTCACCTTCTCCATCGTAATAGTGTTTTCGCAAGCATCATTTTTCTCAAATTGGGTGATGTTGTTGAGCGTGGTTTCGGCGATGTTGCGCAGGGCGGTGTCGGTGAGAAAGGCCTGGTGGCCCGTAACCAGCACGTTGGGAAACGTGAGCAAGCGGGCAAACACGTCGTCGGTGACAATTTCATTGGAAAGATCGCGGAAGAACAAATCGCTCTCAACTTCGTACACATCAATCGCCAGGTAGCCGATTTTGCCGGATTTGAGGCCCTCGATAACGGCTTTGGTATCCAGCAGCGCGCCACGGCTGGTATTGACAATGAACACCCCATCTTTGAGATGTTCCATTGTTTCATTGTTGATGATGTGGTAAGTGTCAGGAGTAAGCGGCATATGAAAGGTGATAATGTCGGCCTGTTTTATCAATTCGACCGGCTCGTCAATGTATTCAACCAGTTCTTCGACCTCAGGATTACGGTAAATATCGTACGCCAGCAGCCGGCAGCCAAAGCCGCTCAGGTTTTTAATGACGGCGGTTCCGATTTTACCGGTGCCAAAGACCCCAACGGTTTTTTGGTTGAGTTCAAAGCCCCGCAGTCCCTGCAACTCAAAATTGTTATCGCGTACCCGGTTGTAAGCCCGGTGAATCTGGCGGCCCAGGGTCAAAATCAGCCCCACCGTAAACTCCGATACCGCGTGCGGCGAGTAAGCGGGCACGCGCACCACGCAAAGATCGTATTCCTCCGCCGCTTCCAGATCAATCTGATTATAGCCGGCGCTGCGGGTGGCAATCACTTTGGTGCCGCCCGCGGCCAATTTTTTGATGGTGTCCCGGTTCACGTCGTCGTTGACAAAAACGCAAATCGCCGGAAATCCTTCGGCCAGCGCCGCCGTATCCGGCGTCAGGCGAGGTTCAAAAAAGGTCAAATCGTGTCCGAAATCTTGATTAACCGCCTCAAAAGAACGGCGATCATAGCGCTTGGTGCTGAACATAGCCATTTCCATTGTGATGTGTCTCCTTTTGTTGATAAAAACAGAGCTACCACCTGTCTTATTTTTTCTTACGCGCCATGGTTTTTTCGATATATTCGACCGCCGACGGAGTCTGGCAGTTGGTTTCGCCGTGATCCACCTCTACCGGACCGATTTTTTGAGCTACGGCCACGGCTTCTTGTTGCAGCGTTTCGTTGCGAATGCCCATGGCGATGAGCGCGCTGTTCATCGAATAACGAACCCGGTTTTTGCGGTGGTGGATCTCTTTTTCGATGATTTGCAGATAGGGCCGGAAGTAATCGTCCGGCAAACTTTTATCTTTCATGGCCAGATGAGCCAGTAAATTCCAGCCGACCTGCCCGATCCACTCGCTGTCGGAGCCGGTCCAGCTTTCCATTTTTTGCCGGGCCAGCGGAGTCTGGCTGACCATTCCAGAAAAGGTATCGGCTATAACGTAGTTATCCAAATCCTGCGCCCACGCTTCCAGGGTGGGGGCGTCAATATTTTTGGTATCGGCAATCAACGTAGCCAGATAGCGGGCATCGTGATTACCGGTTTGCCATAACGCCTGGGCCAGCGGCTGGTCAACCTTGATCTGCTTTTTGAGCTTCTTCAAATTGGCTACGCTGACCCCATACTGCTCGCCTTTAACGCCGTGTTTACCATAAACTTTACGATTTTGGGCCGTGCCCATTTCTGCCAACTGCTGCAGCACCTCATTTTTGTTCATGATGTCCCCCTCAAGAACGAAACGATACTTTGTCGATAATAATGAGAGTATTATACCAGATAATTGGGCATATCGACCAAAAACGCGGTAAGGCGACGGTTACTTTTCCCGGATACGTTTACACTGTTGCAAAAGTATGCTACACTGAGACTGCTTCACCCAAAACATCCACGCCGGGCCAACAATGAAAGGAGCTATACTCATGGCCACTTATTTTATGTTTGGAAAATATTCACCCAAATCAATCAAAAAGATCAGCGCGGAACGGACCGATCAAGCCGCCGAGCTGCTCAAAAAACATGGCGGCGAACTTAAATCCGGGTACGTGTTGCTGGGGGAACACGATCTGGTGCTGATTGTAGAGCTGCCCGATACCGCCCAGGCTGTCAAAGCGTCGGCGGCGCTCACCAAATTGACCGGCATTGGCTTTACCACCGCCCCCGCCGTGAGCGTAGACGATTTTGACAAAATGATGGCTGAATAAGCCGCTGCGATCACAGGGATTGAAACCAATGGCCTCCAGCCTGGCTGGGGGCCTTTTTTTGCCTGTATCCACCGGTGATGGTAACTTACGGGCAGAAAAATTACCGAAAGGAACCAACCCCCGTGAAATTCAGTGAGTATCAAGCCGCCGCCCGGCAAACCGCCGTCTACCCTGATCGAGGCCATAACTTTGTGTATCCCGCGCTCGGCCTGGCCGGAGAGTCTGGCGAAGTGGCCGAAAAGATCAAAAAAGTGATCCGCGATAAAAACGGCGTGATCGATAAAAAAACCCAACTGGCCCTCAAGAAAGAACTGGGCGATGTTTTTTGGTACATCGCCGCGCTCTGTGATGAAGTAGGGTTGGAAATGGACGACGTGGCCGAAAGTAATATCCAAAAATTACGAGATCGCCGGCAGCGAAATAAACTCCACGGCAGCGGCGATAATCGTTAAAACTAATACTCAGGAGCAGGAATCAAACAACTTCCGCATTTAGAAATTGGAGATTAGAGATTTCAGGCTAAAAATCTCCCAATCTCTAATATCCCAACGAATTGAGGAAGTTAATTAATTCTCATCCCTTAACATAGTGGAGTATATTCAAAATGTCCACAACACCCCATCACACCCTTAATCTACCCCGCAGCCTGGAGAACGGGCTGGTTCTACGACTGGCCAGCCCCGCCGACACCGAGGCGCTGGCCGAATTCAACGGCAGAATCCATACGGAAGCCGACGAGCCGTTGGACTTCATTCCCCAATGGACCCGGGTTTTAATGTCGGGACGGCACCCCACTATGAAGCCGGAAGATTTTGTGCTGGTTGTAGACACCCAAACAGAAAAGATCGTCAGTGCCACCTGCCTTATCCCACAGGTGTGGCGCTACGAAGGCGTTCCCATCAAGGTAGGCCGGCCCGAACTGGTTGGCACCGATCCCGACTACCGGCGGCGCGGCCTGGTTCGCCTCATTTTTGAGGTTATTCACCAACTGAGCGAGGCTTACGGCCACCACATGCAAGGCATCACCGGCATCCCCTGGTATTATCGCCAATTTGGCTACGAATACGCCCTGGAGTTGGGCGGCGGGCGCGACCTGCCCATTGCCAAAGTGCCGCAACTCAAAGACGGCGAAAATGAACCGTATCAAATTCGCCCCGCCACCGAAGCCGATATTCCCGCGTTGGTGGCGCTTCACCGGGATTATTCCACCGGCCCGATTACGGCCCCGGCTGCCGAAGCCCACTGGCGTTATGATATTACCGACCGGAACTATATCGCCCGGATCAATTGCCTGCTCGATGCCGAAAACCGTGTGATTGGCGCGTATAGTTTCTCTGCCGATGTGTGGAAAACACGGATTGCGCTCTGGACCCTGGCGGTTGACCCACACGTATCGATACGCGCGGCGCTGCCCACCGTGGCCCGCGCCCTCAAAGCGCGCGGCGAAGCCTATTTAGTCCAACAGGGTGATGGCAAAGAAAGTCGGCTGGAGACCATCAGCTTCCAGTTGGGATCGCAGCATCCGGCCTACGAAGCTTTTGATGCCAAATTAGCGCCTCTCAAACCACCCTATAGCTGGTACATCCGCGTGGCCAACCTGCCCGCTTTTATCGGCCACATCGCGCCGGCCCTGGAAAAACGGCTGGTCGATTCGGTGATGACCGGCTACTGTGGAGAACTCAAGCTCAACTTCTATCAAGATGGATTGCGGCTGGTGTTTGAACAGGGTAAAATAACCGCCGTTGAGGAGTGGCAATCAACCGACAATCAAAAAGACAACGGCGATGCCGGGTTCCCACCGCGGGTCTTTTTAAAGCTGCTTTTTGGCTACCGCAGTTTAGAAGAACTGCGCCACGCCTTTCCCGATTGCTGGGCCGAGGAAGAACCCACGCTTTTGCTCAACGCGCTGTTTCCCCAAAGATCATCGTGGTTGATGGCTATCGGTTAGCTTCAGGCAAGACAGCCTGCCACTTTTTAGTTGGCAACCGACATTTCCAGTATCTTCGTGACAATCTGATAACGGTCTTTAATATCCTGGCGGTCACACTCTTCGGGTATGGCGTTTTCGCTTCCATGCCTGATCATCCTGGCCTGCCGTTGCAGAACTTCACGCTCGGTTTGTGTCCGCGCATGCGCCGCAATCACGGCGATAGTTTCCAACAGCCGGATAGTTACCGCTGCGCTCGAACGGCCATATTGCCGAATTTGATTGAATGCGGTCTCTACTAAACCCTCAAATGTGACCGAGTCGGCCATCAAACGCAAGTTATTCTCATCATCATACCGGTAGCCCGAAGGAATCCGCCGCTCGGCCAGGTGAGCCAGCGCCACACCCAGCCGGTCAACGCAAGCCATCGCGGTAAACGGATCGTTGATGCCCGGTGAGAGCGCCCGTAAGGCAATCTCCACCAACTGTTCAATTGCAAATTCTACATCCTGCAAACGTAGCCGCTGTGCTCCCAAAATGAAAGCTTCATTGATCTTTTCATTAAACCCCTGCTCAAACCGTTCACCGGGCCACACTTTAACCAGATCATTACCTGCTGCGATAAAGTTCCCCGGACGATGTTCGAGTCCAAGCAGCAGATCATGCTTTATTGCCAGTTTCATCAGCCCTTCATTGTCAATGGATTGCAGATAACCACTGTAGGCAGCTGTAACCGGCTGCGCATTTTGGTCAAAATCCTCCGGCACGTCATTTTTATTTCTCAATTCATATTCAAAAGCCGGATAGCTTTCTTTCTCTGGAAACAACCGTTCAATCGCCCGGTTCAATTCCCGCTCTACTGAGGCAATGACATTCTGAACGTGAATCGACACTGACACGTGATGAATAAAGTAAATAAACAAGCCCAGACTGGCTAACGCCAGCAAAACGGCCACGGTGACTGAAATATGGGGCACAAAGGTGCCGTCGTCAATACTCCGAACCGTACGCAATATCAGCAGACTGTAAACAAAGGTAGCAATGAAGGTTCCCAAAACTACCTGGTTCCCGGTATCCCGCATAAAGTTATTGAGCAGGCGAGGCCCGAATTGCGAGGAAGCCAGAGACAAGGCTACAATTGTAATAGAAAAGGTAACGCTGGCCATCGTAATCATCGAACCGGCCAGCGTAGAGAGAAGGGTTCGGACCCCAGCCGCCCCGCCGGTGTACACCCACGTCAACAATTCTGTTTGCCTGGATAGTGCTAAATGGTCAACGGCAATTGTCAAAAAAGACAGCCCGATCGCCAGCCCTGTCATTAAAGCTGGTAAAAACCAATAGCTGGAGCGCACGATCTCCCAATAATTTAGCAGCCGCGTTTTCATTTATTCTCCCACAATTATCTCAAGAATTGAACTGCTTCCGATCAATCCTTTATCTTCTCAAAATCGCCTCAAAGCTCCACGTAGTCAATGTCTCCCGACCCGTCAGCTTTAACGTAAACAATTCCCTTTTCGTACACCTGGGCGCGATATTCAACACCTTGATATTCCAGAGGAAACTCCGCCGATAGAAAATCTCCCAGGCTGTTGGCCCGCGCGTGCCGGTACAACTCGGAGTTGCGATTAATGGGGATGATGTACTGGCGCGAAGCCGCTACCAACGCGTCCTTTAGATCAGACGCGGTTTGAGCCGCCGCTACAGGCGACTCGGCGCGGGGGCCAACCGGCTGGGCCGGCGTTTCTGTTTCCGCTGGTGGGGCCGGTTCCGCCTCTTCCGCCACCGGCGCGGGCGTTGACGCGATGGCAACTTTTTGAAAGGTGAGGAAAAAAGATGTGGCAATCGCATCTTTGGGCGACACTTCATTGCCCATGCCCACATTGGTCAACGTATCCGAAGGTAGATCGCCCGCCATGCTGATCTTGTACGTGCCCAAGGTCCCCGTCATCAGATAATTACCCCAAAACTGGTCCATCGATCCCTTGGTTTCTACTTTGTCCACCGCATCGCCGCGGTCCGCCTGAAAGGCCGCGCCCTCCAGCGGTTCGCCGTTTTCATCCAACGCCTTGACAAAAACATAGGCTTTGCCGGCGGCTTCCTGATCATCGGCCCACCGCGCCTCAACCAGACGCCAGTGAGGCTGGGAGGGATCGGCCACCGGGTCCAGCAGCACCATCGGTTCCAGGTATTTGAAACGGTCGTCAAATTTTCGCCCGGACAGATCGGGGCTGGTGTAAAAATTCTTCATGCCGTCCGGCACCGGCCCATCCTGGCGCGTGTGGCTTTCGAGCGCCTTGAGTTTAGGCACGATGGGTAGTTCGCCGTTCAGGCCAAACTGCTGGTCAAAATGATGGGTATACCACGGTCCCTGGTTTTCAAACTGCTGGCCGGATACGCCAATGCGGCTTACGGCAATGAGCCAGGGCATGCAGGCAAAATAGTAGTCGGGCGCTTCGTCCTGGATATAACTGAACATATCTTCGGTCAATTTTCCGGCCCATTCGGGAGTGGGTTTGGGATAGCGGGCATCATCGCCAAAGGTAGAGCCGGCCCGCTGGCCCACGTTGTAGCCGCCTTCGGTGGTGAAAATGGGGATGGAATGACCCACCGCATCGTTGACCAGGGCGTCAAAATATTCAAAAGCGCGGAAGCAGGTGGAATCTTCCATAATGTTGGCGTTGGGATTGGCCAGCTCGCGCCGTTTCTGGTTGATGGCGTCCACGCCCATTTCCCAGGCCCACATGCCGCCGCGCGCCTCCCACTCTTCCTGGGTGAGCGGCTGGCCCTGGGTGGTAATCGGATCGTTGGGATAATCCAGGGGGCGGCCCAAACAGTAGTTGTGAATAGCCAGGCAGCAATTGCCGTCGAGCAGGTCTTGGCGGCCCTTTTCAACGATCATTTTGAAGGGATTGCCCCGCCCGCCGGGGCCAAAGGCCGGAAACAGCAAGTAGCCGCCGGCATCACGCACCATATCGGCCTCGATGATGAAATTATCCACCACAATATCCAGCCAGTTGGCCGGGCGTTTGCGGTCTTTCCACTCCAGGTCCAGGTCCGGCTCGTTGTTGGTTTCAAAATAGACCGCGCCCATGGCCGCGTAGCGGGTCACGGTTTCCATCTCGCGGGACGACATGTGGCCGGGGTTGGGTTCTTCTTTGTAAAAACGCACCACCGGCATCACCTGGATGTCTACCAGCCGTTTGACCAAACCCGCCGCCGAACCACCGCCGTCATCCAGCACCTTGACCCATTTGAGTTTCAGGGCCTGGATCTGTTCTTTCCAAAAACTCCATTTGTCTTTTCCCCAAAAATATTGGCTGTGGCTCCAATGGACGCCGCGCCCGTTATCTTGCGGGGGTCGGGGAAAATGTTCTAACATCGTAACACCTCCTTGGGATATAATTAAACTTACAACGGCACGTGCGCTATCGAGCCGGTTCCGTCGGCCCGGACAAACACAATGCCTTTTTCAAATACCTGGCCGCGATATTCAACTTGATGATGGCACAGGGGAAATTCCGCCGAAATGAAATCGCCCAGATTATTGGCCCTGGCGTATTCGTACAGCGCCGAGTTTCGGTTAACGGGCAAAATATAACGCCGGGCCGCCGCTTTGAGCGACTCTTTCAACACCTCCGGCTTTGGTTTAGCCGATATTTCGTCGCCGGAAATGGGGGGCGGGGCCGGGGCTACAAACCGCTTTTCGCCTCTGGGTTTGAAAGATTCGGGTTGGGGAGCGGGGGTTGGCGGCTGGGGATCGGGTTTGGGGAATGACGGTTCGGACGGCGTATCCGGCTTATTTTCCGGTTCCGGTTGGGGCCTGGGGGCCGTAAGTGGGGAAGAGGGAGCGGGCGGGGCGCTCACGCCCGGCGCTTTCTGAAATGTCAGAAAAAAGGAAGTGGCTTCGTAGGCGCGAGGCAGATCTTCGGTGCCCATGCCCACATTGGTTAAGGTATCCGAAGGCAGATCATCTTGAGCTATACTGATCCGGTAAGTTCCCAACAGGCCGGTCATCAAATAATTGCCCCAATATTGATCCCACTGCCCTTTGGTTTCGGCCCGGTCCACGGCATCGCCCCGGTCGGCCTGGAAAACAGCGCCTTCCAGCGCATCGCCATTTTTATCCAGCGCCTTCACAAAAACGTAAGCCTTGCCGCCGGCTTCTTTTTCGTCGGCCCAGCGAACTTCGATCAGCCGCCAATGGGGTTTGGTTTGATCGGCCACCGGTTCCAGCAGAACCTGCGGTTCCAGGTATTTCAACCGGTCATCAAATGTCCGATCCGAAAGATCGGGGCCGGTGTAGAAGTTGGACATCCCTTCCGGCACGGGGCCATCCTGCTTGACGCTGCCGGGCCGGGCGGTAAGGTTATCAACCACGGGCAGTTGGCCGTTGAGGCCAAATTTTTCATCAAAATGATGCGTAAACCACGGCCCCTGGGTTTCAAAATTAACGCTGCCGATGCCCATCCGGCCCACGGCGATCAACCACGGCATGCAGGCAAAATAATAATCCGGCCCCTGCTCAATCGAGCGGAACATTTCGTCGGTCAAGCGCCCTACCCAATCGGGGCTGGGTTTTGGGTAGCGAGGATCATCGCCAAAGGTGGTGCCGGCCCGCTGGCCCACGTTGTAGCCGCCTTCGGTGGTGAAAATGGGGATGGAATGGCCCACGGCCTCGTTGACCAGCGCGTCGAAATATTCGTAGGCCCGGAAGCAGGTGGAATCTTCCATAATGTTGGCCTCGGGATTGGCCAACTGGCGGCGGTGCTCGTTAACCTGCTCGTGGCTCATTTCCCAGGCCCACATCCCGCCCCGTTCCTCCCACGCCTGCAAAGTCAACGCTTCGCCCTGCATATTGACGGCATCGTTGGGGTAATCCAGGGGGCGGCCCAAACAGTAGTTGTGAATAGCCAGGGCGCAATTGCCGTCTAAAATATCCCGGCGGCCTTTCTCGATGATCATCTTGAACGGATTGCCCCGCCCGCCGGGGCCAAAGGCCGGAAAGAGCAAATAGCCGCCCACCTCGCGGATCATATCGGCCTCGATGATAAAATTATCAACCACAATATCCAGCCAGTTATCCGGGCGCTGGCGATTTTTCCATTCCAGTTCCAGGTCCGGCTCGTTGTTGGTTTCAAAATAGACCGCGCCCAACTCCACAAAGCGTTTGGCCATATCCGCTTCGCGGGACGAAATCCGTCCGGGGTTGGGCCGCTGCCGGTAAAAACGCACCACCGGCATGATCTGGAGATCAGCCAGCCGCTTCACCAGCCCCAGGGCCGAGCCGCCGCCATCATCCAGCAGCTTGACCCATTTGATGTTCATAGCCTGGAGCTGCGATTTCCAAAAACCCCAATCGTCTTTACCCCACAAATATTGGTTGGGACTCCAATGGACGCCCCGGCCGTTATCTTGCGGCGGGCGAGGAAAATGAGTTAACATGGTTAAGAGCACCTGTAGAGAATCGAATTGCGTATAAGCCTGGGAGAGTACCGGCGCGGAACCGCGCCGTTTCCATTATACCCAAAACAAAACAGATATACCAGAACGACGAACGGGTTTCCCTCTTCTATTTCTCTGATAATTTTTGGAAATCGTTTCCGGTGGGGTTCTGGAAGACCTTCAGATCAAACTCCGGCACGACGGCCAGCAGGTGATCAAAAATATCGGCCTGGATGGCCTCGTAATTGGCCCAGGCTTTGTCTTTGCTGAACACGTAAATTTGGATGGGCAGGCCGTATTCGCTGGGCGGTAGTTGACGTACCAGAAACGTCATTTCCTGGTTGATCATGGGGTGGTGGCGCAGGTAGGCCGACACATAGGCCCGAAACGTGCCGATATTGGTCAGATGCCGCCCGTTCACCAGAATAGAGGTATCGACCCGATTCATTTCATTGTGCTCGGCTACTTCCTGTTTCTTTTGGGCAATATATTCGGCAATATACTCGATTCGGGCAAAGCGGTCCAGCATTTCCGCATCACAAAATTTTATGGAACTGATGTCGAGGTTGATCGAGCGCATAATGCGCCGCCCCCCCGAATCCAGCATGCCGCGCCAGTTTTTGAACGACTCGCTGATGAGGGCATAGGTGGGGATCATGGTAATGGTTTTGTCCCAGTTTTGCACCTTCACGGTGGTCAACCCCACCTCGATCACATCCCCATTGGCATCATAATGAGGCATCTCCACCCAATCACCGGGCGACACCATGCGGTTGGCCGAAAGCTGGATACCGGCGGTAAAACCCAGAATGGGGTCTTTGAAGATGAGCATCAACACCGCGCTCAACGCGCCCAGGCCGGTGAGCAAATAGACAGGGTTTCTATCCAGGATCACGGCAATCAATAAAATACCGGCAAAGAAATACGCAATAATTTTTGCCACTTGAATGGGACTTCTGATAGAAATTTCTTTGGAAACGTCGAGGGTCTGGAAAATGTCAAAAATCGCGTTCAAAAACGAGTCCAGCGTCCACACCCCTACCACGATCATACCGATCAACACAATATTGTGAATAATGCTGATGAACGTTTCGTAGCCGGTCAGCGCCAGCGGCGTGAGCAGGTAAACCACCAGCGCCGGAGCAAAATAAGACAGCCGGTGCAGCACTTTGCGATCAATCAGAATATCATCCCAACGGGTGCGGGTTCGGCGGGCCGAAAAAACCACCGCGGACAGGATGATTTGCCTCGTCACAAAATAGGCAGCCAAACTCAACCCCAGCATCATTAGCACCCCAATTCCGGGCGATACAATAGCGATTGTTGACTCACTCAGGCCCTGTTCCAGCAGCCAGCTTTGAATTGTTTCCAACACTACAACCTCCTGTTACCGGGTGACTATCGGCAAATCGCGCATTGTTACCAGGCCGGGAGCGGCGGCTTTCACTCGTTTGATGGCGTTGACAGCCATGGCAACCGTGGCAATATCGCCGTTGGTGCCTTTTAGGTTGATCTCCAGGTTGGGCCGGCCCGCAATTTTGATGGTGTCGCCGCCATCGCCGGCATCCAGGGCAGCGATAAAGGTGAGGGTTACAAAGGGAGTGTCGCCGCTGTAGCCACGCGCCACCTGCTTCAAACCTTTGACCCGGCCGGGAAGCACTTCAAAAAAATCGGTTTGGGCCAACACCTCGGCCACCAGCGGTTCAACCTGTTCCTCGTAGCGGGTCAGTTCCCGGCCCAGGGTATCAAACACCATCTGCATTGATTCCGGCAACCCCACGTGTCCCATCCGGCCTTCGGCCATCCTGGCCCTGAAAGCGTCAACCGTCATCCCCGACCCGATCTTTTTCTGGAACGCCCCGCGCCGTTCCGAGGCGTTGATCACGCGCGTTACGTCAATCGAGTCAACCTGCTGGCAAATTGAGGTCAAATTTAGGGGCAGCGAGTCCATCAAAAAACCGGGGTTTACGCCCGTGCCCAACACGGTTTTGCCGGCTTGTTTGGCCGCGGCATCAATTTGCGCCGCCGCTTCGGCGTGGCTCAACCAGGGAAAGGATAATTCTTCCGAGGTGGACACAATGTCCAACCCCGCTGACAGGAGTTCAAGAATTTGGCTCTGGAACAGGTCAAAATAGGAATTGGTGGTATGAATGGCTACCTCCGCGCCACGTTGACCCCAGGCCGCGCTTACGGTTTCGGCAACAGGCAGGCCCAACGGTTGATCCAGGCCAATGACCCGGCCCAAATCCTTACCAACTTTGGTGGGATCAATATCGACGCCGCCGGCCAATTCCAGTTCCGGTCGTTCGGCCACGTGCCGCGCCACCGCGCTGCCAATGGGGCCAAGCCCAAATTGAATGATACGAAATTTTTCAGACATTGTCATCGCTCCTCAATTAATTCGACTTTTTGAGATCATTCGAAATCCAACGAAACCGCCAGTTGCCCGCTTTCGCGGCGCGGGGCCGGGTCGATGGTGGGAGTGAGGCCTTCCACATTGGCTATGCGGCGCAGAAGCCGTTCCCGCATGGCGGCTGCGACCTCCTGGTGAGACTCCATGCCGATCAGGTTGTTCAATTCATAGGGGTCAACGGCCAGATCATACAGATATTCCTCAACATAATGATCCGACGCAGAATCTTTGTTACCGTCTTTGTCGGGCGCAGCCACGCTGTATTTCCAGCGCCGGGTACGGACGGCCCGGCCTACCTGCGATTCGCTGATTTGGATAAACACGTCATCGGGCCAACTTTCGGATGTGCCGGCCAGCAGCGGCAGCAGGGAACGCCCGGCCATATGATCCGGCACGGGAATGCCGGCGGCGTCCAGCAGGGTTGGCGGCAAATCAACCAGGCTCACCAGTTGCCGAATTTGGTCGCCCTGATTGAAGCCGGGGCCGCAAAAGGCGGTGGGAACGCGCACGGAACTTTCGTGGCAGGAGCGTTTGTATTCAGCGTTGCGGGTTTTGAAATGGCAGCCGTGATCGGAGGTAAAGAGTACAATGGTGTTTTCTTGCAAATTCAGGCTTTTTAAGGCATCAAACAAACGGCCCAGCGCCTCGTCGAGCCGTTTGACCATCCCGTAATACCCGCCCAACTGCCGGTGAGCCGAGCCACCCAGCGCGGCCAGATCGGGCGGAATCCAGCGGCCGGTGTAGGCTTCGCGGTAGCCGTCGGGCGGGGGATAATCGTCAAGATGATTTTGATGGTGGGGTTCAAGATAAGAGAGGAACAGAAAAAAGGGCCGATCCTGATGCGCGTCGATGTAACGGATGGCGGCATCGGTCAGGGCATCCACCCGATAGCCGGGCAGTTTGACGGGCCGGCCCTGTTTATCAAACAACACCGCGCGGTACGGCTCCGAGACAAATTCCAGCAGGTTGGCTCCCAGCCAATATTCATAGCCGCCCTGCTCGTGTTCGGGAACGGGGTCTTTATGATCGGCAGCCAGATGCCACTTGCCGATGTAGCCGGTGGTGTATCCGGCCTGGTTAAAGTGGTGGGCCAGGGTTTGAGCCTGGGGAGAAAGGCCGATGCCGTTGCGATAGACGCCGGTTTGGGTGGCATACAACCCTGTTTGCAAACAGGAACAGGCCGGCCCGCACACCGGCTGGCAGGTGAGGGAGTGATAGATGTGGGTGCCGCGCCGGGCCATCCGGTCGAAATTAGGGGTTAGACTCAACGGATTGCCGTGCAGGCCGGTGGTATCCCAACGCTGCTGGTCGGTGAAAAAAACAATCACGTTGGGCTGAAAAGGACGATGCGTCATGGGGTGGTCCTAAGAATAAATTCTTAGAGCCAGTGAGTCCAAAGTGAAAAATGTGACAGTCACTTCAGGTTCAACTTCTGAAGTGACTGTCACCTGCCAAATTTTGGATCTATGTCATATCCAGAAGTTAATGATACCTGGCTCCAACTCTAAATATCCAAATTCTGCACCTGTTTGGCGTGGGTTTGGATAAACTTTTTACGCGGAGCTACGACGCTGCCCATGAGCATATCAAAGGTTTTGTCTGCGGCAGCGGCATCCTCGATACCAACTTGCAGAACGGTGCGGCTTTCGGGATTCATCGTAGTTTCCCACAACTGTTCGGGGCTCATCTCGCCCAGCCCTTTATAGCGCTGCATAGTGATCGCGCCGGCGTTACCGTTGATCTTTTTCAGATGCGTTTCTTTTTCCTGCTCGGTGTACACGTAAGTGGCATCCCGCTTATGTTTGATCAAATACAGTGGCGGCTGGGCAATAAACATATGGCCCTGCTCGATCAATTCCGGCATGTAACGGAAGAAGAAGGTGAGCAGCAGGGTGCGGATGTGCGAACCGTCCACGTCGGCGTCGGTCATAATAATAATGCGGCCGTAACGCAAACCCTCTAAATTAAAATCATCGCCAATGCCGGTGCCCAGCGCCGTGATCAGGGCCTTGACCTCGTTGTTGGCTAAAATTTTATCTAACCGGGCACGCTCGGTATTAAGGATTTTACCGCGCAGGGGCAAAATGGCCTGGAAGCGGCGGTCGCGCCCCTGTTTGGCGCTGCCGCCCGCGCTATCGCCCTCAACAATGTACAGTTCGCTATTGGCCGGATCGCGGCTGGAGCAATCGGCCAGTTTGCCGGGTAAGGTTGAGCTTTCCAGCGCGCTCTTGCGCAGCACCAACTCCCGCGCTTTTTTGGCGGCATCCCTGGCCCGCGACGAGGTCAGACATTTGGCAATAATGGCTTTGGCCTCGCGGGGATTTTCTTCCAGGAAACCGGCAAAGCGTTCGGCCACCACCGATTCAACAATGGTTTTGACCTCGGCGTTCATCAATTTTACCTTGGTCTGACTTTCAAATTGCGGGTCGGGGTGTTTGATCGACACAATGGCCGTCAAACCTTCGCGGGTATCATCACCGGAAAAATTGCTGTCGTTATCTTTGAGCAGGTTGTTTTTGCGGGCGTAATCATTGATAGTACGGGTCAGCGCGCCGCGCAGCCCGGTCATATGGGTGCCGCCGTCCGGGGTGTGGATGGTGTTGGCAAAAGCGTAGATGCTTTCGGTGTATGCGTCGGTGTACTGCACCGCCACCTCAACGCCAATGTTGTCAACTTCCCGCTCCACATAAGCCGGATCGTGCAAGGGATTACGATTACGATTCAGATACCGCACAAAAGAAGTCACGCCGCCTTCAAAATAAAAGGTGTACGCTTCTTTGGGTTCCACCCGTTCATCGATAAACGTAATACGGATACCCTTGGTTACAAACGCCATTTCGCGGAAACGCACCAGCAGGGTGTGGTAATTATAGCCCTTTACATCCTCAAAAATTTCGGGGTCAAAACGGAAGGTGGTTTTGGTGCCGGTTTCATTTTTCCGACCTTTGGGCAAATCGGCAATTTTTTTGACCGGAGCCTGGGGAATCCCCCGTTTATACTCCTGACGCCACACTCCGCCGTCGCGGGCCACTTCCACCGCCATCCACTCGCTCAAGGCGTTCACCGCCGACACGCCCACGCCGTGCAGCCCGCCGGAAACTTTGTAGTTGTTGGTATCAAATTTACCTCCGGCATGCAGCGTGGTCATCACCAGTTGCAGGGAGGATACTTTTTTCTGGGCATGTTCGGCCACGGGGATGCCCCGCCCATTATCAATCACCGATACACTCTCATCGGAATGAATGATAATTCGGATATGATCGCACTCGCCCGCCAGGGCCTCGTCAATCGAGTTATCCACCACCTCGTACACCAGGTGATGCAATGCTTTAATATCTGTACCGCCAACGTACATGCCGGGTCGGCGGCGTACCGCCTCCAGGCCCTCCAAAACGGTAATACTGTCGGCGCCGTATTTTTGTACTGCTTCTGCACTAGCCATGCAAGTTTGCCTCCACATCTCATACTGAGACATTACGTCAATTTAAGAACTGATATTATACCATGAAGCCCCCCTTCGCTCAAATTACGAAAGGGGTCAAAACAGGAATAACCTACAATATATTGTACCACAAAATGAAATACCCCACTAGATGTAGGGTATTTTTTAAGGCCGCAAACTTTAATCGAACAAAAGTTCAAGGTTTCTTTTTCTTTTTGACTTTCGGCAACTCAGGCAGCGCCCGGCTGGGCGGGGGGCCAAACTCCGGCAGTTGGGGCGGGTTTTCTTTCATCAGACTCATTATTTCTTTGATGGCCCGCGCCAGTTGGGGGTCTTTGCCTTGGGCGTAATCCTGGGGTTTGATATCGATTTCAATATCAGGATCGGTGCCGTAATTCTCCACGCCCCACCCCACATCCACAAACCAGGAGGGGAACTCCGGCTGGGTGGTAAACGATCCATCCACCAGCGAGTGGCGCGGCCAGATACCGATCACCCCGCCCCAGGTGCGCTTGCCGATCAACGGCCCCAAATCCATCAACTTGAAAGCGTGGCAAAAAATATCGCCATCCGAGCCGGCGTACTCGTTAGTGAGAGCCACCATCGGTCCCAATACCGAATGGTAGGGATAAGGCCGAATCTGGCCGTAGCGGGGTTTTTTGTAGCTGATGCGGCGGCGGGCCAGTTTTTCCAACAGCAACTGCGATACATTACCGCCGCCGTTGAAGCGCACGTCGATAATCAGCCCCTCCCGCTCCGATTCGGCCAGGTAATAGCGGTGAAACTCGGCAAAGCCCGCCGGCCCCATATCCGGCACGTGGACGTACCCCACCCGGCCCTCCGTGGCCTGGTGCACCCGATGGCGATTGTTTTCGACCCATTCCCGGTAGCGGGCCGGCTTCTCATTGCTCAATGTTTTCACCAGCACCGTGCGGGTAGGCTGGCAGGCGGTATCCTCGTCTGACGGATCTGTTTCCTCGCCTGAATTTCCAAACGTTAACTGCACTTCAACCCCGGCCCGGTTCACCAGCAGTTGCTCCGGCGAAACCGTCTCGCTCAATCGCCGGCCATCGATAGCCAGGAGAATATCCCCTTCTTGCACCTCAACGCCCAAGCGGTTCAACGGCGAGTCTTCCCGCTCGTTCCAGGAATCGCCGGAAACCAGATGGCTGATACGATACCCTTCCGCAGCAGGATCATATTCAAAATCCGCGCCCAAAAAGCCCTGGGGATAGCGCGGCGAGGGGCGATAATCGCCGCCTAACTCGTAGGCGTGAGAGGTTCCCAACTCACCCTGCATTTCCCACATCAAATCCGAGAACTCGGCCCGCGAGGCCACCCGGTCAACCAGTTTCAGATAGCGTTTATACACCAACTGCCAATCCACCGCCGACATATCCTCGGTCCAGAAATGGTCGCGCTGCAACCGCCACGCCTCGCGGAACATTTGCCGCCATTCGCCGGGCGGGTTCACGGCCACGCGCAACCGGTTCAAATCGAGCCAGCCACTTTTTTTGGTGTGACCCCCGGCATTGTTATCGGGCTTTTCGCCAATTTTGAGCACCCGCAAATTTTTACCGGAACGATAGATGAAAAAATTGCGGTCGCGGGACACATCAAATTCATTGACCCCGCTTACCAGGAACTCTTTTTTCCGCTGGGCCAGATCGTACACCTCCAGCGCGCCCTTGCCCACCCGGGTATCCGACCATCTTTCACGCCCCAGGCTACCCTCGATGGGAAACGAGGTAAACAGCACCTTGCCCTTGATCACCCCCGCAATCTGCTGGTAGAGGCTCTCCGGCACCGGGAACGCCGCTACGCGCTGCCGGATGCCGTCTACATCAATTTGAACCGGCTTCTTTTCTCCCTGAGGCGCGGTCTTTTTGTCTGATTTCGCCTCACTTGCGTCAGAATCGTTGCCCGCGTCTTTCTCTTCATCGTCCTCACATTCTTCATCGGCGGGCGGCTCGCCGGGCAGCGGAATGAAAGGATTAGACAACGTTTTTTGCAGCGTTACCAGGTAGGGCCGCCCGCCCCGGGGAAAGCTTAGTTCAAAATAGTGGCTGTCGGAAACTGGATCAAAATCTCTATACGAAATGAAATAAAGGTACTTGCCCGCCGGATCAAAACTGGGGCTGTGATCAAAATAGGTTTGCGGTTGGCTCACAAAATGGGTTTCGCCGCTTTCCACGTGGCACAATTTGATGGCCGAGGTGAACATCGAAGTGCGGAAACTGTAGGCCACCCATTTGCCATCCGGCGACCAATCAAGGCCCGCAATGCGGCCGTAATGGCTGCGGTCTAAAACCTTCAGTTCACGTGTTTCCAGATCGATGTGGACCAACTCGTAGCGGTGGTTGCCAAAAACCAGCGCATCATCCGTGGGCGATACCCGCAAAAACAGCGGGCGGCCTATGTTCAGATTCAGCAGTTGTTCCACCCCCCGGTCGGTGGGCGATTGGGTGGCGTCTTTATGAATTTCCAGCACTTCCTCGCCGGTGGCATCGCTGACCATCACCAGCCGCTGCCCATCGTTGAGCCACTCCGGCAGGCGGTAGCGCGCGCCCTGAGATTCGCCGTACTGGATCACGGCCCCTTCCCAATTCGACATGGCAAACGGCTTGCCCCGCGAGGTCAGCGCCGCGCTGTGCCCTTTGGGGTGCAGGGTGTAATGATCCATATAGTTGGCCGCTTTCACAAATTTGCGGTTACGCTGCACGCGCGGACTGTGGAAATCGATTCTGATCTTGGTGGATTTATCTTGGGCCGGATCAAACAGGTACAGGTCGGCCCCGGCCTGGTACACAATACGCTGCCCGTCGGTGTGAAGATGACGCGCATAATAATCTTGGTGATGCGTATGGCGCTGCACATCTTTACCGGCAGGGGTAGCGGAATACAGATTGCCCACACCCTCGTGATCAGACAAAAAGTAGAGCCGCTCTTCCAACCAGATAGGGTTGACCATGTTGCTTTTGAGCCGCTTCAAGAACTGTTTGAAGCGGCCGCTGCCTTTGGTATCGATCCAGATATCGCCCGCCGAGCCGCCGCGATACCGCTTCCAGCGGGCCAAATCGCTGGCCCGACGCCCCAGCGCCACGCCGCCGTCTGGCCCAAAGGTGATGGCGTGGGCCGGGCCGTACGGCAGGGCTTCCGGCTGCCCGCCGTCGGGGCTGATGGCGTACAGCGGGGTCAGCCGCAAAAAAGGCTGGCCCGCGCTGCTGGCAAAAATGATTTTATCGCCCTCCGGCGTCCAGCCCAGCACCGAGGTCATGCTGCCCAGCCACGTCAAGCGCGTGGCCGAACCGCCCGCCGCGGGCATCACGTACACCTCGCTGTCGCCTTCTTCGCGGCCCACAAAGGCCAGTAGTTTGCCATCGGGCGATAAGGCCGGGCGCGACACCATGCCCAGATTGGCCGTGAGCCGCCGGGCCACGCCGCCTTTAGCGGGAACTTCCCACAGATCATCCTCGCAGACAAAAACAATGGTATTTTTATGTAGGGTTGGATGTCGATAGTAGCCGTTAATGGTCATAGAGGTTCACCTTTCAGGGTAGCAAAGTTGCAGGGTAGCAGGGTGGTCGAATCTTTGTCACTTCTCACTTCTGCAATGCAATGGGTTTTTCGTTGCGCGCGGCCACAATTTCAGCAATGATGCTGAGGGCGATTTCCGCCGGAGAGCGCCCGCCGATATTCAGGCCGATGGGGGCGTAGAGTCGATCTAAATCTTTCTGACTCACACCCTCGGCCAGCAGGCGCTCGACGCGTTGGGCGTGGGTTTTGCGGCTGCCCAAAGCGCCCACGTAAAAAACCGGGCTGGGCAGGGCCAGCTTGAGCGCGGGATCATCCAGTTTGGGATCGTGACTCAAAACCACCACCGCCGTGTCCGGCGTCAGGCCGATCTGCGGCAGGGCCTCATCGGGCCATTGGGTGAGCAGGGTGTCCGTATGCGGGAAGCGGGCCGGGGTGGCAAACGCGGTGCGGGGATCCACTACAAAGGTTCGAAACCCAAATCGTTGGGCAAACGTTACCACTTCCGCGGCCACGTGAACCGCGCCCACCATGATCAAGCGCGGCGCGGGCCGGTACACCTCGAAAAAAATTTCAATATCTACTGAGTCTTCCAGGGTATACGCCTGGGTAAAGGTACCCCGGCGCTCCAAAAAACGCCGGGCATCGGCCAGAATTTGATCGGCTACCGGCATTTCCAGCAAGCGGTTTGCCTCTACGCCGCCGGCAGACACCAACGCTTTGGCCGCCAGAAACTCCGCCGGACCGCGCACCACCGTGGCCAAAATGGCCGGTTGGTCAGTTTGAATATATTGTTTTAATTGATCGAAAAGAGACATCGTTCGGTCCGGCTGCCAATGATTAGATTTTTTCGCGGGCCGGTTGGCTGCCCTTTAAACGTCACCCTTCAATACACGCCACGTTGTTCCGTTACTCAAGAGGCCGTTTTGGGGCCGATTTCACGTGCCCGAAACCTACCAATCCAGGCGTTCCACAAAAATTTCGATGGTACCGCCGCAGGCCAACCCTACCTCCCACGCGGTTTCGTCGGCCACGCCAAAATGCAACAGCCGGGGCGCGCCGCTTTTTAACACGCGCAGGGCGGCTTCAACCACCGCGCCTTCCACGCAGCCGCCGCTCACCGAGCCGATCATTTCGCCTCGCTGATTGACCGCCATTTTAGCGCCCGGCGCGCGCGGCGAGGATCCCCAGGTATGGATGACGGTTGCCAGGGCAATAGAATCGCCTCGCGCCCGCCAGATTTCTAAATCTGACAATATTTCTTGCATACGGGTATTTTACATGGGAACAGGATGTTTTGAAAGAAAGGGCAGCCGGTAAGCGAATGATCCGACAGAATGATATATCTTCTCAATATTTCGAGGGACGAGGTCTGAGCCTGTCGAAGACCGTTGGTTTCGACAAGCTCAACCAACTCTGCCCCAGATTATTGAAAAGATACAGAATGATAGGAAAACCTATTTCTGGCCTGACGGCTGCAACGCTTCTTCCCGGAGTTTCCGGCGGAGAATTTTGCCGCCAATGGCTTTGGGGAGGTCATCGCGGAAGATAACGGTACGGGGCTGTTTGTACGAGGCCAACCGCTCCCGGCAAAAGGCGCGAATTTCGGCGGGTTTGGCCGTTTCGCCGGATTTGAGCACTACATAGGCCGTAATCTTTTCTCCCCGCACGCTGTCGGGCAGGCCGATGACGGCGGCCTCCAGCACTTTGGGGTGCTGGTACAGCACTTCTTCCACTTCGCGGGGGTACACGTTGTAGCCGGCGCTCAGAATAAGATCTTTTTTGCGATCCACAATGTAAAAGTAGCCGTCTTCATCCATGGTGGCAATATCGCCGGTACGCAGCCAGCCGTCGTGCATCGCGTGGGCGGTTTCGGCCTCGTTGCGCCAGTAGCCTTGCATCACCTGCGGCCCCTTCACCAGCAGCTCGCCCGATTCGCCTACTTTCATTTCTTTGGAAGGATCATCGATATCCACCACTTTGGCATCGGTGCCAATGATGGGCACGCCGATACTGCCGATTTTACGCAGCCCCTTGCGGGGATTTACGTGCGTAACGGATGAGGCTTCGGTCATGCCGTAGGCTTCGGCAATGCGCGCGCCGGTGCGGGCCTCAAACGTTTCCATCACTTCTACCGGCAGGGGAGCCGCGCCACTGAACATGGCCTTGATAGAGGTCAGATCGATCCGGTCAAAGGTTTTGTGGTTGTTCAGGGCCACAAACAAGGCGGGCACGCCTACAAAAAAAGTGGGGCGCTCGGCGGCCAGGGCATCAACAATGGTCTTGATTTCGGGCTGGGGGATCAACACCAGGGTGGCGGCCAAAAATATGCCCAGGTTCATAATGCCGTTCATGCCGTACACGTGGAAAAAGGGCATAATGGCCAGGGCAATATCCTCGGCATCCTGATGACCAAACAACAAAAACGAGCGGATTTGTGCCAGGCTGGCGATCAAATTCCGGTGCGACAGCATCGCGCCTTTGGGCAGGCCGGTGGTGCCGCCGGTGTATTGCAGGCAGGCCAGATCATCGGGAGAAATATAAACCGCCGGGGGGCGATGGCGCTGTTTTTTGATCAACTCCTGGAAAGAATGAACCGTATCGCTGTAAGTGACATCAACCCATTTGCCCTGACGGCGGAGCGCCAGCGGGGCCAGGGTTCGTTTGAAAAAGGGGAGATATTCGTGCGCGCCGGTGAGGATCACGTGCTGAAGGGGCAATTTTTGTTTGACGGCCTCGATCTTGGGCCAAAAAAGGTCGAGGCTAATAACGATTTCTATCTCAGAATCGCCCCATTGGTGTTCCAATTCCCGTTCCACATAAAGCGGGTTGGTCATGATCACTACCCCGCCCAGCGATACCACCGCATAGTAAGCAATGATGGCCTGGGGGCAGTTGGGCATCATAATCGCCACCCGGTCGCCTTTGCTGATGCCCAGATGGTGCAGGCCGGCGGCCAGTTTATCCACATGCTGCTGCAATTGGGCGTACGTCAGCCGCGCGCCCATAAAAATGGTGGCGGTTTGGCGGGGATAGTTTTTTGCTGCCTGGCGCAATAAATCGGGAAGCGTAAGCGGGGGGATGAGCAATTCATCCGGGACTTCATCATCGTAAAACTTCAGCCATGGTTTTGACATGAGCCGTTCAAGCCTCGATCTGGAGTATGGGCCGCAAGAGCCGGGTGTAAATGTTAAGTTCGCTCAATGTCTCTATTATACCGCTTTTAGAGGCCGGAATCAACACGACTTTTGTTCTAACAATTACCCCACCGGCCGCTGCCAATCGACCACGGCATATACATCCACCGGCTCGGCGCGGCCTTTGACCTGCACCGGGCCGATGTGTTTGAGCGTAAGATCATCCCGATCTTTTAACGCCTCGGCGGTGGGGCCGTTGATGAGGATCGGATGTTCGGGATAATCCTTGGTGAGCGATTCCAGCCGGGCGGCCACGTTCACCGTATCGCCGATGACGGTATACATCAGGCGCTCCAACGAGCCAATCTGCCCGGCCACGGCCTCGCCGGTGCTGATGCCCATCCCGTTGCCAATGGGCGGCTCGCCCCGCTCGGCCCGGCGCTCGTTGAGTTCAACCAGCCGCTCCCGCATGGCCATGGCCGCGGCCACGGCCCGCCATTCTTTATCGGGCTGGTCAATGGGCGCGCCAAACACGGCCACAATGGCATCGCCAATAAAGTTATTGATGTAACCGCCCCACTCCCGAATAGCGTCGGTCATTTCCGCCAGGTATTCGTTGAGGAATGTTACCACTTCCTGGGGCGTCATCTGCTCGGAAATAGTGGAAAAGCTGCGAATATCGGAAAAGAGCACGGCGATCCACAGGGTTTCGCCCCCCAGGTCCAGCGCGCCGGCCAGCAGCTTTTCCCGCACTTCGGGCGAAACCACGCGGCCAAAAATATCCCGTTCCCGCTCACGCTCGCGGAGGCCGGCGGTCATCGTATTGAAAGTCCCGGCCAGCACGCCTACCTCGTCGGTGGAGCGCACATCCACCCTGGCTTCCAGATCGCCGGCCCGGACCCGCTGGGCCATGCCGCTCAGTTCGATCAACGGGCCGGTGATTCCGCCGGACAGCAGAATCGCGCCGATCAGGCTCATCACTGCCGCCGCCACAATCACTACTCCAAACAGGCCGCTGAGCAGGCCGGGCAATTGTTGAAATTCCTGCCCCGCTTCAATTAGAGCGGAAAGCACCTGCAAAGCGAGACGTTCCGGCTGGGCCACGGTGACTCCCCACTGAAACCCGTCAAAGCCGGAAAGCTGGGCCGGGGCATCGTAAAAATCGCTGCCGCCGGTTTGGGCATACCCCACAATGTCGCGGCCAGACTCTGTCTCAACCACCATCGAGCCGGCTCCTTCCACCCCCGACGTGGCCGCCAGGGCTTTTTGGGCCGGCGCATAATTTTGCGACAGCATATTGCCGGATTCGGCCAGAATCTGGTCCGGGCTGTGTTGGGAAACGGTATCAGCAATCAATTCGCCTTCAGCGGTAAAGACGCGGATATCGGCCCCGTTGCTGACCGCTTTTTGGGAAAGGCGGCGCTGTAATTCGGTAAGTTTGACCAACCCCCGGATCACGCCCAGCACTTCTTTGGTATTGGGATCGATGATGGGCAGGGCCAGCCCTACCACGGGCAGGCCGGTGGCCTCATCCCAATGCACCGGGGTGATACCAATGCCGGCCTGGCCCTGCATCCGGGCCTCTTGCCACCAGCCGGTATCCTGATGGGCAATTTTTTCTACCGGGCGGGTGATCAATACGTTGATCCCGTTGGCCTCGGTGATAATGATTTCTACAAAGGGAGTTTCCGGGCGTTCGGTCTGTTGAAATACAAAAGAAAGGGCTTCAGAAAATGTATCCGAATCGATGGGTACAAACAGGCCGCCGGCCAACTGCGCTTTTACTTCGTCCGGGCCAAGCCCGGCCAGGCCGTTTTGTTGAGCCGACACCGTGCCCTGGCGGGCGGCTTCAATCACCACGCTTTCTTCACTCCAACGGCGCACATCGCCGATACGCTCCAGTAAATAAGTGTCGATGTCAACGGTAGTATCCGCCGCCGCGCCGGTCAGATTTCGCCCCACCACATCGGAACGGAGTGAGTTTTCCGCCGCTTGCAGCCGGGTAGAGAACTCGGTCAATTGGGATACCGTGGCCGAGAGAATGATTCCTCCGACAATGATCAGAGGAATCAGACTGAGCAGCAGCATCATCACGCCTATTTTGTATCTCAGGCTGGAACGGATTTTTTTCAGCATGATCCGGCTCCTTTGGCAGGGAAAGGATGTTAATTGTTAAGGTTGTTTTGAAATTACGTATTCGCACCAAGATTCATTATTCAAGCGATGTCACCTCAAAACTGACGCCCTGCTGGGCGGCCTGGTAAAGCGCGGCTACTTCACCGGCTCTAAGCTGATCGGCCATGGTTTTTAGTTCGGCCAGTTGGGCATTGGCGGCAGCCATATCTTCAAGTTGGAGAATTTCCAGGCTTTTGTCTTGAAGGGCAGAAACCTGGTTTTTCACGGCGGTGGCCGCTTCAACTACGGCGGGCTGCCCGCTCAACAAGGTAGAAATTTGTTCCGTATACCCAACCACCCCAAAACCATCTCCGGGGTTTTCGGCGTTGCCGTTGCCATCGTGGTCACCAAAACGAGGGCCGGCGGCCCCTTCAAGAATATTGACCACGTGTTCCAGGTGGGTTCGCGTTTCGGGCAGCGCGCCAATCGCGCCGGCGTTCACCGCATTTTGAACGTGCTGGACCGCAATATCGGTTTGAGCGATCAATCCCGGCAAAAAAGCGGTATCCAACGGGGTCGCCGGTTCGCCCTGATTCTTTACAAAGAGGCGGCGGGCATTGGCCAATGCTTCAGCCTCCATCCCCCCGGCAAAAACTACCGGGCCGATGGCAGACTCACTGCCGCCCGCCGGTTCAAGCGATACTTCCAGGCGGCTATAGCGGCTCAACAGGTTTTCGGTGCCGGGCGAATTCCATTGGAGGGTCGCAGTACCATCGGCATTTACCGTTAGAGGGCCTACATTGGTGGCGCTGCCGTCATCGGCCACCAGCCAGCCCTGGTACGCCTGGCCCTCCGGCGGGGCGGGAACACCGGTCAGGTTCAGCACAAACTGGTCGGCGGTGCCTAAATTATTGCGGAATCCGGCGGTGCCGCCCGCCTGAACTGCCGGCTCGGGGGTGGGTGTGGGAGGATCGGGTTCGGGGGTGTCCGTTGGTTCCGGCTCGGGTTGAGGCGTATTGGTCGGATCAGATTCTGTAGCCGCCTCTTCTGCCGGCGTATCGGTTGGCTCAACCTCTGGTTCCGGGGTATCGGTGGGAGATTGTTCCACCATCGTTGGGGTGGCTGTGGGCGGGTCGGGTTCAGGCGTGGGCGTTTCGGTGGGGGCAACAGCCTCGGCCATTTCAGCCGCAGTGGTAGCCGTAGGCGGCTCGCTTTCCGACGAGGCGCCGCCACACGCGCTCAACAACAAGATAGACAGGGCCAACATCAAAAAATGACGGGTCTTCATTTTTCCTCTCCT
>CAZTFF010000021.1:0-94114 GCA_964612485.1 uncultured Caldilineaceae bacterium
AACTGGTGAACCGCAAAAGGATGAAAGGACTGAAATTTTCAAGCATAGTTCTTTCATTGTGGTAAAACGTATCTTCTCAATATTCTGGGGGAACGAGGTCTGAGCCTGTCAAAGCCCGTTGGTTTCGACAAGTTCAACCAACTCTGCCCAGATTATTGAAAAGGTACGGTAAAACTATGGTTTGAGTCCCAACAGCCTTAACCTTAAATTGTCATAATGCCTCGGGAGAGACTCGAACTCTCACGCCCTAACGGGCACAGGCCCTCAACCTGCTGCGTATGCCAATTCCGCCACCGAGGCCAGCTAATAATTAATTGTGAATTATTAACTATTAATTACTAATGAAAATAAAAATTAATAATTAACCATTCATCATTCACAATTCACAATTATATCGCCTCTGCTTTTTTTGTCAAAAGATCAGAAAGATTTATTCACCCCACGCCTTAAGAACCTCCGGCTGACCGGCGTTGATGGCTTGCAACAAAGTATCCTGATCCACCGGCAAGCTCATCACCCGCACACCGGTGGCATTGGTGATGGCATTGGTGATGGCCGGAGCCGTGGGAATGCTGGGCAGTTCGCCCACCCCCTTAGCCCCAAACGGGCCTTCGGCGGTGTTATGCTCTACCACGCGGGAGATGATTTCGGGCGTGTGTTTGATGCTGGGCATCTTGTATTTGGCCAGCACTGTGGTCCAGGGTTGGGCATTTTCGGTGACAAAATGTTCGGTGAGAGCGTAGCCCATGCACATCACAATGCCGCCTTCAATCTGGCCGTGCAGCGTTTGCGGGTTGATGGCCCGGCCCACATCATGCACGCCAATGATTTTTTTGACGTCGATTTTCCCGGTTTCCATATCCACCGCGCACAAAGCGGCCTGCGCCCCAAAACCAAAGGCCACGTGCATATCACCGCCTGTACCCAATGGCTGAGTTTTAGGTGCCCAATACTCGTACGAAACTTTGGTTTCGCGCCCCTCTTCTTTGGCCCATTGTATCGCCTGGGCTATATCAATCTGATGCCCGTTGACCCGAATCCGACCCTCGGCAAAAACCAGTTCATCTGGGGCGCAATCCAGCCGTTCTGCCGCCACATTGGCCAAAAGCTGGCGTATACTGAGCGCCGCGTGGCGAGCCGCATTGCCGCTCACATAGGTTTGGCGGCTGGCCGTGGTGGGACCGCCATCCGGGGTATGATCGGTGTCGCTCAACAGCACATCGATGTGGGTGTACGGCAGGCCCAACTCTTCCGCTGTTACCTGGGCCAATACAGCCGGCAAGCCCTGCCCCATCTCCGCCGACGAGGTGCGAACTTCGGCCACCGCACCGCGTTCGGCATCAATCCACAGTTCAACCTCCGCCTCCGATTTATCTGGCGCGCCGCCGCCCAGTCCCGTATTTTTGTAAGCCAGGGCCGTGCCCCAGCCATAATGTTTGTTGCCCTCCCGCCAATGCCAGCGGAATGGTTCATTTTTAGCCGCATGATGCGCCTTTATCTCTTGGTCCAACACATCAATACACGCTTTCAGTCCCACGCTCTCGCGCAGCAGTTGGCCGGTACACGTCACCGCGCCCACATCAAGCGCATTCAGCCGGCGAAACGCTACCGGGTCCAGCCCCAATTCCCCGGCTACCAGATCCATATTGCTTTCCACGGCAAACGCGCTCTGGGTGACGCCAAAGCCACGGAACGCGCCGCTGGGGGGATTGTTGGTATACATGGCGTAACAATCTATTTTGACGTTGGGTACATCGTACGGCCCGGAGGCGTGGGTGGTGGCGCGAGTCATCACTTTTTCACCCAGGCTGGCGTAAGCCCCGCTGTCGCCGTACAATTCGGCCTCAACCGCGGTAAGACGCCCCTCTTTGGTGGCACCGGTTTTGACCCGGATAACCGTGGCGTGGCGCTTGGGATGCACTTCCAGACTTTCCTGGCGCGTATACAGCATTTTGACCGGACGCCCCGTTTTTTGGGCCAACAGGGCCACGTGAATCTGGCCCATAATATCCTCTTTACCGCCAAACCCCCCGCCGATGAGCGTGCCGATAACCCGCACCTGATCTTTTTCCAAATTGAGCGAAGCCGCAATCTGATCCCGGTCGGCATAGGGAATCTGGCTGCCCACGTAAACTGTCAACTTAGAGTGAACAGCCCGCACGCCTTTATCCACCGCAGCATCAACCGGCCCGCCAAAATCAGCCGGAGAATAACCCTCCGGAAGACCAATGGCGCATTCCGGCTCTAAAAAGGCGTGCTCCGTCATCGGGGTGTGATAGGTACGCTCCACAATTACATCGGCCTGGGCAAAACCAGCGTCCATTTCACCTTTTCGAACTTTGATGTGCTTCAGCAGATTCCCCTCCGGCCGATCTTTATGCAAAATGGCGGCATCGGACTCGCGGGCCGCCACCGGGCCGGAAACCACCGGCAGCGGTTCGTACTCAATTTTGATCAGATCAAGCGCCCGCGCCGCAATATCGGCGCTGTCCGCGGCCACAATGGCCACAGCATCGCCCGTGTAACGCACTTTGTCATAACACAACACCGGCCAATCGATGTCCACCAGCCCGTGATTTTTGCGGCCCGGCACATCGTGATACGTGAGTACCGCATGCACGCCCGGCAGCGCTTCGGCGGCAGCCGTATCAATCGAGAGAATTTTAGCGTGCGGCACGCCGGCCCGCTTGGTGCGGGCATAGAGCATGCCGGGAAAGTGATAATCATCGGTGTAGAGCGCCCGCCCCGTGACCTTATCTATCGAAGTGGGATGGGGCAGAGGCCGGCCTACCGCCTGCCCCGGCATCTGCACATCGGGAATTTGGGGCGGCACATGCTGGCCCGCCGCATCTTGAATGGCCCGGATCACGCTGGCGTAGCCCGTGCAGCGGCAGTAAGTGTCTTTTAACGCCACCTTGATGTCGTGTTCGGTCACCGGCTCGCCGGCAGCCGCTTTGCGATCCAGCAGCGCCTTGGCGTTCATAATCAGGCCCGGCGTGCAAAAGCCGCACTGGGTGGCGGCGTGATCCACAAACGCCTGTTGCAAGGAATGAAGCCGGCCGTTGCTCGATAAGCCTTCGATGGTTTCAATCACCGCGCCCTGGGCCTTGAACGCCGGATAAACACAGGCGTTGACCGGCGTACCGTTCACCAAAACCGTGCAAATTCCGCACTCGGCCTCGTTACAGCCGATTTTGGTACCGGTCAGGCCCAAATCGTACCGCAGCACCTCGGCTAAAAATCGAGATTGGGGAATATCTAATTCTTTTGCTTCGCCATTGACCACTAAATTTAATACAGGCATACCACACCTTTTCCTTACGCTGAATTTTTATAAAAATCACTTCATTTATTATAACACAAACACCACTCGATTTCCCAATTATGCCAGTCGTGGTATCATACCCGCTATGAACAAACACCTACATCCACATCTGATTGTCATTGCACTTTACACGCTGCTGGCGCTGTGGCTCACTTGGCCGCTGGCCGCGCATCTTGCCACTCACATCCCCGGCGAAGCAACCTGGGCTTTTGATGAATCCACCTTTATCTGGAATATGTGGTGGTTAAAATTCAGCGCGCTCAACCTGGGGCAAACGCCCTTGGTGTCCACCTATACTTTTTTCCCGCTGGGCATCCACCTGACCACCTACACCTTCAACCTGTTCAACGCCGCGTTTGGCCTGCCGCTGCAACTGGCTTTTTCGTTGCCCCTGGCCAATAATCTCACCCTGCTCTTCTCTTACATTTCCAGCGCCTATGGGATGTTCCTGCTCTCGCTCTACCTTCTTCCTCGCCCATCGACTACCACTCGCCCGCTGGTTCCCTACCTGGCCGCCTTTGCCGCCGGCGCGGTGTACGCCTTTTCCGCCAGCCGGATGATGTACGTGGCGTTGGGCCATTACAATTTTGTCACCATCCAATGGTTTCCGTTTTATACACTATTTTTGCTCAAAACGCTGCGAGCCGGAAGTTTCAAAACCATTGTCTTGACCGCGTTGTTTGCCGCCTTCTGCATTTATGCGGAACTAACCTACAGCGTGTTTCTCATCTTCATTACCTTGCTGATCTTTTTTGGCGAATGGCTGCCTCATCGAGATACTTTTTCCTGGCTGAAAAATCTGGTTTCGGTGGGGTTGATGGGCCTGCTCACCCTGATTTTTACCGCTCCATTTATAGCCGCCGTGCTGCCCGATTTTCTCGACCCGGCCTACGCCGAACCGGGTTGGGGCGAAGGACTCAAACTCAGCGCCGACCTGGCCGGGCTGTTCACGCTCACTCCGCTGCACCCGCTGGCCGGCGTTGATTGGATCACCGAACTTCGCGCCGTGATCGAAGGCACCAGCCGCTTCAGCGATGCCAATACGCTCTTTTTAGGCTACGGTATTTTGGCCCTGGCCCTCCTCGGCTTTGCGGTACGCCGCCAAAAAGGCGTCGTCTGGCTGTGGGGCCTGATTGTCTTTACCATCCTCAGCCTTGGCCCATTGTTGACCATCAATGGCCAGAACCGCTTTGATCTGGATGGTCTTGAAGTAACCTATCCGCTGCCGTTCGCTTTGCTCCATTACATTCCCATCATCAACGCCCACCGCGTGCCCAACCGCTTCAGCATTCCACTGACTCTGTGTATGGCTGCGCTGGTTGGATTTGCGATCAACTGGCTGTTGGGAAAATTGGCGAAACGACGATTTAACGATTCAGCGATTCAGCGATTCAGCGAATCAGCGACTGTATCTGATACGCAATACGCAACACGCCCTACGCTCCTTTCCCTGGCCACCCTGTTCCTGCTGGCTGTCCTGCTTTTTGATCAATATAGCGTGTCCCTTCCGCTCACCGACGCCCGCATTCCCCCGGTTTACGAGCAAATTGGCGCCGAACAAGGTAATTTCACCCTGATGCAGCTTCCGCTGGGCTGGCGCAACAGCTACGGCACGCTGGGCGCGGAGCGAACGCGGTTGCAATATTACCAATCGGCGCACCACCGCCCCATGCTGGGCGGCAATACCTCCCGCAACCCGGATTTTAAGTTTGACTATTACCGCCGCATCCCGCTTTTTGCCACCCTCACCGAAACGGAACTATACCGCCCGGTTGACGAAACCACGCTGGAACGGGCCAGAACCCAGGCCGCCGATTTGATGACGCTCTACAACATTAAATATCTGGTGATCCACGAGCCGCTGCCGCATCGCAAACCATATGAAGATACTTATCTGGCTACGCGAAGTTTGGCGCTTGATCTCATCCCCCACCAGCCCGAACCCGCCTACCAATCCCCCGGCGTTGAAGCTTTTGCCGTGGAACAAGCCGCGATACCCAACCCTCTCACCATCGATTTTGGCGATTGGCGCAGCGACCCCTATCGCGGCCAGGGCTGGGCCGGCAACGAAGAAATTTTTGCCGCCACCGCCAACTGGGCCACCGATACGGAAGCCGCCCTCTTTTTCCCGGTCCGCGGCCAGGGCGACCGGCGGCTCACCTTACACATCGCGCCCTTCACTTATCCCGGCGCGCCGGAACAACAAGTCAAATTACTTCTCAACAACCAACCTCTTTCCAATAGCTTTTCACTACACGAAGGCTGGCAAACTATTAACGCGCTTCTCCCGGAAGAATATCTGATCACCGGGTTGAACCGTTTGACCCTGCAATTTGCCCACACCGCGCAGCCCCGCCAGGTTCTTCCCGCCAACCGGGCCATCGGCGGTACCGGCGTGGATACCCCGGTTGATCTGGAGGTTAACAGCGGCCCGGATTTTGCTTTTATCACCGTTGGTTTTGATGAAGATGCCGTGGATGCCTCCGCCCACCGCCGTGGGGTTAACCTTGCGGTACTCAACCCGGAATCGGGAGATGTGGTTGAGATAAAAGGGTTCGATACCGCGGCCAACGTCTTTGAAGCAGACACGCTGCGTCAATTTATCGCCAAGATTCCTGCCGGTCATATTGTCATCGCCGCCACCCAGGGGCCGGATGCCGCTGCATTTTTTAACGCAGACACCGCCGCCGCATTTGCATCCCTCGGCTTAAAGACCGGTCAACTTACCCCGCCCTTTTCCGCCATCGGCGTAAAGGGCGCGGCCCCCGGGACCGCACTGCAAGCCGGTGGCACTCCAGAAACGCCTGCCTACCTCCGGCTGGGCGCGGTGCCGGATACGCGCAACCTGGCGGCAGCCGTAGACAAAGTAGTCATCACCCATCCGTAAAGGGAGAGCCAACAATCGCCGGAAAAGAGTTTCCCGGCTATACTGTCACTTTATCGAGGTAGCACTTTTATGCGCCGTACATCTTCTCCTCCCACCGCCCGGCCTCGTCTGGTAGACAATGTGCCGCTGGTGGTGATTTTTTTGTTGCTGGTCGATAGTCTACACTTTATTTTTGCGCGGCTGCTGCTGCCCTACCTGCCGCCGGCTACGTCGGCCATGTATGTGTTGGGCGTAGCGGCGCTGGAAGTGACCTTTTTTGTGCGGGTGTGGGGCCGGGCACGCCTGGAAATTTTTCGCCGTTATCTCTGGTTTTTTCTGGCAGTAGGTTTTTTAGTAGCGGCCAGCACGGCCCTCAACTACACTTCGGTAGCGTTCATTGATCCGGGCACGGCCTCGCTGTTGGGCAAAACGTCGGTGTTGTTTGGGCTGGGCTTTGGCTTGATCTGGCTGCGGGAACGGTTCAACATTACCGAAACCGTTGGCGCTGTCATCGCCATTGCCGGCACGCTCATCATCACCTTTCAACCCGGCGATTACTTGCGGCTGGGCGCGCTGCTGGTGCTGCTTTCCACATTTATGTACGCGCTGCACGCGGCGTTGGTCAAACGCTATAGTTCAGATATGGACCTGGCCGAATTCTTCCTGTTTCGGCTGCTCTGCACCACCGGCTTTTTATTTCTGTTTGTGGTAGGACGCGGCCAATGGGTATGGCCTTCCTGGCAAGCGTGGCTTATTCTGCTGCTGGCGGGCACAATGGACGTCACCATCAGCCGGGGGCTGTATTATGTGGCCTTGCGCCGGTTAAAACTGACCCATCACTCGCTAATTTTGACGTTGAGTCCGGTCGTCACTATTTTGTGGACGCTGCTCCTGTTTGGCGTGACGCCCACGCTTCAACAGTTGGCCGGGGGTGTTGCCGTATTGGTCGGCGTGTTGATGGTCACCATTGGTCGAGACAGGGCAACCCATCGGGCCGGTGCGGCTTTTTATTCAGACAAAAAACCACCACAATAAATTTCAAGTACCAAGGACACTTTGATGCAAACAAGACCCTACAAATATTACGATTTTATCGTGGCCTTTTTTGTGGCCGTGCTGTTAATCAGTAACATTGCCTCATCGGCCAAAATCATCGACTGGGGCGTGAGTGTTTTCGGCCTGCCCCTGGCCTTTGATGCCGGAACCTTGCTGTTCCCCATCAGCTACATTTTTGGCGATATTTTGACCGAAGTGTACGGCTATAAAAAATCGCGCCGGGTGATCTGGGCCGGATTTATGGCGGCGGGCTTGATGTCGCTCTCATTCTGGGTGATCGGCCTGATGCCGGGCGAAGTGTTGTGGCAGGAGTATGCCGGTCAGGAAGCTTACAACATAATTTTAGGGGGCGTCGCCACAGGCGGCATCATCATTGCCAGCCTGGCCGCCTATTTTGCCGGCGAGTTTTCCAACAGTTACGTGCTGGCTAAAATGAAGGTCGCCACCCGGGGGCGCTGGTTGTGGACGCGCACCATCGGCAGCACCCTGGTAGGCCAGGGCGTGGATACCGTGATCTTTGTGGTGATCGCCTCGGCCCTGGGCGTATTTCCCTGGGCCATCGCGCTCACGCTGATCGTCAGCAACTACATTTTCAAAGTGGGCATCGAGGTGATCTTGACCCCCGTTACCTACCGGGCTGTCAATTTCCTGAAACAGGCGGAAGCCGAAGATTATTACGACCGGCAGACGAATTTTAATCCATTTTCGTTGGCATCTTAAATTTAATTTAAAAGGAAACCATTATGAGTTTCGGCATCACCAAAACCATTCCGGCCAAAGAAGGCATCGAAAGTTTAAACGCGCTGTACGACGGCTCGATCAGCGAATTTGAATTTCATATGGCCGGCCAGCCCTCAAAATTGAAGGTGGGAGACTACGTGTACACCATTTTCAACAACCAACTGCACGGCCGGCTGAAAATCAAACAATTGATTGGCGGTGCGGTCAACCCAAAATCAGGCAAACCCCGCACGCTGATCCTTGTTGAAGCGCCGGGAGAACGGCTGGCCGCGCCCATTCCCAAAAAAGGGCATCGCGGTACCCGGTATTACGATGGGTCTGAGTGGACAGAGTAACCCCCACCTGCTTGCTTCTCTCCCCCGGCAGGACTATAATCCACTTATAAACTGAATAGGGTAGTTGACGTACACGGAGTACGCCGAAAACGCCAGAGACGCGAACCGACGAATAAAATGGTTGGCATCTCTGGCGTTTCCGTGTGTACCGGTATCGCCGATGCTGCTCAATTAATCCACTTTACTTCTGAGGAGCTACTCATGGCGCAACATAGTTCTGTTTCTAACACCACCACACCTCATTCTTTTACCTACTGGTCCCAGCGATTAGGCCATCTCATCGACCGTATCGAATTAACCCCGGAATTGGGGATGATTTTGACCGCGCTGGTGGTTGGCATCGGTACCGGCCTGGGCGCGGTGATTTTTCGCTATTTGATCGACACCGTAGATTGGCTGGGCTACACCCAAATCCCCCCACTCTTAAACCGGTGGGGAAACGCTTACATTATTTTGATACCGGCCATCGGAGGATTGCTGGTCGGCTGTCTGGTTTATTTTTTCGCCCGCGAGGCTAAAGGTCACGGCGTACCCGAAGTGATGGAGGCTGTGGCCTTGCGCGGCGGGCGCATTCGTCCGGTGGTGGCAGTGGTCAAATCATTGGCCTCGGCCATTTCCATTGGCAGCGGCGGCTCGGTGGGGCGCGAGGGGCCGATTGTGCAAATCGGTTC
This sequence comes from uncultured Caldilineaceae bacterium, assembly GCA_964612485.1. Taxonomy (GTDB): domain Bacteria; phylum Chloroflexota; class Anaerolineae; order 4572-78; family J111; genus JAFGNV01. Next base: position 8,995 of record CAZTFF010000021.1, read on the forward strand.
GGCGTTGGGATCATCCATCGGCCAGGCCCTGCATCTTTCCGAAGAGCGGATTCGCAACCTGGTAGCCTGTGGCGCTGCCGCCGGCATTGCGGCCACTTTCAACGCGCCGATTGCCGGCGTCATTTTCGCCCTGGAAGTGATTTTGGGGCATTTCAGCGTGCGCTATTTCAGCATGGTGGTCATTTCGGCGGTCACGGCCAGCGTCATTGGCCGGGCCATATTTGGCAATGTACCGGCCTTCATCATCCCCACCGAATACGGCGTGAACAGCGTGTGGGAATACGCCCTCTATTCGCTGCTGGGGGTTCTGGCGGCAGTGGTGGGTGTAACCTTTGTGCGCGTACTCTACTGGTCAGAAGATCAATTTGAAAAATGGCAAGGCGTGCCGGAGTGGGTCAAACCGGCCATTGGCGGGGCGCTGCTGGGCATTTTGGGGTTGGCCTATCCGTACATCACCGGCGTGGATTGGGACCGCCAACCGCAGGTATTTAATGTTGGGTATCGTGTCATTGAAGATGCGCTGGCCGGGCACATGGCCTTGAACGTTGTCTTCATTCTATTAGTCTTGAAACTGATCGCCACCAGCCTCACCCTGGGGTCGGGCGGGTCCGGCGGAGTCTTTGCCCCCTCGCTGTTCATGGGCGCCATGCTGGGGGCCGGATTTGGTTTTTTGATGAAACTACTGTTCCCCGGCATTGTTATCTCCACCGGCGCGTACGCTCTGGTGGGCATGGGCGCGGTCTTTGCCGCCGGCGCGCACGCGCCCATCACCGCGGTGTTGATCATGTTTGAACTCACCGGTGATTACCGCATCATCCTACCGCTGATGCTGACGGTGGTGATCGCCACGCTGTTGGCTCAGAAAATGCTCACCGGCGAGTCGATCTACACCCTCAAACTCACCCGGCGAGGCGTACGCTTGCAGCGCGGGCGCGATGTGGATGTGATGGAAAGTGTCACGGTGGACGAAGTGATGCGGTTAGAGGTCGATAGCGTGGATGTCAATCTAACATTGGTTGAGCTATCGGAGATTTTTGGCCGGCTGCGCACCCACGGGATGCCGGTTTTAGATGAGCAGGGCAAATTATGGGGCGTCGTCACCGTGGCCGATCTGGACCGGGCCGTGGAAAGCAACCTGCCGCGCCGGACCACCGTGGCCGCCATCGGCACCCCCCGCGAGCGCCTGCTGGTGGCCTATCCCGACGAAACCATGGGCGAAGCCCTGATGCGGATGGCCCGGCGCGGTCTGGGGCACCTGCCGGTGGTATCGCGCGATGATCCCCACCACCTGCTGGGCCTCATCCGGCGCGCCGACATCATCCGGGCTTATAATTTGGCCCTCACCCGGCGGGCCGAGTTGCAACACCGTGCTCGCCGCATGCAAATTCGTAACCTGGACGGCACGGAGTTTGTTGATCTCACCCTGACGCCGGACGACCGGGCGGTGAACAAAACCGTTGAAGAAGTAGCCTGTATGATGCCCTACGAATGTATCCTCATCTCTGTTCGGCGCGACGGACGCGTTTTGATCCCGCACGGCGACACCCTCTTCGAAGCCGGCGATCACATTACCGCCTTTATCCGCAGCCGCGATGCCGAAGCACTACATACGTGCCTGCGGGGCAAAAAAGAGTGATTGGATTTATGACAGGGCTGCTGACCAACCAGACCACCGACGACTGACCAACGACCACCGAATCTTTCAGACAGTCTGATTCTTAGGAACGCCGATCGCCCGCGGTCAGTGGTCAAAATACCGGGAACCAAAACTTGGCATTTTATAAACTTGATGCTATATCTATAAAAAACAATTCAGTTCAATCGTAGGCAGGAGACAGTTTATGTCCGATTCACTGCTGGCGCAATCTTCGCTGCGACAGATCAAAGAATATGTGGAAAATTTAACCACTTCTCTGGAATCACTCACCGAGGAGCAAATCTGGTACAATGATGAGGTGGTCATCAATTCCATTGGCACACTGGCCCGGCACATTACCGGCAATTTGAACCATTATTTGGGAGCCGGCATCCTGAAAAACGGCTATGTCCGCGAGCGGGAGAAAGAGTTCACCGAGCGGAACATACCCCAGGCCCAAATCATAGCCGATCTGCAAGCGGCGGTAGATGTCGCCGGCCAGGCGCTGGCCGCTGTAGATAAAGTGGAGGCGCGCCAGCCGCACCGCACGCCGTGCGGCGTAGATTTTGACTCGCTGGGATACCATATTGTACGGATCACCACCCATCTAGCCCATCATTGCGGCCAGGCGGATTACGCCGAACGATATGTTAAAACGTTGGAAATTAGTTCAAACTGAATGGAGGTTTCTCAATGAAAAAGACGATTCTACTCAAAAACGAAGAGCAAAAAAGCCTCAAAGATGTGGCTGATTTCTTACGCCAGTTGGCCGATAAACTTGACGGCAACGAAATCAAATTACGCCAGGGGGAACAGGAAGTTGCCCTCACCGTGCCTAATTTGGTGACATTCGAAGTAGAAGTTGAAGAAAAACCTAAAAAACAGGGTACCCAACGCACGCTGGAAATCGAAATAGAATGGCTCGAAGGGCAGGCCGGCGGGCCGGTAACCATAGAATAGTAGTATTACGAAAGCTGGTCTTTTGTTTTGATGGTCCACTGGCCGCGTTCGTAGCGATCCATCTCGCGGACCGGGGGGGTGAGCTGCGAAATTTGCATCAGGGCGTCTATCGAAGCGGAAAGCACAAACCGGTCGCCGGCAGTCAAGATGGTGTCATCGGTGGGATGTAATAAAAACTCCCCCTCGTGGCGCCAGGCGATCACGGCCACATTAAATTCCTGCTCCAGCGCCTTCACCGAATACCCGTTCAAAACCGATTCCTGAACCATGGTGAATTTGGTGATGGTCAGCAAACTCCGCTCCGAGTTCTCGCCGTAAGAAAAGGCGTAATCCAGCGGCGCTTTGGTGGCTGCCGCCGCAAAGGCCGGGGCCGAAAGTTCGGGGATGCTGAAGGCGGTATGAATATGAAAGCCGGTGCGCACATTGGCCGCCATCTGCACATCAAACATGCGCAGCACCACTTTGATGTTGGGTACCTGGCGGCGGGCTTCCAGGGCAATACTGAGGTTGACCAGATCATCATTGGTGCAGGGCACAATCGACTCGGCATACTGAATGGCGGCATCTTTCAACACTTCGGCCCGACGGGCATCGGCAATAATCACCGGCACGCCCCAACTCCGCACATCTTCCAAAAAAGGATTGGTGGAGCTGCTTTCGATCACCACCACTTCCTCATTCATATCCAAAATCCAGCGCACCACGCGAGCGCTCACTTTGCCCAAACCACAAACAATCGTATGATCTTTAAACGTTGAAGCCATAGCTCTATTCCACACATCTCTTTGCAACAAATTACTGCCCAGCCGAAAAATCCCCTGGCCCAGCACCAGCAGGCCGGCCAGCGGCACCACAAAAAAGACCAGGCGCGTGGTCCACTCTCTGGGTAACGGGAAGGCGTTTTCAAACACAAGCAGGGTTAAAACGGCGTAACTGGCTCCCAGCGCGTCCAGCCCCTCGCCGGTTTCGGGGTGAATATAATTCCGATCCAAATTGGCTTCGGCCACCACCAGCAAAATCAAAAAGAGGATAAAGAGCAGCCCGAAGATTTTGGAACCGGGCATTCTGAAATAGGTCAGAATGGGCCGGTAAAGATGGGTGATGTATAACGGCGCGGGCCGTTGATTTTTACGACGTTTTGACACGATGCGTTAACTTAAATTTTTGAACCGTTTGCCCTGGGCAACCAGTTGTTTCACAATTCGACGGGTTTCGGCTTCGGTATTGCCCGACAACCGCTCCACCTGGCAGCCGGCGGCGTGCAACGCCTGCTCGGCGCTGGCCGGGACGCCCTCTTTGCCGCCCATAATGGTCACATACTGCGCGGTTTTGGCCTCTTCCACAGAAAAACCTACAGTCGGCTTGAACGCGCCGATATAATCGATAGCGCCGCGCAAATCCCACTCGGCCCAATTGTTGCTCCCTCGATGCCACAGCAGCAGGTAATGCTGGATGGTTTTGCCGGTTGAGGGCGTTGCAGTGGGTGTGGTGGTCGGGGTGGTAGACACGCCGCTGCCGGCCATCAACTGGCTCACCTTCGATAACAGCGGCCCTTTCCACTGCGGCCAGGTTGCACCGGGGCTGCCGGTCGTCACTAAATCGCTATAACCCACCATTTGATCGGTAGACACGCCAAGCTGCCTGGCAAGCTGGGCCAGCAGGCCGGCGGTGGCATCTAATTGGGCCTGGGGCGGTTGGCTATTGCTGAAGTTGCCGATCAGACAAACCCCCACGCTATCCTGATTATAATTGCCGGCGTGGGCCGACACCACTTCCAGGGGTTGGGTTTGGTACGCCTTGCCTTCGGCAGTGACACAGTAATGGTAGGCAATACCGGCCCGGCCCTGGTTGTTGACCTGGTAGGCCGCAATCCGCTCCGGCGTAACGCTGGCCGGCGTGGCCGAGTGGTGCAAAATGATCCGTTGGATGGCGCTGCGGCTGCGGCGGCCATACGGGTTAGCCGTATTACTGGGTAAATTCGCGCTGATGTCTTCAATTTGAATCTGGGTTGTAGCCGGGCCGGTTGAAGAGGTCGGCGTCGCTGCCCCGGCCTGGATGGCGAGCGGGCTGATGAGCAGCCCGGTATCCCCCTGGGTAGAAAACCAGGTCACGCTCTCCTGGATCATATCCCAACGCAGGTGATAAGTGCCGGGAGACTGCGGCGTGCGCAGTTGCGCTTGCAGCGTCACCGTGCCGCCGGGCGGTACATCTTTTGGCAGGGAGGTGTGGACATCCAAATTGGGTACCATCTGCCCGCCGGCATCATACCATTGGAATCCCAACCGGAAAGGCGTTTCACCGCCGCTGCTCCAGGTAAGTTTGCCGGCATTTTGCACGGTCAAATTAACGGTGAGTGTTTGCCCCGACGGTAACGTTGCCGGGGTCGAATGGTTCAAAAAATTGGTGCGATAATCAAACTCTGTCATAGCAATCCCTCCGCCTTAACAATTTGTGATTGTTAAATTATAACTCAAAAGCGTGTTTGGGGGAAGCGTCCGCGTAATTTTTCCCGATGACAAAAACCACTCTATTTGTGGAGTGGCTTTTGGGTTCTACTTAATTTTCGATTGGTACCGGTTGGTGATCGGCAGCCGCCGGTCTTTGCCAAAGGATTTACTGGTGATCTTGGGGCCGGGCGGGGCCTGGCGGCGTTTGTACTCATTGCGGTCTACCAGCCGCGTGATGCGAACCACGGTATCAGCCTCGTACCCCAGAGCCACAATTTCACGCGGGCTGTATTCATCCTCAATGTAAGCGGCCAGAATGCCATCCAGAATCTCGTATTCCGGCAGGGAGTCGGTGTCTTTCTGATCGGGCCGCAGCTCTGCCGAAGGCGGTTTGGTGAGGACGCTTTCAGGAATGGCGTAACCGATGTGTTCGTTGCGATAACGACACAGCTCGTACACCAGGGTTTTGGGCACATCTTTGATCACGGCAAAGCCGCCCGCCATATCGCCGTAGATGGTGGCGTAGCCCACGGCCAGTTCGCTTTTGTTGCCGGTGGTCAGCACCAGCCAGCCGAATTTATTGCTCAGGGCCATCAAAATATTGCCGCGGGCGCGGCTTTGCAGGTTCTCTTCGGCTACATTTGGCTCGGTACCGGCAAAGGCATCGGCCAGCACCTCCAAATAAGCCTGGTGCGCCGGCTCAATGGCAATTTCCTTGTAACCAATGCCCAATAACCGGGCCAGTTCCGAGGCATCGCTTTTGGAATGGTCCGATGAATAGCGTGACGGCATCGACACCCCGATCACGTTCTCCGGCCCCAACGCATCGGCGGCAATGGCGGCTACCAAAGAACTGTCGATGCCGCCGGACAGTCCCAAGGTTGCTTTTTGAAAACCGTTTTTCAGCACGTAATCCCGCGTACCCAGTACCAGGGCGTTGTAAACTTCTTCCAGCCGACCCAGAGGAGTCACCAGGTGAGGCGACTCCAGCCGGGGCGGGGCAGACTCCGTTGGAATCTGCTCCAGGCCAATCGTCTCAAAGCTTCCGGTTTGAAGGTGGGTCAGGCTGTCCTTTCGATGCCGAGGGTCGCGCAGCCGCTGGCGGAACACATTGCCCACGTTCACATCGGCCAGCACAAAATCCTCGGCAAAGGATTTGCCCCGGGCCAGCACATTGCCCCGCTCATCGATCACCAGGCTGCTGCCGTCGAAGATCAATTCATCCTGCCCGCCAACCAGATTGCAGAAAGCCACCATCGCCACATTGTCGGCGGCGCGGGTGCAGAGCATGCGCTCGCGGCTTTTGATTTTACCGCACTGGTAGGGCGAGGCGGAAATATTGAGCAGCAGTTCCGCCCCGGCAGCGGCCTGCGCTTCCGGCGGGCCGGCGGGATACCAGATGTCTTCGCACACGCTCACGCCAAAACTCACCGTTCCATCGCTGCCGGTTTCAGAGTCGGGCAGATTCAGATTAAACAACAAGCGGGTGTGGTCGGCGGCAAAATAACGGTTTTCGTCAAACACGGCATAGTTGGGCAGCAGCGATTTGTGGTACACGGCCACCAATTGGCCGTTGTGCAGCACCGCCGCCGCATTGAACAGGTCTTTGCCTTTGTCTACCAGGCCAATTACTGCCGTGAGACCCCGCGTATGGGGTTCCAGGCTTTGCAGCGCGGTACGGTTGGCGGCCACAAAGCCCGGTTTCAACAGCAAATCTTCCGGCGGATAGCCGGCCAGGGCCAGTTCCGGGAAGAGTACAATATGGGCCTGATTCTCTCGCGCTTTGTCCAGATAGGCTTTCACCTTGGCGGTATTGCCGTCGAGATCGCCCACGGTTACATTGATCTGGGCCAGCGCTATTCTGAGGTTTGTCATACCTTACCTGTGCGCTTTAAATGCGCGTACACTTTGAACGAGCGTATTATTTCCGGGTCTCGTTGGCCAAAATAATGGCTTCGGCTACTTCTTTCATCGGTTTGCGGGTATTCATGCTCATTTTCTGAATTTTGCGGAAGGCTTCGTGTTCGGTCATCCCCTGGGAGTCGATGAGAATGCCCTTGGCGCGTTCTACCAATTTGCGGGTTTCCAGCGCGTTTTGCAGATCTTCCACTTCCTGGCGTACGGTTTGGAATTCCTTGAAACGAGAAATAGCCACTTCCAGGGCCGGCAGCAGGTCCGACTCGCGGAAAGGTTTGATCAAATAACCTACCACACCGGCATCTTTGGCCCGGTCTACCAGTTCTTTCTGGCTGTAGGCGGTCAACAAAACAACCGGGGCAATCTGTTCTTCGGTCAGAATCTTGGCGGCTTCAATCCCGTCCATATCCGGCATTTTGATGTCCATCAACATCACATCGGGCTTAAGTTCCCGGGCCAGATTAACGGCGCTCTTTCCGTCGCCAACCTCACCAATCACCAGATAATCCAGGCTGGTCAGCATTTCTTTTAAATCGGTTCTGACAATCGACTCGTCATCGGCAATAATTACGCGTGCTCTTTCCATCTTAAAATTAACCTCCAACAATTTTAGGAAAAGTAATGGTAACAGCCAGACCTTTATCCGGGCTGTTATTGTTATCTAATTTAATGCGACCTTGCAGGTCGTTTTCTACCAGGGTACGAACAATCTGTAATCCCAAATTCTGGTTCTGATCCATTGAAAAATTCTCAGACACGCCGTGCCCGTTGTCAACCACGCTTATAATAGCTTCATCACCCGTATCTTCCAAATTTATTCTGACGAGTCCTTCAGTTTCGCCCTCAAAGCCGTGTTCAATGGCATTTTGCAAAACCTCGTTCATAATCAACGAGCAGGCGGTTGCCTGGCGGGGCGGTATGGAGATTTTATCGCCGGAAATATCAAACACAATATTCTGATCGGGACTCATCACGCCGTATTGAAGTTGGGTGACAATTTTTTGGCATACCTCTTTCACATTGATAATATTTGAGCTTTCATTCGACAAAAACTCGTGAATAACGGCAATGCTGAGGATGCGCTGCTGGGTTTCGGTCAGCGCCGCGCGCGCTTCGTCCGATTGGGTGCGGCGGGTCTGCATGCGGATCAAGCCGGCGATGGTTTGCAAATTGTTTTTGACCCGGTGATGGACTTCCTGGATCATGGCGTTTTTAATACGCAGTTCCTGATCCTGTCGGCGAATTTGGGTCGCATCGTGCAGGGTGATCAACACGCCATATTTTTTGGGCGCGCGAGAATATCTTATAAACGGAATATACCGGAGAGGAGAGGTGTAGCTGACCAGTGGCAGCACTTTACGAATCCAAATGCGGTCAGCCTCATTGATTTCCTGTTCAAGACATTGATTCTCGGCCAGCGCCTGCTTGCGCAGCTCCTCATCGGCGGTTTCGATCTCGGCCAGGGGGCGTCCGACCATTGTATCTTTATAACCCAATTTCCGATACAAGTTGCTGGCTACCCCGCTGACATAGCGGATAATGCCATTTTTATCTACAAAAACAATACCGTCCTGCTCGCCAAAAGACGAAAGCCGGGCCGCGCCGTTTAACTCGCCCCGCCAGACCATATCCTGCAATTTTTTGATAGCGCGCCGAAAAACCTTGCTGCGCAGCCGCAGCCGTTCGTGCTCCAACAAGTTGGTAACCACCACCAGGGCGGCAATAATTCGTGGTTTTCTTTCTCTATTTTGACCATACAGCAGCGGCGGATAATAGATAGGAAACGTTTTTTTGACCACCGGCGCGCCTTCAGAAATGTAGCCGCCCTGTTCTTTGCGCCGCCCCACCAGCAGCGCCTGTTTGATAATTTCCTGCCGCGTTTCGGTGAGTTTTACCTTACGCCCCACCTGGCTCTTGCTGTAAACGTGGGCAATCGAATGGGGTTGGGCATGAGCCAAAATAACCGTATCGAACTTGCCGTACCGCCCATACAACAGAACATCGGCCCGGCTCAAATCGGCCACAATGCCCATTTGGGTTTCTATCGTCTTGAGAAAGGCAACTTCCGCCTCGGTGAGTTTTAGATAGTTTCGAACAGCCTCGTACATCTAGTGAAACCTGCTGTGTTCTTTATAAAGCAATGAAAACAAATAACTTACCCAGTTCATATGAGTGATTAGAGATTATCAGGCTGAAACTCCAATCTCTCATTCTCCAAATGAACAAGGTAATTTAATCCGCGTTCCTAGATTGATCCTGGTTACCGCAATCAGCGTATTATATCCCAAAAAGGGTCTTAAGGCGAGAGAACAGAAAAAACAGCCTTACGCAACGCCTCCCAATTGAGCGCCCAGCAGTTCCGGCTGGCCGTTGAGCATCGCCACGGCATCCATCACTCTTTTGCCGGCGGGTTGAACCGTCAGAAGCTTGATCACGCCTGAGCCGGTAACAACAAATGCATCCTGTCGCTGTTGAAAAACCGTGCCGGGGTTGCTGCGGGGCGGCGCGGTGACATCACCGGCCACCACCACGGTCACAATTTTCAGCCGTCCTCCCGGCCCGTGGGTAAAAGTACCCGGCCAGGGATAAAACGCGCGCACCTGGCGTTCAATTTCCACAGCGGATTGGGTCCAGTCAATCGCGCCTTCCGATTTTTTAAGCCGGGGAGCCAGGGTGGCCCGGCCATCATCCTGGGGCCGGGGTGTAATCTTTCCGGCCAGCCAATCGGGCAAAGTGTCAACCAGCAAGCGCGCGCCCACTTCGGCCAACTCGGCGGTGAGGGTTCCGCCGGTGTGATTGGGCCGGATCGGCACGCGGCGCTGGCGGATAATATCGCCGGTGTCCAGCCCCTCGTCCATTTTCATCAAGGTGATGCCTGTTTCCGTATCGCCGGACCGAATAGCGGCCGTTACCGGCGAAGCCCCGCGCCAGCGCGGCAGCAGCGAGGCGTGAACGTTGAGGCAGCCACAGCGCGGCATCTCCAGCACATTTTTACGCAGAATCTGGCCAAAGGCCGCCACCACAATCATATCGGGTTCAAACGCGGCCAGTTCGGCCACCGCCGCTTCCGCCTTCAACGTGGGCGGCTGCAACACCTGGATACCGGCTTCCTGGGCTACCGTTTTTACCGGCGGCGCGGCCAGCTTTTTACCCCGTCCCTTGGGGCGATCAGGCTGCGTAACCACAGCCACCACTTCCCAGGATTTCTCCCCGGCAGATTCAATCAACGCTGTTAGCGGCGGAACGGCAAAATCAGGCGTTCCCATAAAAATTAGTCTGGCCGTCACAATGCGCTCCTCAAGCAAAAATACCGACCTCCTATCATAACATCACCCTCTGTAGCTGGCAATTTTTATGGTGACTTTCAAAAAACAATCCTTCAGCATTGACACAGGGTGAGCACGCATGTTAGAATAAGCCATCTCTATTATTCCACAAGGAGGAATATCAATGTTTCAATCAACGGAAACCATCCAACCAAGCGATCCACCTAAAAACCCTATTGTGGCGTTGTTGCTTAGTTTGATTTTATTTGGCGGCGTGGGACAACTCTATCTGGGACAGACTAAAAAGGGTATTATTTTGATTGTGGGGACCCTTGTGCTGTCCTGTATTGGCATTGGGCTCGTTATCCCCATTTTAGGCGCTATCGACGCCTACATGATCGCCGACAAACTGCAAAAAGGGTCCTCGGTGGGTGATATGCAATGGTTCTGGGAAAATTAAAATCTAAATAATTAAATAGCCTATAGAGGAGTAAAAATGAACGATATTAATGATAATGATAAATTAATGGCAGCAATTTCTTACCCAATTGGACTGGTTGCGCTGATTATTCTACTGGTAGATAGCATGAAAGTTCGACCTTTTCAGAAATATCATGCGGTTCAAGCCCTGGCCGTGAATATTGTCCTGCTTGTATTATCAATTGTGCTAGGCTGGACCGTGATCCTGGCCTGTGTACCGCTGCTGTTATGGCTGGTAACTCTTTATTGGGCCTTTAAAGCATATCAAGGCGAATATTTTGAAATTCCGGGCCTGACCGGCTTTCTCAAAGGTCAAGGCTGGCTCTAAACCAAAAACAGTCCGTGAAAAATCCCCCGCCGGTTGGTGGGGGATTTTTCATTTTTGGCCTGTCCCGTTCTTTTTGATTATAATACCCCCACACTCAAAACAAACTTGGAGACGCATTCTTTTGATTCAACAAAAACGTTGGCAAGTGGTACCGCGCGCGCCTGAAACGCATTTCGCCCAATTTCCCGACATTCCGCCCCTCATTGTTCAAATTCTATATAATCGCGGCTTTACCCACGACGATGAGATCAGATCTTTTTTAACCCATCATTGGGCGCACGATAATCCGCTGGCGCTAAAAGGGATGCCCCAGGCCGTCGAACGTTTGAGCCACGCGATTCTAAAGCAAGAGCCTATTGCTGTTTACGGCGATTATGATGCCGATGGCGTCACCGCCACCGCGCTAATGATGAATGTGCTCGCCGCGCTGGGCGCGCGGGTCCAGCCCTACATCCCTAACCGATTTGATGAAGGCTACGGGCTAAACAACGAGGCCCTGGCCGAACTGGCCGATCAGGGTATCCGTGTGGTGCTGACGGTTGATTGCGGTATCCGTTCGGTCAAGGAGGTGGCCTACGGCAACAGCCTGGGGCTGGACATCATCATTACCGACCATCACACCGTGGGCGAAGAAATCCCGCCGGCCCTGGCCGCCATCAATCCCAAACAAAAAGATTGCACCTACCCTTTTGAAGAATTAGCCGGCGTGGGCCTGGCTTACAAACTGGCCCAGGCCCTGTTAGAATCCGAGATGCTGGGGCCGCACGAGTTTGCCACCCTGCACCACCAATTCTTGGACCTGGTGGCGGTAGGAACCGTGGCCGATCTGGCCCCCCTGTACGGCGAAAACCGGACCCTGGTGCAGCAGGGGCTGGCCCAGTTGAACCAATCCCTGCGGCCCGGCCTGCGCGCCCTGTTGGAACAGAGCGAAAAGCGCATCGACAACATCTCCACCGGGACCATCGGCTTTGTTATTGGGCCTCGACTCAATGCGGCAGGCCGGTTGGACAGCGCGCTGGCCGCCTACGAACTGTTGATGGCCCCCACCATCGATCAGGCCCAGCCGCTGGCCACGCACCTCAATGAGCAAAACCGGGAACGGCAGCAGCTCACCCTGGATACGGTGGAACGCTCGCGCCAGGTGGTGCTGGCCGACAACGCCCGACAGCCGCTCTATTTTGTGGCCGACCCGGATTTTAACTCCGGCATTGTGGGCCTGGCCGCCTCCCGCATCATCGAAGAGTTTTATCGCCCGGCCCTCATCGCGGCCCAGGGGCCGGATGTTACCAAAGGTTCGGCCCGCAGCATCTCCGAATTTCACATTACCGAGGCGCTGGACCAATGCGCCGACCTGTTGGTGCGGTATGGCGGGCATGCCGCCGCCGCCGGATTTACGGTAAAGAACGAAAACTTGCCCGCCCTAGAGGAGCGGCTGCTCAATATTGCTCAAGAACAACTTAACGTGCAAGAATTGCGCCCCACCCTCATCATAGACGGTGATGTTAATTTGCGCGGCGTGCGCCCGCCGCTGGTGGAAGCCATTACCGCCCTCTCCCCCTTTGGCTGCGGCAATCCCACACCCTGTTTTCTTTCCCGTAATTTGCGGGTAAAATATTTGAAACCGGTGGGCTATGAAAATCATCATTTGCGGTTAACACTGGACGATGGCCGCCAGACCTGGAGCGCCATCGCTTTCCGGCAGGGGCACTGGGCCAATAAGCTGCAAACGTCGCAACTGATCGATGCCGTATACAGCCTGGAATTCAACGAGTGGAATGGCGAGCGCACGATGCAGCTTAACATCAAAGATTTGCGGCTCAGTGAAAAAAGTGCCATGCAGCTCAAATTAACGTGATGAGTGAAAATCACTTCTCACTCATCACACTTACTTCCCTTTATTATCCCCCAATAGTATTATTGAAATCCCTTCCAAGACCTGATAAAATTTAAATAGCATTAAGGAAAGAGGAGGGTGTATCGTCACTAAAAACTTGACCAAGCTGGAAAGGTTAAGATACGATGCGCCGCCAACCCACATTTTTGTTTTATCTGCTGCTTGTTTTTTTGATCACCGGCCCCGCCTGCAATTTAACGGCCCGGCTGGCTCCCCCTCATACCAAAAACGAGCCAATCCAAACGCCGGTTCGCCGGCTGGTACTGCTGCCGGCTGCGACGGTCGTGTCCTCATCCGGCGCTCCGGCAGCGAACCATCCCGCGCCAACCGACTCGCTTCCGATTGAATCTTTACCCCAAAACTTGCCACTGCCCACGCCGGAAACCGAGCCGGAACAAAATACGCCCCCTTCGGCTGAAGCCAGCGTTGCGCTGCCCCCACCGGCCACCCCGGCACCGTCTGAAAGAAATCTCGAATCACCCCCCGCCAATACCATTCTTCCCGCGCCAACAAACACCCAAATCCCGCTTTCTTTTGACGTATTCCGCGAGACTCCCACCAATTCTCCGGCCAGCCGTCCGGTTCCTCGCCGCGCTACGGCCACCCCTACGCCGGAATCCGGCTTAGTTGCCGGATTGCTCACCACTATCAACCCGACCACGCCGAAGCCAACCCGTACCCCGCTGCCCACCCTCACCGCAACCGCCACGCCCACGCCGCTGCCTACAGCAACTTTTACGCCCACACCATCCCCTATCTCTACCGAAACTGCCACACCCACAGAAACAGCAACACCCACCCCAACCCCGCTTCCCACCGATATCCCCATCCCAACCGCCACGCCCACAGCCACTCCAATTCCGCCGCCCACGGCCACACCCCCGCCTACCGCCACCTCCGAACCCGATTATGACTTTATGTTGTCGGAATTTTACAACAGTCCAACAACCAACTCATTTTTGGTGATATACATCGCTGTGGTTGATGCCAACGAAATTCCAATTGGCGGCATGAAGGTGGTGGGCACGCGGCTGGATCACAATCTAACCTACCAAAGCCCGCTCTCCACCTGGCACTTTGAAGGCTACAACGCGCCAGGTCACGTCGTCAAAACCGGCAACCTGAAATTCGAACCGCCCGCCGGGATGGAAACGACCTCCTGGATCATTCATTTGAAAGACGCCAACGGCACGCGCTGCTCGCCCGATATTCCCTTTGACGTAGATGAGACCAAAAAACAGTGGTACTTTGTGAAGTTCAAACGGAAATATTGAGCCGGCCACCGGTGATGGATAACGGACGAGAGACCACCGACCACTAAATACTGCCAGGTCGTCTGTCGTCTCCATCCCCCCTTTTTTTGACACTTCAATCCCCCGGCCTATACTTGCAAGAATGAAATCTGACTTTTGGCGCTGGCTGGGCCTTATTTGCCTGGCCGCTTTTTTACTGATTGCCCTCTTCTTTAATCAAATCACCCAATACGTGCCCCACTCCGAAGATGAAGTGGCCTATCTTTTTCAGGCCAAAATTTTTGCCCTCAATCGCCTGAGTGTGCCCACGCCGGCGCACGCCGACGCCTTTTGGAGCCCCTTTGTGGTGGATTTTCAGGGCCAACGCTTTGGCAAGTATCCACCCGGCTGGCCGCTGCTGCTCAGCTTAGGGGTGCGGCTGGGCGCGCCCTGGCTGGCCAACACTGTTTTGGCGGCCTTAACGCTTGCGCTCGTCGCCTGGCTGGGCCGTTGTTTGTACGGGCCGGCCCCTGGCTTGTGGGCTGCTGCGCTAGGGCTGGTAACGCCCGCTTTTATGTTTCTCTCCGGCTCCTATTTGTCTCACGCCGCCTCCCTGTTCTGGTCAACCACAACCCTGATTTTCCTTTTCTACCTGATCGAAAAGCCACAAAAACTACTTTTTGCTATGGCCGCCGGTTTCTCTCTGGGACTCGTTTTCATCACTCGTCCCTTTGCCGCGCTAGGCCTTGGCCTACCGATAGGGCTTTTTTTATGGGTGTGTATGGGGCAAAGAACATTGCGATGGACAATGCCGCTGTGGATGATCGCGGGCGGGCTACCCGCCGCGATATTATTGCCCGCCTATTGGTGGGGAATCACGGGCACCCCAGCCTTTAACGCCTATCTTCTGGTCTGGCCCTACGACCGGATTGGCTTTGGCCCCGACATCGGCCCCTACGGATATGATCTCTATACTACGATATTTGTGAACACCCGCCTTAAATTGCAGATGCTCAGCACAAACCTCTTTGGCTGGCCGGGTTGGACGAATGTGATCTTTTTGCCGGTTCCGTTTATTGCCCGGTGGATAAAGCGGGGGGATGGCGTTGAGTTGAGAAAGACCGCCGGCCTATGGGATTGGCTGCTTTTGGGCATCATCGGTGGGATGGTGGGGGTGCATACTTTTTACTGGGCTTTTGGCGGAGCAGACGGCGGCATTCCCCGTTATTATTACGATGCGCTGCCGGCCTTTCTGCTGCTCACCGTGCGGGGAATTCAAATTTGTTTTGATTGCGCGCGTAATTGGCGATGGGGACCGCTCCGGGCCGGGTGGATATTGGCCGCTATCCTGGCCGGATTTGTGGCTTATAATTTTTTTTGGACTCTCCCCCCCCTGCTGGCCGCGCAACAAGGCAAGTACGACATCACGCCCGCGCCGCTGCGAGTGGTTGAACAGGCCAATCTAACGGAACCCGCGCTCATCATTGTAAAAAACGCCACCGACTGGCATAAATTTGCGGCTCCCTTTACGGCCAACAGCCCCCTGCTGGATGGCCCGGTGGTCTACGCCATTGATTGGAATCCGGCGCTAACCCAACAGGTGCGCGAACAGTTCCAAGACCGCGCCTGTTGGGAGCTGGACGGCAGCACCTTAACCCGCTGTCCTTAATCTTTTGATGACGCTTCATCCCATTTCTGCAACACCACGCTGGCATTCTGCCCGCCAAAGCCAAAACCGTTGGCCATAGCCACCTTCACCTCGGCCCGGCGCGGCGTATTGGGCACGTAATCCAGATCGCACACCGGATCGGGTGTTTCCAGGTTGATGGTGGGAGGGATAAAGCCTTCGTGCATCGCTTTGACAGCCACAATCACCGAAACAGCCCCGGCAGCGCCCAGCGTATGGCCGGTCATGCTCTTCACAGAACTGACCGCCAGATCATAGGCCGATTCGCCAAAAGCAACTTTGATGGCTTTGGTTTCGGTGGCGTCGTTCATTGGTGTGCCAGTACCGTGGGCGGCGAGATAATCAATATCTTGCGGGGTCAGGCCCGCATCGCGCAGCGCGTTGGCCATAGCCCGGCCCGAACTGGTGCCGTCGTCGCGGGGCGAGGAGATATGGTAAGCATCGCTGGTGAGAGAATAACCTTTGACCTCGGCCAAAATTTTAGCGCCCCGCGCCTGGGCGTGCTCCAGCGATTCCAGCACTACCACACCCGCGCCTTCGCCCACCACGGTTCCATCGCGGTGGAGGTCAAAGGGGGTAATGGCCTTTTGGGGCGTATCGTTGCGGCCGGAGAGCGCGGTCAAGCGTCCAAACGCGCCCACCGTTAGCGGCGTGATCGCAGCTTCGGTGCCGCCGGCCAGCATCACGTCGGCATCACCCCACACAATGCGGCGCATGCCTTCGCCAATGCCGGAAATACCGGTGGCGCAGGCCGTCACCGAGGCATTAACCGGGCCTTGAATATCATACTGAATGGCAATAAAACAACCGGGCATATTGATCAACAGCGCGGGGATAGAGGCGGGGCTGACCCGTTTCAGGCCCTTCCTCTCCAGCGTCAACCGTTGTTCTTCCACCACATCCACCCCGCCAATGGCGCTGCCAATTTCCGCGCCCACGCGGGTGGGGTCTTCCAAACTTAAATCGAGCCTGGCGTCGGCCAGCGCCTCCTGGGTGGCGGCCACGGCAAAATGAAGAAACGGCGCCATGCGTCGGGCATCGCGCTTATCCATATAATCGGTGGGATTAAAATCTTTGACCGGCGCGGCAATAGTGCAAGGAAAATCGGTAGTGTCGAACCAGGAAATAGATTCCACCCCGCACACCCCTTCCATCATCGCCTGCCAGGTTGACGCGACATCGTTGCCCACCGGGCTAACCATCCCCAGCCCGGTGATAACCACGCGCCGGCGGTTTCCATTGGAATCAAACATCATTCTTCGCTGCTCCTCATCGGTTCTTTAGATAAATCACAAGCATTCTAAACAGATTTTGATTATTAGCAAACACGCACGAAAATAGTAACCCCAAAGTGGCGCAACTGTTACGCCTGTTTGTCGTAATCAACTATATTAGGAAACGGGCAAATCGGCCCCAATTGACAAGGTTTCAAGATAAAGGTACAATCGCAGTGAGGTTTTGGTTTTTTGGGAGATTTTCAGATATTTTCGATGAAAGAGGACCGCGATGTTAAAATTGACGCCGCGCCAACAAATGTTTTTAGATAAATTGTTTGAGCTTTACCGGGCCAAAGGTCCGGTTCATTATTCTGTGGTGGCCTCCGAAGTGGGGGTGAATAAGTTTTCCGCCTACGATATGCTAAAGGTGTTGGAAGACAAAGGGGTGGCGGCGTCGGATTATGTTTTGAACGATGAACAAAACGGGCCGGGGCGCTCGCAAGTGGTGTTTTACCCTACCCACCAGGCGGCCCAATTTTTAACCCAACTCCGCGAAGAAATGCTTTACAATGGTGACTGGCAACTGCTCAAAGAGAATCTGTTGCAGCGACTTGAAGAAGCGCGCCACAGCGACCGGATTGAGGCCGTTCGGGAAGCGTTATCTAATCTCCCCGATACCACTATTCCTCTGAACTATTGCGCCGAAATGATCTCGGTGCTGATTTTAAACATGGAACGGGTACGCGACGATAATTTGCGCCCGGCGCTGGATACCGTCATTACCAAAGGACAGGTGGGATTGGGCGCGCTGGCCGGTTTGAGCCTGGCCTCAGCGCTGGCCAATAAAACAGACGACATCACGCTAACTGAAAAATTTTTGACCCATACCAAACGCTTCCAAAACCAACTGACCAATATGAGCGAGGAAAGTGTGGCCAAACTCTCCTCATTTGTAAACGATGCCATTAATGTCCTGAACCGGGCCTCAACCACATAAAACCAAAACCACCTGAGGCATCGCATGATCAGGATTGTTACGGATTCGAGTAGTGCGCTTCCCCCGGAATTTATCCAACAGCATAATTTGAGCGTTGTCCCGTTAACCATCCAGTGGGGCGATGAAACTTTTGCCGAAGGCGCGGGTTTAAGCAACCGCGATTTTTTTCGCCGGCTGGCGTCTGCCGATGTATTTCCGACCACGTCACAACCGGCGGTCGCTGATTTTGAACGGGCCTACCGGCATATTTTACAAGAAGAACCGGCCGCCGAAATTCTGGTGTTGACTGTCTCCAGTAAATTGAGCGGCACCCATCATACGGCCCTCACCGCGGCGACACGCTTGCCGGAGGCCCGCATTAACGTCTTCGATAGCCTCTCCGTAGCCATGGGCGTGGGTCTGATGGTGATGGCGGCGGTTCGGCTGGCCCAGACGGATCGAACGCTGCCGGAAATCTTATCCCAATTGAGGTATTTGCGAGATCATTTACCCATCTTTTTGACGGTTGATGATCTGAACTACCTCAAACGCGGCGGGCGGATTGGCGCGGCTGCCGCCTTTTTGGGCACGGTGTTGAACACCAAACCCATTCTAACCCTAGAAGCGGGTGAAATCCAACCGGTGGCCCGCGTGCGCGGCCAAAAGAACGCTATCCATCAATTGTTCACTGAATTGGAACGCCAGTTACCCGCGCCAAACCATCCTGTCCAGGCCGGGGTGATGCACGCGGGGGCTGAAGAGGCGGCCCGCCAACTGGGCCGCATGATCCAGGAACGATTCAACATTACTTACTTTTTTCTATTTGAAATCGGCCCGGCGCTGGGCACGCATGTGGGGCCGGGCACCATCGGCACCGGATTTTGCCCGCATCTGGCCTAAAACAGCCCTTTTCGCCACGGAAAGTTCAATGACATCCAACCACGTTCTTGACGAAGACCAACTGATTGAAGATGCCAAAACAGACCCCGATGCCTTTGGCCAACTGTACGAACTGTACGTTGGCAAGGTGTATAACTATATTTACTACCGGGTGGGCAATCATCATGACGCCGAAGATTTAACGGCCAAGGTATTTTACCGTGCCCTCAACCATATTCCCCGCTACAAAAACAGCGGCGCGCCCTTTGCCGCCTGGTTGTATCGAATAGCCCATAATCTGGTAGCCAACTGGCACCGCGATCACAGCCGCCGCCAGATGGTGGCCCTGGAAAATGTTAACCTCAGCAGCAAAAAACAGGAAACACCTCACCACGCAGCAGAGCAAACCGACCAGCGTGAATTATTGCTGGAAGCGATTCACAAACTTCCCCCCGAACGCCAGCAACTGCTCACCCTCAAATTTGCCGAACGGATGTCGAATGCTGAAATTGGCCGGGTGATGGGCCGCAGCGAAGGCGCCATCAAATCGCTGTATCACCGCACGCTGGTATCATTAAAAAAACTGTTAGCCGAACATGAAAATTTGGTCAAGGAATTGATGGAGGAGCAGCCGTGATCAAAATTGTTACCGATACAACTTGTGATTTGCCGCCGGCCTGGTTCGAAACCTATCAAATTACCACCATTCCGATGAACATTCAATTTGGCCTGGATTCTTTTCAAGAAGGGATCACCCTTGATGCCGACACCTTCTATCGCCGCATCGAAGACGAACAGGCATTGCCTACGACGTCGCAGCCCTCGGTGGGCCAATTTATGGAACTATACCAAAAACTGGCCGCCGACGGCAGCGAAATCTTATCCATTCATTTGACCAGCAATCTTAGCGGAACGTGGCAATCGGCCTCTTTGGCCGCCCAAAAACTTGCCGGCGACGTCAAAATCACCGTCTTCGACAGCTTGACCGGCTCGCCCAGCCTGGGATTTATGGTGCGAGAGGCCGCGCAGTTGGCCCAGGCCGGCTGGCCGGTGGAAAAAATTGTAACATTGTTGGAAAAACGGCGAGAGCAAGTAAAAGTTTACATCATGCTGAAAGACCTGCGGTACGCCCGGATGAGCGGCCGGGTGGGCCGTTTGCGCGAAACCATTGCCTCGTTATTAGACATCAAACCGATTGTGGGCGTTGAAAATGGAAATTTGATCCCGATAGACCGTGTCCGATCGCAAAGAAATGGGTTTAAACGGATGTTGATGATGGCCGAAGCGGAGCACGGCCAACGGCCGGTACACGTTGGCATGGTCCACGCCCAGGCTCCCGCAGAGGCCGAAACTTTGCTGGAAGAGGTAAAAGCCCATCTAACGTGCCGGGATACCTTTGTAACCGATATTGCCTTATCCCTGGCCGTCCACTTTGGCCCCGGCACCGTTGGGTTTGCCACCTATCCGGCAGAAGCGATTGAGCCGGAGGAAACGACGCGATGAATCGAAAACAACTCAAAGAAATTCTGTTGATCCACGCCGACCGGTTGGTTGAAGGCCAGCATCCCCAGGCAACGGATTACGTTGAGCTATCCGAAAAAGATCAGGAGGAAATTTCGCCGCTGTTTGATGTCGCGGAACAGATTGAGTCAACCATCCGGCCGGTTAAAACACCGCGACGTTTTGAATCTGATCTAAAAAAAGAACTGCTGACTACCGCCCATCTACGGCAGGCTCAGGGATATACACCCCCGGACCCGGAACGGGAGTTGTTAATTATTACCACCATTATCGGTTTTCTGATTGGGCTGGCCGGCGTTCTCATTGCCCGGCGCATTTCTCGACAGTCGGCTTAAGTTTTGTAAAGCAATCGAAATCGCTCACACACCAACGGCATATCGGGCGCAGGGTTCCGGCCAATCTGAGCCAGGCTTTGTGAGAAAAAGCGCCAATGTCCCTCGCGCCAATATTGCAGCGAGCGATCCCCCTCGCCTTCCTCAAAGGCAAACTGCGCGTCAACCTCGTTGTAGGGCCGGATGGTCACCTCAGTGGTTTCAATGATGCAGAGCGGTTGATTTTTCCCATCCAACACCACCGTTAAATGGCCGGGCCTCGGGATCGGTTCTCCCTCGGCTTCCCATTCCCACAACGCCGAACAGGTGGCTGTTTTTGTACCGGCCACAATGAGCGCGCCCAATTCATCGGCCATCTGCGGGGTGCTGCCAAATTGCTCGGCAACGTAAGGTTTATGCCGCAGCGGAGAATCGGCAGGCAAACTGTCTGAAAATGATTGCCAGTAGGCTTCAATATGTGGGGAAGATGTCAACATTCTTTTTGGTGAACTTCTTTCCTTAAACTACCGGAGCCAGATACAACAGCACCGCAAAAAAATGGCAAATGCTGCCGGCCAGCACAAACAGGTGCCAGATAGCGTGTGCATAGGGGATTCGTTTCGTGGCGTAAAAAATAACACCCACCGTATAAAAAATCCCGCCGGCGGCCAGCCAGATCAATCCGCCGGCAGGGATGCTGGCGATCATTTCATTGAGAGCCACCACGCACAACCAGCCCATCAAAATATAGGTTAAAACAGATACTTTTTTGAAGCGGTGGATAAAAAAGGCCTTGAAACTGATCCCCAGCAAAGCCAGCGTCCAGATAACGCCCAGCAGCACCCAGCCCCAAATACCGCGGATGGCCACCATCAGAAACGGCGTATAGGTTCCGGCAATCAACAGATAGATCGAGGCGTGGTCAATCCGTTGGAAAATTTGTTTGACCGGTGGGTATTGAAAACTATGGTACAGCGTGGAAGCCAGATACAAAATAACCAGCGTTACCCCGTAAATGGTAAAACTGACAATCTGGGCCGAATTGCCATATAACACCGCCAGCGCCAGCAGCAGGGTTAACCCGGCAATGCTTAAGCCCACGCCAATGCCGTGAGAAATGCTGTGGAAGATTTCTTCGCCCAATGAATAGATGCGGATAGACGTTTGCTGTTTGAGATGCTTCGTATTGGCCGACATAGGATCATTTCTCCCGTGAGAATTATTTTACCGCGGGAATTATACACGGCAATAACCTGACCGGCCAAAAACGTCTATGTTTTCGGACAATGTTGAAACGGCGACAATCTAGATTTCGATGTGACGAAGCTACTTGTCCTCAACCGTGAATGAGGTTTTCAACTCGACGGGATTTTGCAGGGTCTGGCCCACCACACAGTATTTGTCGCGCGATAAAGCTACAGCGCGTTCTACCGCTTTGGGATCAACATCATTCCCCTTCACGGTGAAGGCCACTTCCACAATTTCGAACGGTTTGGGGTAATCGTCCGGTTGGTGGCCGACCACTTTCACGTCGATACTGGTCACATCCTGACGTTTTTTTTGCAGCACGCTGATGATGTCCATCCCCATGCAGCCGGCAGCGCCCAGAAGCAGCATTTCGCTGGCCGAAAAATCGCTGCCGCCCATCGGAATTTCGTTGCCTTTACTGTCGGTGCCTACGTAACGCAGTCCCTGGCCGGTCCAGCGAGCGGATACTTGTTTGGTTCCCATGTGAGGTTCTCCTGAATAGTAAATTTGTTTGATCTTTTATTTAGACGCGCCACGCGTTGATTTATTACCCTCAGGACTTACGCATACATGTCATCCTTCGACTACGCTCAGGACAGGTTTTGAGCGACCAGAGGGAGTGAAAAATCCCTAAAACGGCCTCTTGCCAATGAGTTTTTGAGGGATTCTTCACTCCGCGTTGCTCCGTTCAGAATGACATGTGTAAGTCCTGACTATTTGTGATGTTGCAAGGACTCCTCGCTTTGGCCCGGAGTGACATTTGTAGAGAAATAAAAAAAAAAGGAGCGCGGAACCATCCGCGCTCCTCAAAAAACCTTGGTCGAATAACCTAGAGTTTGCCGGCCATCAGGTCCGCCAAATCGGCGGTGCGGCAGGAGTAACCCCACTCGTTATCGTACCAGGTGACAACTTTAACCATGTTGCCGCCCAGAGCCTGGCAGAATTCGCCGTCAACCGAACTGGAGGCCGGGTTGCCTTTGAAGTCGATGGAGACCAGCGGTTCTTCCACGTAGTCCATCACTTTACTGCCGGCAGCGGCTTCTTTGAGCGCGGCGCGGAGCGACTCGGTGGTCACTTCTTTTTCCACTTCGGCCACAAAGTCTACCACCGAAACAGTGGAGGTGGGCACGCGCAGGGCGTAACCGTCAAACTTGCCCTTGAGTTCAGGAATGACCAGAGCCACGGCCTTGGCAGCGCCGGTGGTGGTGGGAATGATGCTCATGGCGGCGGCGCGGGCGCGACGCAGGTCTTTGTGGGGCAAATCCAAGATCTTTTGGTCGTTAGTGTAGGCGTGGATGGTGGTCATCAGGCCCTTGACAATGCCAAACTTGTCGTTGACCACTTTGGCCGCGGGAGCCAGGCAGTTAGTGGTGCAGGAAGCATTAGAAACGATATTGTGCTTGGCCGAGTCATATTGATCTTCGTTCACGCCCAGCACAATGGTCAGGTCTTCGCCTTTCGCCGGGGCGCTGATGATGACTTTTTTAGCGCCGGCGGTCAGGTGCTTGCCGGCCCCGTCGCGGTCGCGGAAGAAACCGGTGGATTCCACCACAATGTCCACGCCCAACTCGCCCCAGGGCAGGTTAGCGGGGTCGCGCTCGGCCAACACTTTGACCACCTTGCCATCAATCTTCAATCCGTCTTCAACCACTTCAACATCGCCGTCAAACTTGCCATAGTTTGAGTCGTATTTGAGCAGGTGGGCCATGGTTGCCACATCGCCAATATCATTGACGGCCACAACTTCCAGGCTGTCGGGATACATATCGCGAATTGCTTTGAATACTTGCCGGCCAATCCGGCCAAATCCATTAATACCAACTTTTGTAGCCATTTGTAACTGTCCTCCGAACAATTAAATAAGGGGTAATTTATTTATTAGATACAACCGGCGACACTTTAGTAGGTGCCGCCAATGTTATCGCCTATGGGATTTCGCGGTCGGTGCGGGTCTTCTGCCGTAGAAGTGGGCAAATTTTACTTGGCCCGGGGGTAATCTGCAAATAAGTGATGCACGTATAAGTATCACCTCGCATTATAAAGGAGTTAGGGCCGAGAGTCAAAATAAGTTGTGTTATTTTTCACGCGGTAAATTTAAAACAACTTACTTTTACACCTTGTGGTTGAGAGCGACTTTTAGCTCCCAATTAAAGTTATCACGATACTCTTCTCGGGCCGGAATGAAAAATTCGGCAAACATGGCTCTATCTTTTTTTAGCGAGCGGCTGAATTTGTTGATGAGGTTTTCCCGCTCCCGGTGCCATTGTTTGACCAGCAGGCCGTAACGATACATATCCACATACCGGCCCGCCGAGGTATCCCAACCGGCATCAAGGCTCATTGCCGTGCGGATCAGTTCGGCATGGCGGGCGGGGTTATGGCGGTAGGTGTCGATGGCGGCTTTGATCTGCCAGAAAAAGGTGTTGGCTTCGCCCGCCCGGTCGCTGATGTCGAGCCATTCGTACAGGTAGCCGCAGTGACGCACTTTGGTGAGGCCGCCGGTGGCCCGGCCTATGACGATGTTGCCCACCAGCGAGGCTTCGTAATCCACCAGACCGCACGGCTCAAAGCGGGAGGGGATAAGGCAAAAATCGCCCCCGGCAAAAATCAGCTTGGAGAGCGGCAGGTTAAAGCCGTTGTTGAAATAAACACGGTTGGGGTAGAGGTGCGACAGCCGGGCAAAATCGGCTTCGGTGGCTTGGCCGGCGCTATCACCATCCGGGGCCGAGGCCAGGATGATGAATTTGGTGTTGTTTTCGTAGGCCAGCGTACGTTCGATAATATCAACCACCAATCCCAGGTTTTTCTGATCTACCAGCCGGCCCACGGCAGTGATAAGAATCGGATCACCGTGCGGTTCCGCGCCAAATGTTTCCAGGTGGAGCAGCCGTTTGAGATCGGCCTTCACCGGCAGGTGATCGACATCAAAATGATGATCGCGGGCCAACATTTCGGATTGGGTGGTGGGGTGGTGAAAAATCGGTGGGTGCGGGCCGCGTTTCTCCTGCATCTGCTGCAATACGGCGGCGCTAAGTTCGGGCAAATTTTCGGGCCGGTTGCGGTCGCTCATACCGTTGGTGATGCCGGCAACGGGCAATTTTTCAAACAAATCCAGGTGGCGGTTAGGCACAAACACCTCGCCCGGCGGGCTGCCTTTTTGAGCGTAGGCTTTGTGCCATACGGCGTCGTGGCCTTCCTTCAGTTCGGCGGCGTAACCCCAGGTGCCGGCAATATCGCCGCTGACAGTGGTGATTTTACCGCCTGTTTCGTAAACTTTGAGCATGCAGCCCTTCATCAGGTTGATGTTATCAAAAAAATCAAAATATTTGTGAAAGAGTTGATCGCCCGGCAAGTTGATGCGATTCAGCATCGCGTAACCGCCCTCCTCCAGTTGGGTGACGCCCTGGTAGGTGGCGTTATGGATGGTAAAATGCAGCGGCACCTCGCGTAAATATTCATCGCCCAGGTAAAACGGCACCAGCCCCACGTGATAATCGTGCAAGTGAACGGTATCAAAATTGCCCTGTTTGATGTAACCGGCCATCGCCTGGTTAATCACGGCAAACAAATTGAAAGCAAATTGGGGATCGGTGGGGTAAATGGCGGCGGCGTGAGTCCAATGGAGCTGCCATTCGTCCCAAAAATAGATCACTTTTTGCCCGTCGGGGAAAACGTGTTCGTACACCTCTACCTCAAACGTATGGCCGTCGAGCGTGACCGGAATCCGTAAATCGAGTTTGGTGAGCCGGTCTTGGTCGTAATGGGCAAAACAGGGAGAGAGGGTTTCAATTTCCAGATCGATGTTTTGCCGGGCCGCCGCTTTGGCCAATTCCGGCGGCAATTCTTCGACAATCACGCCCAGGCCCCCTATTTTTGCGCCCAGGCCGCTGGACACCCGGCCAATCTCCCAGGCGGGCATCGCTACCCGAAGTTTTTTGTTTGTTTGAGGCATCACGGACTCCATTGTTGAGGCATTGTTAAGCAAATTGTACCATGATTATACGCAGTCGCAAGAAAAAATCGAACTTTACCAAAATATCCATTGACATGGATCAATGGGTTTGGTATAGTGAAGTTATTATGTATCTCAATAATCTGGGGCAGCGTTGGTTGAGCTTGTCCAAACCAACGGTCTTCGACAGACTCAGACCTCGTTCCCCCAAAATATTGAGAAGACACACTATTATGGGCAACCTCTGGGGGATTCCACATTGATTGGCGGGCCGCCGCTCGATAAATCTTCCGGTCAATTATCTTAAAACCATATACTGTCCCAAAAACCACGCTGCCTTGTAAGTTCTATTCCTTAAAAAGGCGTGGCGTTTGGTAGTTGGGGCAATTATATTCTTTTCTACGGTGTCGTAGAAGTATCGTTTTGCTGTGGGGGGCAACATATGACAAAACGTAAAAGTTGGTCAATCCTTGGGGCATTATTGTTACCGCTGCTGGCCTTAACAGCCGTTTTTGGATTCGTCTCGCCGGCGCATGCGGTTGATTATACGGTGGGCGGCGCGTGCGGCGCGACGATTCAGGAGTGCATAAATTTTGCCGCGCCCGGCGACACAATTCTGATCCCCGCCGGCACCTACAACGAAAGTTTGACGTTGAGCGAACCCATCAGCCTGACCGGCGCGAGCCGCGCCACCACCATCGTCCGGGCTATCACCGGCCAGCGAGTGCTGACCGTGACCGGCGCGGCTATCGACAACACCGTGGTCATTTCCGGCCTGACGCTGACGGAAGGAGATGTGAGCGGCGGCAATGCCTGCGCGTCGATAGATACCACCAACTGCGGCGGCGGTATTTTGCTCACCAGCAATGCCCACCCCTTACTCCTCAACCTGACCATCTCCGAGAATCAAGCCTTTTACGGCGGCGGGCTGTACGCCGACGCTGGCAGCGATCTAACCCTGCAAAATGTGGAGTTCGTGGAGAACCGCAGTGTCAATTCCGGCGGTGGTTTGATGGCGGTCGAGTCATCGCTGTTTCTGGCGGACAGCTTGTTTGCGGGCAACACCGGCCGGGTAGGCGGGGGGCTGGCGGTTTCATCGGATAACGTGGTCAGCCAGCCGGTGTTTATCACCAACACTATTTTTCTGAGCAATACGGCCGTGTGCCCCGGTGCGCTAAGCATTTGCGACGGCGGCGCGGTATCGGCTTTTCATATTGATATGGCGGTGGTCAACAGCCGCTTTGAAAATAACGCCTGCCTTGATCCGTTTGATGATGATTGCGACGGCGGGGCGATTCGAACCTTCAACAGTTTTGTGACCACCACGCTGACCCTCACCAACACCAATTTTATTAGCAATGCTGCCGGTTCGTTTGGCGGCGGCGTGTCGGCCAATATACGGGGACTAACGCGGGTGCAAGGCGGGCGTTTTGAACGGAATTATGCGGGCGGCGATTTAACCGCCTTCAGCGACGGCGGCGGCGGTCTGGCAATTTTCAGGTCATTAAAACTACAGGATACCCAATTCATCAGCAACACCAGCGGCGAGGACGGCGGCGCGCTTTGGGTTCAACAAGCAGCCACCATAGACAACGCGCAATTTTCCTTCAATCAAGCCATCACCGATGGTGGGGCCATCAAGGCAGGTTTCGTTGATTTGATCCTGACCGATACCACCTTCATCAGCAATACCGCCGGCAACAATGGGGGCGGCGCGTACGCTGAGCGTCAGGTTATGGTTGATGGCGGCTATTTTGAACGCAATCGGGCCAACGGCCCCGATCTGAGGGGAGGATTTCTGCTCACAGATAATGGCGGCGGCGGCATCTGGGCCGGCAGCGACCTGGTGTTGAGGGATACGGATTTTATCAGCAATACCGCGGCCACCAACGGCGGGGGCGCGTACGCCCGCGGCCAGGCCATCATCAACGGCGGCCTGTTTAACGGGAATGAGGCGGCGGGCGATGCAATCCCATCGGGTTATGGCGGCGGCGGCGCGTATATTCTGGCCGGCCTGAATTTTACGGGCACAACCTTTGCCAACAATCAGGGGCAGATCGGCGGCGGTCTTTTTGTTTATGGCCCCATTACAGCCACACAAGGGCTTTTTGAGGCCAATCAGAGCAGCAGCGCAGCCGGGGGCCTCTATACCGCCCAATCTCTCCGGGTCACCGATACCCAATTTATCGGGAATAGCGCCGTCAATAACGGCGGGGGCGCGTTGGCCGAGGTTGTGACCGCTACCAACACTATTTTCCGCAACAATGCCGGCGCTTCCGGCGGCGGCCTCTACACCGAGGACTTGACGGCCACCGAGGTCCAGTTCATCGACAACCGGGCCACAACCTTTGGCGGCGGCGGAGCTTACGTATTTGGACCGGTTGAATTAGCCAACGCACGCTTTGAAGGGAACGAGGCTCTCTCCGGCAGCGGGGGCGGCCTGCAAACCAGTTTTGATACTGTGACCCTGGTGAACACCAATTTTATCAGTAACACCGCCGGTTTCAACGGCGGCGGCCTGGCGAGCAGCAGCCGAATTGAGTCAACCGACGTATTGTTCCAATTTAACCGCACCCTGACCAGTGCCGGCGGCGGGGTGAGTACCAACGGCCAACTGGTGCTCACCAATACCCAACTGCTTGAAAACAACGCCGGGTCTGATGGGGGCGGCGCTTTTGCAAATAGCGGGGCCATCCTGTTTGGCAGCAATTTTGAAGGCAATCAAAGTAATGGCAACGGCGGCGGCCTGGCGGCGCCGTTGGGACGGTTACAATTGATCTCCGGCCAGAATCAATTTATCAACAACCTGGCCGAGCTTGATGGGGGCGGAGCCTACGTATTTGACGCGGTTCTGGAAAAAGGGACCTTTGAAGAAAACACATCGTTGGGCGATGCCGGCGGCCTGAGAATTCGACGGCGGTTGTATCTGACCGGCACGCAATTTATCAATAATAGCGCCATTGGTTCGGGCGGCGGCGTGGTGATTTCGGCCACCTTTGGCACCTCTACCAACGGCCGTTTGGTGAACGCCCTCTTTACCCAAAATAGCGCCGGCAGCAACGGCGAGGCACTTTATCTCAACTTGCGGAGCAACGTTGGCCTGATCCACGCCACCATCGCTAACCCAACCCCGCTCAGCGGCGCGGCCATCCACGTGGTCACGGGCACGCTCAATCTTACCAACAGCATTGTGGCCGGTTACAGCAATGATCTTCTGCTTGAACCCCCGGCCACGGCCAACGAAGATTTCAATCTCTATCCTGATGGATTGCAAACAGCGGGCGGCGGAACGGTGAACAGCGGCGGGAACAGCCTGGTAGGAAATCCGGCTTTTGCCGATCCGGCGGCGGACGATTACCACCTGACCGTCACGTCGGCGGCGCGGGATGCCGGGGTGGATTTAGGCGTTCCCCTTGATTTTGAAGACGATCCGCGCCCGCAGCAAAACGGCCCGGACATCGGCTGGGACGAAGCGCCGCCTTTCTTGCCCATACTGGAAATCGAAAAAACTTCTAGCGATGCTGACGGCGGCGATCTGCTGCCGGGGAACACCCTGACCTACACCTTGACCATCAGCAATATTGGCCAGGGGCCGGCGGAAAGCGTCGTCATCAGCGATACCCTGCCGGCCAATACCACCTATGTGCCCGGCAGCATCAGCGGCGGCGACTCACGCAACGATAGCAATCTGCCCCGGTTAAACTGGTTGGTCAACACCCTGCCGCTCAGCACGCCCATCATTATGGAATTCGCGGTCATCGTCAATAATGATGTGGTCAGCGGCACGCAACTTGCCAACACCGCCGCGATCACCAGCAGCCAGGCCCCCACGCCCACGTTTGATACCGTTACGAATACCGTGCGCGAGATTTTTGCCGATGCAAGGATTCTCAAAACGGTGACTCCCTCGACCGGATTGCCGGGCGCGCCAGTGACTTACACCCTTATCTTCAGCAATAGCGGCCAAGCCGCCGTCACGGATGTGGTGATTACCGACATCGTACCCAGCAGCCTGACCAATATTAATGTGATCTCAAGCGGCGTTGTCATTACCGATACCGGCGCGGCGCCGGCCTTTGTGTGGCGCGTGCAGGATTTAGCGCCGGGCCAGCAGGGGATGATTACCCTGACCGCCGAGATAAGTTCCGGCCTGGCGGCAACATCGATCACCAACACAGCGTTTATTACTACCTCGGCGGTTGATGAGAATCCCACCAATAATAACAGCACCGCCCTGCTTTCTGTTGAGACGATACCTCCCAACCTATCCATCAGCAAAACCGCAACTCCGACTGTTGCGGTTGACCAGGGTGGACAGATCACCTACACAGTAACCGTGAGCAATACCGGCGGAACAGAGGCAGCCGGTGTCTCATTGACAGATACCCTGCCCACCGAAGTTGATTTTGCGCGCTGGCTCCAACAAAACGGCGCCACTGAGACAGGCGACCAGATCACCTGGAACGGAACTGTTTCGGCCAATAGCGCCATAACCGTCAGTTTTGTGGTCAGCCATACCGGCGATTATGGTGACACCGTGACCAATACTGCCGAGTTCGGTTACGCCGGCGAGGGGGGCGCGAGCGGCAGCAACACCGCTACGTTTACGGTGGAACCACTTCCTGACCCTGCCCCATCCGGCGGGCCAATTTATTTCCCGTTGATCATCAAAAACAACAGCGGGATAGATTCGCCTGATCTGGTGGTAGATAGTCTGGTTGCCACCACCAATGTCGTGACGGTGGTCATCAAAAATATCGGGGTGGGGCCGGTGGTAGATGCATTTTGGGTTGACGTTTACCTGAATCCCGACACCCCACCAACCAGCGTAAATCAACACTGGTTTGATATGGGCAGCCAGGGCATTGTCTGGGGGATCACGGCGTTACCCATCGCGCCCACCGAAACGCTGACCCTGACGATTGGCGATGCGTATTATCAAGGCCCGCCGACCAGTAATTTCTCATTGCCGCTAACCGGCACTATCTATGTTCAGGTCGACTCGGTGAACCTGCTCACCGATTACGGTGGGGTGCTAGAAGAGCATGAAATCAACGGCGGAGCCTACAATAATATAACCCAGACCACTGTTGTGGCCGATACTTCGGTATTCGGTTCGGCAGCAACGATTGAAGGAGAAATCGAGACAATCCCTGAAATTTTACCGCAACGACGTTAGCACTGTACCAAAAAGAAATTATTACACAGAGTTTCACAGAGAAGACACAGAGACGTGCCGAATAAAAACAAGAGATATTTCAGTGCATCTCTATGAGTCCTCCGTGTATCTTGGAAGCGCAGCGGCTTCTGTTGTTCCTGCTTGGTTCTGGCTATGCCAGCTTAGGGAGATCATAATGAATAGATTGACATTAAAACTACGTTTTCTGTGTTTGGCCGTTATAGCTTTGATGTTATTCAGCCTGATTTTGGGGCTGTTTGGCCCCACCCTGCCGGCCCAAGCAAGCCCCGGCCTGCCGCCTCGAGGCCAGCCGCCGGCAAACGACCCGCCTCAAAAAGAAACTCAGGAGAGTGATGATGATCCTGTAGGCGCTTTTATTGAACTGAATGTTTATCCGGCTGAAGAAGGTTTATGGGCCGGGGTACAATGGCAGGATCAACAGGAAAATTGGCACGAGGTAGAAGGCTGGCAGGGAGTTGTGGCCGATAACGGCAGCCAGCGCTGGTGGGTGGCTCAGAAAGATTTCAAGACCGGCCCCTTCCGTTGGATGGTACGGCAAGGTCGGGCCGGCCCCATTCAAGGCATCAGCGAACCGTTTACCCTGCCGGCCCAACCGGAGGTGAGGCGCATCGATCTGACGACGACTGACGACTGACAACCGACCGCTAAATCACCACGGTGGTCTGCCGCCTGTGGCCGGTGGACTGGAGCAAGGCATCAATCAAACAGTTACCGGCGCAATCCGGCCCAACGAAGACGCAGAATTTCCCCATCTAATCGGACAGCCAAATTTTGTGGTTCTCCATCTTGCCGAGAATCGACAATTTCAGCGAGCCATTCCACGCTATCGAAAGTATCAGAAGCCTGCCTGACCAATTTCTTCTGGATTACAGCGGACTCAAAATAAAGGGCGTTGGCGGCGGTGCGGTATCCGGCATGTAACTGCCCGGTAGCGGCGCAATACCACACCACGGTTACCAAGCCATTTGTGGGCGTGGCAAAAACCACGCACGGCGCTCCGGCGGCGGCCAGGGTCCAGACCCCGGCCCGGGGATGGTGGATCGCCCGGCGCAAATCGGCCAAAAATTGAATGGTGTCGGTTTGAACCGGCCAGTTTTTATCCAGACGGGTGGCTCGCAACACGGCCAATTCAAGCGCGGGCAACCGATAGCCGGGCGCGATCACATCACCGTGCCAAAAACTTCCCCACAACGGTTCGTCCACCTCCAACAGATCGGCGGCAAAGGGAGCGGCCCCAGCCGCCGCCACAATCCCGGCCAGTTGTTTTCCGGTGGCGTGAGTTGACTGTGACACCAACTGATGTACAATAATATCTGTTTGGGAGTTACTACTGTTAGCCAGGCGCATCATCACCCCAAAAATTTTATGTTATAAATGCTTGACTTTTGCGCTCTTTCCCGTAAAATAAACCACACTTTTGGCTTTGCCACATAAAATAACCATAATATTAATTTTGCAAAGTCGCAACTCTGAAAACATTTGGGAAACTCTAACATCCTAACCCAAACAAAGCCGGCCTTAAAAAGGGCAAACGGTTAACACGTTAACTTTTGAAAATTCTTGCCACCTTTTATAAAAGGCAAAGTCAAGAATTTCACTGGTTAGCCCCTAACCCGGATGAGCCGGAACCAAAAAGGTTTGTAGCCCGGAAATTCTTGCACAAAAAACAAGGATCTCACGGGTTAGGCCCTAATAAAGAGATGGAGGGGGGTCAACGACTGATCCTTTGGAGACACGCATGCCGAAAACCCTAGCATCATATCGGGGGCAGACAGCTTTTTTACTGGCCTTGCTGCTTTTTGTAAGCCTGGCCTGCGGGGTAAGCATGCCCCTGACGGGAGATAACCAACCCTCTCCGCAATCTACGCTAAGCGCCGACTCCGGCTCCGCGATGAGCAACGACAGCAACCCGGCTGTTAGCGAATCGGCGCAACAAGCGGCTTCTGAATCCGCCGCAGCCGCAGAAAATTCCAAAACAGATGTAATTGAAGTAGCTCAAACAGGCACCGAGGCGCAGCTCCCCCTGGCAGATGAACAAATTCTGGTACTGCCCGGCGGCAATCCGCCCACGTTTGACCCTCATTTAAGCGGTGATGCCACCTCTGCCGAATATGTGGTTGAAATTTACAGCGGGTTGATGGCCTACGATCCTGATCTGAATCTGATCCCGGATATTGCTGAAAGTTACGAAATTTCAGAAGATGAACAGGTTTACACCTTCCGGCTCCGGCCCGAAGCAAAATTTCAGGACGGCAAATCGACTACCGCCCAGGATTTCAAATGGTCCTTCGAGCGGGCCTGCGATCCCGCCACCCGGTCGCACACCGCCGACACCTATTTGGGCGACATTATCGGCTGTCGGGAAAAACTGCGAGGGCAAGTAGGTGAAGTTGCCGGCGTGGAAGTGATCGATGATCTCACCCTGCGCTTGACCATCGATGAACCCAAAGGCTTCTTTCTGGATAAAATGACCTATCCCACGGCTTATGTTTTGGATCGGAAAAATGTGGAGACAGGCGGCGCAGAATGGTTTGAGAATCCCAACGGCAGCGGGCCGTTCAAACTGCTGCCGCCCACATCTAACGTGATTGTACTGGAAAAGAACGAGAACTTTTATCGGGAGCCAAAACCGATTTTGGATCGGGTGATTTATCTGGTCAATGTGCCGGTGGGGTTGTTAGATGGCTACCAGGATGGATTCCCGGACGAAATTGTTGATAGATTGGATTTACCGCCAGACCTGACGTATGATGTCATTCCGGTGGGATTGGCCAATTACGCCAAACTCACCGACCCGTACAACCCCTTAAGCCAGGATTTTGAAACCACCAGTGATTTAAGCATATTTTACGTTGGCTTCAATGTCAACCAACCGCCCTTTGACAATGTAAAGGTACGCCAGGCCTTTAACATGGCCGTAGATAAAGAACGGCTGGTCAAAGCGCTGTACCGGGGAACCACCCCGGCGGCCAACACCATTGTACCGCCCGGAATGCCGGATTATGATAACTCCGCGCTGAACAGCCCGCAGTTTGATCCAGAACGGGCACAGCAACTTATTGCCGAATCATCCTACGGCAGTGTTGACAATTTACCGACCATCACTCTGAGCGTGAGCAGTGCCGGGAATATTGTCGAAGCCCTGGTCCACTCCTACGAGGAAAATTTGGGTATCACCATTGCCGTCGAAGAAATGCCCTGGGCCGAATTTCTGGCCGAATTGAACCGCCCCGACGTGCCCTACCAGATGTACCAATTGGGCTGGATCGCGGACTATCCAGATCCGCAAAATTTCCTGGAAATCCTGTTTCATTCCGACAGCGCCCAAAATCATGGCGGCTACAACAACCCGGACGTAGACGCGCTGCTGGATCAAGCGCGCGGCGCCCTGGATGAAGAAGAACGGGAACAACTCTATCTACAGGCCGAACAACGCATTCTTGACGACGCGGCCTGGCTGCCGTTAACGTTTGATGTAAGCAACCGGCTGGTAAAACCTTACGTGCAAAATTACCGAAATCCACCCATCAAAATACCGAAATTTCAATACGTATCCATTGCCGAACATTAAAAAAATAATATGGGATGATGGCTGATGCTCAACCACAACACCAACATCATACGGATAATTATCCTGTTGTTGGGCATGAGTTTGGGCTGCGGTTTAAGTATTCCCGCCATCAATAGCGGTAACACCGAAACGGAGAAGATCGAATTAGAAGCAGAAGCGCCAACCGCAACACCTGAACCAACGGCAACCTTTGCCACGTTGTTAGACACAACATCCGAACCAACCGCTGTGCCGGAGACTCCCACATCGGTTCCTTCTCCCACCCCAACGAACGCGCCAACGCCAACCGAAACGCTTCATTTGGCCGAGGAACAGGTGCTGATTTTGCCGGGCGTGCCGCCGCTGGCCTTAGACCCGCATCTGGCCGGGGATGCCGCTTCTACCGAATACGTGGTTGAAATTTTTAGCGGGTTGATGGCTTATGATCCCGACCTGAACCTGATACCGGATATTGCCGAAAATTACCGGATTTCAGACGACGGCCTGATTTATACTTTCAACCTCAAACCGGGCGCAGTTTTTCATAACGGCCGGCCCATCCGGGCGCAGGATTTTAAGTACTCCTTTGAACGCGCCTGCGATCCGGCCACCCGCTCTAACACCGCCGAAACGTACCTGGGCGATATTGTGGGCTGCCGGGAAAAACTGCAAGGGCAGGTTGGCGACGTAGCCGGCGTAACGGTCATCGACGATTTGACGCTGCAATTAATGATTGATGAACCCAAAGGATTTTTTCTGGCCAAAATGAGCTACCCCACGACGTTTGTGGTAGATCGGGAAAATGTAGAAAGCGGCGGGCCGTTGTGGTCTACCCAACCTAACGGCAGCGGACCGTTTCAATTGGAGAACTATACGCCGGGCCAATCAATTATCTTGTTGAGAAAAAACGAGAATTACTATCGGGAGCCAAAACCCATCCTGCGAGAAGTCCGGTACATCATCAATTCTCCGCTGGATCCGCTGGCAGGCTACAAACAGGGCAATTCGTCCGATGAAACCGGATATAGCGTCGTCAACATCGGCGCGGAAGCGTTGAGTAATATAGGTGGTGATCTTGCCCCCGAATTGGTGGCGGTGAATCTAATGAGCGTCTATTACATCGGCTTCAACGTGAACCAACCACCCTTTGATGATGTGAACGTACGGCAGGCGCTGAATCTGGCGCTGGATAAACGAAGTGTGGTAAAATCATTCCATATTGACACGCCGGTAGCCAACGGCATTGTGCCCTTGAACATGCCGGGATACCAAAACCCGGACCTGAGCGACTACGAATTTGACCTGGAACACGCCCTGGATTTAATTGCCGCCTCTTCTTACGGCTCGGTAGAAAATTTACCGCCGATCACCTTGCACGTCAGCGGGCCGGGTCAAATTCAGAATAATATTGCGGCCTCCTACCGGGAAAATCTGGGGCTGGAGGTCAGGCTGCAAGATGTGGTCTGGCCCGAATACCTGGCCACCCTGAATCAAGCCGCGATGCCGTATCAAATGTATTACCTGGGTTGGATTGCCGATTACCCGGACCCGCAGAACTTTTTAGAAATACTCTTTCATTCTGAAAGCGCTCAAAATTACGGCGGCTACAGCAACCCAAACGTGGACGCGCTGTTGAACCAGGCCAGAGGAACCCGGGACACGGCTGAACGATTGGCCCTCTACCGGGATGTGGAGCAAATGATTTTGGATGACGCAGCCTGGATCCCGCTTTATTTTGAAACCGAATATTGGTTGGTCAAACCAACTGTTAAAAACTTTAAAATTCCACCCATCAAGGTGCCAAAATTTCAATACGCTTATATCGAAGCGCAGTGAAACCTGAATATCAAATGATTACAGGGCACAGAGAGTTACACGGAGGAGACACAGAGATTCGCAGAGAAAAACTTTAAATAAAAAAATATTCTCTGCGTGTCTGTGTGTATTCTCCAAGAGTCTCTGTGTAACCTGAATAAGTAACCTAGCTGTTTGAAAGATCTCGAACTTCCATCAAGGAGACTTGTATGACAACCTTACTTGAAGTAAAAGATTTACAAACCCAGTTTTTCACCCAGGATGGCGTTGTAAATGCCGTCAACGGGATCAGCTACACCCTGGACGAAGGTGAAACCCTGGGCATTGTAGGTGAAAGCGGCTGCGGTAAAAGCGTGGGGGTGATGTCGCTCATTCGCCTGATCCCCTCGCCGCCGGGTAAAGTGGTTGGCGGCGAAGTATTTTTTGAAGGCCGCGACCTGCTGAAATTGAGCGACGAAGCCATTCGCTCGATTCGGGGCAACAAAATCTCTATGATTTTCCAGGACCCGATGACCTCGCTGAACCCCGTGCTGACCGTAGGCCGCCAGATCAGCGAAGCGCTGGAACTCCACCTGGGCATGGATAAAAAACAGGCCCGCAACCGGGCCATTGAACTACTCGAACTGGTAGGTATTCCGCTGGCCGCCCAGCGCATCGACGACTACCCGCACCAATTTTCCGGCGGAATGCGCCAGCGCGCTATGATTGCGATGGGGCTTTCCTGCAACCCGCAGCTCCTCATCGCCGACGAGCCGACCACGGCTCTCGACGTGACTATTCAGGCCCAAATTGTGGACCTGGTCAAACGCCTGCGCGACGAATTGGGAATGGCCGTTATCTGGATCACCCACGATTTGGGCGTGGTAGCGGGCCTGGCCGATCGAGTGACGGTCATGTACGCCGGCTATATTGTGGAGGAAGCCCCGGTCAAAGAGCTTTACCTGGACCCACGACACCCCTACACCATCGGGCTGCTTGGTTCGCTGCCCCGGCTTGATGAAGATCGGCCTGAAGAATTAGACTCGATTGAAGGGCTGCCGCCGGATTTGATCAATCTGCCCAAAGGCTGCCCTTTTTATGCCCGCTGTAATTATCGGATTGATATTTGCGCCCAGGAAATGCCGCCCTTAAAGCCTGTAAGCATCAACCATAAAGTAGCCTGCCACGTTGATGTAACAACAGCGCAGCCCACCACCGAACATCCCTACCAAGAAACAACAATGGCCTAAACTTTTACAAGGATAGATGAACCATGACCACAAACGGCAACGGTAAGCAAGAAACTATTTTGAGTGTTAGAAATCTGAAGATGTATTTTCCCATTACCAAAGGCATTATCTTCCAAAAACACGTTGGGGATATTAAAGCCGTAGATAATGTCAGCTTTGATATCAAGCGTGGGGAAACATTGGGCCTGGTAGGCGAGAGCGGGTGCGGCAAAAGCACCACCGGACGCGCCATTCTACAACTTTACCGCCCCACCGATGGATCGGTGATGTTTGAGGAGAGAGACCTGACCCGCATCAAAGGCGAAAGCATGCGCCGGATGCGCCGCCATATGCAAATGATCTTCCAGGACCCCTACGCTTCCCTGAACCCCCGGATGACGGTGGGCAGCATTGTTGGCGAACCGCTGGAAGTTCACAATATTCTCAGCGGCAGGGCGCGCCGGGAACGCGTCAAAGAGTTGCTTGAAATTGTGGGCCTGAACCCCTATTTTATCAACCGCTACCCTCACGAATTCTCCGGCGGCCAGCGCCAGCGCATCGGCGTGGCCCGCGCGCTGGCCGTTCAGCCCGATTTCATTGTGTGCGACGAGCCAATCTCTGCTCTCGACGTATCGATCCAGGCCCAGGTCATCAACCTGCTGGAAAGATTACAGGAAGAATTCAACCTGACCTACCTGTTCATTGCCCACGATTTGTCGGTAGTGCGTCACATTAGCGATAGGATCGCCGTGATGTATCTGGGAAAAATCATGGAATTAACCGACCGCACTTCTTTGTACCAAGAACCCCTGCACCCTTACACCCAGGCGCTGCTTTTGGCCGTGCCCATCCCCGATCCGGTTGCCGAAGCGGAACGAGAGAAAAAACGCATCATCTTGCAAGGCGATGTGCCCAGCCCGGCCAATCCGCCGCAGGGATGCAATTTCTGCACGCGCTGCCCGGCGGCCTCGCGGGTAAGCCAGCAATACGGCATCGACTGCTCGCTGGTTGAACCCAAATTTACCGAAAATACGCCGGGCCATTGGGTCGCGTGTCACCTATATGAAGCATGTAGACCTTCGTAATTTGTTGTAACCAAAAATATCATAAAGCGCGCTTTTGAAACTTCATGCAACATTTGGAAAGGAGGTGGTGCATCAAATTCAAAAATATATAGATTGATTTGGTTGAAAAATCTGCAAGGGGGGACAAACCCGCGTAGATGGCTCAACCACAAACTGTAGTGACCTGTCTTTTTAAGGCAGGTTGGACAAGTTGTTGGTTAAACAATGAGTCAATATTAATATTAATGACGAGGAGAAAAGTATGTTTACAAGAAAAGCCTTACTATTTTTAGTGGTGATGGTTTTGTTGGGCGCGATTGCGGCATGCGGCGCGCAGCCGGAACCCCAAACCATTGTCGAAACGGTGATCGTAGAGAAAGAAGTTGAAGGCGAAACCATCGAAGTGGTTGAGACCGTTGTGGTGGAAAAAGAAGTTGTGGTGGAAAAAGAAGTGGAAGTGATGGTCGAACCGGACGACCCCGATACGGATCGGGTGCGGCTCGATACCGTCATCAGCACCGAACCGCCCAGCCTGGACCCCTCGCTGGCCACCGACACCACCTCCATTTTCTTCATTCGCCAAATGTTCCAGGGCCTGACTGGCTTTGATGAAAACGCCAACGTGGTGCCCTCGCTGGCCACCGATTGGGACGTATCTGAAGATGGTCTGACCTGGACCTTCAACATGCGCAGCGACATCCAATGGGTGCATCGCGATCCGGCCACCGGCGAATTTGAAGCCCTCGGCCCGGTCACCGCTCAGGATGTGGTCTACGGTACGCTGCGGACGCTCAATCCGAACACGGCCTCAGATTATGCCTACGTGCTGTACGCCATTGCCGGGGCGGAAGAGTTCAACACCGCCGATCCTGGCGGTGAAGATTTTGCGGATATTCAAGCTGCCGTGGGCGTGAGCGCGCCGGACGACACGACCGTGGTTTTCACCCTCAAAGAGCCGGCGGCCTACTTCCCCTCCATCGCTGCGATGTGGGTAACGTTCCCGCAGCCGCAAGCCACCATCGAACAATATGGCGACAACTGGACGGAAGCCGGCCTGATCGTGACCAACGGCCCCTACACCCTGCGGGAATGGACCCACGGTTCGGAAATCTGGATCGAGAAGAACCCGCTGTGGGTTGAAGCCGACAGCGTGCAGATCGAGCTGTTTGGCGGCCCCATCATCCAGGAAGCCTCCACCCAGATGGCGATGTACGAGAACAACGAAGTGGATATGATGGCCGATCCCGGCTGGGGCCCGCCCCTGCCCGATATGGATCGCATCAAAGCCGACGCCCAACTCAGCGAAGAACTGCTGATTGCGCCGCGCCTGTGTACCTACTACTACGGTTTTGTCAACACCAAACCGCCGTTCGATGATCCGATGGTGCGCCGGGCGTTTGCCGCCGCCCTCGACCGCCAGAGCCTGATCGACAACGTGACCAAGGGCAACCAGCGGCCGGCCCACAGCTTTGCGCCGCCGGGCATCTTTGGCAACGTGGCCGACAATATGGAAATTGGCGAGTGGATGGTGCAATCCAGCTACGCCGACCAGGTAGCCCAGGCCCAGGAATGGCTGGCCGAAGCCGGTTACCCCGATGGCGAAGGCATCGATGTGCTGTTGATGCACAACACCTCCGAAGCGCACGCACAGATTGCGCAGGCGGTGCAGGCCATGTGGCAGGAAGCCTTCCCGCAGGCCAACATCACCATCGAGAACCAGGAATGGGCCGTGTACCTGAAGACCCTGCTGCCGGAGTCGCCCGATGCCGAGAAGCCCAATGTGTACCGTTTGGGCTGGTGCGCCGACTACCCGGACGCCAACAACTGGCTGAACGAAGTGTTCAACTCCCAGAGTGGTCAGAACTACGCCAAGTTCAACAACGAAGCGTTTGACGCGCTGGTAGAAGAAGCGGCCTTTGAGCCGGATCCGGCCACCCGCGAAGAGTTGTACGCCCAGGCGGCCGAGATTTTCATTGATGAAGAAGCGGCCATTGCGCCCATCTACTACTATACCTACGTGCGGATGTACAAGCCGTGGGTCAGCCCGGTCATCAGCCCGGTAACCGGCGATCCGGTGGCCGAGTGGACCATCGACTGGGAGGCCAAACAGGCCGCGATGGGGCAGTAATTCTGCTTCCAACCTTGTTTTCAAAGCTGATTTGAAAGCAGGGTAGTTTTTGGAGCGGTGCAGCTTGCTAATGTGGTAGGCTGCACCGCTTATCTAAAGTGTAAAACGTAAAGCGTAAAGCGTATAAATAATTAAGTTTTTACATTTTACGTTGTACATTTTAGAAATTACGTTCTTAATCACTAAAGGGCTTGTCCCTACAAAAACAAATAAAAGGTAGAAAGGAGTAATCTATCTTGTTAGCCTACGTTATTCGTCGTGTCATCTGGTCTATCCCGGTTATCCTGCTATTGGCCTTTGCTATTTTTGCCCTGATGCGGGCCATTCCGGGCGGCCCATTTGATTTTGTGGGTGATAAGAGTTTACCCCAGGCCGTCCGTGATAATCTGGAACGCCGCCACCATCTGGATTGGCCGTTGGGCTGGCAGTTCTCATCCTATGTACTGGGTGATGATATAACCGGCCTTATTTGCCAGGGATTGGCTTTTGTACCGGGATGCGATCAGGTACAAGAGTCGGCCGGATTGGGCGTTTCTCAAGGATTGATCAGAGGCGATCTGGGAATGGCCCTGAAACTTCGAGGCCGAACGGTCAACGATTTGGTCAAAGAATCATTTCCCATCTCATTCCAGCTAGGGATGATATCTATGACTCTGGCCATCATCATTGGTATCCCGGCAGGTGTTTTTGCGGCGCTCAAACAAAACAGTTGGATTGACTACGGCAGCAGTTTTGTAGCTATTCTGGGCCTCTCTATTCCAAACCTGGTATTGGGGCCGCTCCTCATCTGGATATTTCCCCTAACACTAGGCCGGCTCTACCCCGATCTATTCGGCTGGATTCCCATTGCCACCTGGGGAGCCAAGCCGCCCTTCTTCCTGGGTATATTTCCAACCAACTGGGGGCCTGAATTTTGGGCGCACGCGCTGCTGCCATCAGTTGCTTTAGGAACCGCTTTTTCGGCGGCCATTGCCCGTTTAACGCGGGCCAGCCTGCTGCAAGTCATCCGGGAAGATTACATCCGTACGGCCCGGGCCAAGGGGCTTCGGGAACGGACGGTAGTTGTGATCCATGCGCTGAAAAATAGCCTCATCCCCGTGATTACCGTCATCGGTCCACTGCTGGTAGCCGTGGTCACCGGAACATTCGTAATAGAGCAAATTTTTGGCATACCGGGGATGGGGAAGCACTTTGTTACCAGTATTGGAAACCGGGATTATCCCATTATTACCGGCGTAACGCTTATTTACGCTGTACTGCTTGTTTTGGCGAACCTGGCCGTTGATATCATTTACGGCTGGCTCGACCCTCGAATCCGTTATGACTGATCGACACAGAGAATCTAAACTACAGAGGGAGTATCAGATAAATGGCTGTTGTTGAACAATTCCCCGAAGGCCTGAGTGTACCTAAACGACGGGTACGAACCCCCTTGGGGGATGCCGTCAACCAATTAAAGAAAAACAGATTAGCGGTTGGTAGTACTATTTTTATTGTAATCTTGATACTGGCCGCTATCTTTGCCTACTACCTGAACGCTTTTTATCTGCAAGGATTTCAAGAAGAATTAGACCGTACCAACCAACCCGCTTATGCCAAACAAACACTGCAAGACAACAACGCGCTGCCCGGCCAGGAATCAGACAATCCTAACCTGCAAGGCTTTGTCTATTGGTTTGGAACCGATAATTTAGGCCGTGATCTTTTCAGCCGGACCCTGTACGGCACCCGTGTATCTATGTCGGTAGCAGTTGTGGCCGCTACGGTCAGCCTTATTATTGGCCTGGTTTACGGGATGATCGCCGGGTTTGTGGGGGGGCGCGTTGATGATATTTTGATGCGCATCGTTGACTTCCTCTACGGCCTGCCGGTGTTGATTGTGGTTATTTTGATGCAGGTTTACTTCAAATCTTTATCCCGGCGCGGCGTAGACGAAGGATTGGTCAGTTACATTCTCGATCTGGACCAGGCCATGGGCGGATTGCTGTTTGTATTTATTGCCCTGGGCGCGGTGAACTGGCTGGGGATGGCGCGTATTGCCCGCGGCCAAACCCTTTCGGTCAGAAAGAAAGAATACGTTGAAGCCGCCCACGCCATCGGCGTAACCAACGTGGGCATCATCTTCAAGCAAATTTTGCCCAACATTTTGGGGCCGTGCATTGTGCAGGAAACGCTGCAAATCCCCAACTATATTTTGTTCGAAGCGTTTCTCAGCTTTATCGGTTTGGGCGTTAATGCGCCCACGCCCAGTTGGGGCATTATGATCAACGAGGCGTACCAGGGCCTGCGGTCCTACCCGCATGCCCTTTTCCCGCCGGCTATTGCCCTGACTGTTACCGTGCTGGCCTTCAATTTCCTGGGCGATGGCCTACGCGATGCCTTTGATCCTCGCTTGAGGGAATGATACGACCCACCCAAAGGGCGGCCTGGCCGCCCTTTTTTGATTCCGTTGAAGTCGTGATACAATACCCCCGTTATCAAACACAATCGCCCGGCGGGGCAGGAGTATTTTATTTATGGAAGAACCCCACGTCTCCTCTCAGATGGAATATCTTGAGCAGCGCCACCAGGAAGACCAGGTAAAAATTGCCGATTTAGAACAGCGGCTTGAATCTCAGGCCTATGAATTGCAGGAGCAAACCCATCGCCTTAGAAAACTGGAAGACCTGGTTGCCGATGCCAGGTTAACGTTGGGCCGCGTGCCACAAATTGATGAGCGGTTAGACCGGATGAAGAACGAAGTCTTTCACTTGGTGGAAGAACGATTGGGAGACCGCCAATCGGGCGGAACTGCGGCCTCGGCAAATTTACTCAGCCAACTGGATAACCATGCCAAAATGCTCAATGAATTGCGCCGGGAGGTAGAGCGAACCCAGCGTTACGATGAGCAAATAACGCTGGCCCGGACCGAAACGGAACGGCTCCACAAATCGATCAGCACCTTGCAGGCAACGGCAGACAAATTAAGCCGGCAGATTGATGAACGCGTCCAGGCCGCGCGCTATCTGGAAGAGCAGCGCAACGCCGATGCCCGCCGCCTGGCTGAATTGCAATCTGAAATACCGGATTTGCACAAAAAAACCGAAGCCAACCTCTCTAAAGTGCAAATGCTGGAAAAACAGATCCCCCAATTTGGCAAATACGAAATCGCCCTGGAAGAAGTGCGAGAAGAACTGCGCCGCCACCGGGAACATATGGATTTTCAAACCGCGCAGCGCGAGCGCCAGATGAAAAATTGGTCCGACATGGGCGA
Organism: uncultured Caldilineaceae bacterium; assembly: GCA_964612485.1. GTDB lineage: Bacteria > Chloroflexota > Anaerolineae > 4572-78 > J111 > JAFGNV01. The sequence goes on from CAZTFF010000021.1 coordinate 53,164, forward strand.
AGATATGCAGCGCCGTCTGGATGAGTACAAAAAACTTATGGAAAAATACGCCCAGCACTACCAGCTCAATAAGCGCGCGCTGGCCTCGCTGCAAGAGTTTCAGGAACGGTTGCAGCGCGAGCAACATCAGGCTGAAGAGTTGCAGCGGTTGGCCGAAGAACGCCAGCGCACAGAGATGGAGAAACTTCAGGCCGATTACGGCCACCAATGGCAAAAACAGAGCATGGAGTGGAAAACCCAGGCCGAAGGTTTGCAAAAAGATATGGATAATCTCAAACAACAGATCGAAAAAATTCTCCACTTCAACCAGACCATTGAAAAACAGATGAATCTGACGCTGCAAATTATTGAAGAAGATATCCATGCCAGAACCCTGGCCGCGCAGGAATGGCAAGCGCAATTTGAGCAGTTGGCGGAGGAGCAAGGCTAACCTATGCGCGTCATCGGAACCGCCGGACACGTAGACCACGGAAAATCGACCCTGGTCAAAGCGCTCACCGGCATCAACCCCGACCGCCTCAAAGAAGAACAGGCCCGCGAGATGACCATTGATCTGGGTTTTGCCTGGCTGACCCTGCCTTCGGGCGAACCCGTGGGCATTGTGGATGTACCCGGCCATCAGGATTTCATCAAAAACATGCTGGCCGGTGTCGGCGGTATTGATCTGGCGCTGCTGGTGGTAGCGGCGGACGAAGGCGTAATGCCCCAAACGCGGGAACATCTGGCTATTTTGGACCTGTTAGATATTCCGCGCGGTGTCATTGCCATCACCAAAATAGATATGGTTGATGATGAGGAGTGGCTGGAACTGGTTCAGGCTGATGTGGCGGAAGTTGTTGCCGAAACCGTCCTGGCCGGCGCGCCGATGGTGCCGGTAGCCCCCATGCAGGGACGGGGGCTGGATACGTTAGTTGATACCCTGGAACGGATGATGGCCGAAATCCCGCCCCGCGCCAACCGGGGCCGCCCCCGGCTCCCAATTGACCGGGTATTTTCGGTGAGCGGATTTGGCACAATTGTGACCGGCACCCTGCTGGATGGGCAATTTGAAACCGGCCAGGACGTGGAAATATTGCCCCAGGGCCTGAAAAGCCGTATCCGGGGGCTGCAATCTCATAAAAAAGCCGTTGAGCAAGCCGATCCCGGTTCGCGGACGGCCATCAACCTCACCGGCCTCAGCGCCGGCGACTTGAACCGGGGCGATGTAGTCACCACCCCCGGCTGGCTGGAACCCTCTCAATTGATCGATGTTCATCTCCGGCTCCTGCCCGATGCCCCCAAACCACTGCGCCACAACCAGGAAGTTGAAGTATTCAGCGGTTCGGTTGAAGTCAATGGATTTGTGCGGCTGTTGGGCACGCGAGTTCTGGAACCGGGGCAGACCGGCTGGGTGCAGCTTCGGCTGGCCCGCCGAATCCCGATCATCAAGGACGATCATTTTATTATCCGCCAACCGTCGCCGTCGCTAACCATCGGCGGTGGGGTAGTGGTTGATCCCTTACCCCGGCGGCGCCACCGGCGCTTCCGGCCCCAGGTCATCAAGCGTTTGGAAACCCTGCTGGCCGGCACGCCCGAAGACCTGCTGCTGGCCGAATTAGACCGGCGAGGCCCGATGGCAGCCAAAAATCTGCTGGCTGAAAGCAATCTGCCGGCTGAAATCGCCGTAAACGCGCTGAGTGGCTTGTTAAAAACAAGCGATGTTTTTGTATTATCCGATCCGGCGGCGGAAACAATTGAAAACCCAGCCGCCTCAAAATTGCTTGTGGCCTCCCGGGCCGGGTGGTCGGCGCTGTTGGGCCGGTTCAAATCGGTATTGGCCGATTACCACGCTGATTTTCCTTTGCGGGTAGGCATGCCGCGCAGCGAGCTAAAGAGCCGGCTCAAGCTGGAAACACGTCTTTTCAATGAGGCTATCCAACAAGGCCAAAATGAGAAGGCATTGGTGGCAGCCGAAACCACCGTCCGTTTAGCCGACCATTCAGTTCAATTTACCCCCCAACAGCAGCAGGCGGTGGATAAACTCCTGGCCGATTTTCAAAAAAGCCCCTACAATACGCCCCTGCCCAAAGATGCAGCCGCGGCGGTAGGCGAAGAGGTTTTGCTCTCGCTCATCGAGCAAGAACAGCTTGTCCGCCTCTCCAACGATGTCATTTTGCTGGCCGAAACCTATACTGAATTTCTTGACTGGCTCAAAACGTACCTGCGCCAACATCAAACGGTGAATGTGGCCCAGGTGCGGGATGCCTTTAAAACCAGCCGCAAGTATGCCCTGGCCCTGCTGGAATACACCGATGAGCAGCGCATCACCAAACGGGTGGGCGATGATCGGGTGCTGCGAGAATAAAGGTTATGCTGTGGATTTTGCGCGCTTGACCATAAAATATCAAATTTTTACCAAACGTAACGCATACCCAAAAATTCATCGCCCTTGACAATCGCCCTCTCCCCGGCCATAATATCCCCATTGTTTCCGATGACTGCAAATCACATTTCTCATCCCTATTTTTGATTCTTTCTTCCCCGTCACCAACATTCGGCCAGAGTAGTTTGCGGCTCAACAAATGATTCACACCATCCAAAAACCGCCGGCTCATGTCCAGGAGCGGCGCAAAAGTGACTGGTACTTCAAGCTATGATGAAAATCAATAATCCGTTTACTTACAGTTGTCAACTGATCACTGACAAACTGACGACCGTATTCAAAGGAGCAAGTAATGTCTGATGCAATGTTAAAAATTAAAGAAGCCCTGGCCACTCAAAACTATATCGCTTCCGATGAAATTGCCACGGTGATTTATTTAGCCGATCAGTTGGGCAAACCCGTGCTCAGCGAAGGCCCTGCCGGCGTTGGCAAAACCGAGTTGGGCAAGGTATGGGCTTCGGCCACCGGACGCAAATTGATCCGCCTGCAATGTTACGAAGGGCTGGATGAAACCAAAGCGCTGTATGAGTGGGAGTACGCCAAACAGATGCTTTACACCCAATTGCTGAGATCAAAATTGGAAGATGTGGTGGGTGATGCAGTTTCTCTACACGAAGCCGCCGACCGGATTGCGTCCGAAGAAGAGGTTTTCTTTTCTGAACGCTTCCTGCTCCCCCGCCCGCTGTTGCGAGCGCTGACCTCCGACGAGCCGGTGGTCCTGCTCATCGACGAAATTGATCGCGCCGACGTAGAATTTGAAGCCTTTCTGCTGGAAGTGCTCAGTGATTTTCAAGTCAGTATTCCCGAACTGGGCACCATTAAGGCCAAACACCACCCCATGGTGCTGTTGACCAGTAACAATACCCGCGAACTCAGCGAAGCTCTGAAACGGCGCTGCCTATATATTTTCCTTGATTATCCCACGGTTGAAGCCGAACTTGATATTGTTCGCCTGAAAGTGCCCGATCTGGCCCCGGAACTGGCCCAGCAGGCGGTCGAACTGGTCAACCAGTTGCGTACATTGGATCTGAAAAAGACCCCGTCAATCAGTGAAACACTGGATTGGGCGCGCGCGTTGGTCAAACTCAATGCCGACCAGTTAGACTCCAAAACGGTTGAAACCACGATGAGCGTGTTGCTCAAGCACGAAACCGACATCAGCCGGGCCAAACGGGCGCTCAACAGGCGCGGCGCCAACGGCGGAGCGGGCAAACCCAGAAGACTCAGCGATTTTGATCCTGATGATTGGTCAAACTATCGGATGTTAGGGCCTAACCCATGAAAATCTTGTTTTTTGGGCAAGGATTTTTGTACCAAAACCTTTTTGGCTCCGGCTTGGAAGCGTAGCGGCTTTGTCCGGGTTAGGGAGTAATTAACCGCAGTATTGTAATAGCAGAAAGCAAAGGTTAACCCATGGATCAACGTATTATCGATTTCATCGCCGGGCTGCGGGCCGCGGGCGTACGGGTTTCAATTGCGGAAAGTGAAGACGCGTTTAACGCCGCGCGCTGTATGGGCGTGTTGGATCGTGATGAGTTTTCCGCATCGTTACGAGCTACCTTGGTCAAAGAAGCCGCCGACCGGCCCATTTTTGACCAATTGTTCCCCCTCTATTTTGGCAGCGACGGCCCGCCGATGTTGAACTTAACCGACGAGCTTTCGCCGGAGGAAAAACAGCTCTTAGCCCAGGCCTTACGCGCCCTGCTGGAACAAATGCGGCAACAGCAGGACCGGCCAGAACAGCAGCAATATGGCCAACAGAGCAATGCCGCCTCAACCGACCAACTCAACAATTTGATGCAACTGCTGCAATGGCTGCTGCAAGGCCAAAACCCCAACCAGCAGACGCTCGACCAGGCCGCCCAACAATCCGGCCTATCCCACGCCGACCATCCCCAGCAGCAATCGTGGATCGAACGCCGGATGCAGCGGCAATTGGGCTTGAAATTGCTGGAACAATTATTGGAACAACTACCGGACCTCTTGAAGCAGTTGGGTATGAGTCAGGAAGCTATCGACCAATTGATGGAAGGCATGGAAGCCAATCGGGAAGCCCTGGCTGAACAGATCAGCCAGCAAGTGGGCGAAACGATTGCCCGCCAACGCGTCGAACAGTATCAGCAGCAGCAAAAACAGGACTCCGGTGACCTGATGGACCGCCCCTTCAAAAATCTCAGCGAGCGGGAAGCGCAGGTGCTACGAGAGCAGGTGCGGCGGCTGGCGGCCCAGTTGCGCAGCCGGGCGGCGCTGCGCCAAAAACGGGGCAAAAGCGGAACGCTGGACGTCAAAAAAACCTTTCGGGCCAACCTACGCTATGGCGGTGTTCCGATTGAATTAAAATTCAGAAAACGCCACCTGAAACCCAAATTGCTGCTCGTTTGTGATGTCTCAACCAGCATGCGGGCCGTGGTGGAGTTTTTGCTGCGTATGATCTACGAACTGCAGGATCAGGTGGCCAGCGCTCACAGTTTCGCCTTTATTGACGACCTGGAAGACATCAGCCAGGATTTTTCCGAATTTCCGGCGGATGTGGCCCTGGATGTGGTTTTAACCCGCCTGCGGCCCGGCCACTACAATACCGATCTGGGCAACAGCCTGAATACCCTGATGCAGCGGTTTGGCGGCGTCATCGATCACCGCACCACCGTGATTTTTGTGGGCGATGCGCGTAATAATTTCAACAATCCTCGCCTCGATCTTATGGAGCAAATCCAGCGGTGCGGCAAACGCGTGATCTGGCTCAACCCGGAACATCCCCGCCAGTGGGGCACGGGTGATAGCGATATGCCGGCGTATCTGCCCTACGCCTCTGCCGTTCACCGGGTCAGCACCCTGGCCGAATTGACAGCGGCTGTTGATAAATTGCTCACCGCTCATTGAGTTTCTGAATGTGATCGCTTAAAATTTCTAACTATTTCCTCATCTTTTTTTCACGCAAAACCAATTAATTCCCTTTAAATTGGATAGGGACGCCGGAATACTATATTACTCTTGAGGATTTATTTGGATGGATTACATGTTTTCACCCCATCAAACAAGCCAGTTACCCCCAATCTTACCCGTGTACGTGTGGCAGGCTCCACCCAGATTTCTTGCCCTGCCGGCTGACGAGGTTCATGTCTGGCGGATACGGCTGGATGCTGCGCCGGATTGTATAAAACACTATTACGATTTTCTCTCTTCAGATGAAAAAGGCCGAGCGGCCCGCTACCATTTCCAAAAAGACCGGGAGCAATACATTGTGGCGCGCGGCGTGCTTCGCACAATTCTCTCCCGCTACCTGGATATGGCCCCGGATGAGATTCGTTTTTCCTATAGCTCGAACGGGAAACCGGCCTTAAAAAACAGCCAGGGCGCCGATCTCATCAACTTCAATATGTCGCACTCCCACACCCTGGCCCTGGTTGGCGTCACCCGCGACCGAAAAATTGGCATTGATGTTGAGCGCATTCAAAATGATTTTTCCTGCCAGGAAATTGCCGGGCGAATGTTCTCTCCCCAGGAGAGCAAAACCCTGGCCGAACTGCCGGATGATATGCGCCACGAAGCCTTCTTTAACTGCTGGACCCGCAAAGAGGCCTACATCAAAGCGCGGGGATTAGGTTTATCCTATCCGCTCCACCAATTTGAAGTCTCGTTGATTCCGGGCGAACCGGCCCGCCTGATCCGATCTACCGAAGACAGCCTGTTCGACACGACGCCCTGGGCCTTGCAGGAGTTGGAACCCGGCCCCGGCTATGTGGGGGTGCTTGCCGTTGAAGGCAAAGATTGGCAACTCGCCTGCTGGCAGTGGCCTGAATAAGCAATAAAACCCAATAATTTTGTAGGGGCAGGCCTGAGTTTGCCCCTACTTTGATTCATGCGCTGCGCCCTGTATAATGTCACCCAACTTTTTGATATGCGAGGTTTTTGTTTATGTTTCATGGTGGCGGCGGCTGGTGGGCTTATATTCGGTACGATGAAGCGCGCGGGAAACCACATTTTAGCTGGGCATTGCTCAAACGGGTCTGGCAATATGCCAAACCTTACCAACGAAAGACCGCGGGGCTGCTGATAACTATTTTTACCATTACCGGTTTCAGCCTCATCCCCCCTCTCCTCTATCGGGATTTGATTGACAACGCCTTACCCAACGGCGATGTGACGCGCCTCAACTGGCTGGCGCTGGGCATGATCGGCGTGCCGCTGATTAACGCGTTGATTGGTATGGTCCAGCGCTACCTGAGCGCCACCATCGGCGAAAGCCTCATTGCCGATCTCCGCAACGCCCTCTTTAACCATTTGCAGCATATGGGCCTGCGTTTTTTCACCCACACCAAAACCGGCGAGCTGATGAGCCGGCTCAATAACGATGTGGTCGGCGCTCAAAACGCGCTGACCGGCACATTTGTCAACGTTATCTCTAATATTGTGATGGTTATCGCTACCCTGGCCATTATGTTTGCCCTGGAATGGCGGCTGACGCTCTTGAGCATCGCCATTGTGCCCCTTTTTGTGCTGCCCACCCGGCGCGTGGGACGGCTCTTGCGTGAGATCCGGCGCGAAAGCCTGGATTTGAACGCCAAAATGAACGCCCTGATGCAGGAAACGCTCAACATCAACGGCGTCCTGCTGGTCAAGCTCTTTGGCCGGCGCGCCGATGAGATCACAAAATTTGCCCGGCGCAGCGCCGATGTGGCCCGGATCGGTATTAGATCGGCAATGGTGGGCCGCTGGTTTTTTATGGGATTGGGTTTGGTCAGCGCGGTTGGGATTGCCGTGGTCTTTTGGGGCGGCGGCCATCTGGTCTTGCGCGGCGTTTTTACCGTGGGAACCATTGTGGCTTTTGGCGCGTATCTACAACAGCTCTACGGGCCGTTGAGTTCAATCAGCAATGCCGGGGTAGAATTGGCCACCAGTTTGGTTAGTTTTGAGCGGGTCTTTGAAGTACTCGACCTGCCCGTAGAAATTCAGGATAAAGCGGACGCGGTTGAGCTATCAAACGTGGCCGGCGCTGTAACCTTTCATAACGTTTCTTTCAGCTATACCGAAGGCGGCGATGGCGGGGCCAGTTTGCTGGGGCTTACCGCCGAACGCGGCGCAAACGGCAAAGAAGAGGCCGCGTTTTTGCCACGGGTCTCAACCCGGCAACTGGCCCTAGAAAATATCTCTTTTGACATCAGACCGGGCGAATTGGTGGCGCTGGTCGGCCCCAGCGGGGCGGGCAAAACCACCGTCACCTATCTATTGCCCCGCCTGTATGATCCCACCGAAGGCCGCATCTGCCTGGACGGGCACGATTTGCGCGATGTAAGCCAGGTGTCTCTGGCGCATGCCATTGGCATGGTTACGCAGGAAACATACCTTTTTCACGATACGCTGAAAATAAACCTGCTTTACGCGCAACCGGAGGCCACACAGGACGAAATTGAAGCCGCCTGCCGGGCCGCGAACATCCACGAGTTTATTGCCGCCTTACCCGATGGCTATGAAACCGTGGTGGGCGAACGCGGTTATCGCTTAAGCGGCGGCGAAAAGCAGCGCATTGCCATCGCGCGCGTCATCCTGAAAAACCCCAGTATCCTGGTGCTGGACGAGGCCACCAGCAATCTCGACAGCCAGAGCGAGGCGTTGATCCAGGAAGCGTTAGAGCGAATCATGCAAGATCGCACCAGCATCGTTATTGCCCACCGCCTCAGCACCATCCTGGCCGCCGATGTAATTCTGGTAATGGACCAAGGGCGGCTGGTAGAACAAGGCCATCGTACCGAAACCCAATCGGCGCACAACGTGCTGTTGGCCCAGGGCGGGCTATACGCCCAACTCTACCAAACCCAATTTCGACACACGGTAGACCTGGCTGCGTAGCGCCAAGGGTAAACTCTGTTCAAAGTATAGGAAAATTCAACCCACAAAAGCTGATAGCCGGGAATAGTGTTGGATCTCGTTCCCTCCATCCGGCAACTTGCCGGGCCAGATGCTGCAATCCGCCTGGTTACTTGATGCGACTCGGCGAGTCATTTGATGTGACTCGCCGAGTCATTTGATACGAGCCGCCGAGACAGTGACTGCGCCGCCCGAAGCGATCAACTTCCCATCCGAGAAAAAATGAGCGCAAAGCCACAGCCCTACGCTATTCCGGTTGCACAGACCGCTGCCAAACAGCAACTTTTTCATTAAAAGGTCGTACAAAAAGGTGATGCCGGAGTCGATAAAGGTTTCGATTCCGCAATCTACCAGGACACAGTCGAGGGAGTTGAAATGAACATGATCCAATTACGCGTTGCAGGCGTCGGGCTGTTTTTCCTTTTTATCTTTCTTTCCGGCTTTTGGCTTAGCCATTCTGGAAAATCGCTCAATACGATCATATTAACCATCCACAAACTGATTTCCGTGGCGGCGGTTATTTTCCTCATCGTAATCATTTACCGGACAAACCAGATATCCAATTTAAGCACAATCGAATTAATCGCCGGGGTGATTACCGGCGCGCTCTTTATCAGCACCATTATCAGCGGCGGATTGTTGAGCACCAATAAACCAATGCCGGACGCTGTCTTGAAAATACATCAAATAACGCCCTATCTGACCCTGCTCTCCACCGCGCTGACCTTGTACCTTTTGCCAGGTCGCCCGTAGGAAGGTATTCATCTTGGTTTACGTTGGCCTTTTATATCAACAAGGAGAACAATTCTAATGAAAGCTATGGTTATCTACGATTCGGCTTATGGCAATACCGCCCAAGTAGCCCAGTCCATTGGCCGGGGGCTGGGGCAGGCGCTTGAATCCTCGGGAGAGGTCGAGCTGCGCCGCACCGGCGACGTAAAGCCGGAACAATTAACAGGAGTAGACCTGCTTGTCGTCGGCTCTCCCACCCAAAAAGCCAGGCCCACCCCGGCAACCAGCGACTTTCTGGAAAGCATTCCCCAAAAGGGGCTGCAAGGAGTCAGAGTTGCTGCGTTTGACACCCGTTTTTCCCAGGAAAGAATAAACGCCCTCGGATTTGTAGCATCAAAACTGCTGCCCCTTTTCGGCTTTGCGGCCAAACCTATTGCGAACAGGCTCAAGAAAAAAGGCGGGAAAGTGGTACTGCCGCCCGAAGGCTTCTATGTGGACGATACGGAAGGCCCGCTGTCGGATGGCGAGTTTGAACGGGCGGAGCAGTGGGCCGGGCAGATCGTGAAAACGGCGTCAACATAATTGGCTGAGGGAACAAACTCTGCCGGTTCTTACCTGATCCGTTTTATTTTTTTGATGATAATAGTGCCCCACAATCGCCAGCGCACGCGCCGCCAGATGGTGAACTGATGTTTGCCCTGCTCGTTTGAAACGGGATGGGGACTGTAGCGGAGTCCGATAAAAGTCTGGATGAGTTGAGAAATATCGCCCGCAGCGGGGACAATTTTTTGCAAGCCCGACTCTTTTTGGCCTAAATCCTTCAGCCGGCCCAGCAAATCTGTTTCAAATTCCAGGGGGGTTGTGCCGCGGCCGGTTGACACGCCCAACAACCGGGCGCTTCGTTCCAATCGTCCTTCCAAAATTGGCACCAACTGGTCGGCAGGGAGACGAGCCAACCGCAGGTCGCGGCCCCACACGGTTAGCAGGACTATCAGGCTCACCCCGCCCACAGCCGATAGACCCATCAGCAGGAGCTGCCACAACGGTACCGTATCCCACCACGGTAATTGATTTCTGACGGCCTGGTCCACATCAAAATCAGGTGGCAGCGTGGGAACCGCCGCAATTTTGTTGCCGCCCTCCTCTTCCCGATCCAGAGCCGAACGTCCCCCGGTCGGTTCAAAATCAATCCAGCCATACTCCGGGAAATAGACTTGCACCCAGGAGTGCGCTTCGGCTTCACGCACAACATACTGGTCTGTCCGGTAATCATAGGGACTGGGGGCGTAGCCAATCACAAACCGGGCCGGCACACCGGCAGCGCGCGCCATCACCACCATGCTTGAGGCGTAATAATCGCAGTATCCCTTTTGTAAATCAAACAAAAAATAATCTACAACATCCCGGTTCCGCGGTGGGGTATACACCTCCAGCGAATAGGGAATCGTACGCAGATGAGCTTCGATAGCAACGGCTCGATCATAGGGCGTGGGAGCGGTAGCCGTTAGTTCCAGAGCCAGCGCGCGCGCGCGATCGGGCACGGTTTCGGGCAATTGCAGATAGCGTTGGGTGATCCAGGTGGGATAATCGGAGCCTGCGTTTTGCAGTTGTGCCGGGGTGGGTTCGGGCAGCCAGGATTGGGCGGTGTAGGTTTCTTCGGTCTTAAGCGCCGTTCCCACCCAATCGCCGTTTGAGCGAAGATTGATCTGGCTGGGTTGGTCAACTTGCAAGGGAAATCCGCTGGTAAACAAAAAATTACCAAAAGGATCAACCAGCCGTACTGTCTGGGTGAATACGCGTCCCGGCCCCTGCGGCTCTAATTGAGGCTCGTTGGCCGCTAAATTCTCGCGTTTGATTGTGCTGGTAGACCATCCCCGCCCGGTATAACGATCAAACGTGGTGCCCATCCAATAATGGGCGTCTGCCGGTTCAGCATTTCCATATTCTATTTCTTCCGGCAGGGCAGGCGGCGGCTCATTGGTTTTGACCAGCATTACCACTTTGTGAGTCAATTCCGGCCCCGAACCAAGCAAGTGCCGGCGCGGCAGGCCGCGAGGAATTGCAGGCGGGCGATAGGCCGGCGTGGGCAAAACCCGCCGTTCCATCCCCAAAGAGGCAGCCATCTCATCAACCTGCCGGCCCGTACTCTGGGCCAACTCTTCCTGAAATTGAAATCTGCCGATAATTTCGCTGATGGAAATATCAGGGATAACGGCGCTTAGCAAAACGCTAAAGGCAATAATGACGCCCGCCGCTACCCCAACATCCTGAGCCGTATCCGTGGCCCAATCCATCTGGCGAGTCTCCCAGCGCTGCCGGCGACGTTTCCAACTGACGGTAGCTTGCAGCACCAAAGCCAGAAATAAAAACGCCAGCAGCGCGTTGCTGTTGATGCCGGTAAAAAACATAGCCGCCGTCAGCAAGACACCCAGCGGAATCACCGCAATCAGCGCCTGCCGGTTTTGCCACACCAGAAAGGCGGCCCAGGCCATTGCCAGCCACAAGGCCCAGCCCCAGATGAGTTGGATGGGCAGGGGGTCCGGGCTGCTTTTTTGGCCTAAATTAACCAAAAACACCCACAACCGGTTCAGGACAATAAAACTACCCTGGGCCAATGCTTCAGCCGATGTCTGCACCGGCCCGGCATCAGGCAAGCCAATAAAGTTTTGCCGCCACAGCAAAAAAACATAAATAGCTACAGCCTGGGCCACCGCCCAAAGTTTCGAGAACAGATGGCCTACCAGTAAAAACACCACCTGAAAACCGGTGCCGGCCATCACGATCAACGCCAGCCACCAGGGAGCGCGAATATAGGCCAGCAAGCGGCCCAGCAGCAAAGCGCCCAGCATCACGCCCCCCAACAACGTGTAAGTCAACCCTTGCACCAGGATTTTCATACCGGAGATCACAATCAGCGCCAGGCCGACTAACAAAAACCAGAAAATATTTTTGAAGCGAAACAGGGGTCGTAGAAGTTGCCAGATGATCATTGCAGCACCTCCCACTCGCCTTGCGGGCGATGAACGGCAATGGCTCGCCCCAGCGCGGACGTTGTCCATTCCCAGCGCCCCTCGGCCTCGGCGGGATCAACGGACGGTTTCAAAAGTGCCGGTTCCAACAGATAAGCCGTCACGCTCTGCCGGATCAGTAGTTCGTGAAACGCTTCTTTTTCCGTGCGACCACCGCCTTCAGGTGTCTCGTTACCCGTCAGCAGCATGACCGTAGGCACCAGATCACGTTGTTTAAGCAGCAGCAGCGGGTTCAGCCAGCCGACGCTGGGGGAGGGCGTAATCACGATCACACTGGCCGAATGCCCCAGCGAATCGCCGGCGCGCTGCAACAACGATTCTAACGAGTACAAGCCGGTATCAATGGTAGCCAGTTCTCGCAGCACCAGCCAGCGCTGGGCATCGCCGCGCGCGGGCGGCAGCCAGACGTGTTGGTCGCTGTGAGCGATCAGGCCCACGGCATGCCCATCTTCCAGCCCGCGTTCCAGCAGCGACGCGGCCAGGGTGATGCTCTGTTCCAAGGTTGATTCATCACCTTCCCCGCTGTGAACATCTTCGGCCAGATCAAGAATGATCCACCAGTTTCCGGTGGGGGAGCCATCAAACGTACGCACATATAATTCATCGCGGCGAGCGGTGGTGGGCCAGTGGATCAGCCGCAAGCTGTCGCCCGGCACGTGGGGCCGAATAGATGTGGCTAAAATGGTAGGTTGGGGCGCATAGGGCCGGGGGCGTCCCTCACTGACCTGGCCGCCGGGCGCTACCTGAATGCCGGGCAGGTCCAACACCGGGGGCAGCACCATCAACGGCACCGTGGCCGGATTGTGTTGGGTGACCACAAAGAACCCCAACGGATCGCCCATCCGTAAAGTGGTAGGCCCCAGGTTAAAGACCCCCCGCTGATGGCACACGCCCGACACCATCCACTGGCTGCGGCTGTCGCCCTCAACCCCGGTCACGCGATTGGGGGTGTAGCCGGGTACGGTCGAATGATCGTCGATTTCAGCCCAAAGCACCGGCAGCGGGCCATAATTATGCAAAGTAAAACGCTCTTCCAGCCGGTCGCCGACCCGGGTCCAGGTGTAACGCTTTTCGCGCGTTAAACGGACGTGGTGCTGCATCTGTTTGGCCCAGATCCATCCTGCTGCCAATGTAACGCCCAAAGCTACGATAATGGTGATCCAAACCTTAGACGGCGATAAAAATTGCGCTACGGCCAAAATCACCAGCAAAACAACCAGCGGCCAGCCGTTAAATTTCAATGTTGAGGCCATAATTTGTTACTCTGAGCATAAGAAACATTTTTGATTCCTGATATTCTAACCCATTTTGCTTACATCCCAAAGAATGAATGTGTGTCTACGAGCCAACAAAAAAGGCCACGTTTTTAACGTGACCTGACACTGAAAATAGTTTTGCATGTCGCTCCGAGCGTTAGCGAGGAGTCTCCCCCCTCCAATACCAGGAGATTCTTCGCTTCGCTCAGAGTGGCATGCCGGGTATTATCACGCCACCAACTGCGGCTGAACCGGTTCCGGCTGGGACGGTTCGACGCCGTTGCGGCGCCGGCGATCCAGTTCCAGCACAGTTTGCAGAAACTGGCCGGTGTAACTACCGGTAGCTTCGGTAATTGCTTCCGGCGTACCGGCGGCAATAATTTGGCCGCCCTCGTCGCCGCCCTCCGGCCCCAGGTCCACAATCCAGTCGGCGCTTTTGATCACGTCCAGGTTGTGCTCGATGACGATGACGGTGTTGCCGGCGTCGGTCAGCCGGTGCAGCACATCCAGCAATTTCTGGATGTCGGCAAAATGAAGGCCGGTGGTCGGCTCATCCAAAATATAAACGGTGTCGCCCGTGGCCACGCGAGAAAGCTCTTTGGCCAGTTTGACCCGCTGGGCCTCGCCGCCGGAGAGGGTGGTGGCGCTCTGGCCCAATTTGATGTAATCGAGGCCCACATCGTGCAGGGTGGTCAAAATCCGCTTGACCGGCGGGATATTTTCAAAAAATTGCAAGGCCTCGGCCACGTCCATATTCAGCACATCGGCAATGCTTTTGCCTTTGTATTTAATTTGCAGCGTTTCCCGGTTAAAACGAGTGCCTTTGCACACGTCGCATCGCACCCACACATCGGGCAAAAAGTGCATCTCAACCACTTTCTGGCCGTAGCCGGAACATGCCTCGCAGCGCCCGCCCTTCACGTTAAAACTGAAACGGCCCGGCTTGTAACCGCGCGTTTTGGCCTCCGGCGTTTCGGCAAAGAGCTTGCGGATGTGATCCCACACCTTCACGTAGGTGGCGGGATTGCTGCGCGGGGTGCGGCCAATGGGGTCCTGGGTGATGTGGATCACTTTGTTGACCTGGTCCACGCCGTCCAGCCGCTGGTAGGGGCCGGGATGCGCCTGCGCCTGGTGCAGGGTGCGGGCCAGGGCCGGGTAAAGCGTTTCGGTGATGAGGCTGCTCTTGCCGCTGCCGCTCACGCCGGTAACGCAGGTAAAGCAGCCCAACGGGAAGCGGGCGTCAACGTGGTGCAGGTTGTGATGCGTGACCCCGCCAATCTCAAGCCAGCGGTTATTGGCATCGCGCCGGCCGTTGCCGGAAACCACGGCCAGATCGCCGGACAGGTAGCGCCCGGTCAGCGAGCCGCCATCACCTAAAATACCCGCCGGCGGGCCGGCAAAAACGATCTCTCCGCCGCTGATACCCGCGCCGGGGCCAAAATCCACAATCCAGTCGGCGGACTCCATCGTTTCCTGGTCGTGCTCCACCACGATCACGGTGTTGCCCAGATCCCGCAGCCGCAGCAGCGAGTCGAGCAGGCGGCGGTTATCCCGCTGGTGCAGGCCGATGGACGGCTCATCCAAAATATACATCACCCCCACCAGGCCGGAGCCAATTTGCGAAGCCAGACGGATGCGCTGCCCCTCCCCGCCGGAGAGCGACGGCGCGGGCCGGTCCAGGGTGAGATAGTGCAGCCCCACATCGAGCATGAACTTCACCCGGTCGTGAATTTCTTTGAACAGTTCCTCGCCAATTTCCAGTTCTTTGGCCGTTAGAGCAATCACAGGCCGCTCGCTGTCAACCGCGCGATCATCCTCACAACTACGCCCGCCCTCCCCCGCTTGCGGATCACTATTCATCAGTTCGCACACCCAACCGTAGGCTTCGGCCACATTCATCCCGGTCACTTCGGAGATGTTGAAGCCGCCCACGGTCACGGCCCCGGCTTCGGGCCGCAGCCGGTGGCCGCGGCAGGTGGGGCACGGCTGCTGGCTGAGATAACGGCTGTAATATTCGCGCATGCCTTCCGATTTGGTTTCTTTGTAGCGGCGGCGGGTGGCGCTGATCACGCCCTCGTAGGGCCAGGAGCCGGTGAAGTTTTGGCTGCGATATTGAAATTTGATGCTGCGGTTGCCGTGCAAAATCAGGTCTTTGACTTCTTGTGGCAGCTCGGTCCAGGGGGTATCCAGGCTGATGTTGAAGCGGCGGGCAATCTGCCCGGCAATTTGCCTGGCCCAACTTTTCTTTTTTGACAACTCGCCCCAGGGCAGCACCGCGCCCTCGTTGATGGATTTGGCCGGGTTGACGAACAGGTTGGGATCGAACTCCAGTTGAAAGCCCAGGCCGTTGCAATCGGGGCACATGCCCAGCGGCGAGTTAAAACTGAACATCTGGGGCGTAAGTTCGGGAAAACTGAGGCCGCAATGGGCGCAGGCATTTTGCTCGGAAAGCAGCAACTCGTCGCCATCAATAATATCAACAATCACCATCCCGTCGCCCCAGGCCAGGGCGGTTTCCACGGAATCGGCCAGGCGGGTGGCAAAATCATCATCCGGCTTGTCGGGGATGACCAGCCGGTCCACCACCAATTCAATATCGTGTTTTTTGTTTTTAGCCAGTTTGAGACGCTGGTCCAGATCGGAGATCACGCCGTCGATGCGGGCGCGGGCAAAGCCATCGGCCCGGGCCTGGGCCAGCGTTTCCTCAAAGGTGCCCTTACGCCCCCGCGCGATGGGGGTCAACAATTGAAAACGGGTGCCGGGGGCCAGGGCGGCCACCTGCTCGATGATCTGCTGGGCGCTCTGCTGTTTGACCTCGCGCCCGCAGTTGTAGCAGTGGGGCGTGCCCACGCGGGCAAAGAGCACGCGCAGGTAATCGTACACCTCGGTGACGGTTCCCACCGTACTGCGCGGGTTTTTGCTGACCGCTTTCTGCTCGATGGCAATGGCCGGGCTGAGGCCGCCAATGTAATCGACCTTGGGTTTTTCCATTTGCCCCAGAAATTGGCGGGCGTAGGCCGACAGGCTTTCCACGTAGCGGCGCTGCCCTTCGGCGTACAGCGTATCAAACGCCAACGACGATTTGCCGCTGCCGCTCACGCCGGTAAACACGATCATGTTGTTGCGCGGCAGTTCCAGGTCGATGCTTTTGAGGTTGTGTTCCTTGGCGCCTTTAACGACGATGGTATCATTTTGGGTCATGGTTGACAGGGTACTCCGTTTTAGGGTAGTATGCAGGGTAGCAAGGTTGCAAGGTAGCAGGTAGCAGGGCTGCCGATAGTAAGGTAACAGGCTAGCCTTAGAGAGATGTGAAAAAGTGTGACAGGTTGCTGCTTTGCCCCCAACTTGACATAGTTAGAACAAATATTCTGACAATCGAATATTGTAGCACAAGACCAGTTATCAAACAAAAACTATTCTATTATCGGGTGTATCTCAGTTTTGGGGCAAGGTGACAAATCACCGCTGAGCACGCAGAGATGTTCACAGAGAATTTCTAAAAAGGACTTTGCCCGCCTCACCTTTTGCTTCTATTCCGCGGGGAACTTTCGGCCACGCTCTCCCATCTATGCCTCAATAATCCGTACGGCGTATTGCTTGATTCGGGGATTTCTTGTAATCAGGATAAGCTTCTCTGTTTGGGCCTGGGCTACCAGTAGCCGGTCAAAGGGGTCTTGATGATGTCGAGGCAAATTCTCAATGGCCAGGGCGTGTTCCGTGGTAATGTCCAGCGGGGTAAAGCGATGGGCTTTCAGTTCCTCCAGGTAACTTCCATCCGGCAGAGACAACTTTCCAATCGCCTTTTTGATCGAAATCTCCCAGGCGGTGGCGGCGCTCACAAATACCAGATTGCTACCATCGGTAATGGCCGCGCGAGCTTCCTGGGAAAGGTTGGGATTATCATCCACCGCCCACAAAAATGTATGGGTATCAAGCAAGAGATTCATTGTCTTCCCCCTCCCCGGTAAGAAGATTCAACGCCTCATCAGGCAGGTCATCAAAATCATCGGCCATCCAGATTTTGCCTTTCCATTGGCCGGCTCCCAACGTGCGGGGAGTGGTGTCCTGGGTGTATGGAACCAGTTTGGCCACAGGTTTGCCCGCTTTCCCAATAACAACTTCCTGGCCGTTCAATACTTGTTCAATTAATTTGGACAACGTTGCTTTGGTTTCTGAGATATTAATAATATGCATTGACTCCTCCGTTATTTGTTGAGATTTATTTTCATTTATATTATAGTCTGGTCTGGTCTCCAAAAAATCTCTCCGTTATAGCGATATTAGCTACCCAATATAAGCCGTCATACCGCAAGCGTTCAACAATAAAAAAGGCGAGAGTCTAAAGTTCTCGCCTTTTGCTTTCACACTTTCGATGGTCTGTCGTCAGTTGCCAGTGGTCAACTCACGCCGCGCCGGCCTCGGTTTGGGGACGGTCGGCGGTATCGACCGGCGGGGTGGTGGGCACGGTCTCCTGGTTGGGGCGGTGGTCCACCGGGAGCTGTTCCACAGTTTCCGGCGCCGATTCCGCTTCAACCGGTTTGGTTTCTGCCGGCACTTCTTCGGCCACCATCAGGCCGCTATCCTCATCGCGGTCGTGGTCCGCCGGCAGGGTGGCCACGTGCGTACCACAGAAGGGGCACACATTCCAGCTCAGGTGCAAGCCGTTTTGGCAGTTGGGGCAAATCTTCTTCAAGGTGGTGTGGCAATCAGGGCAGAGGAGCCACTCCTCTTTCACCTGTCGCGAGCAGCCGGGGCAGCGGGGCCGCTCTTCCAAATCTTGCAGCAGCGCCTCTTCTTCCAGTGAGCGTTCATACAACTCGGCCAGCGTAACCGGAGGCCGCAGCAAAAAATAGAGGATCAAACCCAACGGGCCAAAAATCGTTACCATCAAGGTGGCCAAAACAATGGCAAACACATCCCGCGAGCGGGAACGCATATCCCGAAACGTCCACACGATCAGGCTGATCCACAAAGCAATAAAAAACGCGCCTCCAAAGGCCAGCAAAAGCTGTAACCCCGTCATCACAAAGGAGGGAATTTGAATTTCAGATGGCATAAAAACTCCTCAATTTAATTCGATGTGCAAACGCAAACCGGTTTTCATAAGACGGTGACTACGCAGGTCACAGAGTTGCACGGAGAAGACACAGAGTTACACGGAGAATTTTTTCAAATTTTTCTCTGTGAATCTCTACGCCTCTCCTGAGTCGCATCTCCTCTGTGTAACCTCTGTATAACCTGAGCAGTTACATAGTCATATTACGACTCCGGCATTATACCACATCTCGGCCAGGACAAAAGATTGGGGGTCAACTTTGACCCACAGCAAACCGTCACGATTCTGACGGTTGGGGCTTTTTATTGGCCCGTTTCTCCAAATGCACCAGCAGCACGCTGATGTCGGCCGGGTTGACGCCCGCGATCCGGCCCGCCTGGCCCACAGTGGCGGGTTGGAAATGGATGAGCTTTTGGCGGGCTTCGCTGCGCAGGCCGACAATGGCCTCGTAATCAAAACCGGACGGGATGGGTTTGCTTTCCAGGCGCTGCATACGCTCCACCTGCTGCCGCTGTTTGGAGATGTAGCCCTCATATTTCACCTCGATGCTCACCTGCTCGCTCACAGCCGGGGGCAGCGGGTCGGGCGGCGGCGCCAGTGAATGAATGACCTCATACGAGACATTGGGCCGGCGCAAAAAGCGCAAGCTGTTGACGCCCGTTGACAACGGTTCCAGCCCAAATCTATTCAAAACCTCGGCGGTGCCGTTGATGGGGGAAATATTGGTTTTTTGCAGGCGCTCAATCTCGGCCTGCACCTGGCGCTGTTTTTGCCTCACCGTTTCATACCGCTCGCGGGGCAGCAAGCCAACTTCATAACCCAGCGGCGACAGACGCAAATCGGCATTATCCTGGCGCAGCAGCAGCCGGTACTCGGCGCGCGACGTCATCTGGCGGTAGGGTTCGGTATGTTCCTGCGTCACCAGATCGTCGATGAGCACGCCGATGTAGGCTTGATCGCGCCCCAGGGTAAAAGGCGGCTTGCCCTGTACTTTGAGCGCGGCGTTGATGCCGGCCATCAGCCCCTGCGCGCCCGCTTCCTCATAGCCGGTCGTGCCGTTGATCTGCCCGGCGTGGAACAGCCCTTCCACCGGCTTGGTTTCGAGCCAGGCGGTGAGCTGGTCGGGCGGCACATAATCGTACTCAATGGCGTAGCCGATGCGCACAATCTCGGCCTCGCGTAGGGCGGGGATGGAACGCACCATTTTCCACTGCACATCCTCCGGCAGGCTGGTATTGGCCCCTTGCAAGTACACCTCGGTGGTTTGCCAGCCTTCCGGCTCTAGAAAGAACTGGTGGCTCTCTTTATGGGCAAAACGCACAATTTTATCTTCGATGCTGGGACAATAGCGCGGCCCGGTGCCCTCGATAATGCCGCTGAACATCGGCGCGCGGTCCAGGTTGGCCCGGATGATGTCGTGCGTTTCGGGTTGGGTGTGGATCAAATAACACGGTATCTGGGGCCGCCACTCGAATTGGCGCTCGATGGGGTAGACCGGGTGCGGCGGTTCACCAAGCCAATGGGGGGTGGCAATCGACGGATCACCGGCTTCCGCGTTCTCGAAGCTGAAAAAGAGCGGGGTCTCGCTGCCGGATTGAATATTCGTCTGGCTGAAGTCGATGGTGCGGGCGTCGATGCGCGGCGGGGTGCCGGTTTTGAGCCGGCCCAAACGGAAACCCAGATCGGTGAGCGAGCGGGAGAGTTCCATTGCCGGGCGTTCGCCGGCGCGGCCACCGGGAGTCACGTTTTCGCCGGTAATGAGCCGCCCGCCCAGGAACGTGCCGGTGGTCAACACCACAGCATCGGCATAATAAGTGCTGCCGTATTGCGTCACCACGCCTTTGATGCGGCCATTTTTTACCAGCAGGCCATCAACCATCATCTGTTTGACGTGCAGGTTGGGCGTATCTTCCAGCACCCGCTGGACGTGCCAGGCGTACTGTTTTTTATCGGCCTGGGCGCGCAGGGCGTGGACTGCCGGGCCTTTGGAATAATTCAGCAGCCGGATCTGTATCTGGGTGGCATCGATGAGCCGGCCCATGGCCCCGCCCAGCGCGTCGATTTCGCGCACCAGGTGTCCCTTGGCCGGCCCCCCCACGCTGGGATTGCAACTCATCCAACCAATGGTATCAAGATGAATGGTGAGCAGCAGCGTACGCGTGCCCATATTGGCGGCGGCCAGCGCCGCCTCAATACCGGCGTGCCCGCCGCCCACCACAATGACATCGTAATTAAAATTCTTCATTCTTTATTCCTTCGACAAGCTCAGGACAGGCCCTTCATCCTTCATTTGTAGAAGTATAGCGCAGCCGTTGAAGCAAAGCAAACGGGTTTGCAAGAGCAAAAGGCAACCCCCAAAAACCCCAAGAATTAGAGATTTAGTACCAAAATTTAATTTTTTTATAAATTGACCCGGCAATGTCGCTTCCTTTTGTTGGCTCTGGTGTTATAATCAAGCAGCGTTTTAACCTGAGTTCTAAATCTATCCACGGAGGCTAATGTGTCTCGAAGAGTTGTTATCACCGGTATGGGCGCGGTGACGCCCGTAGGAAATACAGTTGAGGAAAGCTGGGAGAATCTAACGGCAGGCCAGAGCGGGATCGCTTTGATCGAGCGGTTCGACACCTCGGAATTGACCACCAAGTTCGCCGGGGAAGTCAAAGGATTCGATGCCAATGCCGTGTTTGGCCGCAAAGAAACCCGCCGGATGGATCGCTATACGCATTTAGCTATGGAAGCGTCCCGACAGGCGCTGGATCACTCAAAACTTTTGCAAAACGGCATCAACCGCGACCGGGTGGGGCTAGTCATCGGTTCATGCGTGGGCGGATTGGACACTACCTTGAGTCAATACGATGTTTTGAAAAAACGCGGCCCCGCCAAGATCAACCCTTTTGCCATCCCTATGCTCATTCCCGACACGGCGGCAGCGCGGATTGCCATTGATTACGACCTGCGCGGCCCCAATATGGCGGTGGTCACCGCCTGCGCCACCGGCGGCAATTCGCTGGGAGAAGCGTTTGAAATGATCGTGCGCGGCGATGCCGACGCGATCATTGCCGGAGGCGCGGAGGCGGCGGTAAACCCGTTGATCATCGGCGGCTTCAATGTGATGAAGGTGCTTTCTGAAAATAATGATGACCCCGCCGGGGCCTGCAAACCGTTCGACCTGAACCGGGACGGTTTTGTGATGAGCGAAGGATCGGTGGTGATGGTGCTGGAAGAACTGGAACACGCCAAACAGCGCGGGGCCACCATTTTGGCCGAATTCATCGGCTACGGCACCTCGGTGGATGCCTACCACATGGCCGCTTCGCCAGATGATGCTGCTGGCGCGATTTTGGCCGTGGAGCGGGCCATCAAGCGGGCCGGGATCGAGCCGGATGAGATTGATTATGTGAATGTCCACGGTACCGGCACACAAATGAACGATAAGGCCGAAACCAAGATTCTAAAAACCGTTATGGGCGAGCATGCCTACGACACCCAAATCTCCTCTACCAAATCGATGACCGGCCATATGTTTGGGGCTGCCGGCGCAATCGAGGCGATGGTTTGCGTCAAAACCATAACCGATGGTATTATCCCTCCAACCATTAACTACGAAACCCCCGATCCTGAGTGCGATTTAGACTATACGCCCAACACTGCCCGCAAAGCGGATATAAATATAGCGATGTCTAACTCATTTGGCTTGGGGGGGCACAACGCCACCGTCATTGTCAAAAAATATTCGGATGCGTAACTAAACGCCGATATTTGCTCAATGGAGAGTGCCAAATCCATACTTTAATTGGGGTTTGGCACTTTTTTATGGGCGCGTTATAAACGCCAAACGGTGAACACCTCACCAGACCCAGCCGTAACTTAACCGGGTTGAAGGTGTTTCATCACAGGGTTAGGGCCTAACCGGTGAAATTCTTGTACAACAATCAAGAATTTCCAAGAGTACTTCCCGTTTTGGTGGCGGCTTTGTTCGGGTTAGGTTAAAGGAGCACTCTTATGACAACGTATGCACACATAGTGGGCTGGGGCAAATATGTTCCGGAAAAAGTTATCACCAACCACGATATTGCCCAATTTATGGATACATCCGATGAGTGGATAAAATCGCGTACCGGTATTTCTGAGCGGCGCTTTGCCGGCGACCACGAAACCACGGCCAGTATGGCCATTGAGGCGGCTAAATTAGCGCTGGACCGGGCCAGAATTGTTCCCGCTACCGTAGACCTGATCATTGTGGCCACCCTCAACCCGGAACACCTGTTTCCGTCTACCGCCTGCCTGGTGCAAGATGCCCTGGGCGCCACCCACGCCGGCGCATACGATCTGAGCGCCGCCTGCTCCGGTTTTGTGTACGGTCTGTCGATGGCGGCGGCCATGATCCAGTCGAACGCTATAAAAGTGGCCCTGGTGATCGGCTCCGAAACCCTCTCCCGCCTTCTCGACGTTCAGGATCGCACCACCTATCCTTTATTTGGCGACGGCGCGGGCGCGGTGGTTTTACAGGCCAATCCTATGCCCGGCGGCGTGATGTCCACGCAACTGGGGTCCGATGGGTCCGGCGGCGAATATCTGATTGTTCCGGCCGGCGGCAGCAAAATGCCGGCCAGCCAGGAAACCGTTACCAACCGGCTGCACTACATGCGTATGAATGGCCGCGAAGTCTATCGGTTTGCCACCCGGGTGATGAGCCGGGCGGCCAAACAGGCATGCGCCAAAGCCGGGGTTGATGTCAGCGAAATTGATCTCTTTCTTCCCCACCAGGCCAACATTCGGATCATCAAGAGCGCCCAAAAAGATCTTAAAATTGGCGATGACAAGGTTTTCACCAACCTGCATAAATACGGCAACACCTCTGCCGCCTCGATCCCGATTGCCCTGTGCGAAGCCATTGAAGAGGGGCGGGTCAATACCAATGATAAATTGGTGATGGTAGGGTTTGGCGCCGGTTTAACCTGGGGCGCAACCGTGATCCAATGGGGCGTGCCCATGCCCTATCGACGCCGGGAGTGGTGGTATCGCGGGCTGCGTTGGATTGTTTATCGCTGGGCCGGCGTCCGCTCGGCGGTGGCCCGCACCTGGCGGCGACTGGAAAACCTGTTCCCAGCCAAAAATGGTCAAGAATTACCGCCGCCGCCCGCCGAAAAATCGTCACCGGATAAAAGAATAACGGACACAACCATTTCCCATAACGGCAGTAACGGGGCAAAGCCCCAACCGGCCACCGTAGATTCTCCCACCGAGATCCCTTTTACCAAACCGGCCGACACCGAAGAAAAAATTTTAGAAACGGAACAGCCTGCCGACGGCAAATAATCGAACGGCAAATGACAATGGACCCCAACGATAGCATCATTCAGCTGGATCATTTTATGAAATTGGCGGGTATGGTCGATACCGGCGGTCAGGCCAAAGTTATCATTCAGGGTGGCGAAGTATCCGTTAACGGTATGGTTGAAACCCGCCGTAAGAAAAAGCTAAAAGAAGGTGACGAAGTGACCTTCAACGGCGAAACATTGGTCGTAGCCTTTGAAGATGAAGCATAGCCATTTCTACCGCGATCAATCCATTCTTTGTGCCGGCGGTTTCTCGTTGCGTTGATCATTTTACTTAATGGCGTATCCCTTCTAATTTGACATCACTAAATAGTCACCTGATACCATAAAACAAGGTCGCAGAGAGTCTCTCTGCGACCTGTCTATTGGATGGCACATCTACAGCAAACGACGTTACGACAATTGACTTATTGCCCGGAATCAAACGCGCAATCCCACGCCTGAATCCCTTCACCAAAATTGATACCGACCAAAATCACATCCAACACATCTACATTGCCGCTGCGGTTAATGTCGGCGGGTAAATAACCGTTTGCGCCGACATCCAGGCCAATGGCCACCGCATCGGTAATGTCAACCGCATCATCATCGTTGATATCACCGCTTAACAACGCGGTTTGATTCAAGGTGGTTTCCGAGTCAGGTATTGGCAGTTGACATCGGGCCGGGAGATAACCGGGCGCATCGGCTTGAATGGTGGCGCTGTCGCCTGCCACCTGACCGTTTAGCACAAAGTCACCGGTTTGATTGGTCATAGCCCACAGTGGTTCTGTAGTTTGCGGTTCCACCTCAACGGCCACCGTGGCCCCGGACCAATCATCACCGGTTCTGCCCGGCATAGTGACCTGACCGATGATAATAATAACGCGGGTGCCATCATCGGTTGGTGTAACAGCCGGTGTGGCCGGCGTTCCTGTTACGACCGGGGTTCCGGTTCCGGGCGTTGCGGTCATGGTGATAATAACCGTGACACCTGGCGTGACGGTTGGCGGCGTGCCGGTAACGGTTGGTGTAATTGTACCGGGTGTTAGAGTCACGCTGGGTGTTCCTGTACCGGGCGTCACCGTGACGCTCGGAGTCCCTGTAGCCGGTGTTTCTGTCACGCTTGGCGTGCCGGTTCCGGGGGTCTCGGTTACACTCGGCGTACCTGTACCCGGCGTTTCCGTCACACTCGGTGTACCGGTTCCAGGTGTCTCCGTCACGCTCGGCGTTCCTGTAGCCGGTGTTTCTGTCACGCTTGGCGTACCGGTTCCAGGAGTTTCCGTGACGCTCGGAGTCCCTGTACCCGGGGTTTCAGTGATACTTGGCGTTCCGGTCCCAGGTGTCTCCGTGACGCTCGGAGTCCCTGTACCCGGGGTTTCAGTGATACTTGGCGTTCCGGTCCCAGGTGTCTCCGTCACGCTCGGCGTACCGGTACCGGGAGTTTCGGTCACGCTTGGTGTGCCGGTACCGGGAGTTTCGGTCACGCTTGGTGTGCCGGTACCGGGAGTTTCGGTTACACTCGGCGTGCCTGTAACCGGGGTTTCAGTGACACTTGGCGTTCCGGTTCCGGGGGTCTCAGTTACACTCGGTGTGCCGGTACCGGGAGTTTCGGTTACACTCGGCGTGCCAGTGCCGGGAGTCTCGGTCACGCTCGGCGTTCCTGTACCAGGGGTTTCAGTGACACTTGGCGTTCCGGTTCCGGGGGTCTCAGTTACACTCGGTGTGCCAGTACCGGGGGTTTCAGTGACACTTGGCGTGCCAGTGCCGGGAGTCTCGGTCACGCTGGGCGTTCCTGTACCAGGGGTTTCCGTGACACTTGGCGTTCCGGCCCCGGGGGTCTCAGTTACACTCGGTGTACCTGTTCCGGGGGTCTCTGTGACGCTGGGCGTTCCGGTCCCCGGAGTCTCGGTCACGCTCGGTGTGCCGGTTGCAGGGAGAATGGTTACGGGGTAGGGTTGTTTTACAATATCGAAAGAGCGCGCAATGGGATCGCCAATACGTTCCCCGGTAACGGTAAACGTCACAGTTCCGCTTGAACCGATGGCCGTGGCATCAAAACCAAACAAGGTGACATCATCCAACAAACCCGGAACCTGTCCCTGCCGGCTGGCCAGAAATGTGATTTTGCCGGTGACATTGTCAACCTCATCCAATACAACAAACGTCAGATCCGGATTGATCTGCAAATCGGCGGCTGAGATGAGTGCAGGGTCGTAATTGACATCTAACTGAGCGCCATACAAACCCAGGCCGGTGACATCCTGCGCCCGCACGTCAACCACAAAGGTATCGCCCGAATTCACCATCTCCGGGCCAACAAAAACGAGCTGAATGGGTCGATCCGGCGTGGGGCTGGAAACAGGTGTGCCGGTTGGTGCCGGCGTTTCCGTTCCCGGCGTGGTGGTGACAGCCGGCGTGCCTGGTGTTTCTGTAGTGACGGGGGTCCCGGTCACAGGTGTACCGGTCGTGTTTGGGGTCCCGGTTGCGCCCGGTGTGGTAGTCTGATTGGGGGTAGGCGTTGACGTCGGCGGCGTGCCCGTCACGGTGGGAGTCTCCGTGCCCGGCGTCCCTGTAGAAACCGGGGTTTGGGTGAGATCAGGCGTTGGCGTGGCGGTTGGCGGCGTACCGGTGACGGTGGGGATTGATGTTGGCGGGGTTCCAGTAGCGGTAGCAGTCTCAATTGGAAGCGTACCGGTAACGGTGGGCGTAGCGGTAATATCGGGGGTGGGGGTCGGCTCGGTGATGGTATCGGCAAAAATCAACACCGCGCCGCCGCCGGGCTGCCCGCCGGTGGGAAAATCGTTCCAGCAGCGGTCAGTCACGTAAACTTTGCCGTTGTTGGGATTGATGGCAATTTCAAAAGGATTGCGCCATTGCAGATTGGAAGCGCTGTAAGCCGGATTGCCCACCACCCGGTCCGGCGCGGCCCAATTGCCGGGCGATTCCCCGGCCAGTACATTGCCTTCGTAATCCAGGGCATAAATACCGCCCCGCGCGGGGGGAGCGCAGGCCGCAGCATCTCCCTCGGAATCATTATATTCAAATCCGGCGTAGGTGCCGAGCATATGATTGGCGTCGGCGTTATACACCAGGCCCACTTCGGCATAATCGCCCACTTCAATATCGGGCCGGTGCAGGCTGACGGTGTCGGGGTTTAAGGCCGATACATTGTAAACCAGGACTTTATTGGGGTTATTTGATCCAGTTTGGCGAGGGCTGTCAACATAGGTCATGAACAGCCGGGGATCAACCCCTTCATCCTGCCACAAGGCCACCGCGTGCGATGAACCGGTGATGTCAGCTTCAAAGGGGCGATTGTAGAGAATTTGGTAGAAATTGTGGGCAAAACCGGCCGTATTGAAACCCACAAAACTGAAGGGATGGGGGGGATTGGCTTCGCGGAGCGACACAAAGTTGTAACTTTCCAAACTCCGCACAATATCGATTTCAAAAGGGTTGAAGGCGGTGGGGTAATCCACCACGGAATGGATGCCCACAATCGGGCTGTCGAAAAAGGTGTCGGGATCATCATTCAAAATGACCACCCGCCCGCCGGCGTAATCGACAAAATGAACCCGGCCAGTAACGGGATTGACCGCCGGAGCCGTGGGTTTAAATGGTTCGCCGGGGCTGATGTTGGTGATGACAGTATCGGAGATGGGATCGATGATAGCAATGATGCCGTCGCCAAAGGAACCGACGTAGACAAACTCACCATTGCCGGAGACGGCCACGCCCCAGGGATCGCGGCCTACGCCCATGCCGGTAGGCGAACCGGGCGCGGAGCCGTTCTCGCCGCCGGGGATCGTGCGTAAAACTTCGTCGGTGTCGCCATTGATCACGGCTACAAAGGGATACGGCTTGCCGCCGCCAATCCACGGGCCTTGAAAAGCCACGTACACTTTATTGAGCGTGGGATGTACGGCCACGCCTTTAGGGTGAACCGGATAGACTGCACCCAGAGTCGCAGTGATCGTTGCGCCTGCATCAACAGTTACAGGCCCGCGCGGCGTGGTGGGGTAATACCCCTGGGTGACGCCGGTAAATCGCAAAAAGGGCGTGTAATCGCCGGGGGAAAGATCGGTGAAGGTGGCGGGCAGAGGCTGGCAGGTGGATTCATCATCCAGACAGGCTTCCGCGCCGGATAATACTGTTTCCGATGCCGTACAGATGCCGTCTGCATTTTGATCAATACAGGCTTGCACCATTATCTGGCCCAATCCACTTTGAGCCACCGCCGGGCCGGCCCAAACAAGCACCAGCGCCACCACGGTGATGAAGATAATGACCTGCAACAGGATCGGCCAGCGGCATAATGACTGTTTACGTTGCCAGATTCCGTTTAGATGAGACATGAGGACACACTCCCTTCCAACGATACACTGAGGTGCCCCAGGTACACTTCAAGAGGCAAAATAATAAAAAAACCACACCCTATGCGCGATTATACCGCGCCAATAGGTGTGGCTTTACAGTTTCATAAAAAGTCCGGGTAGACAGATTGCAACACGTGCCCCATTTTGAAGCTGTCCCTCAGGGTGTCGGAAATAAAGGTTCAATTATAAAAGTACAATAATACGGGTATAGTGTAGCATACCTTCGTACCGGATAACAATGGGAGTTCCTTCCTATGACTTCAAGAATTTGGATTCACTGAGGCTTGTGGTATCCTATGCGGTATGAGCAAGCGATATCCTATCCCCGCCGGGGAATCTGAGATTGAATTGCTGGTCAAAAACTCGCGGTTCATTGGCCGGGCCGGCTACACGCCCGGCGTGAACGAGGCCAAAGCCTTTATTGAAAAGATCAATGCCGAACACCCCACCTGCTCTCACGCGGTCTACGCCTTTGCCGTGGGACACGGGGCAGCGGTAACGCACGGCATGAGTGATGCCGGCGAACCGAGCGGCACAGCGGGGCGTCCGGCGCTGGCGGTTGTCAGGGGGAGTGATCTGGGCGATGTAACCGTGGTGATTGCGCGCTATTTTGGCGGCACCAAATTGGGCACAGGCGGTTTGGTAAAGGCTTATACCGAAACAGCGCAGTTGGCCCTGGCCGAATTGCCGGTGACAGAAAAAGTTGAACGAAAAACCGTCGCCCTGACCCTGCCCTACAGCTTTTACGAGCCGTGCAAACGCCTGATTGAAGCGCACAACGGCCAGATCGATGAGGAAGATTTTGCCGCAGATGTGACCATGCGCATCACATTTGTGGTGGACGATGTGCCGGCCTTTGCCGCCGATGTAGCCGAAGCCACCGCCGGGCAGGTGCAGGTGATCGAGATATAACGCCGGTTGGACTGCTTTTGACAACCCGACCCGTATTAATATACTTTGAACCACTAATCAACTCGAGGTGATACTATGAGCGAAGAACAAATCATCGTAACCATTAACCGCCGCAACCGGACCATGGTCTTTCCGGTCAACGAACGGGACAAACTGCGCGATATTCTGAAAGACCGCATCTGGTGGGACCGCCGCAGCAATCGCTGGGCCGGGCGCGGCGACGTGCAGGAACTCAAAAGAATATTAGAAGAACACGGCTACGCCGTAAAACTCACCGGACCGAGGTAAAACAAATTTTTATGAGCCACCAACCCATACTTTACGAATCTCATATGCATACCCCTCTCTGCAAACACGCCACAGGCTACCCCACCGACTACGCGGCGGTGGCCGAACAGCGCGGGTTAAAGGGCATTATCGTCACCTGCCACAACCCCACCAACAATGGCTGGTCCCCCTGGGCTCGGATGAGTATTGGTCAGTTTGATGATTATGTGGCCATGGTGGAGCAGGCCCGCCAGGCGTGGGCAGGTCGAGTAGATGTCCGGCTGGGGATGGAGAGCGATTACGCGCCGGGCATGGAACCGTGGCTGGAAGAGCTGCACCAGAAAGCTGATTTCAACTATATTCTTGGCTCGGTACACCCTACGCTGGAGGATTACCAAAGGCGCTACCTGAACGGGGATATGGTAGCCTTCCAGCGCACCTATTTTGAACACCTGGCCATGGCCGCCGAAACCGGCCTGTTTGATGCCCTGTCTCATCCTGATCTGGTTAAAATTGTCGAACCCCAAGCGTGGCAGGTGGAGCGGGTGATGGACACCATTCGCGCCGCCCTGGACCGGATTGCGGTCACCGGCATTGCCATGGAACTGAACACCTCCGGCCTGCACAAACCCTACCCCGAAATGAATCCGGGGCGAGAGATGCTGGCCGAAATGCACCGGCGTAATATCCCCGTGGTATTAGGGGCCGACGCCCACACCCCCCAACGGGTTGCCGCCGATTACAAGGCGGCTATGGATATTTTGGCCGATATTGGCTACACGAAAATCAATATTTTCCTCAACCGGCAGCGACAAGAGATTGATCTGCCAACCGCCAAAGCCAGCCTCCAGGCCGGTTAGTTGAAAATCTATCATAACAAAAAAACCGGGGTTTGTAACCCCGGTTTTTCATTTCACAAACATAGAGAAGATAACAGGCAGATTATTCCGCCTCTTCTTCCTCTCTGGCGGTAATCACTTCCGGTTCGGCGCTCACTTCGCCCAGCACTTCTTCCTCTTCTTCTTCCTCTTCCTCGATCAGGCGAGGCGGTTCGATCTTGATGACCATCGATTCGGGATCGGAGAGAATGGTGATAGACTTGGGCACAGTCAATTCGGAGACTGAAATCGTGTCATTCAATTCGGTCAGGCCATCGATGTTGACCTCAACGGACGAAATCAAATCCGACGGAAGACATTCAACCTCTAGCTCATCCAAACCTTGGGTTAAAACACCGCCCAATTCTTTGACGGCGGGGGATGTCCCTTCAACGATAATGGGCACTTGAGCCACCACCTTCTCGTCCATTTTTACGGCATAAAAATCAACGTGAAGATAGTCGTGGCGCAATACATCCCGCTGAATATCGCGGGCCATCGCCGTGACCGGTTTTTTTCGATCTCCTATGTGTAAAGAAATGAGCTGGTATGTTCCGGCTTCACGCAGAACCTTGCCCAAATCCTTAGCATTGATCTGCAATAAAGCTGAATCGGTATGGCCGTACAACACAGCCGGCACCAATCCATCCTGGCGCAACCCTTTTGCTCTCCTGCCGGTTGCTTCGCGTATATCTGCTTTGAGTTCTAAAGTTTGCATAATAATCCTTACTCCCAGAATAGTTGCTGGCGTCCCAGACAAATAAAAATCGCCTCACGCTATACGCACGTGGCGATGAGCAACAACTCTACTATTTTAGCTATAACGCCGTTTTCGTCAAATTTGGCCCCGCTTTACGGGCATTTTCAATTATTTTCAGCCTGAACCGCGTCATATTCTTCGGCGCTGATAAATTGGCCAAATTGAATTTCCCGATCAACCAGGCGACGATTTTCATCAAAATGAAGCGTAACCTCAATACGTTGAAAGCAGAGCTGCTCGCCGCTGCCGATCAAGGTTTTGTGGACCACATAGCCGCCGCCTTCAGCCATGCTGAGGCTGTTACGCAAATCGATACGGGTTTTGATCACTTCGCCGCAGCGTTTGCAGCGCGCGTAAATCCACAGCGCGTCCGAGTCTTTACCGCCTGAGGCAAACAGCGATTTGAGCGAATCTAAAAAACCCATTTTATGTCTCCGATCTTTAAGGTATGCAGCCATCTTAACTCAAGAAATACGTTTGGGCAATATTTGTCTAGGGAATAGGGATTGGGGAATAGGGTTAGACTTCTCCACCCTCTGCCCCCTAAATCCTATTCCTGATGAGGCGATCAGTTTTGCTTTTGCGGGGCCACCAGCACGGTTTTGGCCACCTGGTAGCTCAAATCTTGCGGTTTGCCGTTGATCTCTAACTTCAGGGGGCCTTCAAAACGCGAACGGCCTGTGAGGTGAATTTCCGTGCCGGGGTAAAGGCCTTTTTCTCCTAAATAACGAAGCAGCGCCGGGTCGTCATCATCGACTTCAACCACCACCAGCCTGTCGCCAATATCCATATTGATCAGCCAATCGCTGTCCGGTTGGACCAACTCACCGCTACGAGAGGGGATTGGCGCGCCGTGGGGATCGAATTGGGGATATCCCAGAGCCGCGGCCATCCGCTCTTCCAGGTCTTCGCTGATGACGTGTTCCAGTTTTTCAGCTTCGTCATGCACCTGATCCCACGGCACGCCCAGGGCTTCGGCCAGGTACAATTCGATCAAGCGGTGATGGCGCACAACTTCCAGGGCCAACTTTTCGCCGGCGGAGGTGAATTTTACTCCCTGATACGGCTCATGGGTTAACAGATTCAACTCGGCCAGTTTTTTGCACATATTGGTTACAGAAGCCGGGGCCACCTTCATATAATCAGACAACGCAGACGTAGAAACCGCGGCCTGTTCATTTTGCTCTCGCAGCTTGTAAATTGCTTTGAGATAATCTTCCATAGCCTGGCTAATGACGGGTTCGCTCAATGTTTTATGCCTCTTCTGTCTCTATTGATTTGGATTTCCTTTTCTGCCACAGCGCCGGATCGCGGCCATACAGATCAACCAACTCTCGCAGCCGGTCGGAACTCCACTGGTTCAGGGCTTCGGGGCGGTAGCGCCAGGTCCAATTGCCGCCCAGGATCGAGGGCCTATTCATCCGGGCGTTGCTGTCTAAATTTAAAATATCCTGCATGGGGATAATGGCGTAACGCGCTACGGATGAGATAGCCATCCGAATAAATTCCCAGGCAATATCGTGATCGGGCCGCCCCAAATAGCGCCGGATCAAATCTTTTTCTTCCGGCCTGCGGTTGCGGTACCAGCCCCTGGTGGTGTCGTTATCGTGCGTGCCGGTGTAAACCACCGCATTGCGCCCGTGGTTGTGGGGCAAAAAACCATTGGTAGCGTTAAGGCCGCCGGCTTCTTTGGCATCAAAAGCAAATTGCAGCACCTTCATGCCGGGAAAGCCAAATTGATCCCGCAGGGCTTCAACTTCGGGGGTGATGACGCCCAGGTCTTCGGCCAAAATAGGTAGATTGCCCAGGACTTTTTTAACGGTCTCAAAAAAATCCGCGCCGGGCGCTTGGACCCAGCGGCCATTGATGGCGGTCTCTTCCTCGGCGGGAATTTCCCAATAAGCTTCAAAACCCCGAAAATGATCAACCCGGATAATGTCGATGAGCGACAGCGTGGCCTTGATGCGGTCGATCCACCATTGGTAGCCCCGGCTCGCCATTTTTTTCCAGTTATAGAGGGGGTTGCCCCATAACTGGCCCGTCTCGCTGAAATAATCGGGCGGCACGCCGGCTACAACCGTGGGCCGGCCTTCATCATCCAGGTAAAACAGCTCTCGATTGGCCCAGACATCCACGCTGTCGGGCGCAACAAAAATGGGGATGTCGCCGATGATCAGGATATCTCGCTCGTTGGCGTAGCGGCGCAGCGCCGTCCACTGGTCAAAGAAAAAATATTGCAGCACTTTTTTGATGGCAATGGCCTCGGCCTTTTCTTTTTGCCAGCGGGCCACGGCTTCGGGCTGGCGGAGGGCAATATCTTTATCCCAATAGTTGCTCCACATCGCGCCAAACACATCTTCTTCGCGGGCCTTTTCGTCAAAATGTTCTTTGACCACCATGAACAGGGCAAAATCGTCCAGCCAGTGGGCGTGTTCGGCGCAGAAGTCTTCAAAATTAGCCCGGCGCGACTCATCAGCTTTGTTCAGAAAATTACGGGCTGCTTTTTCCAGCAGGGGAACTTTCCAGTAGATGACCCAGCCGTATTCCACAAGATCAACCGGAAAATCGGGCACATCGAGCAAATCCAGGCCGTCCAGATCACCCTGCTCCACCAGTTTATCCAGGCTGATGAGCAGCGGGTTGCCCGCAAACGACGAAAACGAGGCGTACGGCGAATCACCATAGCCGGTTGGACCCAGGGGCAGCACCTGCCACAAGGATTGCCGCGCTCCTGCCAGATAATCAACAAATTGATACGCGGTTTGGCCCAGATCACCAATGCCGTGCGGGCCGGGAAACGAGGTTGGATGCAGCAGAATACCGCTGGAGCGGGTAAGTTCCATCTTAAATCTCCTAAAACATTGAATGGCGGGACAATAAAAAAGGGGCACGGAACGAATCCGTACCCCTTAAGTGTACCGCAATTATCTTACGTTGTAAAACGCGTTGAGGCCGGGATAGTAGGCGGTGTCATCAAGCATATCTTCGATGCGGAGTAACTGGTTGTACTTGGCCACGCGGTCGGAGCGGGCGGGCGCGCCGGTTTTGATCTGGCCGGCGTTGAGGCCCACGGCCAGGTCGGCGATGGTGGTGTCTTCGGTTTCGCCGGAGCGGTGGGAGATGACGGCGGTCCAGCCGGCGCGTTTGGCCATCTCAATGGCGGCAATGGTTTCGCTGAGCGAGCCGATCTGGTTGAGTTTAATGAGGATGCTGTTGCCGGCCTGCATCTCGATGCCTTTTTGCAGGCGCTCCACGTTGGTCACCAGCAGGTCGTCGCCCACCAACTGCACTTTATCGCCAATGGCGGCGTTCAGCGCCACCCAGCCGTCCCAATCGTCTTCGGCCAGGCCATCTTCAATGGAAATGATGGGGTAGTTGTTGACCCAGCCTTCCCACAATTTCACCATATCATCGCTGGAGAGGGTTTTGCCTTCGATTTTAAGGTTGTATTTGCCGTCCTCATACAGCTCCGAGGTGGCAGGATCGAGCGCAATGAAAATCTGCTCGCCGGCTTTGTACCCGGCCTTATCAATGGCTTCCATGATCACGTCGAGAG
This sequence comes from uncultured Caldilineaceae bacterium, assembly GCA_964612485.1. Lineage (GTDB taxonomy): Bacteria > Chloroflexota > Anaerolineae > 4572-78 > J111 > JAFGNV01. The sequence goes on from CAZTFF010000021.1 coordinate 87,594, forward strand.
CTTCGTTGTTGCCGCCCTTGAGCGCGGGGGCAAAGCCGCCTTCATCGCCGGTGTTGGTGTTGTAATCTTTGGCTTTGAGCACGCCTTTGAGCGCGTGATAGATCTCCGCGCCCCAGCGCAAGCCCTCGCGGAAGGTTTCCGCGCCGTAGGGCATCACCATAAATTCCTGAAAATCGGTGGTTTGCCAGCCGGTGTGCGCGCCGCCGTTGAGAATATTCATCATCGGCACCGGCAGGGTGCGGGCGCTCACGCCGCCCAGGTAGCGGAACAACGGCTGGAAGGTGCTTTCGGCGGCGGCTTTAGCCACGGCCAGGCTCACGCCCAACACCACATTCGCGCCCAATTTGGACTTGTTGGCGGTGCCGTCAAGCTCCATCATATAGGCGTCGATGCCTTCCTGATCCAACGCATCCCAGCCGATCAACTCGGGAGCGATGACTTCGTTGACATTGTCAACGGCCTTTTCCACGCCTTTGCCCAGATAGCGTTCTTTATCGCCGTCCCGCATTTCCAGCGCCTCATGCACCCCGGTGGATGCCCCGGAAGGAACGGCGGCTCGACCAAAGGCGCCGTCTTCCAAGAATACTTCTACCTCAACGGTAGGATTTCCGCGCGAGTCAAGAATCTCGCGGCCAACAATATCTTCAATCATACTCATGGTTTGTCTCCTGTATAGTATAGGGGTATCCAATAATTTAATTTGACATAAAACGAGTGCAGATCGCCCTTATCTGCACTCTTGACTATTCAAACGAACCAGGGCCTAGTTTACACGCAATTGATAACTTGGGCAAGAGTCGCGCCGGGGTTTCACTCAAAAAATGGTTGACCGGGAGGGGTGAGCATGCTAGAATAACCAGCAACTGTTAACGTCGAAGTTGGGAAGAGGGAGACTATGGCTGAAAGCAAAACAAATAGCAATTCTCGCGCTCACGTATTTATTTCCGGGCGCGTACAGGGGGTGAGTTTCCGCTGGTACACCCAGCAGCGCGCTCAGGAATTGGACCTGACCGGCTGGGTGCGTAATTTGTGGGATGGGCGGGTGGAAGCCATTTTTGAAGGGGATGAAAAAGCGGTCAAAGATGCCGTGGCCTGGTGCCACCAGGGGCCGCCCTCGGCCCGGGTGGAAGACATCGACATAAATTACGAAACGCCCACGGATGAATTCAAGGGATTTCGGATTGCGTGGTAGGCCCAAATTTATGATGAAATAACGCTTGACAGTCTTTTTATTTATGGTATCATATGAGTAATCACTCATATGTTTACGCTTCAAGAGAGAAAAGATGCCTCCAAAAACAGCCGAGCGCTGCGCGGAAACGATCATCGATGAAAATAAAGTAAAAACCGCCCAACAGGCGCTGCTCGATGGCCTATCGGCCACCCATCTGGCCGCCACCTTCAAGGCGCTGGCCGATCGCACCCGCATCCGCATTGTTTCCGTGCTGGCTCACACCGAGTTATGCGTGTGCGATCTGGCCGCCACCCTGGGCATGACCCAGAGCGCGGTTTCCCACCAGCTCAGTTTGATGCGCGAGCTGCGCGTGGTCAAGAGCCGGAAAACGGGCCGGATGGTTTATTATACGCTCGACGATGAACACATCCGCGATCTGTTTCAACGCGGATTGGAACATATTAAACACAGCTAAAGATGATTTCACAGGAAACCGGTAATGACTCAAAACCCAACAACCGATCAACCCCTTCAACTTCATATCTCCGGCATGGACTGCGCCGACTGCGCGTTCAAACTGGAAAAGGCGGTTGCCAACCTGGACGGCGTCGACGCCTGCCGGGTTAACTTTACCACCGCCAAAATGGACGTAACCGGCGCGGCCAACGAAGCGGTCGTGGTCAAACAAATCAAATCGTTGGGCTACGGCATTGCCGCGCCCGACACCCAATTTACACCGCGCAGCAAACGCCAACAGTGGCTCGATCTGCTGCACCAGCCCCGCAACGTCTTTACGCTCATCGGCGCGTTCTTCATCGGCCTGGGCTTTGTTGCCCAGGGGCTGGCGGGCAGCGAAGCAGCGGCGCTTCCCTTGTTCCTCCTCGGCGGCTTGGCCGGCCTGTATTTTCCCGCCAGAGCGGGCTGGGTCGCGCTGCGCAGCGGGCAAGGGCTGGATATGAATGTATTGATGACCCTGGCCGCCGTGGGCGCCTTTGCCATTGGCGAATACGCCGAAGCCGCCACCGTGATCGTCCTCTTCAGCCTGGGCGAAGCCCTGGAAGGCTACACCATGGAACGCACCCGCGACAGTATCCGCAGCCTGACCCACCTGGCCCCACCCCGGGCCACCGTGCTGCGCCCCTGCCTGGATTGCGAGGGCTGCCGGGGCCGGGAACTTCCCGACGGCAGCGGCCTCTACGAGCATGGCCCCTGCCCCTGGTGCGGCGACCACGAGCAAGTGGTGCCGGTGGAAGAGCTGGCTGTGGGCGACCGGATCATGGTCAAACCCGGCGAGCGTGTTCCGATGGACGGCCAAATCATAAGTGGCCGGTCAGCCGTGAATCAAGCCCCCATCACCGGCGAGAGCATGCCGGTAGAGAAAAAACCGGGAGATGAAGTTTTTGCCGGAACCATCAACGGGGACGGCGTCCTGAAAATAAATGTCACCCACCTGGCCGAAGACAATACGCTCTCCCGGCTGATCCATCTGGTGGAAGAAGCGCAATCGCAAAAAACGCCTACCCAACGCTTTGTTGATAAATTTGCCCGGATTTACACGCCTCTGGTGGTGGCGGGGGCCGCGCTGGTGGCCATCCTGCCGCCGCTGTTGTTCAACCAACCCTTTCTGGATACGCCCGATACGCGCGGCTGGCTCTATCGCGCCCTCACCCTGCTGGTGATCGCCTGCCCCTGCGCCCTGGTGATCGCCACGCCGGTAGCCGTGGTGAGCGGCATCGCCTCGGCGGCGCGGCGCGGGGTATTGATCAAAGGCGGCGCATTTTTAGAGGCTCTGGGCCGGGTCAAGGTGATGGCGTTTGATAAAACCGGCACCCTTACCCGGGGCCAACCGTCGCTGGTCAACATTGCCTGCCTGGATGACTGCTGCGCCGAAGCCCGGCTACATGATCCGATGATCGCCTGCGAGCATTGCGACGAGATGCTGGCCCAGGCCGCCGCGATCGAACGCTACAGCACGCATCCCCTGGCCCAGGCCATCACCCGGGCCGCCGATGCCAGAGCGTTGCCGCAGTTACCGGCTCAGGAAATTTCAAACCTGCCGGGGCAGGGCGTACAGGGGCAGATCAACGGGCAGACCATTACCATTGGCAGCCACAGCCTGCTCCATACGGATGATGCGCATGCAGCGGAATTTTGCCGGCGCGTGTCCGATGCCGAAAGCAGCGGCCAAACCGCCGTTTTAGTGCGAGAAAATGATACCCTGCGCGGCTATATGGCAGTCAGCGATCCGCCGCGATCTCACAGCCGGGGCGCGATTGCAGCGCTCAAGCAAATAGGCATCGAGCAAACAATTATGCTCACCGGCGATAACCCGGCGGTAGCCCAAAGCATGGGCCGGCAGTTGGGCCTCGACGCGGTGCGGGCCGGGCTGATGCCGGAAGATAAGGTCACGGTAGTGCGGGACCTGGTTGATAAACACGGCGATACCGTAGCGATGGTGGGCGACGGCGTGAACGATGCGCCGGCCCTGGCCGCGGCCACCGTAGGGATTGCCATGGGCGCGGGTGGCACGGCCCAGGCGCTGGAAACCGCCGATGTCGCACTGATGGCCGACGACCTGACCCAATTACCGGTGGCCATCCGGCAGGGGCAGCGGGCCGCCGGCACGATCCGGTTCAATATCTGGTTCGCGCTCATCATCAAAGCCATCTTTTTGTTGACCGCGATTTTGGGCGTGGCTACCCTGTGGATGGCCGTTTTTGCCGATATGGGCGCATCGCTGCTGGTGACGCTGAATGGGATGAGGCTTCTGCGAATCAAAGAAAGCACGCCAACCCATTGACCTTTTGGCCAGGTGTCGGTTATAATAGAATCCTGTGTACGTTATCACACTTCCAAGGGTTGGAGATAATTTTCTCCCTAACCCCCAACCCCCTGATCCCTAAATCCTATTTCCGAAGGAGCGAGGCATGACCAACGAACTGACCCGTGAACAGGTTGATAAGACCATCCAGGCAGCCTGGAAAAAGGGCGAACGACCCAACTTTAACGGCGCAAATTTAAGCGGGATCGACCTGAGCGGCATGAATCTCAGCATGTCGGATCTCAGCGGCGTAGATTTAAGCCAGGCCGATTTACGACGTACCCTGTTAAGCAACGCCAACCTGATCGGCGCGGATTTCAGCGGGGCCGACCTGAGCGGGGCGGATCTAAGCGAGGCGCTGCTCAGCGGAGCCATCTTTGTGCAGGCCAATTTGAGCCGGGCCAACCTGATAGAAGCCAGCCTCAACGGGGCCAAATTTCTCAAAGCCGATCTCAGTCGGGCCAATCTGGATGGGGCCAACCTGGGAGGCGCAAACTTCAAAGGCGCGAACCTCAGCCGCTCGGACCTTTGTTCAAGCAACCTCCATTGGGCCAACTTCAGCCAGGCGGATTTAACCGGGGCCGACCTGCGCGGAGCCAGTTTACGCGAAACCAAAATTGACAATACTACGCAGCTAGACGAAAAATGGCGGCGGGTCTGGACCATTGTCAACCAGCAGGCGACTGAAGCGGATTTAAACGGCGTAGATTTAAGCGGCGCCAACCTGCGCCGGGCCGATCTCAGCATGGCCGATCTCAGCCAGGCCAATCTCAGCCACGTGGACCTCAGCCACGCCAATCTGGAAGATGCTATTTTGGACGGGGCCAATCTGGATGGGGCGATTTTGAACAAGGCCAAAGTATCTGAAGAACAACTAGAAACTGCCGGCAGCCTGGCGGGTGTCACCTTGCCCGATGGCAGCAAAAAGGCGTAAGGATAAATTCGATTGAAAGTGGTTCTTGATAAATTTTCAGCCGATAGCCATTTTCTCCAACCGTGGAATACTTTTATAAAAGGCTCGGGCGCTTTAGACGCCACCGGCGACACCCTCCGTTTTATCAACCGGCCCACCACGGCCACCGATTATACAAACGCTCAAATTGATGATTACCAGGGCCTGCCGCGCCGCCAATTTTTGTGGCGCCCGCCGCTGAAAACAACCGCGCGCCTCCGTTTCTCCCACCCCGCCGACCAATTGCGGGGAACTGCCGGATTCGGTTTTTGGAATGACCCCTTTATGATGACGGGCCTGCGCCGGCCCGCCCTGCCCCGGGCCATCTGGTTTTTTTATAGTTCCCCCCCCTCAAACATGAAGCTTGATCTTGACACGCCCGGCCCCGGCTGGAAGGCGGCCACGCTGGATGCCGCCCGCTGGCCGTTTTTGGCGCTGCTGCCCACCGCGCCGGTGGCCATCCCGTTGATGAACATCAAACGGCTCTACCGCACGTTTTGGCCCATCGGGCAGCGGGCCATCAATGTGAGCGAAGCGCTGCTTGATGTTGATCTGACCGCGTGGCATACGTATACCATCCACTGGCAGCAAAAAACCGCTCGCTTTGATGTGGACGGTCAAAATATACTCACCTGTGAAACAGCGCCGCGAGGGCCGCTGGGGTTTGTGATGTGGGTAGATAACCAATATATGGCCGTAACGCCATGGGGCCATTTTAAATATGGCCTGCTTGAAACACCGGCAAAGCAGTGGCTGGAACTTTCCAGGTTGGAGATCACGGCCGGTGGATAACCGTTACTGATCCGCCATGGGTTGCAGCAATAAGCGCACCTGCGATCTTAACTCATCGCCATTGATGGGCTTGGGCAGAAAACTCTCCGCCCCGGCCTCAATTCCCCGATCCATTTGCTGCTGATCCCAAAACGCGGTAATCAAAATAATGGGGATATGCCGCCACCGTTTATCGCTTTTAATATTTCTGCAAACCTCAAACCCGTCCATATGTGGCATCATCACATCCAGCACCACCAGGTCCGGGCGATGCCGTTCGAACCGGCGCAGCGCCTGAAATCCATCTTTGGCGTGAACAATATTGTAGCCATCCGCGGCAAGATGCCCTTCCAAAATATCGCGGGCAATGGATTCATCATCTACAATCAAAATGGTGTGTTCCGGTTTGTCTGGCATTTCTGAAGTCTCGATTCTTTGAAGTCTATTTGATCGTATTTATGGCGCCGGGGCAGCCTCGGTTATCTCTGCCGGCAACGTCACCGTAAAAGTTGATCCTTCCCCGAAGCGGCTTTCCACGGAGAGCCTGCCGTCCATCATCCGGCAAAAATTCTGGCATATCGTTAAACCCAGCCCGGCCCCCCCATACTTACGGGTAGTGGAATTATCCGCCTGGGTAAAGGCGTTAAACATGAGTTCCACTTTTTCCGGCGGAATGCCAATTCCTGTATCGGCCACCTGAAAAACAACTATTTCGGTTGGGGCGTTAGTCTTGGCATGCCTTTCAACGGTCAGGGTAATGGTGCCGTGTTCGGTAAATTTGGCGGCGTTGGTCAGTAAATTAA
>CAZTFF010000022.1:0-93727 GCA_964612485.1 uncultured Caldilineaceae bacterium
CCTGACCTCTTGAATGCCATTCAAGCGCTCTCCCAACTGAGCTACAGCCCCGGATGGTTAATTTTTAATGATGAATTGTGAATTATTAATGGTGAACGGGTTGTTTCATTGACAATTAATAATTAGTCATTCACAATTCACACTTAGACATGGAGCTGAGGGGATTCGAACCCCTGACCTCGACAGTGCGATTGTCGCGCTCTCCCAGCTGAGCTACAGCCCCAGGTTAATTATTAGTGGTGAATTGTGAATTATTAATTAGTGAATGAGTTTTCATCAACAATTAATAATTAGTCATTCACAATTCACAATTGATAGAGTATACTCAGGCCCAGGGATTTGTCAAAAATCAGAAAGGTGTTACCCGCCGATCTGGCTCATGGTGCGGGCTTCGGGATGAATACCGTGTTTGAGCTGGTGCCCCACCGGTTTGTTTTTGATGGCCCGTTCAAACAAGGCAACCAAATCCTGATGGGTGCCGCTGTTCCGCAGCGTGCTTCTAAAATTGATTTCCCGATCCGACAACAGGCACATCCGCATGCGGCCATCGGCGGTCAGGCGCATGCGGTTACAATCGTCGCAATAGGGATTGCTGACGGGGCTGATAAAGCCTATGGTGCCTTCCGCCCCGGCCAGCCGGTAGACGCGCGCTTCGCCATCCAGGTTGCCGTTGTTGACGGCAAATAGCGATCCCAACTCCGACTCAATCCAGCCTTGCACTTCTTCGCTGGATACGTAATTTTCCAGCGCAATCTCGGCGGGGCCGGCAAACGGCATCAGTTCGATGAAACGGATTTGCCACGGTTTTTTCAGGGTTAATCGCGCCAGTTCTATGGCGGCATCATCGTTGTAACCACGCACCACCACGGCATTGAGCTTGATGGGCGTCAACCCGGCTTTTTCGGCGGCCTCGATCCCGGCCCAGGCTTTGTTGAGCGATCCCAGCCGCATCACGTTGGCAATTGTTTCCTTGCTCAAGGAATCCACGTGAATGTTGACCCGCTTCAGCCCGGCGTCGGCTAAATCCTGGGCAATGTAGGGCAGGCGGTAGCCGTTGGTGGTCATCACCAGTTGCTCCACGCCATCCACGCGCGCCAGTTTACGCACAATGTCCACAATGTCTTGCCGCAGGGTGGGTTCGCCGCCGGTGAGCCGGACTTTGTTGAAACCGGCTTCAACCGCCGCGCGCGCTACCTGCGCCAGTTCGCTGGAGGTGAGAAGTTCTGCCGTGGGCACAAACGTCAGCCCGTGCATCGGCATGCAGTAGACGCAGCGCAGGTTGCAGCGGTCGGTGAGGGAAATGCGGAGGTAATTGATTTCCCGGCCAAACTCGTCTTTCATTTATTCCAGCACCAATTCAATCGATTGCGGTTCAAGGGGCTGGGGCACCTGGTAGGTGCAGTGGTCATCGCCGTGGGCAAAACAGGAAACGCGCACCGGTGTGGCCGCCAGCATCGTGTTGATCACATATTGATCCAGCGAGCAGATTTCCCGGTGATCTTTGACCACCTGGCGGTAGGGACAGGAATGAGTATTGATGCGATAAGTCTCGCCGTCCTGTTCCCAATCCACCACAAAGCCTTTTTTGGTTAAAAAGCCCACCACATCGTCCAATCGTTCTTCAAAAGATTGGCCCTCTTTGGGCTGCGGCGCTTCATCGGCCAGGCGGCGGGCGATGTTGCTGAAAATATCGGCTAAATCTTGTTTGGCCAGGTTTTCCCGGAGTTCATCGAGCAAATAGTTGGTTAAACTGTAATAATCTTCCGGGAACAACTCGTCCGCAGCGTCGGTGAGGCGGTACACCTGCTGGGGCCGGCCCGGGCCGCTTTGATGGCGCACGGCGGGCGCGGAAATTAAATTTTCTGCTTGCAGCACGTTCAAATGATACCGCACGGCCATGGGCGTCATGCTGACCTCGGCGGCCAATTCTTCGACGGTGGCGGCTTCTTTTTCCTTTAAATATTCTATAATTCGCTGGCGGGTTGCATGCATGATTTATTCTGCCCTTTAGTAATGGTCAAGATAGAATTTTATCACGGAGCGGCGATAAAATCAACTTTATTTATAAATATTATAAAAATTATTTAATCGAGCGGCGGCCTGAATTGACAAGGGGTCAGTCGCTGTGGTATATTTACCCCGTTTCCGGCCGGAGTCAGAGGCCGGCTTTCATCGATAAATAAATCCCCGCAAACTTATACCGTATTGGTGTTGGCCGCCCATCGGCCTTTCAACACCAACCAATTTTTGGATGAACGCCCTCCGGAAGTTCATCAATATAGCAGTGACGCTTTTTGTTAGTTGGAGGATACAGACTTTATGACCGTAACGTCATCCCCCCCCACCAACGGGAAAGTTGAAGTTCCCGAAGAATTGAAAAAAAATGTATTTATCGGTTCGCTTGATGCCCTGTATAACTGGGGCCGGGCTTACTCGCTGTGGCCGCTGACCATGGGCCTGGCCTGCTGCGCCATCGAGATGATTGCCACCGGCACCGCCCGGTACGATCAAGACCGCTTTGGCGCGGCGCTTTTCCGGGCCACGCCGCGCCAGGCCGATTTTATGATCGTGTCCGGAACCGTCACCAAAAAGATGGCGCCGATCATTGTGCGGCTTTTCAACCAGATGGCGGAACCCAAATATGTGATCAGTATGGGCGCTTGCGCTACCGGCGGCGGGCCGTTCAAAGAGGGCTACAATGTTATTTCCGGCATCGACAAATACATCCCGGTGGACGTGTACGTGCCCGGCTGCCCGCCCACCCCGCAGGCGCTGCTGCACGGCATTATGCGGCTGCAAGAAAAAATTCGGGGTCAATCGGTTACGTCCGTACCCTGGTATCGCAAAGATCAACTCAATGAGGCCGCGCCCATGCCGCTGTTGGGGCCGGATCTGGTTGACCAGCGCCAATTGCCCACCCTCAAAGACACCCTGGCCGAGATGAAACAAGCCGCCGAGCAGGTTGATGAAGAATCGGCAGAGGGGGACCCCCCGAAACGCAAAAAAGTGCCCAAACCGCCCAAGATTCCCACCTGGGATACCACCCCCACCGAGGAAACCGCCGACCTGGTCGTCGCCATCAACCGGGAACTGGGAGCCGAGGCCGCGGTTTCGGCGGAAACCAATACGCTGGTGGTGGACCGGCGGCATTTACTGGCCTTTGCCCGGCACGTTCACGATTCGCTGGGGTATGATCTGTTGAGCAATATCACCGGCGTTGATTACCAGGACCGCGAAGGCGATCGTTTTGAGGTGGTTTACCACGCCTACAGCACCGGCCGGCCCGATAAACCGATGCTGACCTTCAAAGCCCGCGCGCCGGAAGATGATCCACAACTTTCCTCGCTGTACGGCGTCTGGAAAACCTGTTACCTGCAAGAACGGGAAATTTACGATCTGTACGGTATCACCTTTACCGGCCATCCCAATATGAAACGCATTTTGCTGTGGGAAGGCTTCCACGGCCACCCGATGCGCAAGGATTACGAAGAAGCCTACTATGAAGAACCGACCAAACCCTTTGGCAGCCGCTGGCCCGCCGGCCACCACGAACGCGCCGAAATGCAAAATCCGTTTGGCAAAAACGTGGTCTACCCCGAAGATTGGAATCCCAACGACTGGGCGCCGGCAGAAACCGAAGAGAATCTGGCCCACCTGATTGAGTCCCGCGATCTAAAAGAGGGCCTGGATTTTGATACCGACCGCATTGTGCTCAATCTTGGCCCCCACCACCCCAGTACCCACGGCGTCTTCCGCATGGTGGTCACGCTCGACGGCGAAACCGTGATGGATTTGGAGCCGGTGCTGGGCTACCTGCACCGTAACCACGAGAAAATCGGCGAGCGCAATAGCTGGCTGATGAATATGCCCTTTACCGACCGGCTGGATTATCTCAACTCGATGCAGAATAACCTGGGCTACGCCCTGGCCGTGGAAAAGCTGGGCGGCATGGAGGTGCCTGAACGGGCTGAATACATCCGCGTGATCATGGCCGAACTGACCCGGGTTTTCAGCCATATGTCACTGGTGGGCTTTATGACCAACGACCTGGGCTGTATGTTCACCCCGCTGTTTTACGCTTTTGAAGGGCGGGAACGGGTGCTGGACCTGCTGGAAGAAGCCAGCGGTGCCCGGATGATGTGTAACTATATGCGTTTTGGCGGGGTGGCCTATGATGTTAACGATGATTGGCTGCAGCGCGCCGCCACCGTCACCGATACGTTGGAACGCGGCCTGGACGAGTTGAATACGCTCATCACCGGCAACGAGATTGTGCTTTCCCGGCTTAAAGGCGTGGGCTACCTGCCGGCGGAAGAGTTGGTCAGCCACGGTGTGACCGGCCCGATGTTGCGGGCGGGAGGCATCCCTTACGATATTCGCAAAGTGGAGCCTTACAGCATCTATGACCGGTTTGAGTTTGATGTTCCTACCCAAAACGACAGCGATGTTTTTGCCCGCTACTACCAGCGCATTCTGGAAGCGCGGGAAAGTATCAAAATTTTGCGGCAAGCCTTCAATGGCATCCAAGATACCGAATCGGGCGATATTTTGAGCGGCAAAAAAGCCCACACCACCAAAGTCCCGGCGGGCGAGGTCTATGTTCGCACCGAGCATTCCAAAGGCGAACTGGGCTACTACCTGGTGAGCAACGGCAGCGGCAACCCGTGGCGCTACCGGGTGCGCGCCCCCTCTTTCATCAACCTCAACGCGCTGGCCGATATGTGCAAAGGCGGCAAAGTGGCCGATTGCATTGTGACCCTGGGAGCCATTGATATTGTATTAGGGGAGGTAGACCGCTAATGTTTGGATGGGGAGTTGTAAAAGGATTAGGCGTCACCCTGAAGAATTTTGTCAATACTTATATTGACGATGCCAGATATATGTTCCGCAGCGCCACTAACGAAGAAGCCTTTGCCCGGCGGCAGGGGCCGGTGGGTGACGGCCTGTTTACGGTAGAATACCCGGAGATGAAACTCAAAACGCCGGAGAACTTCCGGTTTTTGCCCATTTTGATCACCGATTACGAAGTTTTACCCGATGACCCGGCCTTTGATAAAGATCAATGGCTGGAACAGCATCGCTGCACGGCCTGCGGTATTTGCGCCAAGGTCTGCCCGCCGCAGTGTATCTGGATCGTGCGCGCCAGCGATCCCGAAACCGGCAAGCCCGTTACCAAAGCCGCCGAATTTTATATCGACACCGACATCTGCATGAACTGCGGCTTTTGCGCCGAATACTGCCCCTTTGATGCCATCAAAATGGATCACGATTACGAATTGTCTGATTACGAGCGCGATGTAAGCCATATTCACGATGTTTTCCGGTTGACCAAACCCACCAGCTACTACGCCTCGATCCGGCCCACCTGGAACGCGCTCGAAGAAGAAGCCCGCCGCCAGGCCGAAGAAGAAAAGCGGCGCAAAGCCGAAGAAAGAGCCGCCGCGGCCAAGGCCAAAGCGGAAGCAGCCAAAGCTAAAAAACCGGCGGCAGATGCCGCGCCGTCCAAACCGGCGGCCAAACCCAAACGCTCGCCGGAAGAGATCAAAGCGCAGCGCGAAGCCATGCTGGCCAAAGAACAGGCCCGCGAGACGCAAAAAACCAACTCATCGGAACCAACAAAGGAGAAACCTGTGGAAGCAAAAGCAACCTCGACCCGTTTGGTCACCATTGAAGGTATTGGCGAGACATACGCCGCCAAATTAAAAGAAATGGATCTGAGTACCGTTGAAGAGTTGCTGGAAAAAGGCAGTACCCCCCAAGGCCGCAAAGAATTGGCCGAACAATCCGGCATCAGCTCCAAGTTGATCTTACGCTGGGTCAACATGGCCGATCTCTTCCGCATCAAAGGCGTCAGCGAAGAAAACGCCGATTTGCTGGAAGCCGCCGGGGTGGACACCGTGCCGGAACTGGCCCAGCGTAACCCGCAAAACCTGCACCAGAAAATGGTGGAAACCAATCAAGAAAAAGAACTGGTCCGCCGGGTGCCGGGGGTCGGGCAGGTGGAATCTTGGGTAAAGCAAGCCAAAGTTTTGCCGCGCAAAATCACGTATTAGACAAAAACTTGTTAGCAAACAAAAATCGGGACAACGGCCTGAATTTGCCTTTGTCCCTTTTTTCATGAATAATCTATGGTCAGTTAATCAAATTTCAAGTGGGGGAATTTATGATGTTGACCTATGCTGCCTTGGCTCTGGGCCTGATTGGAATTGTGCTGGCCTGGAACGCCAACCGAAAAAACAAAGATTTAAAAGAACGCATTGTGCAAGTGAATAGTCGGGTCTACCATCTGCGCCGTGAAATCCAGGAAACACAGGAAGCAGCGGCTCAAGAACGCACAAGTTTGAAGTTTGAGATCCTCAAATTGCATGGCGATCTCAAAGTAACGCCCGATATGCCCATTGGCCAGATCACGGCGCTTCACCCGCAGGCGGGGCAGGTGCTGGCCGGCTTCCACCTGGGTGGCTGCGCCAGTTGCGCGGTCGATGACCAGCAAACGTTGGCCGAAGCCGCCGGCGGTAATGACCGCGCGTTGGAACCCATCCTGGTGGCGCTCAACACCCTGGTGGCCGAAAGTGAAAACGGCGGCACGGTATCGCCGGAACAACTGAAAGCGCCCAATGTAGCGTTGCAGGTGTAGAGAATTTTGGTAGGGGCGGTACGTCCTTACTTCAAAAATCATTAATCTATTGGAAATATGTGGCGGGCAGCCGGCTCGATGGCGTCCGCCACTTTTATGCCGCCAAAGTTGAAATTCATGCTATTGATGAAGCATCGCGCTAAAATCGTCCGGATTCTACTCATACTTTTCATCGCGGCTTACGCGGCGTTTTTTATATCCCAACTTTTTTTGCGATATTACACCTTTGGTTCGCGTTCGTTGGATTTGGGCAACATGGACCAGGCCATCTGGAATACGGCCCACGGGCGGCTGCTGCACCAAACCAACCAGCCGGGCGTCACCAACCGGCTCAGCCTGCACGTAGAACCCATTTTGCTGCCCATTTCGCTGCTGTATTGGCTCTACAGCGGCCCGGAAATCCTCTTCATTGTGCAGACTGTGGTGGTGGCGCTGGGCGCGCTGCCGGTGTTTGCCCTGGCCCGGCTCAAACTCAAGAACGAGGGGCTGGCCCTGATTTTTGCCCTGGCCTATTTGATGTTCCCCGCCCTGCAAGCGGCCAATATTCTCGATTTCCACGCCGTGACCATGGCCCCCACCTTTTTGCTGGCCGCCTTCTATTTTCTGGAAACGGACCGCCCCGGTTGGTTTGCGGTTTTTGCCGTGCTGGCCGCCGCCTGCAAAGAAGAGATTGCGCTGATTGTCTTGATGATGGGCCTGTACGCGCTGTTGATCAAACGCCGATGGGTGTGGGGAATTGTCACCATTGGCCTGTCTGCGATTTGGACTTTGCTGGCCGTTTTCATCATTCCCCCCATGGTTGCCGACACGCAAAATATCCATTGGGGCCGGTACAACCATCTGGGCGATAGTCCGCTGGATATTGTGCTCAATTTTGTCCGCCAGCCGGGCCTGGCCCTCAACCATTTGCACAAGGTTAATGCCCTGAATTACCTCCGCCTGCTGCTCACGCCCACCGCGTTTACCACCTTATTCAGCCCGCATCTGTTGCTGCTGGCGCTGCCGTCGCTGGGCATTAACCTGTTCAGCAACTTTCCCCCGATGCAAAAAGTTAATACGCTCATCTACGCCGCGCCCATTATTCCGGCGGTTTTTATCAGCAGCATTTTTGGCGCGGCGGTGCTGCTGACTCTGCTTAAAAAATGGCACGTTCCTCCGGCTGTTTCTTACCTGCTGGTGGGGATCAGTATTTTGACCGCCACCCTGCTTTACCACGCCCAATACGGCTTTCTGCCGGGCGGCGGCCAGTTTCGGGGCTGGCCGGAAATTACCCCCCACCACCGCAACGCGCAGAGAATTTTTGAACAAATTCCGCCCGATGCGGCGCTGGCCGCGCACGACCGGCTCAACCCCCACGTCAGCCGGCGGGAAACGCTGCATATTTTTGACGGCAGCACCGCCGGCATCGACCACATTGTTCTGGATGTGACCGAAGACTCCTGGCCCCTGCATCCGGTTGAATTGCGCCACAGGGTTGATGAGTATTTAGATGGCGATTTTGGCGTGGTAGACGCTCTGGACGGCTACCTTTTGTTAGCCCGAAATCCCGACCTGTCCATCGTTCTACCGGATGAGTTTTACGACTTTGCCCGTGTGAACGATCCGCAAACTTTCAAACCGCAGCATCCTGTTTCCGTGATTTTTGATGAAAAACTTAAATTGCTGGGCTACGATTTGAGCCTGGGCGCGCATCAAGATGCCCTGCCGGTTGTCACGCTCTACTGGCAGGCGCTGGAACCGCTGAGGCAGGATTACACGCTCTGGCCCCTTTTTATCGACCATAACGGCCAGCGTTTGGAAGACCCCTCGGAACGGCCGTTAGTGGTCACGTTGTGGTATCCCACCTCGCAATGGTCAACCGATGAGATCATTCAAACCGCCACCCTGCCCTGGGATTTGGGCGATGAGTTTACCCTGGGTGTTGGCCTTGCCGCCGGCAATTGGAATGACCCCGCAAATCGACTGCCCATTACCGAGGCCAATGAAACAATCTACACGCTGGAAAACAACACCTGGGCCAGGCTGGACACCTTTCAAAAAACCGGGCGTACAACCTATCAAGCCGTATCCCTCTCGCCGGCCAAACCGCAGCAGCCTCTCTCGGCCCAATTCTGGAATCTCATCACCCTGCGAGGCGTTGAGGTGCCAACTCAGCCCCTTTCTGCCGGGGAAAGACTGCCTTTTGCGCTCTACTGGCAGGCGGAAGCGCCGCTCACGGTTGATCTGACGACCTTTGCTCACCTGCTCGACGCGCAGGGCAGCGTGGTAGCCCAACTCGATTGGACGCCGCAGGATGAGATAGGCTACTTGCCCACCACCGCCTGGCAGCCGCACCGCCCGGTCATCGACCGGCAAACGATGGCCCTTTCCCCATCCCTGCCTCCCGGCGAGTATCGATTGATTGTGGGCTGGTACTACCCCGTCACCGGCGACCGGCTGCCGCTCTCCGCCGGCGGCAGTGGTGACACATTGGAGATTGGCACGATTATCCTTCAGTAAATGTAACCACTCAGCCCAAACGCCTGGTACACTGGAGCGTAGCAAGATAACAGAGTCGCAAATTTGTTACCCTGCTACTTGCTACCTTGCTACCCTGCTGCTCAGCTGGGTGATACAGTCCCGGAATTTACACCACTTGAGCTATCAAAAGATAGCTCTTTTTATTTTAAAGACTGCCCGGCTGAGTATGGGCACTGCTCAGCCGAGCCGATATAATAAAATAAGAGAATTTCTAGGAGAAATCGGAAAAATGACTAACGGCAAATCCGCCTCGTCTGCTCAGGAAGCGTTGAAAATTTTGCTCAAAACAGATCGTGAAGCCCGCGATCAGGTTGTTCAGGCTGAAGAAGCGGCCCGCGCCAGGGTGGATGAGGCTCGCCAAGAGGCCGAAATCACGATCAACGAGGTCCGTACCCAGGCCGAAACCGAGGCCGATGAGTTGGTGCGGCAAGCGAAAGAGGAGGCCGGTCAACAGGCCGAAACCCTTTTGCAAAAAACCGCCGATGATATGGGGGTTCCCCACTCATCCTTTGTCGATCCTGAACAATTTCGCCAACAGGCCGGGCAGCAAATGGACCAGGCGGCGGACTTGCTGGTGGCCTGGGTGACTGCCGCCGAAGGATAGAACATCAATGTTATCTGTACGAGGCCCTTTCAAATATTCCGCGGCCAATGCCGGCGCGCGGGCCAGATTAGCCCAACTCCTGCCGCCCAACCTCTGGTCGCGGCTCTTGAACGTATCCGGCGTGGATGATTTTGTGGGATTGTTGGCCGGAACCGCCTATCATTCCACCCTCACCGCTATCGAGGAACCCGATCCCTCGCCCGAACGGGTTGAAAAGGCGCTGCGGGCTTCCCTGGTCAACCGGCTGCGCCTGCCCTTGAGGTTTATCCGGGGCGAGGTGGAAACCCTGTTAGATTGGCATTGGCGGCGTTTTGAATTGAATAATCTAAAACTCGCGCTGCGGGCTATTGCTGCCGGTACGCCGGCTCCGCGTATCCGGGCTATGCTGGTGCCGTTGGGGGCTGCTTCCGGCCTTCCGTGGGAAGCCTTGAGCGAATCCCGCTCCGTTTCGGCAGCGGCGGACAGGCTGCCCGAAACCCCGGTGGGCAATTTTTTCAGGCGTACGCTCAAACAGGCGCTGGATCGTTACCAGCGAGAGAGCGAGATTTTTGTGTTGGAAGTGGCTCTGGACCTGGCCTACTACCGGCAGTTGTTGAAGTTGCAGGAAAAATTGTTTCGGACAGACCGGGAATACGCGGAGAAATTTATCGGCACGCGGGTCGAAAGCAAAAATCTGTTGTGGGCGTTCCGAGGCAGGATTTTTTTTGATCTCAGCCCGGAAGAGATTTTGAACTACACCTTGCAGCGGCGGCTGCGGGTGGATGCCTCGGTGGTTCGGAAAATTGCCACCGGCGCGTCTTTGCCGCAAATCGTCGAACAATTGTGGGGACGCCGGCTGATCGATCCGGCTGAATTGACAAATTTGCCGCCGGCTCAGGCCCTGCGGCGGCTTGAACTGGCTTTTCAACGGTATTTGTACCGGCTGGCTCACCAAGCCAGGCGCGGCTACCCGTTTCACCTGGGCATCATCCTGGCCTACCAAACGTTGTTAGAAAGCGAAACGCAAGATTTGATCACGGTTCTTGAGGGCAACATCGCCGGCTGGTCAACGCCGGATATTCAAGATCAACTCATCGGCAAACGGGGCTAGAGATGTTCAGAACGCCGGCCAAACAAGCCGTCAACCTTTTTGTTTCTGTTGAGGCGGTGGTGCCGGTCACCACGGCTTTGTTTCGATGGGATGCCTTTGAGTTGACCGCTTCTCAAGCAGGCAGGGCAGAGGCCGGCCAGATGCAAGATCAGCCCTGGGCCGGGCGGCTCGAGGCTTGCACCCGCCAGGCCGAACAATTGGACGAATTGTTGGAGATACTGGCGCTTGATCGTACGGACACGTTGCCGGAAACGGAATTTGAACTGGGTGATGATGTTGACTGTGATCCACAACAGTTAGAGCAGGCGCAGCGATCCATCCACGCGTGGCGGGATCGCCGGGCCAGGCTGAAGCGGGAATACAATCAAATACAGGTTCTGATCGAAGAAATACATCTGTTGCAGCCTTTAGAGATCACGATCCGGGGCATTGAACACCTGGACTATTTATACGTAACCGTGGGCACTATCGAGCAAAGGTATTTGAACCGGCTGCGCATGCCCCTGGCTCATATTCCGTTTGTGGTGATCCCGATTTTTCAAACCGAGGCGCACGTGCTGCTGGTTGCGGCCACCACGCCGGAGCATGCGCCCATTTTGAACCAGGTGTTGCGCGGCGTATTTATGGAACCGTTGGAAGTACCGGAGGACATCAGCGGCACGCCGGAAACCATTCTGGCCGAACTTGAAACCCGGCGCCAACAAATTGAACATCAACAGGATAGCCTGAACCAACAGCGCGATCAGTTGGCCCGGCAGTGGCGCGATACGCTGGTAACGCTGCGGCAGCAAGCCGGAGCCAAAGCCAAACTGGCCCGGCAAATCAATGGATTTGAGCAGCACGGCCCGCAATTTTTGATCACGGGCCGGATCGAAGCGGGCGCGTTTGAGCAACTGGTACAAAAAGTGGCGGATATAACCCAAGAACCTCACGCCGTTCTATTGCTTGAGTTTCAATCGTAGGCTGCACAAGCAGCGTGACACATTTACCAGAAAGATGTCACGTTGAATCAAAAAGAGATCAGGAAAAACAATCCGAGGAGAAAACAGAGGCTTTTTATGTTCACCCCCACCCTCATGCAGCGAGTCAACATCTTCATCCGCGAAGAAGACATCGAACGCGCCGCCATTGCCCTGGCCCGGCTCGGAGTTTTGGATGTCAGTGAAACGCAGGAAACTCAAGGGGCCTGGGCCGAGGAGGAAGAAGCGCATTGGTTAGGGCTGGCTAATACCTATGGCAAACAACACGAACGGTTGCACCATCTCATCAACATTCTTGAGTTGGATCAGCCGCACCTGCCGGTACCGGAGCAATTGTCCCCGGAAGAAGATGCCGCCCGTATCAAAGAAACGCTGCATGAAGCGGAAACAGTTATCGATGATTGGCAATCTCGCCACACCGAGGCGCAAAAAAATCGGGAACAGGTGGAATTGCTCATCGAAGAGATGCGCTTGCTGGAACCACTGCCGGAGGCGGTTGAAAATTTACAAAATCTGGATTATCTCTATCTGACGGTGGGCACTGTGCCCAGGGAGAATTTGGAAAAGCTGCAAGTGGCACTGTTTCGCATTCCGTTTGTGATACTGCCCATCCATCATTACGATGAGCGGGCGCTGATCTTTGCCGCTACCGATCAAACCTACGCTCCCATTTTAGACCGCACCCTGCGCAGCGTGTTTATGGAGCCGCTCGAATTGCCGGAGGATGTGAGTGGCTCGCCCCAGGAAATTATCGCCAATCTGGAAAAACGCCTGGCAGAGATCAAGCAGCGGCAGGAGACCCTGGCCCAAGAACGTCGCCGGTTGGCTCAAGAATGGCGCACCACCTTGTTGACCCTGTGGCAGCAAGCCTACAGCAACAAAAAAGTGGTCGATCTTATCAACCAACTTAGGCAGCACGAGGATATTTACCTCATCACGGGCTGGATTCCGGCCCAGTCGTTAGACAACGTGCTGCTGGCCCTGGAAAACGTTACCGAGGGCCGGGCCGATGTGGAAGCGGTGGAACCGATTATTGGAGGCCGGCGGCAGGTTCCTACCTTATTGAAAAATCCGCCCTGGCTGCGTCCCTTTGAAACCATAGTCTCCACCTTTGGCTCCCCTACCTACGCCGAAATTGACCCCACGCCGGTGGTGGCCCTCACGTTTGTTCTGATGTACGGCATGATGTTTGGCGATGTGGGTCATGGGCTTTTACTGGCGCTGGTCGGGATTTGGCTTTATTGGCGCGGTGGGGGCGTGGCTCGTTCTCTGGGCGCGGTGTTGGGAGTATCGGGGGTGAGCGCCGCTATCTTTGGCTTTTTGTATGGCAGTATTTTTGGCCGGGAAGATATTTTGAGGCCGTTGTGGATCAACCCCTTACACAGCATTGGCAATATTTTGATAGCCTCGGTGGGCGCCGGGATTCTTGTGTTGAATATTGGTTTTTTGCTGCACCTGGTCACGGCCTGGCGCGCCGGCCGGTGGGGCGAATTTTTCTTTGCCCGCAACGGGCTGGCCGGAATCTGGCTCTATTGGGCGGTGGTGGGCGGTATTCTGGCTCTGTGGCAGGGGGTGTCGCTGCCCTGGTTTGCCTGGCTGCTGCTGATTGTCACGCCGGCGCTGCTTTTGTTTCTTCACGTCCCGCTGGGGCGATTTCTTCAGCGCCAAAGCCCGCTGCTCGAGGGCGCGTGGAACGAGTACAGCATTGAGGCTTTTTTTGAACTCTTTGAAACATTTCTCAGCCATATCAGCAATAGTTTTTCTTTTGTTCGGTTAGGAGCGTTTGGCGTAACGCATGCCGGTTTAAGCCTGGTAATATTTCTGATTGCTGAAATGGCCGGCGGCCTCTGGTACTGGTTGGTGGTTATTATCGGTACGATCATTGTGGTGGGTTTTGAAGGCCTGGTTGTGGGCATCCAAACCCTGCGGTTGGAATATTACGAATTTTTCGGGAAATTTTTCCAGGGCACCGGACGTCCCTTTACGCCCCTGCGCTTATCACGAGAACAGATGGACGTTGGTTGATAACTTTAAGTAAACATTTGGAGGTTCTATGACAATACATATTCTTGTTCTAATTGTGCTGGTAGGCATCATCCCGCTGCTATTGCGCCGAAAATTGTCCTCGGCAATGGTGATGCGGTCCGTAACCGGCGGTCTGTTGGTTTTGAATGGCGTGGTAGCGATTGCGGCCTTGAGTACCGCCACCGTGTTATGGTTCAACCAACCTCAGCCGGTTCAAGCCTCGCCCGTTTTTCAGGAAGAAACCGCCGCCCAACAGGAAGGCACCCAAGAGGGAGAAGGCGGCATGAGTGGTAACACCGCGATGGCCGCTGCCCTGGCCGTTGGCCTGGCGGCCATTGGCTCCGGTTTTGCCGTAGGTTTGGGCAGTTCCGCCGCGATGGGCGCCATCACCGAAAGTCCGGAAAACTTTGGCCGCATCCTGATCTTTGTGGGGTTGGGCGAAGGTATTGCCATCTACGGCCTCATTATTTCTTTTCTAATCCTGACCGGTGGGCTGGGAGGCTGACCGTGAGCCTGTTTGTAATTGGTGATAAAGAAACCGTACTCGGCCTGGCCCTGGCCGGCGTGGACGGCACGGTAGTGGAAAGTAATGACGCCGCGCAATCCGCTCTGGACGATGTTTTGCAGCGAAACGACATCACCATTTTGTTGATCACCCAAAATTGGACCGCCCCCATGCAAGAGCGGATCGACCGGCTGAAGATGACCACCCTTCAACCGGTAATTTTAGAAATTCCCGGCGCTATCCCGGCTCCTTCAAGCCACTCGCTGCGTGCGTTGGTGCAGGAAGCCGTTGGCATGCGTCTGGGAACCTGAAATCCGACGATGGAGATCAAACAAACTGGAAAGGAGACACTATGCCCCGCATTCGAGGCGATCTGGATGAATTGGTTACCACCATTCAGCATGCCGCGCGCGGCGAAGCGCAGAAAAAACATCAGGCCGCCCAGCGCTTGAGCGACACCATTCTGAATGATGCTCAGGCCCGGGCCAAAGAAGTTCGCCGGGAAATTCTCAACCGGGCGCAAACCGAAGCCCAGGCCCAAGGCCGCCGGCAGGTGGCCGAAACGGTGCAAAAGGTCAAACGAAATTACTTGAACACCCGTGAAGAGATTTTGTCGCAGGTCTGGCAGCAGGCCGAGCAAAAACTCCGATCTTTGCCTGACGATTCCGAGAGGTATACAGACGTGTTGCGCCAACTGGCAGCTGTGGCCGTGAATACGCTGGGAACCGGACACTTTGAAGTGGCCGCCGACCCGCGAGGACACAAACTGCTGACCAAAAGGCGGTTAGAAGCATGGGGCCGGGAAATGAGCGAGCAATTGGACGGCGCCGTATCTTTTGAGCGGGCCGCCGACCCCGCCCATACCTGGGGCGGGCTGGTGGTCACGCAGGCGCAAAGCCGGCGGCAAGTTGACGCCACGTTTCCCACCCGCTTGCAATTGGCTCAAACGGAAATTCGCCCTCAGATTTTTGCGCAGGTGGTGAAAAACGATGACCGATAAAGTAGGCTCTCTCTATTGGATTACCGAATCCGTGGTCCGCGCCCGGATTGACGGCCCTTTGACCCTGGCCGAACAGGTGTGGGTGGGCGAAGAACGCCTGACCGCCGAAGTAATTGCGTTGAAGCCGGATTTGGCTACCATTCAGGTTTACGAGGAAACCGGCGGCCTGCACGTGGGCGATCCTGTTTTTGGCAGCGGCCGGCCGCTATCGGTGAGGCTGGGGCCGGGGATTTTAGGCCAGACGTTTGACGGCATTCAGCGCCCGCTGGATATGCTGCAACAGCGTACCGGCATTTTCATTCGGCGGGGCGAAAATGTTTCCCCGTTAGACCCCAACCAGCGCTGGCAGTTTATGCCCAAAGTGGAAGAAGGGCAGGACGTCGGCCCCGGCGAGGTGCTGGGCGTGGTTCCCGAAACAAGCCTGGTGGATCATCGGATCCTGGTTCCACCGGAAATAGGGGGCAAATTGGTTCATCTGGCCTCGGAAGGTGAGTATACCGTTGAAGACGAGATCGCCGTGGTGGAAACAGCGGATGAAAAGGAACAGCCCTTGACCATGGCCCATTCCTGGCCGGTTCGCCGGCCCCGGCCCGTACAAGAACGGCTGCGCCCCACCCTGCCCTTGATCACGGGCCAGAGAATTTTGGACACGTTCTTTCCAATTACCAAAGGCGGCACTGCCGCCGTGCCCGGCCCTTTTGGCAGCGGCAAAACCGTGTTGCAGCACAGCCTGGCCAAATGGTCCGATGCCGACATTATTGTTTACGTGGGCTGTGGCGAACGCGGCAATGAAATGGCCCAGGTGTTGGAAGATTTTCCCCAACTAGAAGACCCCGCCAGCGGCAAACCGTTGATGGAGCGCACGGTATTGATTGCCAACACGTCTAATATGCCGGTGGCTGCCCGCGAAGCCAGCATTTATACCGGCATTACCCTGGCCGAATATTACCGGGACCAGGGCTACGATGTAGCGTTGATGGCTGACTCAACCTCGCGCTGGGCCGAGGCGCTGCGCGAGATTTCGGGGCGATTAGAGGAGATGCCGGCGGAAGAAGGCTTTCCGGCCTACCTGCCCTCCCGTTTGGCCGCTTTTTACGAGCGAGCGGGCCGGATCAAAACCATCGGGGATCGAACCGGATCGGTGACGGCCATTGCCGCCGTATCGCCGCCCGGCGGTGATTTTTCCGAGCCGGTCACGCGGAACACCCAGCGCTTTACCCAAACCTGGTGGGCGCTGGATCGGGACCTGGCCCATCAGCGCCATTATCCGTCGGTGGGTTGGCTCAAAAGCTACAGCCTCTATCTGGAAAATGTGGCCGACTGGTGGAATGAACAGGCAGATTATGATTGGCCCGATCTCCGCCACCAGGCCATGACCCTGCTCCAAGAAGAGGCCGGTTTACAACAGTTGGTAGACCTGGTTGGCCCCGACGCCCTGGCCGAGCCGCAGCGCTGGACCCTGATGGGTGCCCGGCTGTTGCGGGAAGGCTTTTTGCAGCAAAACGCTTTTCACGAGATCGACGCCTATGCTGTGCCGGAAAAACAGATCAAGCAGTTGGCCTTTTTTATCCAACTGTACCGCAAGGGGCAAGCCTTGTTAGAAGATGGTGTACCGTTGAAGCGCCTTCAAGATAATTTAGACATGCCGAATTTGATCCGCATCAAAAATAACGTGCCCAACGACGACACCGGCCAAATACAGGACATGCAGGAGAAGACACTGCAAAAATTAGACGGCTTAGCCGAAAAACAATAAAAGTTTGGCTCAAAAGCGAGGAAACACGATGTTGGCTTTTCCCATAGAACATTTGATGAATGAACAAAAGTGTTATGAATTTCTGAAAGGAGTGCTGCACCCAGAAGGGTTGCGTTGTCCGCGAGGACATAGCCTGCTTGAAGATCAGGTTCCCCACAACCGGGAGCGTGCGCCCGTTATGGATTACAAATGCCGGCAGTGCCAGAAGGTCTTCAATATTTTTACTAACACGGTCTTGCACAATATCACTTTTGATTGTTGTGAAATTGTCTTGCTGTTGCGCGGCATTGTACAGGATGAGCCAACCACGCAAATCGCTCTGGAATTGGGACGGGATTACAACGATTTACTACAATGGCGACAGCGTATTCAAGAACAGGGTTTGGCCGACCGTGTGGCTGCAGAATTATCAAATGAAACAGAGAAATAGACCGGCGCCCCGTTTCTATCTGTAATTTTTATTTATTTCTGTTTTCCCTTCAGGAACCGTTTGATTCAAAAATTTTTGTGGAGCAAACATCTATGGCAATACCACACATAGCAGCATCAACAAGAGAATACACCGGCGCCGATCATCTGGAAGGACCGCTCATCATCATTGAGGGGGCGGGGGATGCCGCTTACAGCGAATTGGCCGAAATTATTGCCCCCGATGGCTCAACCCGTTTGGGCCAGGTGCTGGAAGTGAGCGAACAGCGGGCCGTGGTAGAAGTTTTTGGTGAGAGCGATGGCCTGCGCCCCGCCGATTTACGGATCCGTTTTCGCGGACGCCCCTTGCAAGCGCCGGTGGCTCACGAAATGCTAGGGCGGGTGTTCGACGGCATCGGACGACCCCGCGATGGCCTGCCGCCGCCCATTGCCGGTACGAATGTTGATGTGAACGGCGCGCCGCTCAACCCGGTGGCCCGCGCCTATCCGCGTAGTTTTATTCAAACCGGTGTCTCGGCCATTGATGGTATGAATACGCTGGTGCGCGGCCAGAAATTGCCCATTTTTTCCGGCAACGGCCTGCCGCACAACGCGTTGGCTACTCAAATTGCCCGGCAGGCCCGGGTGGTGGGCCGGGAAACAGAAGATTTTGCCATCATTTTTGCGGCCCTGGGCGTCTCGCACGATACCGCCGATCAGTTTCAACGGGACCTGGAAGCCAGCGGCACCTTGAGCCAGGCTGCCCTTTTTCTCAACTTGAACGATGATCCGCCCATCGAACGTACCATTACGCCCCGGCTGGCCCTGAGCCTGGCCGAGTTCCTGGCCTTTAAACACGATATGCATTTGTTGGTCATCCTCACCGATATGACCAACTACGCCGAATCTGTCCGCGAGTTATCGAGCCGGCGGGAAGAAGTGCCCACCCGCAAAGGCTACCCCGGCTATCTTTACAGCGATCTGGCCCGCATCTACGAGCGCTGCGGCCGGGCCGAGGGCAGCAGCGGCTCCATCACCCTGATGCCTATTTTGACGATGCCCAACGACGACATTACCCACCCTGTTCCTGATCTAACCGGCTACATCACCGAAGGCCAAATTGTGCTCAGCCGGGGTCTGGACCGGCGCGACATCTACCCGCCCATTGACGTACTTTCCAGCCTGTCGCGTTTGATGAAAGACGGCATTGGTGAGGGGCAGACCCGCGCCGATCACGCCAATTTATCCGACCAGCTTTATGCCGCCTACACCCAGGCCCAAGATGCGCGCAACCTGGCCAACATCATCGGCAAAGAAGATTTGCCTGATCTGGATCAGAAATATCTTGAGTTTGCTGATGTCTTTGAACAGGGATTTCTGGCTCAAGACCGTCATGAAACCCGGCAGATCGATGAAACCCTGGATTTGGGCTGGCAGACATTGTCGGGCTTGCCTCTCAGCGAGTTGACGCGGGTCAGCGAAGAAGAGATCGAGGCCCATTATTCTGAAACATTGAAGGATGCTGATGGCGGATAAACTGGATACCGCCCCCACCCAGGGCAATCTTTTAGAATTACAGGAACAGTTGGCACAGATCCGCAGCGGACACGCCCTGTTAGAACGCAAGCGGGAGGTACTCATCAAGGTTCTAACTGACACGCTCAAAGAGGCCGAGCAAGCGGAGGCGGAAGCCCGCGATCTGTTTCAAGCGGCGCATAAAGCCATTCAAAGCGCCTGTATGCGTCTGGGGTCCGACCGGCTCCGCTGGATCAGCCGGCCAGCAACCATCGGCGTGACGCTCGATCTTCAGACAAAAAGCATTATGGGCGTGAAAGTGCCGTTGGTGCAGGTGGAGCTTCAACCCGGCGGCCTGCTGCCCTACGGGCCGGACCATACCAGCGTCAGCCTGGATCACGCCCGCCAACAGTGGCTGGAGGTGGTTCAACTGCTGGGACGGTTGGCGGAAACCGTTACCACCGTGTGGCGGGTAACGCAAGAATTGCGTAAAACGCAGCGTCTGGTGAACGCTCTGGAGTCGCTCATTATTCCTCGTTATGAAAACACGGTCGATTACATTGAACAGGTGTTGGAGGAAGAGAATCGCGAGGGTATCATTCGCGCTAAAAAAGTGAAAGCGATGCATGAAAGAACTAATGATTGAATTTTTCGCGTAGTGAATTAGATTGAGAAGGAGTGTAACCGATGCAATTCAAACAAGAAATCGATATTTTTAGCGCCGATGAGATGCATCTCGGCCAGGTAGAACGAGTGGTGCTTGATCCGGCTACCTATGAATTTACCCACGTGGTGATGCGGGGAGGCGGGCTGTTCAACGAAACCAAACTCATCCCGCTCGATCTGATAGACACGGCTGACGAAGAGCGGGTGACGTTGAACCAAGATTTTGATCAGCTTAGCAATTTGCCGCCCTTTGAGGAAGTACATTATATTTCTGTGGAAGACGATGAGGTGATCACCCAGCCGGCAGACCACGCCCCGCCGGTTTTCTGGTATCCGCCGATGGGGTCCCCTTGGTGGAATTACCCGGATGAGCTTGAGGCCGATTCTGAAGATAGCCCGACCTACATTGCCAATGTCGAACAAAATATTCCCGATGAAACCGTGGTTGTGATAGAAGGCGCCGATGTGGTGAGCGCCGATGAGAAGCATATGGGCAATGTAATCAGTATTTTAACCGATCCCGCCACTCAAAAAGTAACGCATATTTTAATCTCGCGGGGAACGCTTTTGAAAGAAAAAAAGTTGATCCCAACGATGTGGTTTGATACGGTTGCCGAGGAACAAATCCGCTTGAAGATCAGGGCCTCTCTGGTTGAAAAACTCCCCGAATATGAAGAATAGCGGAAATTATTCAGAAGACATTGCGTCTGTGCGAAAATCCATTTTTTAAGGTTTTTTTGCTTGACAAATTTTAATTTATGCCCTATTATATCGACATATTTATAATTATCTATATGTATCAGGTGTAGTATGCGCGATTTTAATGTGGTTGAGTTTTGCAAAGCCCTGGGAGATGAAACCCGGCAGCGCATTTTAGAAATATTACAAACCGAGGGTGAAAAATGCGTGAGCGATCTGGTTGATAAATTTAACGTTTCCCAACCTACTATCTCGCACCATTTGCATTTTCTCAAGCAGGCGGGGTTGGTTACTACCCGGCGCGACGGCAAACAGATCTATTACCGGGCCAATCAAGACAATATCACCGAATGCTGCGGCATTCTGTTTACCAAGTTTATCCCCGTCCATCTGGACCTTTCAAAGTTCACAGAGCAAACATCCGATGTAGAAACGGAGGGTTGATTTGACCGCATAATAGATCTCTTTTTTTTGCCTATCATATAGACATATTTATATCTATCTTTTTAAAATAAGGAGCAGGTTCAACTATGGATGATCTCAAAAAAGAAGTCAAAGAAAAATACGGGGCCATTGCAGCCCGGTACACTCAGGTGGAGGACGCGCCGGTGATCGAACTTCAGCCGGCGGCAGCCGGTTGTTGCAACTCCGGCAGTGCGGAAACAATAGCGAGTTGTTGCGAACCCGGCACCACCGGTATGGCCGATATGCTGTACGAAGCCAACAGCCTGGCCGACCTGCCGGATACCGCCACCGCGGCCTCATTAGGTTGCGGCAATCCTACGGCCATCGCCAGCCTCAAACCGGGCGAAACCGCGCTCGATCTCGGTTCCGGCGGCGGGATTGATTGTTTTTTGGCCGCCAAAGCGGTGGGGCCAACCGGCCACGTGATTGGCGTGGATATGACCGACGAAATGCTGCAATTGGCCAACAAAAACAAGGCACGGCTGGCTGCTGACAACGTAGAATTTCGCCGGGGTGAAATTGAGAATTTACCTGTTGATGATAACAGCGTAGATATCATTATCTCTAACTGCGTCATCAATCTCTCCACCGATAAAGCCGCCGTCTTTCGTGAGGCGTTTCGTGTGCTGAAACCCGGTGGACGCTTTGCGGTATCGGATATTGTGACCGATGGCGCCATGCCTGAATCACTCCGCAAAAGCATCAGCGCCTGGGTGGGCTGCCTCAGCGGGGCCTTGGATCAGACGGATTATCTGGAAAAGATGCGCCGGGCCGGGTTTACGGAGGTGGCCATTGAGTCTCAGACTGTTTACGGCATCGAATCATTAGATCAACTGGATGAAAAAACTCGCACCGGTTTGATCGATGAGGTAGATATCGCCGCCATTCCGCGCGAGGCCCGCATCTACAGCGCCAATATTGTGGCTCACAAACCACAGGCAAATTAAACATTAATAATTCATAATTCACAATTAATTCGGAGGGCCACATGCTACCCAAAAAACAAAAGACCGCTTATACCGATTTTTACAACGCCGCGCGCCACAACGAAATTTTAGAACCAAAAACCACCCTGATGATCCACCTGGCCGCCGCTATGGCCGTGGGCTGTTATCCGTGAATGGAACATTACTTTGGCGTGGCCAAAGATGAAGGCTTGACCGATGAGGAAACCGGCGCGGTGCAATCGGTGGTGATGGCTGTATCGGCGGGACGAGTGCGGGCGCAATTTCAAGACGCGCGGATTCGCAGCCGGAAGGCCAGACAGAGCAAACAGAAGAAAAAACAGGATCAAGGCTGTGGAGGATGT
Organism: uncultured Caldilineaceae bacterium; assembly: GCA_964612485.1. GTDB lineage: Bacteria > Chloroflexota > Anaerolineae > 4572-78 > J111 > JAFGNV01. The sequence goes on from CAZTFF010000022.1 coordinate 22,180, forward strand.
TAGATGACTGAATTTATCCTTGTTCCCGCAACGTCTACCGAAACAGAAGCTATCAGGACCTTACTCGTTAGGGCTGAACTGCCCAGTGAGGATTTTGCCCGCCACCTGCCGCATTTTTGGGTGGTCAGGCACAATGGAACGCTGGCCGGCGCTGCGGGCCTGGAAATTTACGGAGAGTCGGGGTTACTGCGTTCATTGGTCGTGGAGGCCGCTTATCGAGGGCAGGGCCTGGGCATCAAATTATGTGAGCAGCTATTTGCTTATGCCCGGACGCGAGGCGTCAAAAAATTGTATTTGTTGACTACCACCGCCGCCGACTTTTTTCCAAAGCTGGGATTCAACACCATTGATCGGGACAGCGTGCCTGAATCGATTCAGGTCACCGAGGAATTTTCTTCAATCTGTCCGGCGTCAGCGATCTGTATGGCCAAAACACTTTAAAAGTCAAAAGCGGCGTCTATCTTAAAAGGACGCCGCTTTTGTTTTTTGGACAGGGTGGCCCTTACTCAACCACCCGTTCTTTGATCCATTGTTCGGCAATTAAATCATTGCTGAGGAAGGGGGTCTTTTTGTACGATTTTTGCTGCTTCGTCTTTACTCCACAAATACTTCAACGCGGTCGCCGCTTTCCTCGTCTTCCACTTCCACAATTTTACCTTGCGCGCCGCTCTTGATGGCTTCAATGGCTTCCATCACCACCTGGTTGTCCATCTCTTCCAGTTCGGGCGCAAATCTTGCCCCCACTTTCAGGGCCACGTCTACCAGGCTGATGGGCAGGTTCACAGTCACTTTTTGTTTACCGCTCTTTTGGTCGGTTACCCGGACGCGCAGCCATTGCGCCTCGCCCGGTGCGCCCGGCTGGCGGAGAACAGTTTCTTTTTTGACGCCGTTTTCCAGGGCCGATAGTAACGTGGCCGCCTCATCGACGGTGATCTTGCCGTTTTCCAACATATTCAAAATTTGTAAGCGTTCTTCGGTCAATGTCATTGTTTGATCCTCTTTCATTCAAATGGTCTCAGGCGTAATAAACCTGAACATATTCATTTTTGTCTGCTTCATCTACTTCTACATAAAAATATCCCTCGGCGGCATAGGTCAGTTCATCCAGCACATCATCGGTTATCACCGCCAATTTGGGTTCAAACAAACGAGCCATTTTAAACACGGCCACCAGCCAACTGAAGGGCAGCGGCAGCCCAAATTTAAATTTCGCGTCGTCGCTGTCCACGTGGATGTGTAGCCAGCGCTGGCTGCTGCAAAAGTAACCCAACAAGATTACCAATAATCCGACCAGCAGAACCGGCAGGGTCAACAACAGCCACCAGCCGCTGAGAACACGACCCACTACCAAAAATGTTGCGCCCAGCCCCCCAAACATCAAAACCGTGCCGATCAGCACAATACCCAACCACTGCTCCGACCAGGCCGGCGGCGGGGGAAAAGTCACGCCATCGGCCTTAACGGGGGGCGATTCTAAGCTGATGTCATCGACCAATTTCATTGATTCCATCAGACGTTCCCCTTCCGCAGCGGAGACAACGCCGTCGGCGATCATCTGCAAAACGCGTCGTTCTTCCAGATTCATGGTCCCTCTCCGGCCAGCCTGCGCGCCGCTTCTTCGGCGGTAATTGCGCCGCTCGATAGATCGGCCAGAATGGCCTTGCGGTCCACCGCTTTCGGTGCGGCAGGTTCCTCTTCGTTGACCTCGTAGCCCATCGCCCGGATCAGGTCGTGCAGGCGGGAACGGACCGTGGGATACGAAATATTCAGCTCCTCGCCCACCCGGTTGATCTTGCCCTCGCAGCGAATGAATGTTTCCGCAAAAGCAAGCTGCTCCGCCGACAGGCTGTGAAATTGCCCCAGGGCAAAGTGGCCCTCGATGGCGGTATCACAATTGCGGCAGTAAAGTTTTGTGACTACCAACTCGGATTGGCAAATGGGACATTCGTGAATGACAGAATACATAACCACCTCAATTTAATTTATATTTACCTGAATATTTTTTATATTAATATCATAAAATATCAATTTTGTCAATAGTTTTTTGAATATTTCTGATTTGGCATTCTGGATTTTGATAGCCGGGGATTGATGTCAGATTTGGCTGATTTGAGGGTGGTATTTAGGGGCTGTTGGGGCAGGCGTGAAAAAAAACGTGCCGCAACCATCATCAGCAGTGACAAGGTAGGGCACGTCTTTTCTTTGAGTTCGTGTATCTTCTCAATAATCGGGGGCAGAGTTGGTTGAGCTTGTCGAAACCAACGATCTTCGACAGGCTCAGACCTCGTCCCCCCGAAATATTGAGAAGATACGAGTTCGTGGTTAAATATGGATCGCCTGATCCAGCGTCACGTGAGCGGCTTCCATCACTGCCTCGCTCAGGGTGGGGTGCGGATGAACGGTGTGAGCCAGCTCCTCCAGCGTACTTTCCAGGCCGATCATCCCGGTAGGGCCGGCCACCAGCTCGGTAACGTGGGGGCCGATCAAAAAAACGCCCAGCACTTCGTTGTATTTTTCCTCTGATACCACCTTCACAAAGCCCATATTCTCGCTCAAACCCAGGGCCTTGCCGTTGGCCTGGAAGGGAAATGTGCCGGTTTTAACCTCGTATCCCTGCTCGCGGGCCTGCGCCTCGGTCAGCCCCACCGACGCCACCTCTGGATGGGTGTAGGTGCAGCGCGGCATTTTGGCATAATTCAGAGGGTGGGGGTTTTCTCCGGCAATGGCCTGCGCGGCCACCAGGCCCTGGGCGCTGGCTACGTGGGCCAGTGCCAGTTTGCCGGTCACATCGCCGATGGCGTAAATGCCGGCCACATTGGTTTGCATCCGTTCATCAATTTGAATGTACCCCTTTTCCACCGCCACGCCGACATCTTCTAACCCCAGGTTTTCGCTGTTGGGTGCCACCCCAATGGCAATGAGCGCTTTCTCAGCCTCCAATGTTTCGGTTTGATCGTTGTGGCTCACGGTGATGGTGACGCCCTCGTCCGTGGTTTCGACCTTTTCCACTTTGGTGTCCGTTTTGATGGAGACTCCGGCCCGTTGGAACTGTTTTGCCAATTCTTTACTGATGGCTTCATCTTCCGTGGGCAAAACGCGGGGCAGCATTTCGACCACGGTTACCTCGGTGCCATAGCTGTGAAAGATATGGGCAAACTCCATGCCAATCGCGCCCGCGCCCACAATGATCAGCGAGTCCGGCGCTTCTTTCAGTTCCAGCGCGTGGCGGTAGGTCAGCAGGCGCTCGCCGTCGATGTCAACATTGGGTATGTTCCGGGCGCGGCCTCCGGTGGCAATGATGATGTTTTTGGCGGAATGAACCTCGCCATCGACCTCAACCTCGGTTTTGCTCTTGAGCCGCCCTGTCCCTTCGATCACCTCAATCTCGTTTTTCTTCATCAAAAAACTCACGCCCTTGACCAATCGTTTGCTGACCTGGCGGCTGCGTTTGTGGGCGGCGCTGTAATCTACGCTCAGGTTATCAAAGCTGAAGCCAAAGGTTTTGCCCTCGTTGAGCAGGTTGATGATCTCGGCATTGCGCAGCAGCGCTTTGGTGGGAATACAGCCCCAGTTGAGGCACACGCCGCCCATATGTTCTTTCTCCACCACCGCCGTTTTCTGGCCCAACTGCGCGGCTTTGATGGCGGCCACATAGCCGCCCGGCCCCCCGCCGATCACAATGACATCGTAGTTACTCATGAAAAAATCCTCCTTGAGGAATGAGAATTGACTCCTACACAGGTCATTCTGAACGGAGCGTAGAGGAGTGAAGAATCTCCACTTCTTCTGTCCGGTTAATTTCACCGAATATGGAGATTCTTCGCTCCCGTTGGTCGCTCAGAATGACAAGGAATGGGTATCTATCTTTGTTCTTAAATTCCCAGCCGGTTGCGTTCCAGAATTTGGCCGGTCGATTGGTTGGTGCTGGCCTGATGTTCCGGCAGCGGTAAAATTCGCTCGTGGATGGTGTCGATGATCCACTCTTTTTGGGGGAAGAAGAGATCTTCCAGTTCCGCCGGGGGCGTGATCCAGTTGCGCGCCCCCACCACGGCCACCGGGCCGTCGAGATAATCAAACGCCAACTGGCTGATATTGGAGGCCATCGTATGCAAAAAGGAACCGCGCTCGCACGCATCCGAGACCAGCACAACACGCCCCGTCTTTTTGACCGATTCGACAATCGGGCCGTAGTTGAGCGGGTTGATGAACCGGGCATCGATGACCTCGGTGGATAGGTTGTATTTTTCTTGCAATACGCCGGCGGCCTCCAGCGCCGTGTAAAGCGTAGCACCAATTGTTACCAGGGTCAAGTCCCGGCCCTCGCGCCGCAGCGCGGGTTCGCCCATTTCAACCTCGTAATATTCCGTGGGTACACCGCCTTCCACCAATTTTTCCGGTTCGGAGTAGAGGCGCTGGCTTTCAAAAAAGATTACCGGATCGGTGCCGCGCAGGGCCAGGTTGAGCATGCCTTTGGCATCGTAGGGGGTGGCCGGGAACATCGCTTTCAGGCCGGGGATGTGGGCCACCATCGACGTCCAATCTTGCGAGTGCTGCGCTCCATATTTTGAGCCAACAGACACGCGCAGCACCAACGGCATGCTCAGCACGTTGGCCGACATCGCCTGCCATTTGGCCATCTGGTTGAAGATTTCGTCGCCGGCGCGGCCCATAAAATCGCAATACATCAACTCGGCCACCACCCGGCCCCCAGACAGGGCGTAGCCAACCGCCGACCCCGCAATCGCGCCTTCAGAAATGGGGGTATTGAAGAGTCGGTGGTAGGGCAACATTTCAGTCAGGCCGCGGTACACGCTGAACGCGCCGCCCCAATCGCGGTTTTCTTCGCCGTAAGCGATCATGGTCGGGTCCTCGTAAAAGCGGTGGGCCATGGCCTCAAACAGGGCTTCGGCGTAGGTGAGGGTTTTGAGTTTGGGCAGCGGTTTGCCGTTGCTGAGGCCAAACCGGTTTTTGGCCTGCGTTACTTTTAAACGACTTTCTTCTTTGGGGATCAACATTTCCGGCTCGCGGTCGGCCATTTTATCCACTAATTGGTTGGAGAACATCATTTGCCCGATCAGATGTCCCTGCGCAACGCGCGGCGAAGTATCCAGCGACGAGGCCGCTTCCATTACTTTGTACATCTGCTCGCTGATGCTTTCCAGATAGCCGTCCAGAACCCCCGCATCGGCGTGGTCGTTGTCCAGCAGATATTGGCGGTAGGTGACCAGGCTGTCGTGCTCGCGCCACATCTCGATCTCTTCTTTATCGCGGTAGGTCGAGGCGTCGGAGGGCGAATGGCCGGAGAAACGATAGGTGATGGTATCAAGCAGCACCGGCCCCTGTCCGGCTTCCAACACTTTCTTTTTACGCGCAATCGCATCCGCCACGGCCAGGGGATTGTAGCCGTCTACCCGTTCGGCGTGCATCCCTTCCGGGTTGACCCCGGCCCCCACGCGAGCCAACGTGCCAAAGCCCATGGTTTCGCCCTCGGGCTGACCGCCCATGCCGTAGAAATTGTCCATAAAATTGAAAATAATGGGCAGCCCGCCGCCGAGGTCCTGATCCCACAGCGTGCGGTATTGGTCCATCGCCGCCAGCATCATCGCCTCCCACACCGGCCCGCAGGCAATCGAGGCGTCGCCCAGGTTGGCGATCACAATACCGGGTTTGCGGTTGACGCGTTTGAACAGGGCTGCGCCCGTGGCAATATCCGCCGAGCCGCCCACAATGGCGTTGTTGGGCATCACCCCAAAGGGCGGGAAAAAGGTGTGCATGGAGCCGCCCATACCCTTGTTGAAACCGTTTTCCCGGCCAAATATCTCGGCCAGCGTGCCGTACAGGGTGTAACTGACGGCCAGGGTTTTGACATCGCCATTGGTGGCAAATTTTTCCACCACCCGCAGGGGCGCGCCGTCCATATAAGTTTCCATGATTTGAGTGAGTTCATCGTCGCTCAACTGCTCGATGGCCGAAAAACTCTTGGCCAGAATCTCGCCGTGGCTGCGGTGGGAACCAAAAATGAAATCCTCGGGCCGCAGGTGAAACGCCTGCCCCACCGCCGAGGCTTCCTGGCCGATAGACAGGTGCGCCGGGCCGCGATGGTTATATTCGATGCCCTGGTAAGCGCCTTCGCGTTTGATTTTGTCCAGCATCGTTTCAAATTCACGGATGTAGGCCATATCCCGGTAAATGCGCACCAGGTTTTCCGGCCCATAGGCTTTGGCCTCTTTTTTAGGATTCGGTGTGTAAGCATTGATCGGAATGTCTTTGCTTTTTATCACCGATTTTTGTCGCGCTTTGTTGGGATCAACGGTAAATACTTTTGGCATGATTTTTCCTCATTCATTTATTCGCTGCTTTGTCTTTTTGGCATTGTTATTCAGATTACACAGAGATTCTCAGAGTATACACAGAGTTTCACAGAGGTTTTTATATTTATTCTGTGAATCTTGCGGTTCCTCTGTGCCGCTCTGTGGCCTGAGTTGACAATTTCTACTACTGGTCACTTTCAATCGTCATTTTTGATACTTTGCTACACAGCCAGCATCAGCTCGATGTTGGCGATGGCCTGGGCCAGCGATTGCAGGAAGCGGGCCGCGGGCGCGCCGTCCACCACCTGGTGGTTGATGGTCAAAGACAGCCCCAAATGGTGAACGAATTTCACCTCGCCCTCCACCTCGACCGGCTTGAGCGTGATCGTACTCACGCCCAAAATCCCCACCTGCGGCGGGTTGAGAATGGGCGTGAAACTCTCGATCCCCAGGCTGCCCAGATTGGTGACGGTAAACGTGCCCCCGGTCAATTCATCGGGCGAGACCGAGCCGTCCATCGCCCCGGCAGCCAGCCGTTTGGCCTGTTCGGAAATTTGTTTTAGGCTCAGATTTTGCGCGTTACGCATCACCGGCACCACCAACCCGCGCGGCGTATCCACCGCCACAGCCAGATGAACGTTTTTGTAGCGGGTGATGGTGTTGTCTGCAAACAGGGCATTGACCTCCGGGTAATCGGGCAGGGTGCGGGCCACGGCAAACAGAATTAAATCGTTGATGGTGATCTTTTGCAGCCCCAGCGCTTCATCGCTGGCCTTGAGCCGTTTGCGGTAGCTGAGAATGGCCGTGGCATCCGCCGAGGCATTGAGCGTAAGTTGGGCCGTTTCTTGCAGCGAGGCCCACATTCGCTCGGCAATGACCTTGCGCACGCCTTTGACCGGAATGGTTTCTACCTCATCGGCATCAGCCTGGGCCGCAGGGATTGGTGCTGCTGCTTCAGCAACCGGGGTAAGATCGCCGGCCATAATGCGCCCGCTCACGCCCGATCCCTGTTCTGGAACGCTGAACTGGCCGGTGCTGGCCATGGCCTGCGCCAACGGCGTGAGGCCGGGTTGGGCAGCTACCGCCGCCGCCACATCCCTTTCGATGATGCGCCCGCCCGGCCCGCTGCCTTGCAGAGCGGCCAAATCAATCTGTTTGCGCTGGGCCAGCTTTTTGGCGCGGGGCGAGATGCCGGTTGGCGCTGCGGCCGGTGTTTCCGCCGGGAGGGGGCGGGTAGAATCCACCGGAGGCGCAGCCGTTGCGGTGGAACCGTCTGCCGATTCTTGAGCATCTACAGGCATTTCGGCTGTGGCCGAATCGGGCCGGTAAGCATCGATATTTTCGCCCGGTTCGCCAATAACGGCAATATTGGCCAGCACGGCGACTTCGTCGCCTTCCTCAAAAAACAACCCCAGGATGGTGCCGGAGGCGGTGCTTTCAACTTCTAAAACCGCTTTGTCGGTTTCCACTTCACAGATGATGTCGCCTTCAGAAATGGAGTCTCCCGCCTGTACTTTCCATTCGTTGATGATACAACTTTCAACAGATTGCCCTTGTTTGGGCATTATAATTGCTGTGGCCATAAAGGATTCCCTCAAAAAATGTAATAATTGTTTGATTTTGTTTTATTATATTTTATTTCGTTTGCTTTCGTTTTGAAAGAAAAAATAATATTGCCGATTGGAGAAATAATAACATGGCTTCAAAATGTTGTCAAGTGTTCGTTAGTGAACATTTGTGCAAGCAAGCCTTTTTAACCTGATTCCCATTATACGGTAATATTGGCAGTTTGCAACCTTATCTTGAATTTGGGGTCTTGACAAACAAATAGTTATATGTTATCTTATATAAAGCGCTTTATATAAAGCGCTTTATAATCGGGTGATTGGCTTGATCGTATTGTTCAGAAATTTGGTATAGCAGATGGCCCAGATAAAATCCAAGGCAAAACCCAACAAAAAACGCATTACCGGTCGAGATGTAGCCGAGTTGGCCGGCGTTTCCATCACTACCGTCTCTTTTGTGATGAACAACAAAACCGGTGACAATGTATGGGTCAGCGACGAGACCCGGCAAAAGGTTTTGAACGCGGCCAAAGAACTCAATTATCGGCCATCGACTACGGCCAAAGCCCTGGCCTCTAACCGCTCCAATACCTTGGCGATCATGATCCCTCATATGGACAATCTCTTTTACCCTCACCTGGCTGCCGCCATTCAACGAGAGGCGGAAAAGAAGGGACTGGATACGGTCATTTACAATACGGATAACGATGCCAAACGGGAAAAAGAGTTTCTGGATGACCTGCTGAGCCGGGGCGTGGATGGCGTGATCACCCAAACCTATCAATGGACGGCCAACGAGATTGGCGAGTTGATCGAAGCCGGGGTAGCCGTGGTCATCAACGGCGATAGCCCCCGGCATGCTTTTGCCGACAATATGATGCTGGACGAGGTTCGAGCCGTGGAAGAGGTGATGGCCTATCTGGTTGGACAGGGCCATCACCGCATCGCTACCATTGCCGGCCCCAAAACCAGTTGGGCCGGGCGATTGCGTAAAGAGGGCTATCTCAACGGCTTGCAGGCGCACCACCTGCCCGTCAGGGATGCGTTGATTTGTGAAACCCACTTCAAGCGGGGCGACGGCGCCCAGGCGATGCAGCAATTGGTGGCGCTGCCAGAGCCGCCCACCGCCGTCTTCGCCGCCAATGATCTCCTGGCCGTTGATGCTTTACTGTTTGCCGTGGATTCCGGGCTGTCTGTGCCGGATGACGTGGCCATTGTGGGCTTTGATGACATTCCCGAAGCCACCATCGTCCGGCCCCGGTTGACCACGGTCCATAAAGACGTTCATTTCTTAGGCGCAACAGCCGTCAAGTTGTTGTTGGAACGCATTAACCACGACAAATTGCTCCCCGCGCGCCAGGAAATATTGAACCATGAAATTGTCTATCGAGAATCTGCTTAACTTAAAGGAGTTGTTCTATGACCTCAATTTCTGTTGACTATTCCAAAAGTGTCGCGCAGCGTGATGCGCTGGGCGACGCGCTGGTCACGTTGGGTGAGGCGTACCCTGAGCTGGTGGTGCTTTCGCCCGATGTTGCCCCCTCGACCCGGGCCACCAAATTCCAGGCCGCCTACCCCGACCGGTATGTGTGTACCGGCATTGCCGAGCAAAATACGGTGGGCATGGCGTCCGGCCTGTCTACGGCCGGCTGGGTGCCGCTGGTGGCCGCCTATGCCATGTTCATGGCCGGCAAAGCCTGGGAACCCATCCGCAATACCATTGGCTACCCCAAAACCAATGTCAAATTGGTAGCCACCCACGCCGGCCTCAATGTTGGCCCGGACGGGGTTACGCACCAGGCCACGGAAGATATTGCCCTCATGCGCGCCATCCCCGGGATGGTTGTTTTAGCGCCCACCGATGCCAATCAGGTGCTGCCGGCGCTGCACGCGGCGATGGACATCAAAGGGCCGGTGTATGTTCGGCTGGAACGGGCGGCTATCCCCCTGTTAACCGATCCCGATGCGCCGGTTGCGGTGGGCCAATCTCTATTGCTGCGGGAGGGATCGGATGCCACCGTTTTTGCTATCGGCGGGATGGTGGCCGCTGGCCTGGAGGCGGCTGAAACCCTGGCTGCCGAAGGCGTCGATACCCGCGTGGTGAGCATGGTTTCGCTCAAACCCGTCGATGAAGCGGTGATCATACGCGCGGCCCGCGAAACCGGCGCTATTGTTACGGCTGAAGATCACAATCGTTATGGCGGGTTGGGCGGCGCGGTGGCCGAAGTGCTGGCTCGTTCCGTTCCCGCTCCGATGGAACAGGTAGCCGTCAACGATGTGTTTGCCGAGAGCGGGGGAGCGAAACAGCTTCATCAAAAATATCACCTGACGGCAGACAACATTGCCGGGGCCGTCCGGCAGGCGGTGGCCCGGCGCAAGAATAATTCTGGCTCAAACAACGGGAGAACAAACGTATGACCGCGAATATTGTAAGAACCAAAGTTGATGCACCTCACGCCGAATTGGCCGAACGCGCCCGATGCATGCGAAAACACGTCATTCGCATGACCGATGCGGCGGGCAGCGGCCATCCCGGCCCAGCCTTTTCCATTGTGGATATGGTGGCCACCCTCTATTTTTCTGAAATGCGATATGATCCTCAAAATCCAAACTGGCTCGATCGGGACCGTTTTGTGCTTTCCAAAGGACACAGCGCGCCCGGTCTCTACGCCGCCTTGTACGAGGCGGGCTTCTTTTCGGAGGAAGTGATGCTGAGTCTGCGCCGGCCCGGCAGCCCGCTGCAAGGACATCCCGATGCTAAAATGGACGGGATCGATGCCACCTCCGGTTCTCTGGGGACCGGATTTTCCCAGGCGCTGGGTATGGCTATGGGCGCAAAAATGCGCGGCAGCGCCAGCCGGGTGTACGCTCTCCTGGGGGACGGCGAGTGTGACGAGGGCCAGATTTGGGAAGCGGCTCTGGCCGCCCCCCACTTCAAGCTTGACAATCTGACGGTGTTCATCGATTTCAATAAAGACCAGTTTGAAGCGCCGGTAAGTGAGGTGATGAACCTGGAACCGCTGGCCGACAAATGGTTTACTTTTGGCTGGCGGGTAGAAGAGATCAATGGTCACGATTTTTACGATATCCTTGGTTTCCTGGAGCGCTCGCGCCAGTGCCGGGATAAACCCTCCATTGCCATTGCCCACACCTTGAAAGGCTATGGAGTTTCTTTTATGAGCGGCAACCACGCCTATCACGCCCGCGCCTTGAAACCCGAAGAGTCGCAAGCCGCTTTGGCCGAGCTTGACAGCCAGGCGCCAAATTGCGGGAGAAAAAAATGACATGCCCAAACGTAGTGGTGGTGGGTAGCGCCAATATGGATGTATATGCCTATGTTGACCATTTGCCCGAACACGGCGAAACCGTGATTGGGCATCGTTACTGGATGGGTATGGGGGGCAAAGGCGCTAATCAGACGGTTGCCGCCTGCCGGCTGGGGGCGCAGGCCGCGCTGGTGGGCCGGGTGGGGGAAGACCTCTTCGGCCAGCAAATGCTTGATACCCTGAAGGGGCATGGTGTGAATTGTGATTTTATTCAAACAGATTCAGAAGCCGGTTCAGGGGTGGCGCTGGTGATGGTGGATGGGCAGGCGGAAAATATTATCGCTGTCATTCCCGGTACGAACATGCGTATCAGCCCGGCCGATGTGGAAGCCGCCGCCGGCCGGATACAGGCCGCCGACGTGGTGATGATGCAGTTGGAAATCCCCCTGGAGGCCATCGAAAAAGCCATCGATATTGCCCGCAGCAGCAATACCCTGTGCATTCTCAACCCGGCTCCGGCCCGCCCGCTCCCGGACAGTATTTTGAATAAGGTTGATATGCTGACCCCGAATCAAACCGAGGCCAAAGTATTGACCGGTATTTCCGCCGATACGGTGGAGGGCGCAAAAACTGCGGCCCAGGCGTTGTTGGCCAAAGGGGTCAAAACCGTCATCATTACTCTGGGCGCGCAGGGCGCGCTCATTGTGCAGCCGGAGGAGACACTGCACATTGACGGTTTTAAGGTTGATGCCCTGGATACCAGCGGCGCGGGCGATGCTTTTATGGGCGGGCTGGGTGTTGCTTTGGGCGAAGGAAAAACCCTGGCCGAGGCCGTTCAATTTGCCAATGGGGTGGGCGCGTTGTCTGCCACCAGGCCGGGCGCGATGCCCTCGATGCCGGCCCGGGATGAAGTGGATGAGTTTGTTCGAAAGGAGAATGTGTTATGAAAATTGCTATTGGCAGCGACCATGCGGCCTTCAAGCTGAAGCAGATCATCAAGCAGCACCTGGCATCGTTGGGGCACGAATTTGAAGATTTTGGCGCGTTCACCGATGCGGAACCGGCCAACGATTATCACCTCACCGGGGCCAATGTGGCCAACGCTGTGGTTGGAAAAGAGTATGATTACGGCATCATCATGTGCGGGACGGGGATGGGGATGAGTATTGCGGCCAACAAAGTGCCCGGTGCTTATGCGGCCCTGTGCGATAATCTCTTTTTGGCCCAGAAATCCCGCGAGCACAACAACGCCAATGTGCTGGTCTTGGGGGCGCGGGTGATTGGTGATGAACTGGCCAAGGAGATTGTCACCACCTGGCTGACGACCGAGTACGCCGGCGGGCGGCACGAACCGCGGAATCAAAATCTCAGGGTGATTGAAAGAACCTACAAACCTGAAGATTAGGTTTGGCAATATCTGTCTTTAATTCAAGACTACACAAGGAGCAATACCATGAAAATCATCATTGGCAGCGATCATTTTGCCCGAACTATGAAAGACGACCTCAAACAACATCTGGAAGAACTAGGCCACGATGTGGCCGATATTGGCGCGCATGCTGAAACGCCCATTGATTACCCCGACGTGGCCGAAGAATTGGCCCGGGAAATTGCCGCCGGAAATTATGAACGGGGAGTCCTGGTATGCGGCACCGGCATTGGCATGGCCATTGCCGCCAATAAAGTGCCGGGCGTGCGGGCGGCCTGTTGCCACGATCCCTACTCGGCGGAGCGGGCCAGGAAGAGCAATGACGCCCAGGTTATCACCATGGGCAGCCAGGTGATCGGCCCGGCAGTGGCGCGGTCGCTGCTGGATATCTGGCTGGAGTCTGAATTTGCCGGAGGCCGTTCTGCGCCCAAGGTAGCGAAGCTCAAAGCCCTTGATGCGCGTTATGGTAAATCGGAATCTTAATCGTTGGTACAAGGCATAGCTAAAAAATACCGTGCATTTGTTCACCAACGAACATTTGACAGCACGTGAGAAGTGTGTTATGATACGCTCAATCATTTGTACAGAGTTGAACAATTGATCGAGCGAGGGCGCGGAATGGCCGGCGATGAGAAGAAATTGCTGTATAAGATAGCCAAAGCCTACTATGAAGATAACTTAACCCAGAGCGAGATTGGCAAGCGCTTTAGCCTTTCGCGGGTTAAGGTTTCCCGGCTGCTCCAGCAAGCGCGCGACGAGCAAATTATTCAAATCACCATTCTTCCTTCCGCGCAAACTTCTAATGCTGAAATCGAGCGGGCGCTGGAAACCCATTACGGCCTCGATGAAGCTGTCATCGTTACTCCCTCCGCCTACACCACCGACGTTATTCTGCGAGACCTGGGGACTGCCGCCGCCGACTGCTTGTTGCGGTCCATCCAGGGCCATGAGACAGTGAGCATCAGTTGGGGCACAACAATTTTAGCAGTTAGTAATGCGCTCCCGCTTCAACGCTGGCCCCACATGAAAGTGATCCAAATGTTGGGCGGGCTGGGCCGCCCGGAGTCTGAAATGTATGCGGCGGATCTGGTGGTGCGGATGGCCCAGACGCTGGGGTGCAGGCCTCGGATGATTTCCGCCCCCGGCATTGTCAGCAAAAAAATGGTGCGCGATGCCCTCCTGGCCGACCCGCAAATTACGGATGTTCTGGACCTGGCGGCCAAAGCGGATGTGGCGCTGGTGGGGATCGGCCGGCCCACCGCAGGATCGGTGGTTTTGCAAGCGGGTATTTTAGCGCCGGAAGAATTGGACGCGCTGGGCGACCTCGGCGCGGTGGGGGATATTGCCCTCCGGTTTTTTGATGCCGATGGTCATGCCGTAGATCACGAAATTTGCGATAGAATTATCGGCCTGGACCTGGATCAGATCAAAAAAATCCCCCGGGTAATTGGCGTGGCCGGCGGGGAAGAAAAGCTAGAGGTTATTCGGGCGGCGCTGCGGGGCAAATTGATCAATGTTTTGGTTACAGAAGATCGAATTGCCCGTCATTTATTAAAAGAGATCGATGAACCTGCTGTATCATCCGCCGCTTCGGAAGTTGTTGCCGTAACATAAGAGCCGGTTATAGGCTCTCTAAAAAGGGAGATACCTTCGATGACTTTGACGGGTCCGTGGGAAGGTATCTCCCGGAGCAATTTGACAAAACAATCGGCACGCGCCTTGACATTTTAGGTGTCTACGCTCGACCAATCGCTATGCCTCTTGATATTATAAGCAAAAATTCCGGGTGGAGCAACCAGGCCTGAATTTTATGTCATTTTATTCGTCGAACCGTTAGTAATTGTCAAATGCTCGAATATCATAACATATTTTAGATCAAGCGGGGTTAGGCCCCCAAATTAAGGAGTATTGTCAATGGAACTTTACGAGCATTTGCGAAAGCGCCAGGCAGTTGGCCAACCTATCCAGGTGGGCCTGGTGGGGTGTGGACAAGAAGGATCAGGCATGTTGCACATTACGCATCGCATGACCGGGCTGGAAGTAACGGCCATTGCCGATCTGATCCCGGACCGGCCGTTGGCGGCCTTGAAAGACCTGGGAATTGCGGAATCGGCCATCTGCATCACCAACCATCAGGGCGAGGCCAACGATGCCTTAAAGCAAGGCAAGTATCTCATTACCGAAGACGCGGTAATGTTGGCCGAGTTGGAGCCGTTAGAGGTGTTGGTGGAAGCAACCGGCGTTACCGAAGTGGGCGCTCAGGTGGCCTGGAAAAGCATTCAAAATAAAAAGCACATGGTGATGTTGAATGTGGAAACCGACGTCACCGTGGGCATTTTTCTGCATCAAATGGCCCAAAAAATGGGCTGCGTTTACACCGCCGCCATGGGCGATGAGCCGGGCGTATGCAAGATGTTGTACGATTTTGCCACCACGTTGGGCTTTGAGGTAGTGTGCCTGGGTAAAGGCAAAAATAATCCCATCGACTACTACGCCACCCCCGATACCTGCCGGGCGGAAGCCGAAAGCAAAAACATGAACCCCAAAATGTTGGCGGCCTTTAAAGACGGCACCAAAACGATGGTCGAATTAGCCGCCATGGCCAACGCCACCGGCCTGGTGCCCGATGTACCCGGCACGCACGGCGCTAAAGTTGATGTGGCCGATCTCAACAAAGTGTTTGTACCCGAAGCAGACGGCGGCATCTTGAGCCAGCGCGGCTGCGTTGATTTTTCAACCGGCAAAGTAGCGCCGGGCGTTTTTGCCGTTATCGCCACCGATGACGCCCGCACGATGGAAGATATGGCTTTCTATTCAATGGGCGATGGCCCCTACTACACCCTCTACCGCCCCTACCACCTGTGCAGTATCGAAACGCCTCTTTCCGTGGCCGAAGCCGCGGTTTACAACGAAGCCGCGTTGGCCCCCAAAGAGATGGTGGCCGAAGTGGTGGCTATTGCCAAGCGTGATTTGAAGGCCGGAGAAAAAGTGGGCGATATTGGCGGCATTGATTTCTTTAACCGCATTTACCGGTATGATGAAGCAAAAATGGCCCAAGGTATTCCGATGGGGCTGGCCGCTCACGGCACCGTCTTAAAAGATATTGCCAGCGGCACCATGTTCACCACCGATAATTTTGCGCCCGATACCTCGACCCTGGTTTATAAAATGCGCCAGATGCAGGATGACCTGCTGGGATTGAACGGCCGTTAGGAGAGAACCGATGGCAGACACAATGAAAGCGGTGGTGGTCCGGTCGCCCATGGAATTTGATGTTGAGGATGTCCCGGTCCCCGAAGTGCCGGATGGTGGATTTCTGTTAGATGTCATTGCCTGCGGCCTGTGCGGCTCGGATTTGCGTACACTGCGGAGCGGGCATCGTAAGGTCACGTTCCCGTGGACTATCGGGCATGAAATATCCGGTAAAATCGTAGAAACAGGGCCGGGATATCAGGGAAAATGGCAAAAAGGCGAGGTGATCGCCATTGGCCCCCTGGCTTATTGCGGCACCTGCGATTTCTGCCTGAACGGTGAGTTTGAACTGTGCGAGAATTATCGAGAGATTGCTCAGGCCTGGCCCGGCGGTTTTGCCGAGACCATGGCTGTCCCCGAGGCGTGCGTTAATTTGGGCACGATAGAACGGGTGCCGGAAGGACTTGATCCTGTTGTCGCCGCCATCGCCGAACCCATCTCGTCCTGCATCCATGCCCAGGAGAAAGGGAGTGTGGGCCTCGGGGACACCGTGGTTATCATTGGCACCGGGCCGGTTGGCTGCATTCATATCAGCCTGGCTCGGGCCAGAGGCGCCGACAAAATTTTTGTGGTAGATATTGTGGATGAACGGCTCAAACTGGCCGAAATGTTTGAGCCGGATGCGCTCATCAACGCTGCCAAAGTAGATTTGGTGCAGGAAGTCCGCCGGTTGACCGGCGGCAAAGGCGCGGACGTGATTGTGACGGCTACCCCCGCGCCGGTGGCCCAGGTTCAGGCGGTGGAAATGGCTCGCAAGGGCGGGCGCATCCTGCTATTTGGCGGGCTGCCCAAAGACAGCAGCAAACCCGGCGTGGATATGAATCTTGTTCACTACAACGCCCTGCATCTCATTGGCACCACCATTTTTGCCCCGCGCCATTACCGGCTGGCCCTCAAGTTTGTGGCTTCGGGCCGTATCCCGGTGGATAAACTGATTACCCACCGTTTTCCGCTTACGGGTTTCAAAAAGGGCGCAACCATGGCGCTCGAGGGCAAGGTTCTAAAATCAGTCTTTTTGTCTCCTTCTTGATAGTGGGTGGGTAAGGGCGCGTTCCGGCGCGCTCTTACCGCCCCAATTATTGAAAGGTGTTAAGGTTCAACGATG
Source organism: uncultured Caldilineaceae bacterium (assembly GCA_964612485.1). Taxonomy (GTDB): domain Bacteria; phylum Chloroflexota; class Anaerolineae; order 4572-78; family J111; genus JAFGNV01. The sequence goes on from CAZTFF010000022.1 coordinate 39,108, forward strand.
AACAGTAAAATTACCCGATCTCAACTTGAAGCATCTTTGCAAGCGACTGATCAGGCTTATGCGGTGGTTTCGCTGCAAAATGAGGTCAGCCTGATCGTCAGCCGGCGCGGCGGGCGGGTTTTTGGCCCCTATCTCTCTGCCGATAGCGAAAGCATTTTCTGGACCAACAGCGCGCTGGCTGCCCCAGAAACCTTTCGGGAATTTCTGGCCTCCGACGATTGGAATTTGGGCGGCGAACGAATCTGGATCGCGCCGGAAATCCAATACATGGTCAAAGACCGGACGGATTTTTGGGGCACCATTCAGGTGCCGCCGGCCATAGATCCGGGCGATTACTCGCTCAAGCAAATTGGGCCGGAGCAGTGTCAGTTTTCTATGGATTGCACCCTGCCGGTCTATAATCTGACCACCGGAGAGAAGCAGCTCCACGTAGAGAAGGCCATTCATCCGGTTGATGACCCCCTGCGCGGCTTGAGCGAGTATAAGTCGCTCATAAGCGGCGTAACCTTTGCCGGTTACGAACAGGTGGTGACGCTGTCTGAGTCTCGCCTGGACGGCATTCTGAGCGAAACCTGGAATTTGATCCAACTCAATGCCGGCGGGCAACTCATTATCCCCGCTTCCCCGCTGATCGAATACACCGACTACTACGAACCCATCGACGAAGACCACCAGACACTTCATACCAATCACATCAGCCTGAACATCACCGGCCGGCGGCGGTACAAAGTGGGCTATAAGGCTGTCCAGACATTTGGACGTTTAGGTTATTTTAATCAGCTTGCTGATGACCGGGCCTATCTGCTGGTGCGGAATTTCTTTAACAACCCGGCGGTGCCCTATGCCGAGGAGCCGTGGCATACCCCGGGCCGGCGCGGTCATTCCATCCATGTCTATAACGATGGCGGCATGTTTGGCGGTTTTGGCGAGTTGGAAGTGAACGGCCAGACCATTGGCGGCGAAACCGGCCAATCGTCCGTTACCGACCAATTTGTACTCTGGCTTTACGTCGGCCACCCTGACAAATTAAAAACGCTTGCCACCCATTTGCTGGGCGTGCAGCTTTAAGATTTAAGTAGGTGGGGGTCGAGGTACGAGTCCCAACAGTTGGATTTCAGCGGGCTATTATCGCCCACTTCAATCCAACTTGTAATTCTAACAAAACAATCGTAGTTTATATTCAATGTTGAAAGGAGCATCACCCAATGAAGATTATGGAAAAGAAGACCACCTTTGGTCTGATTGTGGGAACTCGCGGATTCTTTAATCCCGAACTGGCGGCCCAAGGGCGGAAAGATTTGCTTGCCAAGTTGGACAAGTTAGGCTACGACTATGTCATTCCGCCTGCAGATGCCACCCCCAACGGGGCCATCGAAACGCTGGCCGATGCCAAAATATGCGCCGAATTGTTCAAGGCCAACCAGGATAAAATTGACGGCATCATTGTGGTACTGCCCAACTTTGGCGACGAACAGGGCGTAGTCCACACCTTGAGCGCGGCCAAATTGAATGTGCCGGTGCTGGTGCAAGCCTGCGATGACGAAGACCCCATGAACCTGGGCGTCAAAGAGCGGCGCGATTCTTTCTGTGGTAAATTCTCGGTTTGCAACAACCTCTACCAATTTGGCATTCCCTTTACCGATACCACTTACCATACCTGCCGCATCGACAGCGAAGAATTCACCGAAGACCTGGAATTCTTCGCCCGCGTCTGCCGGGTGGTCAAAGGGTTGACCAACGCCCGCATTGGCGCGATTGGGGCCAGGCCGGCGCCGTTCCATACCTGCCGCTACAGCGAAAAACTGCTGCAAGCCACCGGCATCACCGTGGTGACGGTTGATTTATCCGAAATTATCGCCTCGGCCAGAACGTTATTTGAGCAAAAGCCCAAAATGGTACAGGAGAAGTTGGGCGAGATCAAAGAGTACGGCAAGATTGCGGATCATATCAAAGAAGAAAACGTGGTGCGGCAGGCCAGTTGGTCGGTGGCGCTGGATAACTGGATGGCCGAAAATGAATGTGACGCCAGCGCCATTCAGTGCTGGACCTCGGTGCAGGACAACTTTGGCTGCGCCACCTGCCTGTCGATGAGCATGATGGGCGAGCGCTATATGCCCAGCGCCTGCGAGGTTGACGTGGCCGGCGTGGTGTCGATGTACGCCCTGCTGCTGGCCTCGGGCAATCCCCCCGGCTTCCTGGATTGGAACAACAACTACGCCGCAGACCGGGATATGTGCATCAACACCCACTGCTCCAACTACCCCAAGAGCTTTATCGGCAAGACACCGGAAATAGGAAACCTGGACGTGCTGGGCGCTTCGTTGGGTGAAGAACGATGCTTTGGCGCGATCAAAGCCCAGGTGGCGTCCGGGCCGATGACCTATTTCCGCATGTCCACCGACGATACCCTGGGCCTGATCAAATCTTATGTGGGTGAGGGCGACTTTACCGATGACCCCACCAACATTCACGGTGGTTCGGCGGTGTGCCGGGTAGACGATCTGCAATCTCTGCTGAAATACATCTGCAAGAACGGCTTCGAGCACCACGTAGCCATGACGCGCGGCCACTATGCCGATGTGTTGGAAGAGGCCATTACGTCTTACCTGGATTGGGATCTTTATCGCCATGAATAAGCAAGATTAGATGCCAATCCCAACCTTTGAACGTTTCCAATACCATATCCCAACATCATCCTCATCTTCAATCACATCCTGGCCCCTTCTTCTATCTCGAACTCGACCAGCCGGTTGAAATTTTTGTAAGAATTAAGGAGGATGCAAGCCCAACAAAAAAACGCTGTTTTCACACCCTGTGCATTTACGGTATCAGGGGGCCTGGCTAGCCAACTTTGATCTGGTTGTCCGGCGGTTTGTTGAAGTTGAAACAACGAAGCCGGGGATGGCGTAGTTTGAGCTATCGTGCGCATGGTTGTGTCAATCCATTTTTTTACTAGTAGATTCCAATGGAGGAACAAATATGAGTAAGAAAATAAGTCGGAGAGATTTTTTGCGCGTCAGCGCGCTGACGGCCGCCGGTGTGGCGGCAGTGGGCTGCGGCGCGCAGGCGACACCGGAACCGGCAGCACCAGAGGAAGAACCTGCAGAAGATCCTCAGGAGCGAGTTGGTCAGGAAGCTGCGGAAGAAGAAGCCGAGGCGGCTGCAGAAGTGGAAGCGCCGCCAGCTGAAGAAGTCACCCTCGACGTGATGTCGCTGGCCGAATACGAAGGACCGTATCGCGAGATCTGGAATGTGTTTGAAGCCAGCCATCCGGGTATCAGCATCAACGTCTTCTCCATCAACGAGGACACCGCGGCAGCTTACGAAGCCAAGGTGGCCGGCGGCTACCTGGCCGCCATTGAGCTGACCCAGGAAATGCAGATCTTCTTTGATAAGAACAACTACGAAATGGCGGTTGACTTGAGCTCAATCGACTTTGAGTGGTGGGATCGCTGGCAGTTTGATGTTAAAAACGCCTGGTCCGACCTGCACGGCCTGTCCGGTCCTCGTTCGCTGGACGTCTTCCAGGGCTTTGTAATGACCTGGCAGTACAACCAGGAACTGATGGAACAGTCTGGCCTGGATCCGCACAATGATGTCAAGAGTTTTGATGATCTGAAGAAATGGCTGGCAGATGGCGCCGAATGGGCCGCCGCTACCGACGGTGTAGATTGGTTCTGGAACCAGGCCTGGCACAACTGGGTCTTTGGCAACAACTACATGGACTGCATCCCCCTGGCCTTTGCGGATGGCCAGCGCGAGCGCCAGCGTGACTGCTGGATGGGCAAAGCCAAATTCAATGCCGAAGATTCGCCCTACCGCCACGTTTACCAGTTCTTCAAAGATGCTAATGACGAAGGCTGGATGCCGCCGGATATGACCACCCGACAGTGGGAAGGCGACATGGAAGCCAGCTACATTGCCGCTAAATCGGTGATGATGCTCCACGGTCCGTGGGTGTGGGATAAAGCCCTGGCCGCCGGTTCCGACTTTGCCGTGGCCGGTCACCAGGCCGGTCTCCCCGCTACGCCGCCTGCCGAAGGGCAATCACCCTGGATGCAGAGCGCGCTGCCGCCCAACATCGACAACCAGTGGTTCCTGCGCGCCGGTGTAGAAGATACACCTGAGTGGGAGCAAATCCTGGTGGCCTGGAACTGGTTCTGGAGTCCGGAAGCCATTCCCATGAAGTCGCAGGCCGAAGGCCGCTGGCCGCTGTATGACCTGGAAGAACCGCTGGACCTGCAAGGCCCGCAATTCCAGGCCGTGCTGAAGGAAATCGGGACCGAAGGCGGCATATGGGCCGACGCTGAATTTGAGCAAACCATGACCGGTAATGTGATGTCTGGCCCGTATCGCAAGAAAGGTTCCCCCGGAGTTTGGAACTGGGAAGCCAACGGCAATAACGAAGTCTTTGCCGACTTGCTAAGCGGTAAGATTGATGTTCAGGGCGCGTTGGATATTGCCCAACGCAACTGGGAAGAAAGCTACGAAATTCCCACCTAAGCTGTATGCTTGTACCTTCGTAGTAACCGTAGGGGCGGCTGTCCCGGTCGCCCCTACTTTTAACCAATTCAAGGGTTTCCTTGAATCTTTCAATACGTTTTTTGGAGTAATGTTATGGCAATTAAGGCGACACCAACATATCGTGAAATATCAGGCGCGCCGGTGAAAACCGGGTTGAGCAAACTTCAACGGGTCCGTATCTTACAAGACTGGGGGTTTATCGCGCCCCAACTCATCATCTTTGTTTTGCTGACCATTGTACCGTTCTTTGTGGCGATCCCAATTCTCTTTACTGATATGTCGCAGTTCAACGATCCGCAAATCAATCCGGTGGGCCTGCGAAACTTCACCTCGGTTTTTACAGACCCTACTGTCCAGCGCGATTATTTCCCGGCTTTTCGCCGGACTATCATCTTTGTGATACTCAACTACTCCACAGTCTACATTTTTGGCCTGACACTGGCCCTGCTAATGTATGAGGTCGGGTTCCGGGGCGGCTTTTTTACGGTGGTCTATTTACCGCTGATGGTATCCGGTTTGGCAGTTGGGTACATGGCGGTGATGCTCTTTTCCCGCGAAACCGGCACAGCTAACCTGATGTTGTTAAAGGCGGGTCTTCTTGAAAAACCCATTGATATCTTTTCGGCAGAGGGAACGGCCCTGATTCTACCATTGCTGGTAGGCTGGCGTTACGCCGGCTACAATATGGCTATTTTCCTGTCGGGCTTGCTGTCGATCCCGGAAGAAAGTATTGAAGCTTCGGTGGTGGATGGCGCTACCTACTGGCAGCGGCTCTGGAAAATCTACTTTCCGCAGATGCTGCCCTCTTTCATCCTGGCCACCACCATGTGCCTGATCGGCTCCTTTGCCGTGTTTGATGAATTGGTGGCTATGGGCGCGCTTTATGTGAACCCCGAAGCAAAATTGCTCAGTGTTCTCTTCTTTACTTATGGGTTTCAGGTTCAACGGTTAGCAATGGGTATGACCCTGGCTGTAATCACCTTTTTCCCCCTGGTAATTCTGGGGGTGGCCTTGCAGCGGTTACAACGCCGGGTGCAATACTAATAAAGGAGGCGAAAATCCTATGACAATACAAACATCAACGCCTGATATACACAAAAAACCTGTTTTAGGTGTGATCGGCCGGAGGCGGATGCTCAGAGCCTTTGCCTTGATCGTCATGACAGTTTATACTGTTCTTACCCTGTTCCCGTTTTACGTGCTGTTTGTCCGCAGTTTTGTCAGCACCAAAGATTCGGCTGAACTGCACCTCTGGATTCCCGAAGCGGACGACGTCAATCTGGATATGCAGGTGGGCAACCTGGCCGTTTTTTACGATCTGGATTTGACCGATTTAAAAGAAGCGCTGGGTATTCCTCCTACCGAGTTTTTGATGTCCCGAACCACCCTGCGGCAAGTAGCCCAACAATACGACATTCCCGAAGGAGAAATCGAAGCCTTTTTTGAAGGGTTTTACACCTACAACGGCTGGAAAACGCTGCTGCAAGGAGACTTGTACGGCACTTCTTTCTGGGGAGCGCTGGCCAGAACATTGGTTATTACTATTATCAGCCTGGTTCTGGTGATCGTCCTCTCTATTTTCACCGGCTATGGCCTGGCCGGATTGCGACGTTGGGACCAGATGGCCGTGTATAATATTTATCTTTTGCAGATGGTCATTCCGGCCATGCTTATTCTACTGCCCCAATACCAGATGTTCCAGTGGTTTTTCCGACTGTTTCCCGCATATGGTGAGCCGGGGATGACCCGCTGGGGATTCCAACTTTTGGCCATTGTGCTCATCAATATCAAGGGCACGGCTCTATCGACCATGATCTTTACCGCGGCCATCTCCGCCATTCCCAAAGATTTGGAAGATTCCGCTCGGATTGACGGCGCGGGCCGCTTCCAATACGTCTATCACATTTTGCTGCCGCTGTTGAAAGTACCCATTGTCAGCCTGATCGTGATTATGCTGCCCCTCTTTTACAACCTGTTTTTGGAACCCTATGTATACCTGGATCCGGCTAACGCCACGCTGCTGCCCTATATCCAGAGCGCGGTGGGACAGTTTTCAACCAACTTCCAACTTATTTATTCGGCCATTTTCTCATCGGTAGTTCCGCTGGTGATTGTCTACCTGATGTTCCGCCGGCTCTTTGTTGAAGGCGTCATGGCCGGAGCGATCAAAGGATAATCTATGCAACATCAACCGAATGTCACAACGAGGTGAAACATCGTATGCCCAGGTCAAAAACAAAACGCGTTGCCTTCCAACCCACCACCCACCAAAGCGTTCAGCGAGGTGTTAACAAAATCGTTAATGCCATTCGTCCCACCCTGGGGCCGCGCCCGCGCGTGGTGGCCATCGACCGTATCCTGGATGAAAAAATGCCTGAGTTGTTAGACAACGGCGGCGTGATCGCCAAACGCATCATCCAGCTTCCCCATCGCTACGAAGATGTGGGCGCTATGTATCTCCGAGATATTTTGTGGCGACTGCACCGGCAAACCGGCGACGGCACGGCCACGGCGGCGGTATTGTTTCAATCTATTTACAACGAAGCTGTCCGTTACCTGGCCTCCGGGGGGAGTGCGATGCCGCTGCGGATTGCGCTGGAAAAAGGGATGAACGTGGTGCTCGACCGGTTGACGGAAATGACCGTTCACCTTGAAGGCCGGAAAAAGCTGGCCCAAATCGCCGAGTCGATCTGTTACGATGCCGAACTGGCTAAACTATTTGGCGAGATTTTCGACATCATCGGCCAATACGGGCGGCTGGAAATACGGGCGGGCCGCAGCCGCGAGTTAGAGCGGGAGTACGTGGAAGGTATGTATTGGGAACGCGGCCTGATGTCGCGCGAGATGGTAGCCGATTACTCCCGGATGAGAACTGAGTTTGAAGACACCGCCATTTTGATTAGCGATCTGGACATCCAGCAGCCGCAGCAACTTTTGCCGGCTCTGGAAGTGGCCATGCGCGCCCAGTTAAAAACGCTGGTTATTGTGGCCCATAAACTTTCCGATACAACGATGGGCTTTTTGTTGGCTAATAAAAACCCTGAAAAATTTCAGGTCATCGCCGTGAACACGCCCGGCTATGGCAAAGAAGAACAGGCCGGGGCGCTGGAAGATTTGGCCATTTTAACCGGCGGCAGAGCGTTAATCAAAGTTGCCGGCGATACCCTGGCCCAAATCAAACCGGAAGATTTTGGCCGCGCCCGCCGCATCTGGGCCGACACCCGCAATTTTGGCATCATCGGCGGCAAAGGCAGCCCGCGGGCGCTGCGTAGCCACATTGCCCAACTGCGAAAAACCTACGACACCACCGAAGACCTGGTACTCCGCGAGAAATTGTTGAAACGTATCGGTAAATTGCTGGGCGGATCGGCCACGTTGTGGGTGGGCGGCAGCACCGAAATGAACATCGAAGCCCGGGTGGAAACAGCCAAACGAACCGCCGCCGCCATGCGCGGCGCGATGTCGGAAGGCGTGGTGCCCGGCGGGGGCGTGGCGCTGCTGGCCTGCCGCCCGGCTTTACAAAAATTGCTGGATGAAAGCACTACCGCCGATGAGCGAGCCGCCTATCGCATCCTTATCGAGGCTATGGCCGAACCGCTGCGAACCATTGTGAGCAACGCCGGTTTTGATGACCGGGAAGTTATGGCCGAGATGAAACTGGCCGGGCCGGGCCACGGTTTTGATGTAAAAAACGAACAGATCGTCAACATGGAAGAAGCCGGCATCTACGACACCGCCGTGATGCAGAAATCGGCAGCGTACGCGGCCATTTCCGGGGCGGCCCTGGCGTTAACGGTGGATGTGCTGGTTCATCGTAAAGATCAATCCAACCACGCCGCGCTGGATACCCCCGTAAAGAGGAAAAAGCTATGAGTACGATGACCGAAGAAACCACCACCCCGGATATTGTTCACGCTTTAGCGGCTTCCCCTAACTTTGCCCAGGATGGGGTTTGTTTTGCCGCCCGCCAATCCGGCCTGTACCGCTCTGAAGACGGCGGGGAGACCTGGCAGCCGGCCTATGAATCGTTGGAGCTTCAGGCCGAGCTGGTTACGGCAGCAGTCGCCCTTTCACCCGATTTTGCGCAGGATGGGTATGTGTTTGCGGGCGTGCCCGGCGGCGTGTTGCGCTCCACCGACGGGGGCAAAACCTGGTTTGTGGCTACACTGACTTCCCCACCGCCGTTTGTTTCCTCACTGGCGGTCTCGCCCAATTTTCCCCGGGACGGCATAGTTTTTGCCGGTACACTGGAAGATGGTGTTTTTTACTCCAAAGATCGCGGCCACAAGTGGGTTTCGTGGAATTTTGGCCTGCTCGATTTGAATGTGCTGGCGCTGGCCGTCTCGCCGGATTTTGCCAATGATGAAACGTTGTTTGTGGGCACAGACAGCGGCATCTATCGCAGCACCAATGGGGGGCGGGCCTGGCGGGAAGTTGATTTTTCGATGGATGATGCTCCGGTGCTTAGCCTGGCGGTATCGCCCGCCTATGCCACCGACAGCCAGTTGTTTGCCGGTACCGAAGAAAACGGGCTGTTCCACTCGGATGACGGCGGGAAAAAGTGGCATCGGATCGGTGAGGAAGGTGTCAACGGAATCATCAATAGCATTTTGCTATCGCCGGAGTTTCCCGGCAAGCCTGATATGTTGGTTATGCTGGAAGAAACTTTGCTGGTGTCGCACGACAGGGGCCAAACCTGGTCCCCCTGGAAAGTGGATTTAAAAAGTCAAGAAGGATTGGCGTCCGTAGCCGCGCCACACGGGCTTGATCCCGGTTCAACGTTATTGTTGGGCGATGTGGAAGGTAGCGTACAGAAAATCTAACGGGTTTCTGATAGGGTGGAAGTATCGTTGCCGGCAGGCATCGAACAACCCTGGTTGATCCTGGACGAATCATGGGAGTCACCATGGCTATCAGGCGAACAACCCCAAATGGCGTAAATCTTCGCTGCGATTGTTGCGGGCAACCGGCCACGTGGCGCATCCGCGTTATTCCAACCTGTTGCATGTTGGGCGAGGCGCTGTGTGATCGCTGTGAGAGCAAGAGTTCGCATAGCCAATGGTGGCGAAGAAACGATAATTTCTGGGCCGAATTAGCCGGTGATGCCGCCTGGCTGACCGAATACGTAACGGCTGGCCTGAATAAGTTAAAAGAGCGGATCAAACCCAACATCCTCCGGCTTTAATCCGATTTCCTGTGGAAAAGCCAGTCCATCGATAAAAACCACCTTCCCGGCGAGCGCCCTCCATAATATTGTTAAGTGCAGGCTGTATTAGAATATTTTTTCTGAACATATACTGGTTATTTGTGAGCTTTAGACCAAGGAGCGATCCAATGAATATGAAAGCGGTAAGAAAAACGGCGGAAGGCCCCGGCCATGTTGAACTGTGTGAAGTACCGGTTCCTGAGATTGGGCCAAATGATGTGCTGATGAAGGTGTATGCTGCCGGGGTGTGTGGCAGCGATTTGTTGATTGAAGAAGATCGCCATTTTTACCGGGCGCCGGTTACGCAGGGGCACGAATATTCGGGCATTGCCTATCAGGTGGGGAAAAATGTCACCCGCGTGAAAGAGGGCGATAAATTTGTGGCCGATATCGAATGCGGCGGCGGCGATTGGCTGGGCGTGACCATCGATGGGGCGTTTGCGCCCTACATGCGCGTGCCGGAACACGTGATTTACCGCGTCTCCGATCACGTGCCCCTGAAGCACGCCGGCATGACCGAGTTGATCGTGGCTACCCATCACCTGATCCAGGAACGAGCGCAGGTCAAAGTGGGCGATGATGTGGTGATCGTTGGCCCCGGCCCGATGGGGATTATGGCCGTGCAATACGCCAAAATTTGTGGCGCGCGGCGCGTGATTCTGGTGGGCCTCAAAAGTGATGAGAAACGGTTGGAAATTGGTCAACAAGTGGGCGCGGATCACATTGTTTACTCCGAAGACGGCCCGGGTAAGGCGGTGATGGACATCACCGACGGCAAGGGAGCCGAGTTTGTGCTGGAATGTTCGGCCAGCGAGTTGGGCGTGCAGCACGCCATCGACTGCGCCCGCAAAGCGTACGAAGGCCCCGGCGGCAAAGGCGTGATCGTTTTCATCAGCCTGTGGGGGCGCAGCCTCAACGTCAACCTGGATCAGGTCAGCCTGGGCCAGCTTGATATCCGGGGCAGTTGGAGCTGGAACGGTCGGGAAACCTGGGAACACGCCGTAGATTTGCTGGAACGCGGCTTGTTCAAGTTCGATCCGGTGATTACCGGCTTTTATGAACTGGAAGAGTGGGAAACCGTGTTTGCCAATCTCCGCTCCAAAAAAGACCTGAAAGCAATGTTTTTGCCAAACGGCGAAGATTGGGCCAATTAATCATGGAAAAATTCAAATACAGCTATTTTCAATTGACCTTTGGGCAAGAAGAAGCCTATCTGCACCCGGAAAAAACCTACGAACGGCTGAAAAAATACGGCTATGACGCTATCGAACTGTGCCCGCCCAAGGGTCGCTATGGCCTGGGCGTCAAAATGGAAGATTATGTAAAAACCCACGCCCAACTGAAGGCCGATTTTGGGCTGGAGGTGTCGTGCATCAATGAATGTTGGGGCGAAATGTGGGACCCCTATTCGCCCGAATACAAAACGCTGACCGAGCAAAAAACGGCGGATCTGGCAGTGTCCGAAACTAAATCTTCCATTGATTTTGGCGCGGAGTTGGGCGCGCGTTCTGTTACCATCGCGGTGGCTATTCACGATGCTATCACCGCCGACAATGTAGGCGAGTGTACTGCGATTGCCGTGGACGCCTTGCAGCGCATGGCCGATTACGCCAAACCCAAAAATGTCCAGTTGGTGTTTGAGGCTACCAATCATCTGGAAATGGGTAAATTTGTCAATACGGCGCTGAATCATAAACGCATGATCGAATTGACCGGGCGGGACAATATCGGTATCCAGCTTGATTGGTTCCACGTGAATCTGGAAGAACTCAATCCCTATGAGGCCGTGATGGACGCTGATCCTTTGCTGTGGCATCTCCATTTTCGTGATTCGAACTCGCTGACGCCGGGCTACGGCAAAACCGATTTTAAAGCTGTGATGCGCGCGCTGAAAAAGACCGGTTACCAGGGTTATTGCACCATCGAAAGCGCGCCAATGGTGCCCGACGCCGACACCGCCGCCCAAGACGGCATTGAGTATTTGAAATTTATGGAACGAATTGCCGAATACCAGCTTAGCCCGGAATTTCCCAACGGCTACGCCTTACCAACATCCCTATAACTTTTCAGGAGATAACTGTGGAATCTAACGAAATACTGGACCAAGCCAAAGCCATGATCCGGGCCGAGGGCGAGGTGCTCGTAGAGATTGCGGATCAATTAGATGAATCGTTTGTAGAAACCGTGCGGCTGGTGAGCGAATGCACCGGCACGATCATGGTGACGGGCGCAGGAACATCCGGCACCATTGCCCGCCGCATTGCTCATCTGCTGGCCACTTGCGGAATGACCGCGTTTTACATCAGCAGTGCCGAAGCGCTGCACGGCCCGTCGGCCTCGGTGAAGCCGGGCGATGTTCTGATTGTTCTATCCAAAGCCGGCAAGAGCGCGGAACTGAACCAGTTTGCCGGCGTTGCCCGCCAGCGCGGCGCTAAAGTGATTGCCTGGACCTGGGAATCTGAATCCCCGCTGGCCGAACTCAGTGATGTGGTGGTGATTGTGCGGCCCGACGTGAAAGGTGAAGGCGAAGGCGTGCTGCCCTTTGGCAGTTCGTTAGCCAACGGCGTGGTGGGCGATGCCCTGACCCTGGTGGCCAAGCGCCTCAGAGGGTTTGATTTGGCAACGTTGACTCAGACTCACCCCTCCGGGGCCACAGCCGAATTGGTCAGAAAATAAACAACAAAAATAGCAGGGTAGCAAAGTAGCAAAATAGAGATACCTTGTTCCCCTGTTACCCTGCTACCTTGAAAACTCACTTGGAGGTGATTCACATGGCAGATTATCTATTAGGTATCGACTATGGAACCGGGGGCTGCAAAGCCTGTATCATCAACCCCGATGGCGATGTTTTAGGCTTTGCGTTTAAGGAATATCCCTTTTTCCACGACAAACCAGGTTGGTCCGAACACGATCCTGTTTTGTACTGGACCTTTGCCTGTGAAATGATCAAAGATTGTATCACCCAGGCCCGCATCAACCCCAGCGAAATCCGGGGGATGGCTGTTTCTTCGGCGCTGCCCTCCATGGTGATGGTGGATAAAGACCACAACCCCATTCACCGGGCCTATAACCTGATGGACCGCCGGGCCACCAAAGAGGTGGATTGGCTTAATGAGAATATCGGCGGAGAGCGCATCCAGAAACTCACCGCCAACAGAATAGAAGACCATCCCTCGCTGGTCAATCTGCTGTGGGAAAAGAATAATCGCCCCGATTCATTTAAGAAAATTTGGAAAGCGCTGACCATCGACGGTTTTGTGACGCTCAAGTTGACCGGGCAGCCGGTGGCTATTTACGGCTCCGCCGAATTCTACGGCGTGGCCTATGACCTGGCCAACAATAAGTTTGATGAGCAAATGCTGGCCGAGATTGGGATTGATCCCGATCTTATCCCCCCCTTGCACCGCTGCGAAGAGATTATTGGTGAAGTAACCCCCCAGGCCGCCGAAGAAGCGGGGCTGGCGCCCGGAATCCCGGTTTGCGCCGGGCAGGTAGATTTCAACGCCAGTTGCGTGGCCGCCGGCGTGGTGGCCGAAGGCGATATTATGAGCAACCTGGGCACGGTGGGCAACTTTGGCGTGATCCACAAGAGTACCGAATTTAATTTTTCCGAGGTGGGCCTGTCGATGATCAACCTGGCCTTTACCGTTGATTCGGCCAACACTTACGTTACCATCCCCTCGACCACGACCGGTGGACAGTCCATTCGTTACCTGCGCGATAACTTCTCCCAATATGAGGTAGAAGCGGAACGGGTGCTGGGCGTTTCCTCTTACGACCTGCTCAATATGCAGGCGGCCAAAGTGCCCGTGGGCAGCAATGGCCTCATCATTTTGCCCTATCTGATGGGTGAGCGGACACCGATCTGGGACGTGTACGCGCGCGGCGTGGTGTTTGGCCTTTCGTTGAACCACACCAAGGGCCATCTGGTGCGGGCTATGATGGAAGCGGTGGCTTATGCCCTGTACGACTCCTACCAACTGATCCTCAAATCGGGCATCAAAATCAATTACCCCCTGGTGCTGAATGAGGGCGGCGCGGTCAGCCCGCTGTGGCGGCAGATTATCAGCGATGTGTTCAACGTGCCGCTGGTGCTGGTCAAACGCCGAACCGGCGCGCCCTTTGGCGATGCGATCCTGGCCGGGGTGGCCACCGGCATCTTCAAAGATTTTTCGGTGGCTAAAGAGTGGGCGGAGTATATCGAACTGATGGAGCCAAACCAGGCTAACCACGAGCGCTATCTGGAATACTTTGCCCTTTACAAAAAAATATACAACAACGTCAAAGACAATTTCAAAGAACTGGCCGATTTGCGAGACCGCTCATAGACAAAAATTCCCCGAAGGGGCGGGGGGAGTAGTTCTCCCTCATAGTCCCCCCTTCCCTGTGCGGCTATCGCACAGGTACACATTTTTGATCGCGAATATCTGCGAAGAACGCAGTGAAGACACAAGGGCGCAGAGGGAAAAGCCTTTTTCTTTCGAAAGGCTGGAACGCTGCGCCTTTGTCTTCTCTATCTATGCCTTGAGTTTGTTAATTTGGTTGTGAAAGCATGGAAAAAGGATAAATATGATAAACAAAATTACCGATGCAGCAACATTACACAACGGCGTCAAAATGCCCTGGTTGGGGCTGGGTGTCCTTTACGTTGACGAGGGCGAGGCGGTGGAGAACGCGGTGCGCTGGGCGTTGGAGGCCGGCTATCGCCATATTGATACGGCGGCCATTTACGGCAACGAGGTTGGCGTAGGCCGGAGCATCAAACAAAGCGGCATCCCGCGAGAAGAGATCTTTGTTACGAGCAAGGTCTGGAATCGGGATCAGGGCTATGATCAAACATTGGCCGCCTTTGATCTCAGCTTGCAGCGCCTGGATATGCAGTATGTTGATCTTTATTTGATCCACTGGCCGGTAGAGGGTACGTTCAAAGAAACGTGGCGGGCGCTGGAAACTATCTACCAATCGGGCCGGGCGCGCGCCATCGGCGTTAGCAACTTTCTGGCGCACCATCTGGCCGATTTGCTCGACAGCGCTCAGATAGTGCCTATGGTGGATCAGGTTGAGTTTCACCCTTACTTGCAGCAGCCTGATTTGCAGGCGTTTTGTAAGGATCACCAGATTCAGTTGGAAGCCTGGCGGCCAATTATGAAGGGCCGGGTAAATCAGGTGCCGGAATTGGTTGAGTTGGGGCGGAAATATGGCAAAACCCCGGTTCAGATCACCGTGCGCTGGATGATCCAACGTGGGGTGGTGGCCATCCCTAAATCTGAACACCAGGAACGGATCCAAAGTAATGCCGACATCTTTGATTTTGAACTCGACTCGTCAGACCTCAACGTGATTGATGGATTAGACCGTCACGAGCGTTTGGGAACCGATCCAGACGATTTTCATTTTGATTTCTAAAAGGGAGTACACGATATGCCTTTGGTAAATTCTAAAACAATTCTGGCCGAGGCCAGACGAAAAAGATACGGGATCCCCAGCCTGCTGGCAGGCGGCACCGAGATGATCATCGGCCAGATCAAGGCGGCGGAAGCAAAACGCTCCCCTTTGATCCTGGCCTTCAACCAGAAGGTCACTCCCAAAACGCCGCTGGCCTTGGGTCTGACTTTGGCCGTCACGGCGGCGCGGCAGGCCCAGGTGCCGGTGGCCACCATCCTGGATCACGGCCACGGCATCGAAGATATTATGCAGGCCATTCAGGCCGGCACCTCGTCGGTGATGTTTGATGGCTCTCACCTGCCTTACGAGGAAAATGTGCGGCAGACCCGGGAGATAGTCAAAATAGCCCACGCCGTGGGCGTGTGTGTGGAGGCTGAATTGGGCGGCATTGCCGGCTCTTCCATTGATCTGGCCGATGCCGGCCCGGAAAGCCGGCTCACCGACCCCGATCAGGCCGCGGATTTTGTGGCTCAAACCGGTGTGGATGTGCTGGCAATCTCGTTTGGCAACGCCCACGGCGTGTATCAGGGGCAGCCTGAATTGGATCTGGAGCGTGTGCAAAAAATCCATGCCAGGGTCGATATTCCACTGGCCATGCACGGCGCGTCGGGTCTGGCTGCGGAGGATTACCCCCGCATCATCAGCAGCGGCATCAGCAAGATTTGTTACTACACGGCGATGGCCCGTGGGGCCAGCCAGGACCTCAAACAAATGTTAGTTGAGGCTGAGGCCGATTCCCTGATCTACCACAACATCATCAACCGGGCCATTGATTATTTCTGCGCCGAAAGCCAAAAATTGTTTGATCTGGTTGGCGCTGTGGGCGTGATCGATAATTAATCTTTGTCTAAAAACGTAGGCTCAATTATTGAACAGTCATCATGCAGAAAGGGAAAGCAATGAAGCTGCCCAAAAATGTCTTGTATTACGGTAAAGATGAACCACTGCCGGAGCAGCAACCGCTGCGGGGCGGCCCCCTGTCGCTGGTTTACGAGGCCGGTGATCTGCGTTACATCCGGCTGGGAGAACATGAGATTTTGCGCCGCGTTTATGTGGCGTTGCGGGACCGCAATTGGGGCACTGTCACCCCGGCGATTTCCAATGTGCAGATGGACGTTGCCGATGACTCTTTTCGCATCACTTATGATGTGGAAAACAAGCAGGATGAAATTGATTTTGTCTGGCAGGGAACCATCACAGGCGATAACCGGGGTACGGTTACATTTCAGATGGACGGCACCGCCCGCTCCACGTTTTTACGCAACCGGCTGGGCTTTTGCGTGCTCCATCCGATGGATTGCGCCGGCATTGATTGCCGGATCGAGCATACCGATGGCTCGGTAGATGAGAGCGTCTTTCCGGTGCAGATTGCCCGGCAGTTGATTATTGACGGGCAGGTCAAGCCGGTTCAGCCTTTTAACGAGATGCAGGCGATGGCATACGAGATTGCGCCCGGTCTTTTGGCGGAAATCCGTTTTGCCGGCGATATTTTTGAAATGGAAGACCAGCGTAACTGGACCGATGCCTCGTACAAAACCTACTGCACGCCGCTGCGGCTGCCCTTCCCGGTGGAGGTCAAGGCCGGCACAGAGATCCACCAATCGATCACCCTGTCTCTACAGGGCGATGTGCCCGACCTTTCCTCCGAAACCACCGCGCCGGCCTTGACCTTTGCTGTGGGCGCATCCCCCAGCCGGCCCTTCCCCCGCCTTGGCCTGGGAGTGGCCGGCCACGAGTATCCCCTCAGCGAGAAAGAATTGCGCCGTCTCCAAGCCCTCAACCTTTCCCACCTGCGGGTGGGGTTGCGTCTGTCTGAGCCGGATTACGAGGCCAGACTGCGCCGGGCCGCCGGAGAAGCCTGGGCCTTGGACATTCCCTTGGAAGTTGCGCTCTTTCTTTCCGATGCCGCTGCTGAGGAACTCAAAGCGTTGGCCGGCATTCTGAAAGAGGTGCAGCCTCCGGTGTGGGCCTGGCTCATCTTCCACCAGGCTGAGGCCTCGACCTCCGAGAAATGGGTTGATCTGGCCCGTGAATATCTGGCCGATTACGATCCGGCGGCCAAGATTGGCGGGGGCACCAATATTTTCTTCACCGAACTCAACCGGGATCGCCCGCCGGTGCAGGCGTTTGATCTGGCCTGTTATTCGCTCAACCCGCAGGTTCACGCCTTTGATAACCGTTCGCTGGTGGAAACGCTGGCCGCTCAGGCCGCCACCGTGGCGAGCGCCCGCCACTTTGTGGGCGAGGTGCCGCTGGGCGTCAGCCCGGTAACATTGAAAATGCGCTTTAATCCCCACGCTACCGGCCCCGAACCGGAACCGGCGCCGGGCGCACTGCCGCCTCCGGTCGATGAACGCCAGATGTCGTTGTTTGGGGCCGGTTGGACCGCGGGCAGCCTGAAATATCTGAGCCAGAGTGATACCCAAAGCCTGACTTACTACGAAACCACCGGCTGGCGCGGCGTGATGGAAACGGAGGCTGGATCGCCGCTGCCGGAGAAATTCCAATCTTTGCCCGGCGCGGTTTTTCCGCTCTATCACGTGCTGGCCGATGTGGGCGAGTTTGCCGGCGGCCAGGTTGTGCCGGCCACGTCCAGCGATATTCTGATGGTAGATGGCCTGGCGCTTAGTAAAGCGGGCCAAACGCGGATAATTCTGGCCAATCTCAGCGCCGGGCCGCAGCAGGTTGAAGTGCAGAATCTGGCCGATGAAGTTCGCGTGCGTTATCTGGATGAAACCAATGTATTGAGCGGGATGGAGTCGCCGGAAAAATATCGTGCGGAGTCGGGCGAACTGCATCAAACCACCAACGGAGTTTTGATAGTCCAACTGCGGCCCTACGCCCTGGCCCGTATCGACAGTATCGGAGGAGTTTAAAAATGACCACCATGGTAACGTCCGCGCCGGCCAAGATCATTCTCTGCGGCGATCACGGCGTTAATCGCCAGCAGCCTGCTTTATCAACCACGGCCGATATGCGCACATTCTGCCGTGTCACCACCCGCTCCGAGCAAGATTATCGTTTCCGGTCGGGACGCCATGAAGCGCAGTACTCACGGGAGCAACTGTTGGCTTTCAAGGCTGAAGTTGACGCCCTGCGCGAGGCCAACGAGCTGGACGAAATCCGCGAGCGCGCCAGAGACTTTTTTGCGCCCACCCGCTACGTGCTGACCTATGTGGTGGATCAGGTAGACGGGCCGGGCCTGGATATCGAATGGCGCTCCTCGCTGCCGGTCAGTTCCGGGCTGGGATCAGGCGCGGCGGCTTCCACCTCGATGGCGCTGGCCGCGTTCCACCTGGCCGGCCACGACCCAACGGCAGACGAGATCATTTTTGCGGCCTGGCAGGGCGACACCATTGCTCATGGCGGCATCGCCTCCAGTCTGGATAGCAGCACCATCGCCCTGGGCGGCCTGATCAAATATACCGTGGCCGAGGGAGCGGAACCGTTGCCTATTTCGGCCTCATTGCCGTTGGTGATTGGTGAAGCGTTTGTGGCGGATCGAAGCACTGCAAAATTGAATACGCGCGTGCGCAAATATCTGGAGGCGCACCCGGCCAAGATGCATCTTTTCCGGGATATGGGCTATCTGGTGCGGCAGATCATCAAGGCTCTGGAAACCAACGATCTGGTCACGCTGGGCCATTTGTTCAACCTGCACCAGCTTATTCAAGATAAAATTGGCACATGCGCCCCCGAAAACGAGCAACTTATTGAAGCCGCCATTGGAGCCGGCGCTTTTGGGGCCAAGATTGCCGGGGCCGGCGGCGGCGGCATCATCATTGCCGTGGCCGAGCCGAGCCAACAGGCGGCGGTTGCGGCGGCCATCAATGCGGCCGGCGGTAAAAGTTATGTTGTCACCACCGGAACACCGGGCATCCAGATAGAGCCTGAAGAAAAATGGAACGCAGCCCCGGTGTGATTATATCATTTCATAAACTTATTTAATGCAATAGAAAGGCACATAATGAAGAACACCATCAATATTCCCAAAGGTCGAATTGTAGATTTGACCCACACCCTTTACCCCTACAAAGAGCAATATACCCTCGAAGTTTCCCGCCGGGACGAGCGGCAGGGGGCAGAAGGGGATATTATGTGTACGCTTTATATGTGGTCTCACGTGGGCACGCACGTTGAAGCACCGCTGCACTTTCTCACCGATGGCGGCGATACGGCCAGCCTGTCGATTGAACAGTTGATGGGGCCGGCGCTGGTGCTCGATTTCCGCGATAAAGGTGTCAGCGAACCGATCACGCTGGAAGATATGCAGGCCGCGGGAGATATTGAAATAGGCGACCGGATTTTGACCATGACGGGCCGCCATACCCAATACCGCACCCCGGCCTCGCATGACCGGCCTTACATTACCGAAGAGGCGATGCGCTGGCTGGTGGAAGACCGCCGGATCAACTGCCTGGGCACCGACAGCTCCGGTTTTGAAGTGCGCGGCGTGGACCACCATCCCAATCATCGCCTGTTGACCCACGCCGGTATCCCGGTGATCGAGTGTATGAACAACCTGGATCAACTGCAACAGCAGCGTATTTTTCTGGTGGCACTGCCCTGGCCGGTAGTTGGTCTGGACGCCTGCCCGGTGCGGGCCATTGCCATCGAGCCGGAGGAATAACGTGGTGGCCCAGCCTCGAAAAAATACAGGACTCCGGTTGGGCGCGGCCTTGTTCAATGGCGACCACGGTCGGTTGGCTGAAGAAGTGGCCCGCCTGGAAGCGGCGGGTCTCGACTTTATCCATCTGGATGTTTTTGACGGCTATTTTGTCTCGGACCTGGGATTTCCGCCGCGCACTATCGCCGCGCTGCGGCCCCTCACCGATTTGCCGTTTGAGGTGCATCTGGGCGCGGTCGATCCGCTGCGCTTTGTGCCACATCTGGTCGAGGCCGGGGCCGATCTGATCGTCTTTCATCTTGAAAGCGTGGCCATGCTGTACGAGGCCATCTTCAAAGTGCGGG
This sequence comes from uncultured Caldilineaceae bacterium, assembly GCA_964612485.1. Classification (GTDB taxonomy): domain Bacteria; phylum Chloroflexota; class Anaerolineae; order 4572-78; family J111; genus JAFGNV01. Next base: position 59,254 of record CAZTFF010000022.1, read on the forward strand.
AGCATCAGGTGAACGTGGGGCTGGTGGTCACGCTGGGTACGCCGCTGGCGGCGCTGGAGCCGGTTATTACCCAAATCGATGCGGTGTTGCTGCTCTCGCGGGTAACGGGCGAGGGTGCGCGGGGGGCTTCGTTTGATCCTTTGGTGCTTCCCCGGCTGCGGGCCGTGCGGGAGATGGTTGATGCTGCCGGCGCGACGGTTGATATTCAGGTGGCCGGCGGGGTCAAACGAGAGCATATTCCCGATTTGGTTGCTGCCGGAGCGACCACCCTGGCCATGGGCGGCGGACTTTACAAAGTGCCGGATATGGCTCAGGAAGTAATCGAAATAAGAAAATTGTCCCAACGTCGGTATTTCAAATGATTTGGAGTGGTGTTGATAGTGATGGGTGAGGAGTAAGGACTGAGGAGGTCAAGCGGCTCATTCGTCGTTCCTCACTCCTCATTCGTCATCTCCACCATAAGGAGCTAACATTATGTCGAAAAAAACAGAAACGTTGCGGTTTGGTGTCATCGGCTGCGGTTTCTGGGCCAAAACTCAGTTACACGCGTGGCGTGAGATCGAAGATGTAGAATTGGTAGCCGTTTGTGATATTGATGCGGCCAAAGCAGAGCAGACAGCTCGAGAATTTGGGGCGCCTGCCGTTTATACCGATGCCGAAGCAATGTTAGGCCAAGAATCACTTGATTTTGTGGATATTGTCACCACCCCGCCCAGCCATCGACCCTTGGTTGAGTTGGCCGCCGGCCACGGGCTGGATGTGATCTGCCAGAAACCCATCGCCTGGTCTTTAGACGATGCGCGGGCCATGGTTGAGGCTTGCCGGACGGCGGCGGTCACGTTTATGGTCCACGAGAATTGGCGCTGGCAATCTCCCCTGCGCGAGATAAAACGGCTGCTGGACGACGGCACAATTGGCCGGCCTTTTTTCGGCCGCATCAGTTTTCGGTCTGATTTTGATCCCTTTGCCGGGCAAGCCTGGCTGCGGGAAACACCCCGCTTTGTCATCATTGAGTCGGGCACGCACCAGCTTGATGTAGCCCGCTTCCTGTTTGGCGAAGCCTCGGCGCTGTTTTGCCAGACCACGCGCATTAATCCCGCCATCAAAGGCGAGGATGTGGCCACAATTATGATGACCATGGATGAGATGACGTGCCTTGTGGATTTGAGTTTTGCCACGGCGACCGAACATCAAACATTTCCCCAGACATTTGTCACCATCGAAGGGCCGGACGGCGTCATTCGCCTGGGAGCCGATTACCAACTGCAACTCATTCGTTCCGGCTCGATGGAAGTTCGTACCTTGCCCGACCCGGAACATGCCTGGACCGACCGCCCCTGGCACGTGATGCAAGATAGCGCCCTGAAAATCCAGCAGCATTGGGTCGAATGCCTGCGCGCCGGCCAAACGCCGGAGACAACCGGTGAGGACAACCTGCGAACGTTGGAATTGGTGCTGGGCGCGTACGAGTCGGCAGAGAAAAAAGAAGCCTACCATCCTCTTATCCCTCAAGGAGTTTAAAATGACAGATTCCAAATGGCGGGTTCTGATTGGCTCACGTTCGTTTGGCAAAGCCATCCCCGACCACATCACTCAACTTGAAGAAGCCGGCTGTGAGGTTATCCGCAATGCCGTAGGCCGAGCTTATCGCGCGGCTGAATTGATGGAGGTGCTGCCCACCATGGACGCCATCATCACCGGCACCGATGAACTGACCGCCGATGTCATCAACGCCGCCGACCGTCTTAAAACCATTGCCAAGCACGGCGTTGGGCTAGAAACGATTGATTTGGACGCGGCCCGCGCGCGCGGCATCGTGGTCAGCGCCACGCCGGGCGCGATTCACGATACGGTGGCCGATTTAACCCTGGCCCTGCTGCTGGCCGCGGCCCGGAAAATTGTCCCGGCCCATCTGAGCACTCGGGAAGGTTTGTGGAAACCGCTGTTTGGCATGGAACTGCGCGACAAAGTATTGGGCATTGTGGGGCTGGGGCGCATTGGCAAAGCCGTGTGCATCCGGGCGCAGGCGTTTGGCATGCAAGTAATTGCTTACGATCCCTATCCCGATGATGCCTTTGCCGCCGAGCATCAGGTCACTTATGTTCCCCTGGCCGAGTTGTTGGCCGCCTCTGATGTGGTATCGTTGCACGCGCCGGCAGAAGATACCGGTGGCGCGCTGATTGGAGCCGCCGAGTTGGAAACGATGAAGCCAACGGCCATTCTGATCAACACGGCGCGGGGCCAACTGGTGGATGAAGAGGCCCTGGCCGCGGCGCTCCGCCAGGAAAAACTGGCCGGTGCCGGGCTGGACGCTTTTGTTAATGAGCCGCCGGTAGGCAGCCCGCTTTTGGCGTTGGAAAATGTGGTTCTCACCCCTCACATCGGCGGGCGCACCCTGGACGGCCAGCGCCGTATGGGCGAAATGGTGATCGAAAACTGCCTGCGCGCCTTGCGCGACGAGCCGCCGTTGCATCAGGTGAAATAATAACCTTATCACACTCAAAGGAGAGTTTTTATGACGGGTTCCTCTATTCTTGAACGGCTTTTTTCGCTGAAGGGCAAAAGTGTCTTGTTGACCGGCGCTTCCGGCGGAATCGGCCAGGTGCTGGCGGTGGCGCTGGCCGAGGCCGGGGCCACCATCGGCGTGCATGGCCGCGACGAAGCCCGCATCCAAAAAACTTGCGATCTGGTTGAAGCTGCCGGCGAGCAGGCCGTCCCTCTGACCGGTGATCTGAGCCGGGTTGACGATTGCCACGATTTGGTTACGCGGGCCAATGAAGGGCTGGGGCGGCTGGACATCCTCATCAACTGCGCCGCCACCAACCGCCGCAAACCCATTGTCGAAGTGACGGAAGATGATTTTGACGCGGTGATGGCCGTCAACCTGCGCAGCATCTACTTTTTGAGCCAGGCGGCCTATCCGCTGATGCGGGAGCAGGGCGGCGGCAAGATCATCCACATCGGCTCGATCAATATCTTTTACGGCCTGGATACGGTTTCGCTCTACGGCTTGACCAAGGGCGGCATGGCCCAGTTAACCAAGGTGATGGCCGTGGAGTGGGCGCAGGACAATGTCCAGATCAATTGCGTAACCCCCGGTTATTTCCTCACCGCGTTGTCTCGACCCCTGTGGGAAGATGAAAAAAAGGCGCGCTGGTTTCGGAGCCGAATCCCGGTGCGGCGGCCCGGCCAACCGGACGAATTGGTTGGAACGATCCTGCTGCTGGCCTCTGATGCGTCATCCTACATCAACGGCCAGAATATTGTGGTGGATGGTGGATTTCTGGCCGGCGGATCGTGGCATCGGGATGAAACCTGGTCGGACGAAACCCTGCCCGATCCACTGAAAAAAGAGAATTGGTTTGGATAGCCAGAAAAAGGAGAGACTATTGAGCCTGACAGGAAAAGTAGCGTTAGTCACCGGCGCCAGCCGGGGGATTGGATTGGAAATTGCCCGCCACCTGGCCGGGCAGGGTATGAAAGTGATTTTGAACGCGCGCTCGGAGGGGATCAAGCAGGAGGCTGAGTCGCTGCGAGAGGCGGGCCTTGAAGCCGGCGCTTATGTGGCCGACATCAGCCAAAAATCTGAGGTGCAGGCGATGTTTGCCTGGGTAGAAAAAGAATGGGGGCCGCTCTGGCTGCTGGTCAACAACGCCGGGCTGCTGCGCACCGGCCCCACCGCCGAACTCAGCGAAGCGGATTGGGACGATTGTTTTGCCGTGGATGCCAAGGGCGTTTTTCTATGTTCCCAGGCCGCCATTCAACAGATGGTTCCGGGCGGCGGGGGACGGATCGTAAACATTTCCTCCATCGCCGGGGTTATCGTGCGCACGGCGCAGATTGGGTACTCTTCGGCCAAGGCTGCCGTGAACCATTTTTCGCGTTGCCTGGCGGTTGAAATGGCGCCGCACGGCATCACCGTGAACTGCATTTGCCCCGGCATGACCTGGACGGAAATGTTGGAAACATCGGCGGTGGAACGCAATTTGGATCTAGAGGCAATGATCGCCCTGATTCCGGCGGGCCATATGGCCGATCCCCAGGATCACGCCCATTTGGTGGCCTATTTTGCCTCGGAGGAGGCCGGCCACGTGACCGGGCAGGTTGTTTGCGTGGATGGTGGCCAGAGCCAGTTCCATCCATTGACGGCCCAAAGAATTGATTGATCCCGTAAGGTCAAGCAGACCAGGAGGTTCTTGATGAAAGCGTTGGTAAAAGAAAAAGCCGGTCCCGGTTTGTCTTTGATGGATATCGATGTGCCCCAAATTGAGCGCGGCGACGACTTGCAATTCAAGGTGGAATATTGCGCCATCTGCGTGGGCGAAACCAAGGTTTACGATTGGAACGAATGGGCCGCCGCCGACACCACCTTGGAACTGCCCACTGTTTTGGGGCACGAGGTGGCCGCAGTGGTCACCGAGGTGGGGCGCGACGTCACCCAGTTCAAGCCCGGCGACCGGATCACGGTAGACCCGCTGATTTATTGCGGCCACTGCGAGGTTTGCCGCCAGGGGTACACCAATATGTGCCTGGAACGGGAAATCTACGGCAAGCGCCGGGGCGCATTCGCCGAGTTTGCCGTGCTGCCGGAGCGCGTCATCTGTAAACTGCCCGATAATGTGAGTATGGAAGAGGGCGCGCTGCTGGAAAACCTGGGTATCGCGGTGCATGCGGTTGAGGTGGAACGCCACGACCCCGGCGATACGGCGGTGGTCATTGGCTGCGGCCCCATCGGAGTGATGGCGGCGCAAACGCTGGCCGCTTACGGCGTGAAGGTGGTGCTGACCGACCTGAATGAATCACGTTTGCAGGTGGCCCGTGAGATTGGCGGCGGCACGGTAATTGATGTGAGCCGGGAAAATCCTCAAGAACGAATTATGGACATGACCGGGGGGCGAGGCGCGGATTTTGTGCTGGAAGCGGGCGGTACCCAATCGGCGCTGGATCAGGCGTTTGAGGTGGTCAAGCAAGTGGGAACCGTAGTGACCATCGGCACGTTTAATGAGCCGGTTACATTTAACCCGTTTTTTAAAATGACGCGCCGCGAAATCAAGTTGGTCAGCACCATGGGCCGTACCTGGGAAACGTGGCGGCGGATGATGCAATTGGTTCAGGCGAGCAAACTCAATCTCCAGCCGTTTATCTCGCACATTTTGCCGCTGGAGGAGTATCAGCAAGGATTTGAACTGGTCAAATCGAATCAGGTGATGAAGGTGTTGTTGAAACCTTAAGGAGGATCAATGGCTGATCTGAAATTTGCCGTTTTGGGCACCGGATTTTGGTCGCACTACCAGATTCCGGCCTGGTTTGAAACAGGTGGCGTGGACCTGGTCGCCGTCTACAATCGCACGGTGGCCAGGGCGGAAAAGGTGGCGGAAAAATTTGGCGTACCCCGCGTATACGACGACCCGGAAGAATTACTGCAAAAAGAGACGCTGGATTTTGTCGACATTATCACCGAGGTGCCGGCCCACGCCCCGCTGGTTCAACTGGCGGCCCAATACCAGGTGCCGGTTATTTGCCAAAAACCGATGGCGCCGGATTATGAAACGGCTCAAAAGATGGTGGCCGTCTGCCGGGAGGCCGGAGTTCCCTTTTTTGTGCATGAGAACTATCGCTGGCAGGCTCCGGTGCGGGAACTCAAACGGGTGCTGGATGAAGGCCACATTGGCCGGCCTTTCCGGGGACGGTTTCAGTTTGTCCACGCGCTGGAGCCGTTTGTCTGGGAAAACCAGCCGCTGCTCAAATCGCTGGAGCGCTTGGTGGTGGCCGATCAAGGCAGCCACCAACTGGATTTGGCCCGCTTCTTTTTTGGCGAGGCTCAAAGCGTCTACTGCCAGCACCTGCGCACCCGCGACGATATTTTGGGCGAGGATGTGGCCTCGATCACCCTCAAAATGGAAAACGCCATCTGCAATGTGGAGATCAGTTTTGTCAGTAAAACCGAGTGGGGCCATTTCCCGGAAGAATTGATCTATCTGGAAGGTACGCGGGGCACACTGGAACTGGCCCCCGATTTCTGGATTCGGCTGACGACCGATGCCGGAACGCGCCTTTGGCGGCATTTACCCCCCCGTTACGCCTGGGCTGATCCCAATTATGATGTGAATCACGCCAGCATGGTGCCGCTGCATCAAGATTTTTTGAACGCCTTGCAAACGGGTCAAGCGCCCGAAAATGCCGGCGAGGACAACCTGAAAACCATGCAACTGGTTTACGCGGCCTACGAGTCGGCGGCGCGTAACCAGGTGATCGCCATTGATTGATGGTACTCAAGCGACACGTATTTTGATGCTATAGAGGAGTCAATAAGATGCAAGCTGTAATTATGAACGCTCCGTTTGATATAACGGTTGGTGAATGGGAAACCCCGCGCCCCGGCCCCGGCGAAGTATTGGTTGAAGTGGGGGCCGCCGGCATTTGCGCGGGAGATATGTACTTTTACCTGGGCAAAAATCCGTATGCTGTTTATCCCCAAATTTGCGGCCACGAGATTGCCGGGAGGGTGGCCGGTGTGGGCGAAGGTGTCTCCGGCCTGGAACAGGGAACCCCGGTGGTGGTAGAGCCGTTCATTGGCTGCGGCAACTGTTATCCGTGCAGTATCGGCAAATCCAATTGCTGCACCAATTTGCGGATCATCGGCGTTCACCAGCCGGGTGGCTATGCCGAGTATCTTACTGCACCGGTTGATCTGGTTCACCGCGTTCCGCCCGGCCTCTCGCTGGCGGCGGCCTCCTTTGCCGAGCCGGTAGCGATTGGGGTGCAGGCCTGCCGCCGGGGCGAGATTGGGACCGAGGATGTGCTGGTACTGGGCTGCGGGCCGATTGGGCTGGCTGTTATTGAAGTAGCCAAAGCGCGGGGCGCGCGGCTGATCGCCACCGATATTTTGCCGGATCGTCTGGAAACCGCCGCTCAATTTGGCGCTGAGGTATTACCGGCAGATGAGAATCTGGTGCAGGCTATTCTTGATCGCACCGGCGGCCAGGGAATGCCGGTGGTGGTGGAAGCGACCGGCAGCCCTAAAGTGATGGAACAGGCGGTGGAATTGGTTGCCGCCGGGGGTCGGATTGTTATTTTAGGATTGGTCAAACAGGGGGTGGGCGTCACCTTGCCCGGCCTTGATTTTACGCGCAAAGAGATGACGCTGGTCGGTTCGCGGGCCTCGGTTGATTGTTTCCCGGAGGCGCTCCGGCTTTTGGCCGATGGCTCCATCACCTATCCGCAAATCGCCACCCACTTCAAACTATGGGATGCGCCCCAGGTATTTGCGGATTTGGCGGAGAATCCCGGTGCGGTCCACAAGGGTATTTTAGTCCGCGAGGTATAGCGCAATATATTTTCATCGATCTGATTTTGACGCAGATTTTTTATTGTTGTAAAATGAAAATAAATGAAACTATTCTAAAATAATCATAAATTATGAAATCTTCAGACGGTTTGTTTTTGGAAGAGCGGCGGCAAAACATCCTGGCCCGGATCGAGCAGCAGCGGCGGGTCTCGGTGGCCGAATTAAGCCGGCAATTGGGCGTTTCCGAAGTGACCATCCGCACCGATCTGCAAGCCCTGGCTGATGAGCAGCTCATTGTTCGCACGCACGGCGGAGCGATTGCCGTGCGGGAAGGCAAGCCGGATTTGGCGTTGATCCGCCGCCGCCAGCAACAGGTGCAGCAAAAAAATAAGATTGGCCAGGCCGCTGCGGCCATGGTTTCGGATGAAGAAGCAATTTTTCTGGATAGCAGCAGCACCACGCTGGCGCTCACGCGCCATCTCAAGCAGCGCCGTCGCCTGACTCTCATCACCAACAGCCTGGTTGTGGCTCAGGAGATGTTAGATGCCTCCGGGGTAACGGTGGTGATGCCGGGGGGCACTTTGCAGCGGGAAATGGCCTCACTCATTGATGTCAACGGCCTCGAATTGTTGCAGCGTTTTCATATTCAAAAAGGTTTTTTTGGCGCGCACGGCATTAGCCTGCAAGAGGGACTCACGGATGTGAGCGCCGGGGAGGCCGAATTCAAACGATTGTTGATTCAACGGTGCTATCAGGTTGTGGCATTATTGGATGCTACCAAATGGGGTAAAGTTGGGCTGGCCTCTTTTGCTTCATTGGACGATGTGGATGCGATCATCACCGACAGCGGCGCGCCGCCTGAATTGCTGAGGCAGGTAGAGTCGATGGATATTGAAACGATCATTGTTTAGCTTGAATTTTGTTCCGCAGGATAACACTTCATCCCCGAGATTCTGCTTATTTCCCTACTAAAAATGACAAAAACTTGAAAATATGCTATTCTGCATCGCCCTGGTTTTTATGTAATCTTTTGTGAGACACATGTTCAAGATAGAGACGGTTCAATGACTGACGACAAAAAACTACTTTACAAAATATCCAAAGCGTACTACGAGGACCAATTAACGCAAAACGAAATTGGCAAGCGGTTCGGCCTTTCCCGGGTCAAGGTTTCTCGTTTGCTGCAACGGGCACGGGATGAGCAGATCGTTCAAATCACCATTGTTCCGCCCCAAAATTCGGTAGCAGATTTGGAACGCAAACTCGAATTAGCCTTTGATCTTGACGAAGCCATCATTGTTGTGCCAACTGAATACGATTCCCAGACGATTATCCATGAAATCGGCCCGGCGGCGGCGGATTATTTAGTCCGTTGTTTACAGGGCCACGAAGTTTTAGGATTAAGCTGGGGCACGACCTTGTTGTCTGTGGTAGATCACGTTACTCCGCAAAATTGGCCCGATATCCGGGTTGTCCAGTTAATTGGCGGCCTGGGGCAACCTGAAGCGGATGTCCACGGCACCGATTTAACCCGGCGGCTGGCCCAGGCGTTAAATGCCAGGCCCCGGATTTTGTCTGCGCCCGGTATTGTTCCCAGTAAAATAGTGCGGGATGCCCTCTTGCACGATCCGCAGGTTGCCCGTACCCTGGAATTGGCCGTGGCGGCTGATGTGATGTTGGTGGGCATTGGACGCCCCACCGAAGGGTCGGTGGTGATGCAATCGGGCATCCTGACCTCAGAGGAGTTACAGCAACTTGAGACTCTGGGCGCGGTGGGGGATATTTGCCTTCGCTTTTTTGATGCCCAAGGCCGGGCGGTGGCGCACGTCATTAACGACCGTATCATCGGCGTTGATCTATCGCACATCAGAAAAGTTCCTCGCGTGATCGGTGTGGCCGGCGGCGCGGAAAAGATAGACGTTATCTGGGCTGCCGTACAGGGCAAACTCATCAACGCTTTAATTACAGATGACCATACAGCGATAGAATTGCTGAACAGAAAGGTAGATGTTTCAATAACCGTGTGATTTGACCGGAATTCTTGTCTATGAGATGCTGTCTTTGTAGTGTACGATCCGTGTCATCACGGCAGGTTTGGGTCAGGCATTGCAGTTTTTTGACCCTTTACCATCCTGAAGTGCTTTGGTGAACAGGGTCTTGCCGCGAGTAAAAATGGCTGCATCTAGCTCAAATTGTTGGTGACGTCGCGCCATATTGGCGATACTTCTGGGAGTCAGCAGGGCCAGCATCCAGCGAATATCTTCCGGGGTGACAAAGTGCAAAGTTCCGCGCATAGGCCGGGTACGGATGATCTTTCTGTCGCAAATGGCTTGCTCGATGCTTGCGTCGTTTGCCGTTCTCGTCCGCAGGCCAATGGCCCACAACGCACCCAGATCGGGATATTAAGCCCGCTCGCCCAGGGTTAGCGTGGTCTGGAAGGTATCGCCATCCCGCAAGATGTCAAGGGTGATGGTTTCTCCGGCCACGTATTCCAGCAGTTCGCTCACCAGGGGGTGGCGGTCGTCAATCATCTGGCCGTTGATAGCCACAATCACATCGCCTGGCTCCAATTGAGCCTGATCAGCCGGCGTACCGGCCACAATCTCTTGCAGCAGCGCGCCATAGGTGATGTCCAAACCAACTTCATTGGCCAACTGCGGGTTCAACTCTTGATATTGAATGCCCAAAAAGGACGGCTTAACTTCGCCGGTTTCAATCAATTGATCTACCACTTTCATAGCCACATTGCTGGGGATGGCAAAGCCCAATCCTTCGGCGTTCTGAAAGCCGCCTCGCACAATGAGCGTGTTGATGCCAATCACCTGCCCGGCCAGATCAATGAGCGGACCGCCGCTGTTCCCCTGGTTGATGGCAGCATCGGTTTGCAGCAGGCCGCGCAGCGGGCCAAGTTCGCGGTTGAAGCCGCTCAAAATTCCGGCAGTGACCGTGTTTTGATACCGTCCCAGCGCCGAGCCAATGGCCACCACTTGCGATCCGAGGGGAATCTCGCCGGAGTCGCCCCAGGTGGTAACGGCCGGAATATCGCCGTCAACTTTCAACACGGCCAGATCAAAATCGGGCGCGGTGCCTACCAGTTCGGCTTTGGCGGTGCCGCCCTGAGAATAGATCACCAGTAGCTGCTCGGCGTTTTCTACCACGTGGTTGTTGGTCACTACATAGCCTTCATTGTTGATGAAAAAACCTGATCCGCTGCCGGTGCCTCGGTTGCCCTGGCTGATGATCGTCACCACCGCGGGCAAAACATCTTTTACCGCATCCACCGTAGCGGATTGTTCGGTGATCACCAGCGATTGGGGTTCCGGCGCTGTCGGGGGCGGGTTGAACACCGGCTGGGCTTCCACTTCAGCCGGCTCAGACACCGGCGCGTCTAACGCAGCCGTTTCCGTTTCGCTCTGAGTTTGAGCCACCACAAAACCGGCCACGCCCCCCATCACCGCCCCGGCTGAAACGCTGACCATCACAACTAAAAATCCGGCCAGCCATAACGTTAGTTTACCAAATTTCATGATCGAACCTCCTGATCGTAGATAATTCGTACCTATATGATGAGTCAAGCATAGTAAACCCTACTTCTCTGAGAATTTGCTGAGGGGTGGATAAGAATCAGATTAATAAAACGAACGCAAAAACGTATGCTCTAAACGGCTATGCGTTTTAGAGACCGTTTTAAAAGGCTCGCAAAAGTCCACAGATGAACACAGATGAACACAGATAAAAGCATTTTAAATAAAAATCTATGGATAAAATTTATTAATTGCCACCTTTAAAACAGCTTTTTAAAATTTTTTGAGAACTTTTCGACTTGAGATTGAACGCTGTAGTTTATGTCAAATAGAGGACAAATAAACGAGATTCTGTCAGGTGACAGTCACTACAAAAGTGACTGTCACCTGATGAAATGGGACTATTCCGCGGATTGGGAAGTTTCATTTTCCGGCGTGGGCGGCGGAAGCAAAAAATCTTCACGGGTTTTCTCAATTAGATCATTTCCCGTAAATTGGGCGATCCACACGTAGTATTCCGAATCGGTCGATTTCACCAGATAATCCTGGCTGTCTTCATCTTGCGCGCCAATACGCAGGGTGTGTTCCTGGCCGTCTTCCGTGGTGATGGTGACGACAGCCTGCGGCTCGTCCAGGCCGTAGGCGGGTTGTTCTTCTTGGCCGGCGGGTTGGGTCATTCGCAAGGTGGTGAGTTGATTGAGCAGGGTAGTTAAATTGTTCTCGGCAAATTCTTCGCCGTCCTCCAGCCCCTGCATCGTCCAGGTGTCGCCGGCTCGTTTAAATGCAAACGTGCCGTTTGCATTTTCCAGGGTCAGGGCCACGGTGGTGGTTTGAGGGATCGTATAGTACACCGGATCAATCCAGGTGGCAGCGCGGGGATCGACATCAAAGGGCTGAACCGCACCGGTTAGATAAACTTGAGGCCGGTCGCCGGCCCGAATATGCGTGGCCCCGGCTCCGGCGCTGTTGCCGATCAGAATTTCCTGCTGCGTGCCGTCTTGCAGCGTTACCGCCAGCCGACGATTGAAATCATCCGGCGCCACTTTCAGCCGTTTGTGGCTGCCTTCGGTTTCGGTTACCAGCCGGTTGGTTTCCACGCCTTCAAATTTTTCTAAAGCCGGCAGAATTTTTTCCCCGTCGGCAGGATACTCGCCGGCTTCGGGCAGTATCCACTGGCCGCCATCTTTGGCCAAGACAATGCGATTGCCGTCCCCATCCTCAATGGTCAGGCTGATGACGTCTGCAGCGGCAAAATCCGGCAGCAGCGGCGCGTTGGCGGCCTGGCCGCTTGATTGCGGCCAGAAAATGAAGACGGCCAGCGCGATTTGAATGACTAAGACAACGGCTAAAATTTGTTGGTATCGGGTCATCATAATTTTCTCCTGTCCTGAAAAATCATTACACCTGGGCCGGCTCCGCCTTGGTTTCGGGCGGCAGTTCGTTCTCCGGGATCAACTCAACCGGCTGCTCGTTCTGTTGGCGAACGCGCCACAGCACGCCCAGACCCACCAGGGCCAGCAAGGCCAGCGCGTAGTTTACCACTTCCCAGAAGCGTTGGTCGCTTTCTCCCAGCGGGTTCAACAGCCGCACCGCTGCGCCGCGTGAGCGAATGGTGAGCAGGTCCAAATCTTCCACGGACCAGTCGATAGTGTTTTGAGCAAACTGCAAGCTGTTGAGGAACCGGTCGCCGCTTAAATTGCCCGACAGGCCCAGAATGATGTCGTTCAGAAATTCGGCGCTGCCGATGACTACCAGCCGGGCCGTTTCGGGCGAACGTTCGATGGTGCCCAGGCCGCTGCTTTCGGCGGTGGGCGCTGCCTCGGATGGTTCTGCTTCGGCGCCGGCCACCAGCGGCGAAGGTTTGTCTTTGAAGTAACTCTCAAAAACACCCTGCACCGAGACGGCCAGCGGGTAAGATTGGCGTTCGCCCTGCAACGTGAAGCCCAAGTCGGGCAAATCCATATTTGGATTTACGTTGGGGTTGGGGCCGCTCAACGTTGACTGCGGGCTGGATTCCAGCAGCACGGTCACGTTGCGCTCCGCGTTCTTGGTTTCATCAACCTCCAGCGGCGAGACCCAGTTCATGGTGACGGCAGGCAGGCTGCCCAAAATCGGGCTGTCCTGATCCATACCGCCGGGCCGGACATCGACAAAGTAGGGATAATCCAGCGCCTGGATTTCGTTGACCATCACGTCGCCCAGATTGCGTTGCACCTGGATGGGAAAATCCTCGTTCTGCGGGTCCATCACCAGCCCCTCCTGCACGTTGATGCCGTAGCCGGCCAGCATCTCGCCCAGCCCCTCTTCCACCGGGGCCACGCCCAGCGTGCCGGCGAAAGGATCGGGGTTAAAGATGTAATTCCCGGCGGCGGCCACCACCGCGCCGCCCTGCATCAGGTATTGGTCGATGGCGTAACGTTCTTTATCGCTCATACTCTGCGGGGCGATGACCAGTAGCACATCAATGCCGGCGGGAACCTGCCCGCTTGATAGATCCACCGGGCGCACGTTGTATTCCTGGCGCAACTGCTCGGAAATCTGGCCGTATTGCTTGAACGACGGCTGCTGCTGGCCCAGCGCGTTTTGCTGCGGCACCTGCGGCGGCGTCCAGACGCCGACCGTTTTCAGGAAACCGGGCGAGGCCCGCTTCAAGGCCGATTCGATGGTGGTGCGGATGTCGGCTTCGCTCAGATCCCCGGAGGGAAAGAGCAGTTGGGCCTCATCGCCAATTTGCAGCAACATGTGGAGAAAATAGCTCTGGTCGGAAAAGAGGGAGAGCGGAAAGGGTTGGATGCCCTGGTTGATGAGCGCCTCCCGCGCTATAGGGCTGTTAGGATCGTCGGGGTTGATGATCTCAAATTCAAATTTACCGCCGGATTCGGTGACAATTTCATCGGCCACGCTCATGACGGTTTCCGGCGTGCCGGCCAGCCATTCGGGCAGCATTTCGGGCGTCACAAAAAAGGTCAGCTTGACCGGTTCTTCCATCGCCGCCAGCACGGCATCAAGGCTCTGGAAGCCGTACACCGATTTTTTGATGGCGCGGGTCAGGTCGTATTCCAGGTTGCGCAGCCGCACATCCACATCGCCGCTGGGGTAGGGCTGCACTTCGATGAGGTCCTGAAAGCCCAGCACCTCGCTCTGGTCGCCGTAGCGGATCAAGATGTCAAAATAGGCGTTCACTACCGACGCGCCGTAGCGATCGGCGGCTTGCAGGGGGGTGGGGCGGATGCCGTAGGTCTGGTTGGCCTCGGCTTCCAGCTCCGGGTTTTCCAGCGGATCGACAATTTCCACCACTACCTTGCCGTTGGAGGCAATTTTGTACTCTTCCAGCATATCGCGGATGCGGGGCACCAGCGGGGCCAGCAGGGGGTGAGTTTTTTCGCTGAAGTAGCCGCGAATGAGCAGCGGTTCCTGCAAGTTGTTCAACAGGTCTTCGGTGGCGGGGGAGAGGCTGTATTGCTTGTTTTCGGTGACGTCGAGGCGCGCGCTGTTGAGGGGGTAGAGCCAGACGTTGACCAGAATTAAGTTCAGGCCGAGCAAGGCTGCGGTGAGCAGCATACCCCGGCGGTAGCGGGCGGTGTTATCGGTGTAGCTCCACCGTTTCATGTCCAGCGAGAGGGTGTTGAGCAGCAAAAACAGGCCGGTCAGCGAGAGATAATACACCAGATCGCGCAGGTCGATGACGCCGCGTTCGATGCTTTCAAAACGGCTGCCCAGGCCAATGGCGCGTAGAATTTCGGCCACGTTGTCGCCAAAAAAGCCGGCCACGGCCTGGGTGCCGATGAGGTACCACAAGCCGATCACCAGTACGGTGAGAATGAGCGAGACGATCTGGTTGTTGGTGCGCGATGAAATAAAGAGGCCAATGGCCGCGTACCCCCCGGCCAGCAAAATCGAGGCCAGGTAGCCGCCCCACACCGGCCCCCAATCCAGGTTGCCCAGCAGCGAAACGGTGAGCGGCAAAAACAGGGTCAGGGCCAGGGCGGCCAGCACCAGGGCCATCACGCCCAGAAATTTGCCCAGCACAAGCTGGACAAAGCGGGCCGGCAGCGTGAGCAGCATTTCCAGCGTACCGGAGAGTTCTTCCTCGCTCCACTGGCGCATGGTCAGCGCGGCCATTAAAAAGATCAGCAAAATGGGCAGCCAGCGGAACATCGAGCGCATATCGGCCACGCCGCGCGCCCAAAAGGCATCCACCCAGAAAAAGACAAAGAGGTTGGCGGCCAAAAAGACGCCCACAAAAATGAGCGCCATCGGCGAGCCAAAATAGTGGTTGAGTTCTTTACGGATGACGGCTAACGTCTGTTTCATTTTACGCCTCCTCTTCCACAGTTTCAACGGTTTCGGTTGCCTGCGCGGTTACGGTGGCCAGTTCGTTGAACACGGTTTCCAGGGTGCGGGCATCGCGCCGCAGCTCGCGGAGCGGCCAATTTTTCTGCCGGGCCAGCTCGTAAATGGCCGGGCAGAGGTTATCGTTGGTCAGGCCCGTCACCCGGTAGGCCGGGTAGCCGTCGGCAGAATCAAGGGGCGATACCCCATCCACGCCGTCCAGCGCTTGCAGCGAGGGTTCAAGTTGATCCACGGCTGCCTGCAACACCAGAATGGCGTCGGCGGTGGCCGACAAATCGGCCAGGCGGGCGTCGGCCTTCACCTCCCCATTGATGATGATGATGACGCGGTCGCACACGGCTTCCACTTCGGACAAAATGTGGGAGGAAAAAAGAATGGTGCTTTGCGGCGCTAACCGCCGGATGAGGTGACGGATTTCTACAATTTGGGTGGGGTCCAGCCCGATGGTGGGTTCGTCTAAAATGAGCAATTTAGGTTGGTGCAAAATGGCCTGGGCCAGTCCCACCCGCTGGCGGTAGCCTTTACTCAGTTGGCCGATAGGTTGGGTGAGCCGGTCTTCCAGACCGGTGGCGTACACTGCCCGCGAGAGATAGGCGCGCTGCTCCTCGCGCGGAATTTCGCGCAGGTCGGCCATCATCAGCAGGTACGCTTGGACCGACATTTCGGGATAAACAGGCGCGTTTTCCGGCAGGTAGCCCAGCCGGGCCTGCACCTCGCGGGGACGGCTCAATACATCCAGCCCATCGATGGTGACGACGCCGGCGTCCGGCTGCAAATAGCCGGTAAGGATTTTCATAGCGGTCGATTTGCCCGCGCCGTTTGGCCCCAGCAAGCCCACAATTTCGCCGGATGTTACCTCAAACGAAACATTTCGCAGCGCCTGGATCGGGCCGTAAGATTTGGTAAGTTCGGTCACGTTGATCATAGATGACTCCTCCTGAGGATAATGAGTTGTACCACGGTAAAGCATATCACAACATCTTCATCAATAACTTTAAGTTCAGTCCAATAAAAGCTTAAGAAAACTTTAAGAAACTATTTTGGGCGCGTAAAAACCCCGTCTGTCCGCAGACTGACGGGGTAGATAAACTGTCTTCACAGGCAATCTCCCCGACAGGAAGTTACCAGGTTGGTTGCCGCCTTAACTGAGTCAGGTCAATTATAATAAATATGCTAATGCAG
Organism: uncultured Caldilineaceae bacterium; assembly: GCA_964612485.1. Classification (GTDB taxonomy): domain Bacteria; phylum Chloroflexota; class Anaerolineae; order 4572-78; family J111; genus JAFGNV01. The sequence continues at coordinate 75,601 of CAZTFF010000022.1, forward strand.
ACAAATCTTAGATTACGTTTGTTAGAAATCTATAAGATTGACCTTAAAAACTTTAAGTCTCTTCCGTTCCTTTTCGAGATGGTGCGGTAAGACTTTCTAACTTTTTTCTAACTAATCTCTTGTTATTTTACTATCAAATATTGCTAAACTTATGCGTACCGATAGACTTGCTATAGAGGTTTTTTACGGGAATTTTTATGTCTGAACAGGCTCAGTCTAAACGAATATGCCCTTATTTGGGATTCTCCAACGATCCTGCCTCTCGTTTCTCCCAACCGGATTCCGCGCATCGCTGTTTTGCCGCCGGTTTAGAGACAACTATTCCGCTGGAACACCAGGATGCGTTCTGTTTGAGCCGGCGCTATCCTACGTGCCCCCGTTTTGTGGAGCCGCCGGGCGAAGACGACGCAACCGGTTCCGCGCTGACCGGCGCTGCGCCGGCATTAACAAAAAAAATATCGCTCTGGCAGGCGGTTCTGTTGGGCGCGCTGGGGTTGTTGCTGGGGCTGGCTGTGATTTTGGGCCTGTTCTTTGCCAGCCGTCAATTTGGCGAACCCGAAACGGCGCCGCCGGTTGTCCAGCAAGAAACTCAAACGCCGGTTTCTTCCCCCCGCATAACCGCTGAATCCGCCGTTACCCCGGAACCTGTGACATCGACGCCCGTTCCGGTTGCGGCGGCTAGCACTTCAACCCCCATTGCCTCAGATCCAAATAACGAAATAATTGAACTCTCACCCAGCCAGAGCGCCATTGGCTGGGTAACGGATGTTGAAGAGCGCGGCAATCACTTTGGAGATTCTTACCTGTACGCCGGTTTTTTTGATAACCAGGTTTATAACAGCGCCTTTCTGATTGATCTAAGCGAGATCCCTCGCGGCGCGTCGATTGAATCCGCCGTTCTGCAAATGACGGGCCTGCGGGATGATCGGCTGGCCATTAATCGCGATCAATCTGATGCCGCGGGCGCCTGGACGGTGCGGATGCTGAATAACGAGGTGGGTCAGGATTGGCGCCGGCAATCATTTCAGAGCATTTTTAACGCGCCGGTGGTGCAAACCTTAAGCCCTATTCTGGGAAGCCGGGATTTAGCTGTTGAGCAAACAAATACATTCGAGTTAACAGGCGATCAGCGAAGGATCCTTGAGGAGCGGATCGTGAATAACGAAGTTCCCACGATTGCGTTTCGAGTGGAAGGCCCGCTGGTGGGGCCGGATAATCTTTTTGCGTGGGATACAGGTTACGGGCCGCGCAGCGCGGGCAACAACGTAACATTGCTGCTTGAAGTTGGGCCGCCGCCGGCTACTCCACCGGCTTTTGATTTTGTGTTGGTAACCAGCACCCCCACCCCGGAAAATATCATCACGGCGGCGGCCCTGGCGGCGCAATCAACCGTCGAGGCAACCCGCGTTGGAACGCCAACGCCGCTGCCGCCCAACGCTGTAACCCCTACCCCCTATCCTGAATATCTGGTGCTGGTGCCAACCCCCGCGCCAGACAATGAGGCCACCGCCGAAGCGCGGGATGCCATTGCCACCGCCATTGCGCTGACAACAGGCACGGCCACTCCCATCCCGCCCGATGCGGTCACGGCCACCCCCACTCCCACCGAAACCTCCACGCCCATTCCAACCCCGGCCACCTATATTCTTATTACCTCCACGCCCACGCCCGATACAGTTTTTGCGGCGGCCACACTATCCATCGAAGCGACGGCGCGGGCAACCCGGTGGGGAACACTCACGCCGCTGCCTTATAATTGGGTGACGCCCGTAGTAGTCACAGAAACGCCAACGCCGTTGAACGAGGCCACCGCCCAATTTGCGGCGGCTGAAGCAGCCGCGATGGCGATAACAACCGGAACCCCCACCTCGACCCCCGCCAATATTGTGGTGGCTACGCCAACGCCCGTCTACGAACCCCTTCCCCTGATCCTGTCGCCAACACCCGTAACGCCCACGCCCTCTACCCCGCTCTCGATGCCGCCGGCATTGATGGGGAAAATACTCTTCCTGTCTGACCGGGAAACCGGCGAGGATGACAACAATAATACCGACGAAAGCTATGTTTATGTGTACGATCCTGAAACGGGCGAACTGGGCCGTTTGACCGCCGCCTGGCCCTATGAGATGGCCCAGGAACGGGACCAGTATTCCGCCGATACGGTCTTTCGGGCGTATGTGAAACAGTTGTTGTGGACAAATATTTTGGAAGAAACCATCCAGGTAATTGGTGGGACTCCGGAGGTTACGGACAGACGTTATACCCCCACCGAAGAATTTGCCATTCATATTTATGATTATAAATACAAACAAGAAGATATTGCCACCCGCATGGGCGCGGGCATTGTCTACGAGCCGGCCTGGTCGCCTGTAAGTGATGAAATTGCTTTTGTCTCTACCGAATCCCAAAATGATGAAATCTGGGTGGTGAACCGAGACGGCTCGAAGATCCGCCAGCTTACTAAAAATAGCTGGGAATGGGATAAATCCCCGTCGTGGTCGCCGGATGGGCAGCAAATCGTTTTTATGTCGAACAGAACCGGGAACCAACAGTTATGGATCATGAATACCGATGGGAGCGATCAAAAACTTTTGATGGGGTGGGATAGTTGGACTCCGTACAATGATTGGGCGCCGGTTTGGGTAAAATATCTCGATCCGGCCCCGCCAGAGGAACAAAGGCGTTAACTGAAACTATGTAAAATCGGTTTCAAAACTTGTCAGGCTTTTTACTACCGCGCACTTTTAATCACGAATAAAAAGATTTAAAAAAAGATCCGACAAATTCGCTTAACTGGGCCACTCGCGCGCGAAGTGTCTTTGCGATAAGATTTTGATTTCAGTCAAAAAGCGCCGGTAGTGAAGTCAGATTTAAAAATTCCAAATAAAACAGGACTTACGCATGTCATTCTGAACCAAGCTTGGAAGCAAAGCGGCTGAAGCGGAGTGAAGAATCCCTCGGAATTTTACTGGCAAGACACCGTTTTAGGGATTTTTCGTTCCCGCTGGTCGCTCAAAATGACATGTTGCGTAAGCCCGATAAAGGCAAATTGTAATCAAAAGGTGCTGCATATGGATATGGAATTAACTCAATATTTGCTACGTGTTCTAAGATGGTGGTGGCTTATTGTATTAAGCACCGTGGTTGCTGCCGTGGCCAGCTATTATGTGAGCGCGCAGCAGCCGCGCGTCTATCAGACAACCACCACGTTGATGGTGGGGCAGGTCATTCAGCAGGCCAATCCAACCGGCGCAGATTTTGCGACCACCGAACAGTTGGCGCAATCCTATGCGCAAATGGTTGCGCGGCAGCCGGTTTTACAGGCCACCGTTGATAGTTTGGGGTTAAGAATGAACTGGCAGCAGTTACGAAGCCGGGTTTACGCCGCGCCGGTGCCCCAAACCCAACTGCTCGCCATCGCTGTGAATGATGTATCGCCCGAACGGGCGGTAGCCATTGCCGATGAGGTTGCTTACCAATTGATTTTGCAAAGCCCCAGCTCGCCCGAAAATCAGCAGCGCGAGGAGCGGAGCGGTTTTATTCTGGAACAGTTGGATGATCTGGAAGAGAAGATGGAAACCGCCGAAGTTCGAAAACAAGAACTTGAGGCCGAGTTAGAAACCGCTTTGAGTGCGCGACAGATCCAGAATTTGCAAAACGAGATCACCGGTCTGGAACGATTGATTAACGGCTGGCGAAATGATTATCTTGATCTGCTGGATTTTTTGAGCGGGGGCGGCGACAGCCCTAACTATCTGAGCATTATCGAACCGGCCCAGTTACCCTTCCGCCCAATCAGCCCCAATATTCCGATGAATGTCATGTTGGCCGCCGCCGTTGGATTTGTGCTGGCCGTCAGCGCGGCATTGGTGTTGGAATATTTGGACGATACCATCCGCTCCACCAACGATTTAAGCGCACCTTTTGGCTTAACGGTCTTGGGCAGTATTTCCTCGGTAAAAGGAGAAACCCCTTCGGATAAGCTGATCACGGCCCACGGCACATTTTCTCCGGTTGCAGAAGCGTACCGGCTGATCCGAACCAACATCCAGTACATGGGAGTCGGCCAACCGGCTGAGACAATTCTAGTTACCAGCGCCAACCCAGGTGAAGGTAAAAGCCTTACCGTGGCTAATTTGGGGATTATTATGGCCCAGGCCGGCCTTAAAACAGTGGTGGTTGATACCGACCTCCGCCAGCCGGTGATGCACAAAATTTTTCGATTGCCCAACACCGAGGGCGTAACCGACCTGCTGCGGATGCCGGACCTGGATATTAATGACTATCTTAAAAGCACCGGCGTTGAAAATTTAGAAATCATGACCAGCGGCCCCCTGCCCCCGAATACCGCCGAAATGCTGGGTTCCCCGCGTATGGTAGAGTTGGTGAGCCGCCTGAAAGATATAGCCGACATCGTTCTGTTTGATACTTCGCCTGTGCTGGCGGTCACCGATGCCGCGGTACTTTCCAAACAGGTTGATGGGGTGGTGATTGTTACCTATGCCAAACGGACGCGCAGCCGGGTGTTCAAACAGGCGCTCAAACGCCTCAACCAGGTGGGAGCCAATATTCTGGGAGGCATTTTGAATCACGCGCCCGGCGGCGAGGCCAGCTATCATCATTCCAAATATTATACCCGCAGCGGCAGCAGCGTTTACCAGCAAGGTCGTTCGGCCCAGCGCCCCTGGTGGAAACGAATTCCTCCCTTCAGTTTCAAAACCGAGTGATTTGCTGACGGACATTTTTCTATGATTTGATGCTTTTTTCTACACACGACCACCGACGACGGACGACCGACCGCTAAATATCTCCGGTGGTCTGCCGCCTGTTGTCGGCGGTCTGGTTGTTAAGAGACTACGTTCCTGGAATTGCCTTATGATCCTTCAGATTAGCCTGTACCGGCCCAAACTCTTTGGTTTAGCCGTTATTTTGCTGTTGATATTTTTGGCCAGCGCCTTTGTGGCCGCCCACAACGCTTATGATCCATCTCTAAGCTGGCCGGTGCTGTTGGCCATGCTGGTGAGTATAAGCCTGTTTTTGGTGATTGCGGGGTCTCCGCTTTCACCCTGGCCGGTGAGCAAAGCCTTGGTTGTTATCGCTGCTTTGTTGGCGTTTTATTTTGTTGGACAATACCGCCATTTTAATTATGAATTAGAGTTTGGCTACGTGCCGGCCCTGGGCCGCCTGACCAGCGCTTTTATGCCAAACCTGGTTTTTTTTACCCCACACCCTAATGCGGTAGCCAGTTTTTTAGAGGGCGTTTTGTTGATAAGTTTGGTGATTACCTGGCGTACACCCCAGCCCGCGCGCTGGATTTGGCTGGCGTTGACGGCCATCATTGCCTACGGCCTGTTCATCACCGAATCTCGCGGCGCGTGGGCCGGAGTAGCCATTACGCTGGCGATCTGGCTGTTGTTGACGTTTGGCGCTCGCGTACTGCCCTGGCTGGCGGTTGGCTTGGGAGTGGCGGGCGGCATCCTTGTGGGAGCCTACGTCATTTTGACTCAACTCGCGCCCCAGCAGGAAATTCTTTTTATCACCCCGACTTTGAACACCCTCAACGGCCGGTTGCTGCTCTACCAGAACAGCTTTGATCTGATGCAAGATTACCTGTTTTCCGGCATTGGCCTGGGCGAAACATTTGGGATGGTCTTTTCCCGGTACCAACTATTCATTCACGTCCCTTATTTGTATTATGCCCACAATATCTTTATTTCCATCGGCCTGGGGCAAGGATTATGGGGGCTGGCATCTTTTATCGGTTTGATAGGTGTATTTTTCTATTTTGTTTTTCGTGTAGAACGAAGTGAGCCGGATCCGGCCTCGCAGATGTTATTCAGAGCGGCCTGGCTGGGCGTGACCGCCGGCCTGATTCACGGCTTTGTTGACTCGATTCAGTTTTCGGGGGCGGTGTGGACCATGCCGGTTCTTTTTGTTCTGGCCGGACTTGCAGTTGCGGCAGGCCGGCCCGCTTTAGAACAGCCGCGCCGCCGGAACCTGCCTGCCCAACCGGCCAACAGCGTTTGGGGCGTGGGCGCGGCGGTGGTTGTTCTGGTTCTGGTTTTAGGCGCTCTCTCCTGGCGTTCGCTGGCCGGCAGCTGGTATGCCAATCTAGGAGCCATTGCCCATACCCGGGCCGATTTAGCGTCGGTGGCTGATGAGGCGATGCGCGATGTTTTCTTGGCCCAGGCCACCGATCATTTCGATGCGGCTCTCAATATGGACCCGAATCAACCCACCGCCAGGCGGCGTTTGGGCTTGATCGCGCTGGATCAACTGGCGTTTGATACGGCAGTGGAACATCTGGAGCAGGCGTATCAGCATGATCCAACCAACCAGGCTACGTTGAAATTATTGGGTTATGCTTACTTGTACACCGGGCAGATTGATGCGGCAGAAACCATGTTCCGCCGGCTTGGGTTTATGAGTCGTTTAAGATTGGCTCAAGAGTTTGAGCATTACGAGTGGTATTGGAATATGCGGGGCTGGAACAACCTCTCCGCCTATGCCGGTGAAATGGCGCAGCGGATGTCGCCCTGATTCACCTTTTTGCGGAACCTGCTATGCTTTGTGCTCAAAAATAACCTCGTGGTAAATTGACGTTAACCGCTCCGCTACTTTTTCCCAATTGTGATACGTTTCTACATAATGCCGGCCCGCGCGCCCCATCGCCTCACGGCGGGTTGGATCATCCAACAGGCTGATCACGGCCTGGGCGATGGCTGCGGGTGTTTCGGCCACCAGCACATCTTGCCCCGGGACCGTTTGCAAGGCGCTGACAGATTGGGGCGTGCTGACCACGGGCGTTCCCATCGCCATTGCTTCTAACGCTTTGTTCTGAATTCCTACCCCATATTGCATCGGCAACACCGAAACCGTTGCCTGGGCCAGATAAGGGCGAAGATCCGGCACAAAGCCGGTCACGGCAATTCGGCTGTCTTGGGCCTGGGCGCAGAGCTGCTCCGGCGGGTCTTTACCCACGATCAGAAGTTTTACGTGAGGCGTTCGCTGCCAGATGAGGGGCATGATTTGGTTGATGAGGGTTTCGGCGGCGGCGATGTTGGCGTGGTAGCTCATTTTGCCGGTAAAAATAAGGGTCGCCGGCTCGCGGGCTGTATCTTGCGGCGAAAAATAATCCAGATTGACGCCGTTGGGCAAAATCACCAGCCGGTCGCCGGCCTGGGGGACGGTTGCCAGCCGGGCCAGCGCTGCCTGGTCGTGGGGCGATGTCACCAGCACGCGCGCATATTGTTCCAGCAGCCGGCCTTCGTAGGCGTGGTTACGGCCTTTTTCAAACCTGGCCAATAAGCGGCTCTTCAGCGTAGGACCGGATTGGGCCACCCGGTCAAACAACAAAGAAATCGAATCGACCGAATCAAATACAACCGGCAGGTTTTTGATGGCCGGGCTGAGTTCCGACCCGCGCATATGTTCCACGTGGGCCACATCAAACGCTTGCTGCGCCTGGGTATGGCGAATAAGGGCCGCCATCTCCGGCGAGCGGGAATAGGCCGCTTGCAGCGGCATGCGGCTGGGCAGGGCGCGGAGCGCGTTTAAGTACGTTTGCCGGCGGGGTAGAGAAACTGTTTTGACGGCGGCGCACCAACGGCGCAGTGCTTCCAGCCCGCTTTCATCTTCATTAGGAGGAACCAGGGCCAGCAGCGTGATCTGATGGCCCTGCCGCGCCAGGTATTGAATGAGGTTGTAGGGACGTACCCGGATGAGAGAAGGCAAATAGGGACTGACAAAAAGTATGCGTAACGGCTCCATATCAGTGGGTTCCTGTCTGTAAATTCAAAAAAGCATTTTTGACGCGGAAATCCAAAAGCCTCATTGTAGTATTAAGACCCAGAAACGTTGGGAATCGGTGAGGGAAATATACAAATAAAGTTAGAAAATGGGCCGGTCAACCAGGGCGCTCGCGTTCGTAATCAAAAACGGCTTCAAGTATTTCATCAAGCGACCGTGAATGCTGCCACCCCAGCAGCCCGTGGATGCGGCTTATATCCGGCACCCGGCGCTGCATATCTTCAAAACCCGGCGCGTACGCTTCTGCATACGGCACAGTGACCACAGGCGATTGGCTTTTGGTAATTTTTTTGACCCGGTTCGCCAGTTCAAGAATAGTGATTTCTTCAGTACTGCCGATATTATAAACGCAGCCCGCGGCTTGAGGATGTTGCGACAGTCCCACAATCGCCTGGACGACATCGCGCACATCGCAAAAACAGCGCTGCTGCGAGCCGTCGCCGTACACGGTGAGGGCTTCATTTTGAATGGCCTGGCGTACAAAGCGGGGCACCACCATACCGTAACGGCCGGTTTGTCGCGGCCCCACGGTGTTGAAAAAGCGGACAGGAATAACGCTCAGGCCAAATTCGCGCTGGTAGGCCAGGGCCAGAAATTCATCCACCATTTTGCTGGCGGCGTAGGCCCAGCGACTTTTATCCGTTGCGCCCAGCAAAACATCGTCCCCTTCACTGAAGGGGATTTTGCTGCCCTTGCCATACACCTCCGAAGTGCTGGCCAGCAGTACGCGGCAGTTGTAACGCAGCGCGGTTTTTAAAACAATTTCCGTGCCCATCACATTGGTTTCAATAGTATGCACCGGATGTTCCACAATCAGTTGCACGCCCACGGCTGCGGCCAGATGGACAATAATATCGGCCTGGGAGGCCAGCCGGTCCATTACAATGCCGTCGGTAATATCGGCGCGGGCAAAATGGAATAAATCGTGATCCATCAGATGTTGAATATTCTCAATGCGGCCCGTGGATAAATTATCAACCACCAGCACCCGGTGGTTGGCCGCCAGCAGGGCATCGGCCAGATGAGAGCCAATAAAGCCGGCGCCGCCGGTAATGAGATAGATCAGAGATGGTTTTTTTTGCATGGCTGCCTCATTAAAATTTTTCCGGCATTCTAAAACCGGCTTGATTGTACCCGAATTCAATCAGACCACAAAAAAACAGAGCGCCAGGCAGCGCTCTGTGAGGGTATTCGATCAACGGTTTGATCTCAGGTGGCGAACATGAGCAAAATCAACATCCCCAACCCGCCTAAGGCGGTCACCGAAAGAGAACCAAAAATGATCACCGCCAGCACGTTGATCTCGTCCTCTTCATCTTCTTCATTTTGTGATTTTTTGGCTGGTGGCGATGACATCCCCATCGCATTGGCCATCCGGTAATCTACCATTGCTGCTTGGTTGTGACCCGCCGGCATCATAAATGGGTTGGCGCCCGCCGGCATCATAGTGGTTAAGTTAGAGTGCATGTTGTAGGGCTGCCCGCCCTGCTGCTGGTTATAGGCCGGCATCCCCATTGTGGCGCTGGCATGAACCGGCACCGGTTCCGATGGGTGAGCTGCTTGAGGATTAGGCATCATCATGGTTGCATTAGAATGAAGGGGCGCGCCCGGCTGCTGGCCTTGGGCCTGCGGATATTGCGGCATGCCCATTTGGGAACCCGGCTGCTGTTCCACCGGCACCGGCTGCGAAGGACCTTGTTGGACCGGCACCGGCTGCGAAGGTCGGGTATCCTGAACAGGCGGCTGCCCCTGCACGTGTTGTTGGCCATAAAATTGGCTTCCGGTGTTCATCTGTTGTGGAGGCATTGGCTGTTCTGTTTGAGGTGAAACCGGGACCGGATGGCTGTCCGGGTGAGGTTGTCCGGCGGCGGGGAAACCGCCGGGCGATTGCTGGACAGGGTTTGGAACGGTATGGTGGGCCGGCACCGGCCTCGACGGATGGGGCGGGTTTTCCACGGGACGGCTGTCGGGCCGGGGAGCCTCTTGTTGGGCCGGGACGGGTTGGGAAACGGGAGATTGGGCGGCGGGAACAGGCTCCGACGGTTGAACAGGTTTTGAAGGCCGGTCCGATGGTTGGGCCTGGCCGGCAGGCTGCGCCGGTGGTTGGCTTTGAGCCGCATCGCTATTTTGGGCTGCGGCAAAGGGTTTGGTAATAGGCTTAAAAGGAAGTTCATCCACCACCGCTTGCGGATCGAGCCGGAAGGGTCGGCGTTCCGGTATCGGCCTGAATTCCGGTTTGGGTTCCAGCGGCCGGGTATCAGAAGGCGGCATAAAGTTGGTATTGGGCGGGGAGGGTTTGGGAATGCGGATCGGCTGGGAGTCGCGTGGTATTTTGACCGGACGCGAGTCAGACACCACAATGCCCAACAATTTCAGCCCGCGCTGCGCCACCTGATTATCGGGATTAATAGCCAGCACGTGATACAGGCAGCGAGCGCGCTGCTCGTCGGTATCAACCACGCTGCTCATCCACAGCCAGGCTTTCTCGTTGTTGGGGTTTTCCTGGATGAGCAGGTTCAAGAGCTGCCGTCCTTCATCTTTTCGGTTGGCGCGAATCGCAGTAATAGCAAGTTCTAACGATGTAGCCATAGGAACCCCCGTTTCTCTGGCATTTTTAACTCGACATAAAATTTCTCGTAGTCATTATACCATAGATGATACAGTCCGCAAAGTGCGGTTTGGAATTCTGGTCTACACTTATTGTTGTGCTGCTGCCTTGGTAGTGATATTTGTCATTTTTTTTTCCAAAACTGCGTATCTATTCAGCAGGTTTATTAGTTGAAGGCAACCGTTGTTGCGCCAGATTTTCACAGAGCGGGATATTTTTCTGAAAATGTTGAACTTTTCCCCCGGCGTTTGTATAATGGGGCAGTTATGGAAAACTTCAGCCATTTGCTCAACCAATACATCCAACGGGCCGGCATCAGCGATGCCGAGTTATCCCGCGCGATCAGCGTCAGCCGCCAGACGATTTTTCGCTGGCGAGAGGGGATGACAGCCCGGCCCCGCTACCGGGAGGATGTGCTGGCCATCGCCCGCAAGCTGCGGCTGAGCGCGGCAGAACGGGATCAATTACTGCTGGCCGCCGGCTTTCGCCCGGAGGAGCCAACACCGGCGAAGGAATCAGACTCCGGTGAACCACCGCGCCAGCTTGAAGAATCAGCGGAACCACACCCCGCCGCTTCCCCCCCATCTCACCGATGGTTTTGGCTGCTGCCGGTGGTCATCGCCATTCTTTTAGCCGTGGGGCTGGGCATCTGGTGGGTTTATGCGGCCACCAATCGCGCTCCCGCTATTGCGCCCGCTTCCTCCGGCGAAACCCTGGTACTGGTGACTCATTTTGCCAATTACGCCGGCGGCCAGGTAGGCTACAACATTGCCGGGCGGTTGACGGGCGCTTTACAGCAGGAGATCGATCAGGCTCAATTGGAGAAGTTTCGGGTGGCGGAATGGCCGCAGGTGGTTGGCACGCGAGCCGAAGCGGTGCAGGTGGGCCGCACCCTCAGCGCCACGCTGGTAATTTACGGCGAGTACGATGCGGGCCGGATCATGGTCCAGTTTACCCACCCTACCGATCAGAGCGCGTTTGTTGACCCGGCGTTGCAGCAGTACGTGGCCGGCGTACCGGAGTTATCGGCCATCATCAATAGCGATTTACCTCAACTGGTGCGGCCATTGGCCCTGATGGCCCTGGGGCAAATTTATCTCAACCAGCAGGAAACCGGTCAGGCCCGTTCGCTGCTGGTTCGCGCGCGGAACGGCTTGCAAAACGCCACCGGGGTTGATGAAAAAACCTGGGCGCTGGCCAATTTCTACCTGGGGCTGGCCCATCAAGAGACCAACCCGCCCGATCTGGATGCGGCCATCGCCGCCTACAACCAGGCCGTCGATGCCTGGCCTTCTTTGCTCTCCTCGCGCGTCAACCGCAGCGTCGCCCTGACTATGCGCGCTATGCCCAACGATTTGGAGCAGGCGTTGATGGATATGGATTACGTGATCGCCGCCAAACCCGACTGGCCGCTGGCTTACAGCAACCGCGCTTCGATTTTGATCAACCGGGGCGGCCAGGAAAATTTCGCTCGGGCCGCCGCCGATCTGAAAACAGCGCTGGCACTTGACCCCAACCTGCCCGGCGCTTACCTGCATCGCGCCTACCTGGCCTACAAACAGGACCGGCCCCTGGCCGCCTTTCTGCCCGATCTAAAAAAAACGTTAGACCTGCGGCCCGATGATGTCTCGGCGCTGAATTTATTGTGCTGGGCCTATGGCGTTGAGCAACAGCCGGAAGAGGCGCTTCCTTACTGCGAGCAGTTGATCGCGTTCGACTCCTCCCCCCTCTTTAGAGACAGCCGCGCCCTGACCTACGCCCTGCTGGGAGAGACCGAAGCCGCGATGGCCGATTTTGAAGCCTCAGCCGCGTGGATGGCGCGGCAGGAAAACAATGTCTGGCAGGAACCGCTGGCCCGCCGCCGGGCCTGGCTGAAGGCGCTGCGCGCCGGTCGTGATCCTTTTGCGCCGGAAGTTTTAGTTGAAATCCGACACGAGTTTGGCAAGTAGCCGGTTGACATCGGCTCCGGCTGCCGGTATATTTACCTCCATCTAAAAACCAAGTTTTTGGGCGTGATTGCGTATAAATGTTGAGTCGGCCCAAGCCGTATTTAAAGGCGCGTTGCTTTCAAGCCGGAACCAAAATGGTTATAAATCCGCGAAGGACGCGAAGGAACGCTAAGTTTTTTTTGTGTAACGTGGTTTCTTTTTGCGGACTCAAAAATTTTTTCTCGAAAAACGATGAGCCAACTCTCTCAGGTTCTCAACTTCAAATCGGTTAAAATGGGCCGGTTATGGCTGCCCCTGCTCTTTGTGCTGGTCACAGGCGGGCTGCTGGTGGCGATGATCTTCGCCACGCTGGCCTATCAGGTGATTTACCTCAACCGGGTGTATCCCGGCGTGGTGGTGGCCGGCGTTCAGGCCGGGGGGATGTCCGAGGCCGAGCTGACCACCACTGTCACCGAACGGGCCGGTCATTATTTGCTGCGCCCCATCACCATCCGGGCCAACGGCGAATCGTGGACGTTCACCGGCCAGGAGTTAGGTATTCGAGCCGATGTGGCGGCCACGGTAGAGCGGGCCTTTGCCGTGGGGCGGCAGGGCAATCTCTGGACGGACCTGCTGACCCATCTAAAATTGCTCCGTTCAGCCCATTATGTTGATCCCGTTCTGGTCTACGACAGTGGCCCCTCCAACCAGGTGTTGCAGCGCCTGACTGAAGAGATCAACTATCCCCCGCAAAATGCCCAACTCATCATTCATCCTGATGCCACCATTGAAGTGATCGCTGCACAGCGAGGGCGGCAGCTCCACATCGACGCCACGCGGGGCTTGTTAGAAGATGCCTTTTTTAGTGAGAACCCTGCCCCCGTGCAGGCTGTTACTCAGGAGATTCTGCCGCCCATTCCCGATGTTGAACACGCCCGCGTCCAGGCGGAAAACCTGCTTGGCGGCCCGATCAAATTCCAGTTGCAAACGGAAACCGACAACATCGAATGGCGGGTGCAGCCCCAGGACGTGGCCGCGCTGCTTGAAGTTACCGAAGAAGTTGATGAGAACCAGAAAACCCGGGTGGTGGTCAAGCCGGATGTAGAAAAATTTGCGCCGTATATTGAACATTTTGCCCCGGCCATCAACCGGGAGCCGGTCGAGGGGCGGGTGAGGTTTGATGAAGAAAGCGGCCAACTTGAAGTGCTGCAAGAAAGCCACCCCGGCCGCAAACTGGACGTTGACGCGGTCTACCGGCAGTTAACTCAACTGGTTGAGTTGCCGGACCGGGTGGCGCGCCTGCCGATCATCAACGTGCCGCCGCTGGTCTCAACCGAAGACCCTGAGTTGCTGGGCATCAAAGAACTGGTCAGCGAATCAACCTCTTATTTCAAAGGCTCCAGCCAGGGCCGGATGAACAATATCGCCCTGTCCGCCTCCAGATTCGACGGCGTGATCATCCCTCCCGGCCACGAATTTTCCTTCAACAAGCATCTGGGTGAAGTGAGCAAAGAAAACGGTTTCGATGAGTCGCTTATTATTTACGGCAACCGCACCACGGTGGGCATTGGCGGGGGGGTGTGCCAGGTGAGCACCACGGCGTTTCGCACCGCGTTTTTTGGCGGTTTTGAAATTGTAGAACGCTGGGCGCACGGCTACCGGGTGGGCTGGTACGAAACCAACTCGGTGGTTGGCCTGGATGCTACCATCTACACCCCGGATGTGGATTTCCGCTTTCGCAACGACACCGATCATTTTCTGCTCATTCAAACCGAAACCGATCTTCAGGCCGGTACGTTGACTTTTAAGTTTTTTGGCACCAAACCCAACCGCGAGATCATTGTCAGCAAGCCGGAAATAACCAATCTGGTCAAGCACGGCCCGCCGCTTTACGAAGATGATCCCACGCTGGCCAAAGGCGTCACCAAGCAGGTAGATTGGGCCAAAGACGGTATGGATGTGGCCATTACCCGCACCGTCAAAGTGAGCGATACGATGTTGTATGAAGATGTGGTGGTGAGCCGGTACAAACCCTGGCGCGCGGTTTACAAAGTTGGCACGGGCGAACAGGCCAACAGGGAGCCGTAGTCCCCATCCCTCTGCTGTCCACTTTACAAAAAATCACTCTGGTTTTATCATAGGGCCTAACCAGTAAAATTTTTGTATATGAACAAGAATTTCCGGCAGTATTTTTTTGGGGAATTCCGGCTTTGTCCGGGTTCGGCAAGCATTGCTTCAGAGTAAAGGAGACCCGTTGTGTCTGGAGAAACCGTGTTGGCGGTTGATGATCGTGAAGATAGTCTGAGATTTTTACAAGAGTATGTCTTGGAACCCAACGGCTACCAGATGATTGAGGCCCAAAATGGCGTACAGGCCCTGGAGATCATTCAGCAGCAAGCGGTTGATCTGATCATCTCTGATTTGGTGATGCCCCAAATGGGCGGGTTGGAACTGCTGGAAACTATGCGGGAGAAGGGTTTGGAAATCCCGGCCATTTTGATGACGTTTCACGGCTCCGAGGGAACCGCTGTGCGCGCGTTTCGGCTGGGCGCGCGAGACTACATTATCAAACCCTTTGCCATCGATGAGATGCTCAACGCCATCGACCGCGCCCTGACCGAATCCCGGCTGCGGCAAGAGCGCGACCGCCTGACGCAGACCGTTTTAAAAGTCAACCAGCAGTTGGAGAGCCGCGTTCAGGAAATGCGTTTTTTGTACGGCATTGGCCGCTCCGTTACGTCAATTAGAAACCTGGAAGAAATACTGAACCGTATTGTTGAAGCCGCCGTCTATCTCACCGAGGCGGACGAAGGCTCGTTGATGCTGGTGGACCCCGCCTCCGGCGAGTTGTACCTGCGCGCCGCCCGGGGTATGGGAGAAAAGAGCGCCAAGAGTTTCCGCATGAAAATCGACGACAGCATCGCCGGGCAGGTGGTGCGCACCGGACGTCCGGTGATGATCGGCGGCATTAACGAGGATGACTCTTTTAAGCTGACCACCGGCTATTTTGTCAAGTCCTTGCTCAACGTGCCGTTGAAGGCCGGCGGGCGAGTGATTGGCGTGCTGGCCGTCAACAACAAGATTACGCTGCAATCCTTTACCGACAGCCATCTCAATTTGTTGATGGCCCTGGCCGATTACGCCAGCATTGCCATTCAAAACGCGCAGTTGTTTGCCAAACTTAGTTCAGATGCCGATCAAGCCAAGCAGTCCAGCCGGGAATATGAAAAAGTGGCCGAAGAACGCACCGCCGAACTGGAAGAGGCCAACCGGCAACTGCTCCGCACCGAAAAGCTGTCGGCGATGGGCTATATGGCCGCGGGCGTGGCCCAGGAACTCAGCGCGCCCATCAACGGCATTCTGGATAATGTTCACCAACTGGCCCGGCGGATCGAGCGGAATCAGGATAATATCCGTTTGCTGACCGCGCTGCGCGATGGGGCGCTGCGCTGCCGCAATATTGCGCAAAGCCTGCTTGATTTTTCCGGCGAGCGAACGTCCGCGCTTCAGGAAGCGAACTTGAATGACATCATAGAGGCGGCCTGGACTAAATTCAATAATGAAGATCAGGCTGGTGAAGCCATAGAATTTGTGCGGGGTTTTGATCCGCAATTGCCCATCACTCAGCTTGACGCCCAACAGATCGAACAGGCGTTGTACTATCTTATTCGTAATGCCGCCCAGGCCATGGCTGAAAGAGGCACGCTGCGCGTTACCACGCGGGCCGTTGGATCAGAAATTCAGATCATTGTCAGCGATACCGGCTCCGGTCTTTCGCCCCAAAATCTGCGCCACATTTTTGACCCTTTCTACAAAACAGGCGATCAAACGTTTGGCATGGAACTCTCCATCAGTTACGCTATTATCAAACGGCACCAGGGCAATATCGAGGTGGAAAGCGCGGTGGGGGAAGGTACTTCGTTTACCATTCATCTTCCCCGCAATGTGGCGTCAGAAGATTGACGACTATTTGACACCCTCACCAGATGTGTTATATTTCTCCCTATCCATACCATCCATGCGTTCCGGGCAACTGGCGAGACCGTGGAACCAACCACAAGGAAGCCCGGAGCAGCCCACAAGAGCCGCTCGTCTGGGCTGGGCACCGTGCAGTAGCCGGTGTCTTTTTTATTGCAGCGCATCTAAAGGAGTCGCCATGACCGATATTGTTTTTGATCTCATTAATCAGGAAGAACAGCGTCAAAAAGAGAAAATTGGCCTGATCCCCTCGGAAAACCACAGCTCGCCCGATGTTTCGGCGGTCTTATCCTCCTGCCTGTCCAGCAAATATTCCGAGGGCTATTCGGGCCGGCGGTATTACGAAGGCAATCAATTGATCGACAAGCTGGAAACCCTGGCCATCGACCGGCTCAAAGAACTGTTTGGCGTGCCCTACGCCAATGTGCAGGCTTACTCCGGTTCTCCGGCCAATTCAGCCATTTTGTTTGCCCTGCTGGAACCGGGCGATACCTTGATGGGGCTGAAGCTCGGTGCCGGCGGCCACCTGACCCACGGCCATCCCAACGTGACCTTCTCCGGTAAATATTTCAACTCGGTGCAGTACGGCCTGGATGAGAACGCCCGTATTGATTTTGACAAGTTACTGGCCCTGGCCCGGGAACACCAACCTAAATTGATCATCGCCGGCACCACTTCTTATCCGTTTACGCTTGAATTTGCCAGATTCCGCGAGGTGGCCGACGCTGTAAACGCCTGGCTGGTGGCCGACATCTCCCACATCACCGGCCTGGTGATCGGCGATGCGCATCCCTCGCCGGTGCCGCACGTGGACGTGGTGATGACCACCACCCACAAAACCCTGCGCGGCCCGCGCGGCGCGGCCATTTTAGTGACCGAACGCGCTTTGGAAAAAGACCCCAAACTGGGCCGGGCCATCGACAGCGCCATTATTCCCGGCTTACAGGGCGGCCCACACAACGCCACCACCGCCGGCATTGCCATTGCCGCCGCAGAAGCGGCCCGGCCCGAGTTCAAAACCTATGCCCAACAGGTTCGCAAAAACGCCGATGTGCTGGCCGAGACGTTGATGAACGAGGGCGTCAAACTGGTGGGCGACGGCACCGAAAACCATCTGATGGTGATCGATCTCACCTCTTTCAGCGAGGGTCTGGGCACCCAGGTAGCCTACGCCATGGACGTAGCCGGGATGTACGCCAACCGCAACGCCATCCCCAACGAGCCGTGCTCGCCGTTTTACCCCTCCGGCGTACGCCTGGGCACCCCCCTGGCGACCACGCGGGGCATGAAAGAGGCTGAAATGGAAAAGATCGGTAAGTGGATCGCTCGCGTCATCGACATTGTTAAAGATGAAACGCTGCCCGCCGAAAAATCGGAGCGAGCGCTGTTTGTGCGAGCCTTCAAACAGAAGGCTCAAGATAATGGCGATTTGCTGGCTATCCGGGACGAAGTGAAGGCGGTGGCCGGGCAATTCCCGTTGTTTACGTGGTAACGGTAAAAGAGAAGATGTTTTTTACCACCCCAAGACTTACGCATGTCATTCTGAACGAAGCTTGGAAGCAAAGCGGCTGAAGCGGAGTGAAGAATCCCTCGGAATTTTACTGGCAAGACACCGTTTCAGGGATTTTTCGCTCCCTTTGGTCGCTCAAAATGACATGTTTGCATAAGTCCTATACCCTTAAAGTGAATATTTAAACAAGCCAACGGGCCACACCCAACAAAGGGTGTGGCCTGCTTTCTTCTCAGTTATGACTCGACTTTTGCTTTACATAATGTACATTAAAAATAGCAGATATAGACAGTC
>CAZTFF010000023.1:0-75766 GCA_964612485.1 uncultured Caldilineaceae bacterium
CTTTTCACCGTCCTGTTTGTTAGTATACCTGTAAACTATATTCAGGACGGGTCAAGTTACTGATAACTGAATACTGATCACTGACCCCAGGAGGTTAAAATGGCAATTCATAAAATAACCCTCACCGTTAACGGCGAAACCGAAATGGTTGACGTGCCATCACAGATGACGCTTATGCAAATGCTCCGGGAAAAACTGGTGCTGACCGGCACCAAGAACGGCTGCGCCGCCGGCGAATGTGGCGCTTGTACCGTATTGATGAATGGCGAGCCGGTAAACAGTTGCCTGGTGCTGGCCGTTGAGTGCGACGGCGCTCAAATTACCACCGTTGAGGGGCTGGCCCACAATGGGCAGCTCGATCCGGTGCAGGAAACGATTGTAGCTGAGGGCGGCGTTCAATGCGGTTTTTGCACGCCCGGCATTCTCATCTCGGCGCGGGCGCTGCTGGACCGCAAGCCTAATCCCACCAACTATGAAATCCGCGATGCCCTGGTTGGGAACTTGTGTCGCTGCACCGGTTATTTACGAATTATCGAGGCGGTGAAGGAAGCTGCTTTGGAGAAGATTGGATAGAAGAGATTAGAGATTGGAAATCACAATCTCTAATCTCCAATTACCAATCTCCACTCTCTAACCATGCTCTATTTTTGGAGGAACTTATGCTAACCAAAGAACGTAATCAGGCAAAAACTCCAGACCTTATCGGCCAGAGCCTGCCCCGGATAGATGCGCACGAGAAAATAACCGGTGCGGCCATTTTTGCCGACGACATTGAATTTGGCGCGGGGCTGCTGTATGCGCGCATCAAACGCAGCCCCCACCCGCATGCCATCATCAAATCCATTGATACCAGCCGGGCCGAAGCACTGCCGGGCGTGAAAGCCGTGGTCACCGGCCAGGATTTCCCCGGCTTCATTGGCCTGTATTTGAGAGACCGCCATATCTTCTGCCGCGACCGGGCGCGTTATGTGGGCGATCCGGTGGCCGGCGTCGCTGCCGTCAGCGAAGAAATCGCCGAGCAAGCGGTAAATTTGATCGACGTTGAGTATGAGGTGTTGGAACCGGTTCTCGATCCGCAATTTGGGGCCGGCCCCGAGGCGCCCCTGGTCCATCCCAATCTGGCTGAGTACGAAGTGGTTCCTTTCATTCTACCCCAGGCCGACACAAATATCTCCAACTACTTTAAAATTCGCAAAGGAGATACGGATAGCGCCTGGGAAACATGCGCGGCCATCGTGGAACGCAAATATCGCATTCCGCACATTCAACACGTGCCCATCGAACCGCATGTGGCGATAGCCAAAGTAGATAAGACCGGGAAAGTAACCTTGTGGGGCAGTTCGCAATCTCCCTTTGCCCAGCGAAATCTCATCGCCAAAACGCTTGACATCTCGCAAAGCGATATGCGGGTGATTGCCCCCTATGTGGGCGGCGGATTCGGTTCCAAGGCCGGGGTAAGCATGGAAGCGCTGGCCGTGGCCATTGCCACCAAAGTCAAAGGCCGGGCAGTCAAACTGCGCCTGACGCGGGAAGAGGAATTCTATACCTCGTTTGTGCGCCAGGGCCTGGTGGCCTATTTTAAGATGGGGTGTGATGAACAGGGCCGCCTGGTGGCGATGGAAAACAGATTCTATTGGGACGGTGGGGCCTACACCGAGTACGGCGTCAATATGACCCGCGCCGCCGGGTACAGCAGCAGCGGCCCCTACGAAGTGCCTCACGTAAAAACCGACAGTTACTGCATCTACACCAACCACCCGGTCAGCGGGCCGATGCGCGGCTTTGGCATGCCCGAAATGCACGCCGGGTTGGAGCAGTGTATTGATGAATTGGCCCACGAAATCGAACTGGACCCGGTTGAGTTCCGCCGGATCAACTGCCTCAAAACAGGCAGCATTTTGGTGACCGGCAGCCAGATGCACCCCACCGGCCTGCCCCGGTGTGTGGAAAAAGTCGCCCAGGCCATCGACTGGGGCCGCAAGAATCCGCCCAGCGCGCCCAACAAACGGCGCGGCAAAGGCATCGCCCTGATGTGGAAAGCTCCGGCTATGCCGCCCAACGCCGGGTCGAGCGCCTGGGTTGAACTGAACGAAGACGGCACCGTGACCCTGGGCCTGGGCGGGCAGGAGATTGGCCAGGGAACCTTCAGCGTGATGGCCCAAATGACCGCCGCTGTTCTGGGAATTCCCTACGAGTGGGTGCGGGTGGCCGGGCCGGTAGATACTCAATACAGCCCGTACGAATGGCAGACCGTGGCCAGCCGATTGACCTGGAGTATGGGCAACGCGGTGGTCAATGCCGCCACCGACGCCCGCCAGCAAATTCTGGAAATTGTGGCCGAAGCGTGGAATGAGGATGCCAACGATCTGGGCATTGTCAACGGCGAGGTGATTTCTTACAAAACTGAGGAATCAACCTCGTTAAAAGAGCTGGTGATTTACGGCTTGCCCAAACCGAACGACCAGGGTTGGATTGGCGGGCCAATTGTGGGCCGGGGCAAATTTATGCCCACTTACGTCACCGGCCTGGACCCGGAAACCGGCCAGGGCGAACGTGCAGTGGTGCATTACACCACCGGGGCGCAGGCCGTAGAGTTGGAAGTGGATTTGGATACCGGCAAAATCGAAATCATCCGGGGCGTGGCCGCTTTTGACGTGGGCAAAGCCATCAACCCGGAGTCGGTCAAGGCGCAAATTGAAGGCGGATTTGTGCAGGGGTTGAGTACGGCACTGTTTGAGAGCCTGCAACTCAAAGAGGGTGTATTGCAAAATCCCAGCTTTGTCGATTACCGGATTGCCACCAGCGCCGACGCGCCGCCAGATATTCAGGCGCTCATTGTTGAAGAACCACAAGACGACGGGCCGTGGGGCGCGCGCGGCATTGGGGAGCATTCGATGGTGCCCACCATTCCGGCGGTGGCCAACGCTATTTACGATGCCATTGGCGTCCGCCCCGGCTCGCCCCCCTTTAGCGCCGAAAGGGTGTATCTGGCAATGGTTGAGGCGGGGATGGTGGAATAAACGTGGGCAGGTAAAGAAATCCGGCCAGCCCATCCGCGCCGGACGTTGCGCCGTGGGCCAGAACTTTTTGCACGGCGGCTATAATTTCGACATCGCTGCCGTTGCTGAGCGCCGCCAGCAGGTTGTGCCAGGAGGCGCTGCATTCTCCCTGGGCGGCGGCGCGTAAAAAGGCGGCGGAGAGCGTGGTGGTACGCGGAGCGGCTGCATCGAGCAAAGATTGGCAAAAGTTATCCGGGATGGGATGAGCCAGCCAGGCCCAAAGCATAGCGCCGGCCAGAAAATCATCACCGGCGGGGGTCAATCCGCTGCCCAGCCCGGCCAATCCGATGCCTGCTGATCGTAATTGTTGTTGATGGCCTTGCCAGCCCGCTTGCAAGGCTTCTTCGGCCTTTTGCGCTGTGGACAAGACGGCGCCTGTGGATAAGGATGTTTCCAATAAAGCCAAAAAGGTATTTTTTGGAGCGTAACGGCGGCAGGCCCAATGTAAAAGCGGAAGGCGAGAAATAATGGCTGCCTGCCGGGCGCGCAGCGTATTCCAATCCGGTCGAGGTTCCCACATGGTTGCGCTTCTTAAGTCAACTCGCCATCCGCCAAGTTGAAGTTGGCCGTCTACCACTGTGACCGGTATATCGATATCGAGACCGGAAAAAAGGGGCAGCGGATCGTCCACAACAATGTTAAATGGCCCATTGCCAATCTGCGGAGCAACCAGGGCAATCACCTCGCCGCCGGGTGTAACCAAATCGCAGGCGTGTTCAAAAACACCCAGCACTTGTGCCGCGAAATCATCTTTTAGCAGGATTCCCCTGATAGAGCGACTCATCGAGCGAGCAATGGTGCAGGTCGCCATCCTGTTTTTCCTCTGGCTATGAGATTAATTCAAAGTAATAGCTGGACGGATAGTATAAAAGGATTGATCGAAGTACGTTACACCTCTAAAACCTGTACCGATTGCCCCACATTCAAAAATACCAGTAACGTCTCCGGTGCAATCCCCATCAACCGGCCCACAGCTTGCTCATAAACATCTACCTGCTGTAGATATCCTTTGGCTTCGGCGCGCTGCCTTAGATCGAGGCCGGCGGGCAGCCGGTCGGTTTTGAACTCGGCAATAGTCCACGCCGCATCGGGCGCCACCCGAAACAGCAGGTCGATAATGCCGCTGTGCATTTGGTTGTCCACCGGCAAGCTAAAAGGCACTTCGTGATGCCGCTCGGCGGCAGATAGTTGGGCGTGCAAGGAATGGGTTTGAAAACGGGCCAGCAGCGTGGAGACCCGCTTCAACGCTGTTTCGATGGCCGCCGGATCGGTCAGCCCGGCTTCGAGGGCAAACGGGCGCAGAAAACCGGTAAAATCGTCCTCGTCAGGAAAACGCCAGTAACGCAGGGCCATGTGGGTCAAACTGCCCACCACCCAGGAGGGCACCTCGTAGCGGCTGGGCGGCACCACCCGCCACACCCGGGGCGGCGGGTCGCTTTCCCGCTCGGCCACTTTTTCGTCGGCCACTGCCGGGGGCGCAGTGGCCGCCCCGTCCAGCAAATCGAGCGTTTCATCTGTGGCCCCGGTCTGTGGAACGGTTTCTGCCTCAGCCTGGGGCGATGCCGTGGTTGGCGGATGGAAAACACACCCTGCCGCACCATCCTGCCAATCGAGCGCAACCGGCAGCGGTGCCGTGGGGGGGTCGGGCAGTGTCATTTCTTTTAAGCCGACCACTTGAGCCAGATCGGCCAGCCAGCCGCTCAGCAGGAGTTTGCCGGGCGTAGCTTTGGCTGTGCTCAATTTGACATCGCCGGAAACGATGAATTTTTCCATCGCCCGCGTAGCCGCCACGTAAAGCAAGCGTCGTTCTTCGGCGGCTTCCCGGTCGGCGGCGCGGCAGGCCGCCAGTCGAAACACACACGGCTGCGCCTCATCCGCCGCCAGGTTGAGCAGCAGCCCCAGGTCCGGGTCCAGGTAAAAGGACGCGGCCCGGAAGCCGCCGCTGTAGCCCGCGTCGGCCAATACCACCACCGGAAATTCCAGCCCCTTGGCTTTGTGAATGGTCATCAACTGCACGGCCCCGCCGGCTTCGGTGGGGGCTTCGCTTTCGCGCGCGCCCACATCGCCCAGCGCCGCGATGTATTCCAAAAATTCGGCCACGCTGACCAGTTCGCTTTGATGGGCATCGGCCAGGAGCTTGTCGATATTGCGGCGCATGCGCTCGCCGCCGGGGGTCAGGCGCAAAATGGCCGGATAGTACGTTTCATCCAAAAACTGTTTCAACAACTGCGCCACCGATATCCGCCCGGCCTGGGCATGCAGGTCGACAATTAGTTGGCGAGCAAATTCGGCCTGCTGCCGGTCCTCATCCGCCAGGCCCTCGATGGACGACAAATTTTGCAGCGCCAACCAAAATGGCCGCCGCTGAGATCCGTTCCAGCGCAGCAGGTACAGGGCGGCATCGCTCAAGCCGATGGCCGGCGAGCGCAGCAGCCCGGCCAGGGCCAGATCATCGGTAGGATCGGCAATGGCGGCCAGGGCATTGAGGATGTCGCGCACTTCGGGGCGGTCGTAAAAACCGCGGCCGGCCACGGTGACAAAGGGAATGCCGGCCCGCTCCAGCGCATCTTCGTAAACGCCAAAGGCGGTGCTGGCCCGGAAAAGCAAGGCCACATCCTGCCATTTAATTTGGCCGCTTTGCTGCAATTCCAACAGCCGGTCGGCCAGCCCGGCGGCTGCCGCGGCCCGGCCCTCGGCCTTGTCCGCGCCCCACCCCAGCTGAAATTCCAGGTAGGGCGGCTGCATCCCGTCTTGTGGCCAATCACGGTGAGCTTTGAGCGGCGCAAAGGGCACATCGTAGGGCTGGGCCGGATCATCTTCGGCGGGCATCAGCGGCGCAAGCAGGGCGTTGGTCAACTCGACCAGGGATTGGTGCGCCCGAAAGGTCAGGTTGAAATCGATCAGGTCGCCGCCGGCCTGCCGGATGTCGGCCTGCACCTGCCGGAAAACGGTCACATCCGCCCCGCGAAAACGGTAGATGGATTGTTTGGCATCGCCCACAATGAACAGCGAAGCCGGACGGAGCGGCGGCGTCTCCGACGATGCCGCCGTCATCGTAGATGCCGCACCAAACCCGGCCAGGGCGTAAACAATTTCGCGCTGGCGCTGGTTGGTATCCTGAAATTCATCCACCAGCAGCACCGCGTTGATCTCCTGCTGCCAGCGGGCGCGAACCACCGGGTTGGTGGTGAGCAGCTGCGCGGTCATTTGCTCCAGATCGTCAAAATCCAGGGCGTGACTGTTGGTTTTGTAGCCCTGGTAAATGGTTTGGGCTTCGGCCAGCAGCCGCTGCACCAAGGGCAGCAGGCGCGCGGTTCGTTGGTCCAGGTGCCAGGTGACCGGCTTCTTTTTATCGACCAGCGGAGTCAGGGTATCGTCAAAATGATCGCGCAGGGCGGCCATGGCTTTCCGCCCGGCGGCCAGGTCATCGGTGGCCCAATTCTTTTTCTGACCGCCGGTAGTGATAGCACCGCGCAGGTTCAGCAGCGCCGCAACCAGGGCGTCCCAATTACGGGAGTCTTGCGCCTGATGCGCTTCTTGCCAACTGGCCAGCACCGCCTGCCGGGCGATCTCCAATTTATCATCGCCGGCCAACGCTTGCAGCCTGGCCAGGGTGTCCAACGGGCCTGTCCAGGCAGGCGCGGCCAGCTGCTCCTGGAACCAGCCGTCCAGCGCCGCCGACCAGACCGGCAGCGGGTCGGCGGGCACGGCGGCCAGGGCCTGGGCCGCGTCCAGCCGTTTTTCCAGCAGATCGGCCAGCAGCCGGCGCAGTTGTCCTTCTTTGAAGTGGCGGAACAATTCGCCGGCCTGGGGATCGGTAGCAGCCCAGATCAATCCCTGTTCTACGGCGCGGGCGCGGGCCATGGCGCTCTGGCCTTCATCCAGCACAGTAAAGGCCGGGTCCAGGCCGGCTTCGGCGGGATGGGCGCGCAAAATGGTGGCGCACAGGGCGTGGATGGTGCTGATGCGGGCGGCGTCGAGGGCGCTGAAGGCGTCGGCCCATAATTCGCGCGGGGTGTCATCGTCCAGCTGCGCCAGCCACTCGGCGGTCAGGGCGCGGATGCGGTTGCGCATTTCGCGGGCGGCTTTGTCGGTGAAGGTGATGGCCACCAGGGAGCGCAGCGGCAGCTCTCGCTCCAGCAGCGCCAGGTAGCGCCCCACCAGAGTACGGGTCTTGCCCGACCCCGCGCCTGCCGTCACCGAGATGGCGGGCTGCTGCGATTTGACCGCGGTCTGTTGGTCGTCGGTGAGCGGGAAAAGAGAGAGGATGGAGGTTGAATTGTCAGGCGTCATTTTCTACCATCCTTTTGTTTGGTATCGCCAGCAAAAGGCCGCGCCGGGGCAGTGGCCGGGGCAGCCCGCTTTGGGTGGCAGCGGCGGAAATTGGCCGGCCCGCACCCCGGCGATGTGGCGGAAGACGTGCTCGACGGCGATGTTCAGCGCGCCCTCAAGCCCGCCCTCGAATTTTTCCAGGCGCAGGCTGCTGGGTTTGGCCGAGCCGATGTGCCAGTAAAAACCGTCCGCCGGATTCCCCAGAGCCAGGGCGTCGCGGGCGGCCAGGGCGTAGAGCGCAATTTGCAGCCGGCGTCCTTCCAGCAGGTCGCGGGCGGCAATGGGCGTGGCCCCGGATTTGTAATCGATAATGCGCAGCCGGCCATCGGCCAACTGGTCTACCCGGTCGATGAAGCCGCGCGCTCGAAATTCGTCGTCGCCGCGCCGCACCACCAGTGGCGGCTGCTCGTCCAGGCCAAAGGCCTGTTCCTGGGCCAGCGGCGCGCTGCCGGCGGTGGCTTCGATCAGGGCGGTCAAAGTATCGGCCACGATTTGCTCCAATTCCACGCGCTGCATTTGCCACAACGGCGTGGGCCGAAAGCCGTATTCGGCCGGAGCGCGGTCGAATACATCGCGGGCCACGGCAGGCAGCAGGTCCGGCAGGTGGTTCGCGCCGGCCTGCTCGCCGGCTTGAGCGTAGACGTTTTCCAGGATTTCGTGGTACATGCTGCCCAGGATGAAAATATCAAACCCTTCTTGCGGCGGCTGGCGCGGTTCCAGGCCCAAATCCTGCCACAGCCAGAAGTGGTGCGGGCAGAGGCCGTAGGCTTCCAGGCGGCTGGAACTCCAGATGTGGTCGGGGCCATAGGCAGCGGCCAGTTGGCCGGACAGGCGGCTCAAATCACCCTCAAAAATGCCCTGAGGGTGGCCCGCCAGCCGCGCCGCTAACACATCCAGCCCGCGCCGGACACGGAAAACGGCGGCCGGGGGCAGCGGTTCAAATTCCGGGACATCAACGGTGAGGGGCAGGCCGGTTTGCACCAATTCCTGCGTCGAGGCCACGTCGGCCAGGGGCAGGGGGTCTTCCGGGCGCAGGTGGCGTGGTTTTGTCCCGATCAGGCGGAGCGTTTGCTGCCAGTAGAGGGACGGCTCCCACGGTTGGCCGTCGTCGGCCAGGTAAGGGCGGCACAGGAACAGTTTTTCGCGGGTGCGGGTGACGGCTAGATAAAAGAGTGACATTTCGTCGCCGCGCAAACGTTGTTCCAGGGCGGGTAGCCCGGCCCGGCGCAAGGCGGCCCGGTCTTCTTCGCGCAGCAGCACGTCTTCCCGTTCGGCGCGGGGAAATTCGCCCTCGGCCAGGCCGATGAGGGCGGCAGCTCGGAACGACAGCCCCCGCGCATCCAGAGCCGACAGGGCCGGGATGACGGTTTCCGGCGCGTCCGGCGGCGGCAGGTAGTAGACGGTTCCCTGCACCGCGCCTTGCAATTCGGCGTAAAAATCGGCGTAGGAGAGCGCGGGTTCGTCGGTATGGTTCAGCGCTGCCCCGGCCAGCACCAGCCCGCGCAGCGTATCTTTGAAGGCACGCAGGGCGGCAATATCGCGGGGCGCGGTGGCGGCCACGGCCCACGCTTGCGTTACCATATTCAGGCTGTTGGCTATCTCCCCATTCTTCAAGGGGTAGGCAGTGTTTTTCGACCTGGCAGAAAGCCCCCCCTCGCCCCCCCCAAAAGGGGGGAAAGTTGGCTGGTTCTCCTCCAACGGAGGGGGGGAAGTTGGTTGGTTTTCCTCCAACGAGGGGGGGGGAGAAAAATAAGATGCATCGTTGGACAGCTTGGGGTCGTTGCCAATCAGGTCTTCGACAAAGGCGGCGTAGTCGCGCAGGGTGGCCCGGGGCGGCGGGGAGAGGCGCTCGACAAAAGCATCAAAAGCAGCCTGCAGGGCCAGCAGCTCGTCTGACGAGAGTTGACCGGCAGGAACCACACCCTCATCTTCCAGGGCGGCGGATCCTTTTGGCCGCGAAACCCGACCCAATTGTTGGGCAAAGGCTTCGCGCCACTGGCCCAGGCCGTGGATCACCAGCCCCTGCCGGGCGATGCGGTCGAGATGATCGGCGAGGTCTGTCAGCCCTTCCGGGGCGGGATTCTTGAAGTAAGGGCTGCGCCAGGCATCGAGCAGGGGACGGCGGGGCCAGCTGCCCTGGGGATGATTTGGCAGCGGCAGGGCCAGCAGCGACATCAGCGCGGCGATGGCCGGGTTGGCGGCCAGGGGCAGCCCTTCGCGCAGGGTGACGGTCAGGCCAAATTCGGCGGCGGTTTCTTCGATGAAGGGGCGGTAGGGGGTCAGGCTGCGGGCGATGAGGGCCACTTCGGAGGGGGCCATCGAGTCGCGCGCCAGCCGCGCCTTGAGCCAGCGCAGGGCGGCACGAACCTCCTCGGCGCGGTTTTGGGTTTCCATAAAGGTGATGGCGTCCGGCTCGTTTTCGGCATTCAATGGGGCGGCGCGGGGCGTAAAGAGGTGGCGTTCCAGGTGGGCCAGGGCCGGGGCAAAGGGCATTGGGGCCGGTTCCGGCAAGGGTTCCGGCCTCAGATCAAGCGCCTGGCCGACGGCGCGCAGGGCGCGATCAAAGCGGCGGAAGGCCGGGCGGCTGTTTTCGCCGGGCGCGCCGGTGAGGGTGATGAGGGTTTCGGCGGCGCGGGCGGCCAGCAGGTTTAGCACGGCTAATTGGCTGGGATTGAATTCGTCAAAGCCATCGACAATGAGCAGGCGCAAATGGCGGCCCAACTCGGGCCGGCGTTCCAGGGTGGAGGCGGCCAGCCAGCCCTGGCCTTCGGTGTCGGCCCAGCCCTGGGCCAGCAGCCAATTTTGATAAGCGGTGTAGATGTCAACCAGTTCGGTGAGGCGCGCCTCGGAGTGGGGCAGGGTTTGAATAGCCCGCTCAAAATCATCGCGGTGAATGCGGGCGCGTTTGAGTTCTTCCACCAACGCTCGCAGGGCTACCACAAAGCCGGGTTTGTCGCGCAGGGGGGCGTAGTGGGTCAGGCGATTGTCATCGGACAGTTGGGCCACAATGTGGCGCAGCAGGCGGAATTGCACCGGTTCGGGCAGGCGCGGCTGGGGCTGCCCGGCCCAGGCCAGTATTTCGGGGTAGAGGGTGTAGAAGGTTCCCAGGTTGACGCCCAGGGCACCGCCGCCGGCGCTCAAACGGCGGCGAAAGGCGTGAACCTGGGCCTGGTTGGGCAAGATCACGGCAATTGGCGCCAGCGGCAACTCGGCGCGCGCCTGCCGGATGCGCCGGAGAACATACGTTGTTTTGCCGTGCCCGGCGGGCGCCAGATAAAGATGAGTCGTCATCGGAAGATTTACCGTTTTTTAGGCTTCTTACGTTTCTTGCGTTTCTGGCGATCTTTGCGGGGTTTGGCTGTAAATCGAGAGGAGCTTGTAGAACCCCTTCCGGCTAATTTTTGCGTGCGGGCAAGCTGGTAAGATTCCATTTCCGGGGCTAGAGGATGATCGGGCGAAATACGCAGGTGCGTCAGCGAGGCTATAGTTACCGTTTTTTGTTCTCCCGGCAGTTCAATGGCGCAGCCAATGCCGCCTTCATCGCCCAGGTATAAGACATCTTTAATGGCCAGTTCCTGCTTGGAACCGATCTTTTCACCACTCTGACGCAGTGATTGGATCATAGCTGTGCCGGCGTAGACGGTGATCGGCAGGTGGGCCTTCATCTTTTCTATCAAGGCCATAGCCTCGGCGTAATTGTCGATCATCTTTTTCTCCCGCAGCACTACTTGTATTTTTTACCGCTGCCGCACGGGCAAGGATCGTTCCGACCAACTGCCGGGTGGGAAGTACTATCTTCCTCTTGGTCAGATTCAAAAGCTTCGCTATCTATCACCTCTTTGAACATGCAGTAATGCCTTTTAAGTCTGGCGATATAATTCTTGTCTTGCAGAACAACGTTTTTGATCTCGCGGAGCAAAGCTGGAGCCAATTCGGATTGGGGGCTGCCCAAATTCAAGGCCGGGCCTTTTAACTCGTTGATGATGTCCGGGTCATTTCTGCCAAACCATTTGATGTAGAACCTTTTGCTTTCCCACCCATAGGCTATCACGGCCTCGATTTTTTGCCGGTGCAGTGAGGCAACATTAAAAAATACGCGCCGGCAGTCACACCCCGGTTCATTGCAGTAGGCTTCCAACAAGCCATAATCATCGGGGGGGAGGGTGGGATGATTATTGAGTGTGGTCAGAACCCGGGTTTCTTTGTCGGCAATTTCCGGAAATAATTCCTCAAGCGGCTGGTAGGCCATCGTTATAATCCTGCCTCGGCCAGCAGCTCGTAGCCTTTGTTGACCAAATCTTGCATAGCCTCGATCAGGGTTTCGGCGGTTTCCAGGGAAGGCGGCGGCGCTTCTTCTTCGCCTTCGACGGGGGGCGCGGTCAGTTCGCGCACGCGGGCCAGCCGGTCGGCCAGGGTGGAATCCAGCCGTTTACTTTCCACCAGTTCGGCCTGTACCAATCGCGGCGAGGGCAAATCCGGGCCGATGGCGCGGGGTTTGACCAGGGCCAGGTGAGCGGTGAGCGCCCAACCCAGGGCTTGATGGATGGGCCGCAGCACTTCTTCGGGAAAACCGCCTTGCAGCACCACGCGGGCCAGCTGCAGCCGTTTATTGGCCGTGTCCAGCCCTTCGCGCACTTTTTGCAGTCGTTGGGTGTCGACGGCGCGGGCGGCGGGCGCGGGCATGGCGGGCGCGCGATAGATTTCGGCTTGTGGGCCGGCCTGCTCCACTGCGCCGCCGGTGAGGGCCAGCAGGGTGCGGTAGCTTTCCTGTTCCATCAAATGCAGGCCCGGCTGCTCCGACGACTCGGCGTCAAAATGCTCGGCCAGGCGCCGTTCGATCTCCGGGCGCAACTCGGCGGGGGTGCGATCGACCACCACCAGGATGTCGCCGTTGGCCGGCACGCCGGGCAGGGGCGGGGCCTGCCGCACCAGTAAAATGCGCCCCGGGAAATGGGCTACCAGGGCATCGGCAAAGGCTTGCAAAGTGGGCACCTTCTCAGCGGGAGGAGCGGCTTCGGGCTTCTCCTTGGGCGTCAAATCCACTTTGACTTCCACCGGCGGCGCGCCCAGCATATCATCCAGTTTTTGCATCAGGCTCTGGCCGGTATCGTGAAAGGTGATCTCGGCGGGCGATTCTTCATCGCCAAAAACGCCGGCAAACACGTTGCGCTTGGCGGCCAGGGTATCGAGCATGCGCTCCTCGATGGTGCCTTTGGCCACCAGGTTGATCACGTTGACCGTGTGGGGCTGGCCGTGCCGGTGGGCGCGGGCAATGCGCTGGTCGAGCACGGCGGGGTTCCAGGGCAAATCCAGGTTGACCACCAGGCTGGCGGCTTGCAGGTTCAGGCCCACGCCGCCGGCATCGGTAGAGAGAAAGATCTTGCATTTGTCGTCGTTGAAGAATTTTTCGATGAGCGGGCCGCGTTTGGGGGTGGGCACGTCGCCGCTGAGGGTGACGTGGCCCAGGTTCAGGCGTTCCAGCAAGGGGTAGGTGAGGTGGAGCATGTTGGTCCACTGGCTGAACAGGATGGCTTTGTGACCGTTGCCGTTGCCGGCCACCTGGTCATCCAGAATTTCGGCCAACTCTTGCAGTTTGGGCGATGTTTTTTCGCGTTCTTGATCCGACAGGTGGGGGTCGTGCAAAGCCAGGGCGTTGCAGATGAGGCGCATTTTGACCAGCGCGCCCAGCAGTATTTGCTGTTCTTTGGGCGTGAGCGGGCGCCGGCGGGCCGTAGCGATAAGTTTGGCTACAGTAGTCCGGTACTCTTCGTAGGCGTTCCATTGGGGGTCGGTCATCGGCACAAAGAAGTTGCTGTCCAGGCGTTCGGGCAGGTCTTCGAGCACTTCATCCCGCACGCGGCGCAGCACGTAGGGGGAGATGATGCCGCGCAGTTCATCCAGGTTTTTGTAGCCCAGCACCTTGTACGAGCCGGTGTCTCGCCGCTCTACCTGGAAAAAGCGCTGGTTGAAGCGCCACAGTGGGCCGAGGATGTTGGGATCGATAAATTGAAAAATGCTGTAGAGTTCGTCGAGCCGGTTTTCCAGCGGCGTGCCGGTGAGCACAAAGGCGTAAGGGCTGCGCAGCCGTTTGACGGCGTCGGCGGTTTTGGTGCGCCAGTTTTTGATGCGCTGGGCTTCGTCGAGGATGATGAGGTCGGGTTTGAGGCGGCGCAGGTCGTCTTCATCGCGCAGCACCAACTCGTAGTTGATGATATTGAAGAAGCCGGGGTGCAGGTAGTTTTCGCGGCGGGCTTCGATGTTGCCCTCGATGACACTGGTGGAGAAGGAGGTAAAGCGGTTGATCTCGCGCGCCCACTGGTGTTTGAGCGAGGCCGGGCAGACCACCAGCACGCGCTGGATATCGCGCAGTTGGTGCAGCAGGCCGGCGGCGGCAATGGCCTGCACGGTTTTGCCCAGGCCCATATCATCGGCCAGCATGGCGCGGCGGCCAAAGGCCAGATGCATGGCGCCCTCCTGCTGGTAGGGGTAGAGAGGCGAAGAGAGCAGATTGAGCGAGCGACGGCCCTGTTCGATTTGTTCCAGGAACCAGGTTTTTTGGCGCTCAATGGCCTCGATGTCTTGCATGCGGGCCAGGTAGCGCTCTACGGCGGGCACAATTTGCACGACATCGCGCTGTTTGGGGGGCAGATCTTCTAAGTCTTGCAGCAAGGCGGGTAAAGTATGGGTAACAGAACCGGTAAGGATGCCGTCGGAATCGAAATAACTGGCCAGGGTGTCGCGTATTTTGGGCGAATCGGGCAAGGGCAGGGTGATCCGCACGGTGGTTTCCAGGGCGTGGTGCAGAAAAATCTGGCAGACGGGCGTGCTTTCGGCGGCCAGCTGTTCCCAGGTATCGCCCAGGCTTTCTTTGAGGTGCAGCAGCACGGCTTCGATGTGCTTGCAGGTTCCCAGCAGGTTGGTCTGGTAATCGGCGCAGGTGCAACTGTTGAGCAGCTCGGTGAGAGAGCGGATTTGCACGCGATAGGTTTGTTTGGATTGTGAGGTCACATCGAACACGCTGTACACGGCGTGCTGCCCCCGGTTTTCAATGGCCGCGATGCCTTCTTTGGCGCGTTTACGGCGGCGTTCGATCTGTTCCTGAATTTGTTGGTCAAGGTAGTTCACAGGGTCCTCCTTACTCCAGATCGAACAGCAGATCCAATAGTTCTTCAGCCTGTTCATCGAGTTGGTCTTGAGTTTGAGCCTCTTTGACCGCTTGCATCAGATCCTTTATTTCCGCTGTTTGGTCTTCGGTCAAGGTATTGCCCTCCAGCAGGGCCTGGGCGCGGTTGAGCAGGGCCTGGGTTTCTTCGTCGATGATCGCGGGGGTTTCGGCGGCCTCTGCAGCTTCCGGGGTGGTCAGGAGGTCCATTTCAGAAAGCCGTTCCCGGGCTTGGGCAATTTCTCCGGGCGAGAGGCGGGCCTGGGTGGCCTGCACGCTGATATTTTCTTTTTTTCCGCTAACGGCGTTGGCGGCGGTAACGTGCAGCATGCCGTTGACATCCAAATCAAACCGGACATTCACCTCGGCGTATTGGCCGGATGCTTCCGGTTTCAGCCCGTTAATCATAAAATCGCCCAGTAAAGTGTTGGCCGAAGCGATGGGGACTTCGCCCTGGTATACTTTTATGTGAACTTCTTCCTGATCGGGGTGGATCGTTTGAAAGATTTCCTCTTTGGTGACCGGCACGGTGGTATTGCGGTGGATCAGCACCTTGTAAATATCAGGGATAATGCCTCCGCCCGCCCGCATAGCGGTTTCGATGCCCAATGAATAAGGGGTCACGTCTACCAGGATCGATTCGACCGGCTGGCCGGCAATAATGGCGGCCTGCACCGCGGCGCCCAGGGCCACTACTTCGTCGGGGTTGATCTCGGCGTCCGGTTCCAGGCGGGTGTAATTGGTGACCATGTTCCAGACCGCCGGGATGCGGGTTGAGCCGCCCACCAGCAGTACCCGGTCCAAATCTTCAACGCCCAGTTCGGCATCTTCAAAAACCTTGTTGAGCGATTCCAGAGTTTCCTCCAGCAAATCGCCGATCAAATCTTCAAATTCCGGGCGGGTGACGGTGGTGTCGAGATGCAGGGGAACGCCGTTCTGTTCGGCCAGGTATTCTTCTCGCAGGGCGGCTTCGGGAAAATCGGACAGGTGGATTTTGGCGGCCTCGGCGCTGCGGTCGAGGCGGGCCATAGCTACCCGATTGTCTTTGAGCGATAGCTGGTGCTTTTTGTAAAAGAGTTTGCTGGCGTGTTCGGCCAGACGTTGGTCAAAATCATCGCCGCCCAGTTGCGTATTGCCGTGGCTGGCCCGCACTTCCACCACGCCGCCGGTCATTTCCACCAGGGAGACATCAAACGTCCCCCCGCCCAGGTCGTAAACCATGGCCAATTGGTCGGCTTCGTGGTCCAGCCCGTAGGCCAGGGCGGCGGCGGTGGGTTCGTTGATGATGCGCACCACTTCCAGATCGGCAATTTCACCGGCTTCTTTGGTGGCCTGGCGTTGGGCGTTGGTGAAGTAGGCCGGCACGGTGATCACAGCTTTGTTGACCGGTTGATCCAGTGCTTTTTCGGCGATGTTTTTCAATTCGCGCAAGATAAAGGCCGAAATTTCTTGGGGCGTAAACTCGCGCCCCCCTAACTGAACTTTTTCCGTGCTGCCCATTTGACGCTTGATGGAGCGGATGGTGTTGTCGGGGTTGAGCGCGTACTGATTCAGGGCGGGCTGGCCCACCAGCCAGCCGGTCTGGGAGGAATAGCTGACCACGGAGGGCATAATTCGTTGCTCGCCGTTAGTAATGATGTGCGGCTGTCCATTTTCTACAATGGCTACTGCCGAGTTGGTGGTGCCTAGATCTATACCAATAATGGGTTCAGACATTAATAGAGTTCCTCTTTTGGTTTTAGTTTGATTGGGCGACCACGACCTCGGCAAAGCGCAGCACTTTGTCGGGGGTGGCGTAGCCGCGTTGATCTTCGCTAATAATAATGCCGTCGGGCGCGCGTTTGCTGCTGTCGGTGGCCACGGCCACATGGCGATGCGGGTCGAAAGGTTGGCCCAGGGTAGGGATGGGGATGACATCGTAATTTTTCAGCACGTCCAGCATTCGGAGGCGGGCCAGGCGGATGCCGTCGAGCCAGGCCACAACCGCCCGGCGGGTTTCGGCGGGCATGGGTTGTTTGAGTACCTGGCGGCGGCCGTTTTCAAAAGCGGCGTCCAGGCTGTCGAGTACCGGCAGCAGGCTTTGGATAACGTCCAGTTGGGCGGCTTTGAGCGCCTGCTGCTGTTGTTGGGCCAGTTCGCTCAGCCGTTGTTCTTGTTGTTCAATGGATTTTTGCAAGCCGGCAATGGTTTCCTGCTGCTGGGCCAGTTGCGTTTCTTGCAAAGTATTGGCCTTGAATTGGGTTTTAGCCAGCTTGCGAATTTGCTCGTTTAAATCATCAAACGCGGGCTGGGTTGTCTCCGCCCCATCGGCGGGAAGCGGGGCCGGTTCGGGCTGGCCGGACATTGTTTTGAGCAGGGCCAGCAGTTGGTCTAATTTATTATCCAGATGTTCAATATTATCCAGATCGTTGTCGCTGAGTACGGGGATACGCTCGCCCAGGAAAAAATTGTTCAGTTTTTCGCTAAAAGTTTGGGGCTTGCTCACAGGTCAATCTCTCTGAAATCGGCCTTGAAGTTGGTGCGGCCCAACTCGCCCCAGCGGCGCAGGGCCAGCAGCACATCGGCGGCGTGAAAGGAAGTGTCCACCGGCGGCGTATCGGCAGGCGGCGGCCAGGCGGGCGGCGGCTGGGGCAGAAAAATGTCGGTTTCAACCCGGCGCTGGGCGCTTCTGATCTTTTCGTAGGCAGCGCGGATCAGTTTGAAATTTTCGGCTTCGGTTTCGGGCGGGTATTGGCGGATCAAAGTAAAGTAGGCTCGTTTGATGTCGGCCTGCGTGGCGGTGGGCAAAACGCCCAACACGCGATACGGGTCGCTGGCGGTCAGGTCCGGTTGGCGTTCCGGCAGGGGGCTGCTTTTAAACATATCAGACATAGAAGTCATCCTCATCGTCAAAGGGAGCGCCGCCCATTCCACCAAAGCGGGACATCATTTCCAAGATTTCCGGGTCGCGCAGCATTTCGGCAACGTCGGGCGGCGCCTGTTTGATTAATTCTTCGCGCAGGTGGGGCGGCAAATTGGCGATCATTTCCAGCGGATCACGCGGCGGCGCTTTGCCGTGTAAGAATTCGTCTTTAACCAGTTTAACCCGATGCACCAACATGGGATTGTTTTCTCGCTGCGCCTGGGATTGCGCTTTATCCCAGTGGCGTTTGGCCAGCCGGGTTTGATCCATGAAGTGGTACAAAACCCCTAACTCGATATTGGCTTCAATGTGGTTGGGGTTCTCTTTCAACACCCCGCGCAAGATAGACAGGGCCGTGTTATCCTCTTCCAGATCAATATAATGGTGGGCAATCGTAGCCAGCACATCGGCGTTGCCGGCGTAACGCTGACGGGCATATTCAAGGATTTTCCGGCCTTCCTGAGGATGGTTAAACTTTTCACATTGTTCAAAAAGGTCCAGAAAAAATTCGCCGGGAATAGGCTGGGCTATGGC
Source organism: uncultured Caldilineaceae bacterium (assembly GCA_964612485.1). Taxonomy (GTDB): domain Bacteria; phylum Chloroflexota; class Anaerolineae; order 4572-78; family J111; genus JAFGNV01. The sequence continues at coordinate 17,990 of CAZTFF010000023.1, forward strand.
TTTGATGTGTTCCAATGTTTGTTGTAATTCTTTTGGGGCGTTGTGTTCCAGCCAGATGGTGAAGATGGTGTGCAGGGTGGTTAGATTGGTGGGGTCAACGGCCAGTGCCCGGTCCAGGTAGTCGCGGCCTATTTCGTGCTTGTCCCAATCCACATAGGTGCCGCCCAACATGGTCAACAACTGCTGATTGTTGGGCACATATTTCAACCCTTCTTTAAAAATTCTGACCGCCTCTTGATAATGCCCCCAGAGGGTATAGTTTATGCCCTCACGCACGTAGGTTTGGGCCAATTGCTGGCGAGCCACCGGATGCTGCGGTTCCAAGTCTAAAATACGCTGCCATATTTCGCGGGCCGGTTCTAAGAAATAATCCTGGCTGTAGCTTTCGGCCAGCAGGGTGAGGGCGCGGATATTGTTGGGGTCTTTGTCCAAAATGCGATTGATCTCGTTTTCGGCAGCCTGCCAGCGGCCCTCGTTTTGATAGGCTTCCACCAGGTGCAGCCGCAGGTCCAGGTTATCCGGTGCCCATTTGACCGCGTTTTTGTAGGTGGTGATGGCTTCTTCGTAATCGCCGGTCATGTTGTAATTTTCGGCCACATTCTGCCAGATGCGGGCCACCTGTTGGTCGGTGAGAGCCTCGGGATGGTCGGCTTTGCGCGGGCGGCGGCGCAGCAGGGTGCGCCAGTAGTCGGCGGCCAGCCGGTGATTGCCTACTTTTTGGTAGGCCAGGGCCAGGTTGAAAACAAGGCGGCGGCTGTTATCGCCGGAGCCTTCGGCGGTTTGCCAGCGGGTTAGGGCCTGCTCCCAATCGCCTTTTTGGGCAGCGGCGTAGGCCAGTTCCAGGTTGAGATGATGGTGGAAATCTTCTAAATTTTTATTGACCCCATGGGTCTGGCCCAACAATTCGGCAGCTTTATGAGGATGACCGTTTTGCTGCGCCTCAACAGCCAGCTCAAAAACAACAGATGCCAAATTTTGGCGCAGGTGCTGGCTGTTCACTCCCTGGTCGCGCGCGGTTTGCCAGTGAGCCAGGGCTGTTTCCGGTTGATCCGAACTGGCGGCGATGACACCCAGGTAATAGCGGGCCACACCTCTGACCAACGGATGCACGCTCTTGGTTTCAATCACGGTTTGCAGGTTGGCCTGGGCCGTGGTTTCATCGGCTAAGGCCAGGGCGGTTAACCCCTGCCACAGCGGATCAAGCGATTTTTCCAACAGGTCGGGCGTAATCTTTTCGGATAGAAGCGACTCAACGGCAGCCAATTGGCTTTGCGTTTCAGCGTCCAGAAGAGACCAAACCGGGTCTTTACTGGCGCTTTTGTCCTGCTCCAGGATCAATTGTGCCAGCGGGGCGGCGGCGCGTGAGAAGGGTGGGTCTTCGGCCAGTAGTTGACGATACAGCGGCTCGGCCTGGGCCAGATCGCCCTGACGGTGGTAAGCCAGGGCCAGGTGGTAGCGATAGCGTTGATCGGACGGCTGCAATTCAACAGCCTGTTGCAAGTCTTCGAGGCGAGGCGCAGGCGCGTTCACAGCCCGGCGGAAATATGCCTCGGCCAGGGCTGCCGCCAGTGTTTTGGGCGTATCCGGCTTGTGTTGAGCCTGCTGCCAGGCGTTGATCGCCTCGTCATAGTCGGCTTTCTGAAAGGCTGACTGTCCTCGGCTGATCCATTCCGGCCCGCTCAGGCGCGTTTGTTGTTTCTGTTTTTCCCGGCGTTTTCGCCGCCGGCTTCGTTTGGACATTAAATCATGACCTTACTGGATTGTGGTAGTGGTGTTTAAGGTAAGAATTATAACACATATCTTATTTTCGTAAAATGCGCTACTACCACGCACTTTATTTTGGATTATTACTGGTTGAATAACTCTCCCACCGAAATGCCTAAATGAATCCGGCGGATGACTTCGGCCAGCAGCGGGGCAATGGAGAGAATGGTGAGTTTATCAAATCTTTTTTGGGGCGGCAGGGCGATGGTGTTGGTAACCACCACTTCTTTGGCCGGGCAATCAATTAAGCGTTCAACGGCGGGGTCGGAGAAAACGGGGTGGGTGGCGCAGATGTAAATATCTTTGGCCGCTTGCTCTTTGAGAAAATCCATAGCCTGGACCATCGTGCCGGCGGTGTCAATTTCATCATCATAAAGAATGCAGTTTTTGCCTTTGACATCGCCAATAATGTTGAGGGCCTGCGCTTTACTGCCATCTTTAAGCTGCTGCCGCCGTTTTTCAATAATGGCCAGGGGTAAATCCAGGGCCTGGGCAAAGTTGCGAGAACGTTTGGTGGCACCAATATCGCCGGCCACGACCACGCCGTTGGGAATGTTCTTGTCTTTGATGTAATCGCTGAGCATGTGAAAGGCGGTGGTTTCATCAACCTGAATGTTAAAAAACCCCTGAACTTGCCCGGCGTGCAGGTCAACGGTGAGAAAACGGTCGGCGCCGGCGGTGATGATCAAATCGGCCACCATGCGGGCGGTGATGGGCACGCGCGGCTGATCTTTTTTGTCGGTGCGGCCGTACCCGTAGTAGGGAACCACGGCGGTAATACGGCCGGCAGAGTCTCGTTTGGCCGTATCGATCATGATCAGCAGCTCCATTAAATTGTCGTTTACCGAGGCAAATTTTCCTTCTTCATCCCAGGAGTTGGCAATCGGCTGGATGATAAATACATCTTTGCCCCGCACGCTGGCTTGCAGGCGACAGAAAATATTTTGGTTGGGAAATTTGAACACATCTGCCGGGCAAATGGGCACGGCCAGGGCCTGACTGATCTCTTGCGCCAGGCCGGGGTTCCCATTTCCCTTAAAAATAGCAACTTCTCCGTACATCAATTTCTCTTCCTAGACCATTGTAAGGGCGTTCGCATGAGAGTTTTTCCGGTTAAAAACATACTTCGGGAGGAATCCGCGCTCTTGAATAAAACTTTGTGGACGGTTCTTGTTGTGTTTCGCCGGCAGGCCCGACGGCTATCGGGGTGCTGACAGGAAGAACGTTCAAACAAAAGATGAAACAGGTTTATGGTGGTGAATAAAATTGATAATATCGCCGGTGGTTGTACCGGGACCAAAGACGCCGTGTATGCCTAATTGCTGCAATGGCTCAATATCCTCTTCTGGAATAATGCCGCCCATAATAATCAAAACATCGTCCAGATCATTTGCTTTCAGATAGCTTACAATTTTAGGGGCCAGAGTCATGTGCGCGCCGGATAAGATGGATAATCCTACCACGTCAACATCTTCTTGCAGCGCGGCTTCGGCGATCATTTCCGGGGTTTGACGCAACCCGGTGTAAATCACCTCCATCCCGGCATCACGCAGGGCGCGGGCCACAATTTTGGCTCCTCGATCGTGCCCGTCCAGGCCGGGCTTGGCTACTAATACTCTGATTTTTCGTCCGGTCATGCAAATTTCATCCTGCTGTGATCGCGACCATCTCACAATAACGGCAATCATATGATGATCGCTATTATACCTGAGTCACCCCAAAAATGTAAAAATCAGGCAGATTGCTTTCAACTAGCGGCCTGCCGGCGCTCCTATTTTTGCTCCTGCATGGTTCGTAAAGCGGCGATCAGCCGGTCCACTTCTGCCCGGGTATTGTAGTGGGCCAGCCCCACCCGCACCATTCCGCCGGATTCTTCCACCCCCAACCGTTCGGTGACGCTCAGGGCGTAATAGTGGCCGTCCCACACAAAGATTGATTGTTCGCCCAGATAGGCGGCAATTTGCTGGGGGGTAAATTCATCCATTCTAAAGGCAAGCGTAGGGCAGCGCTCGTTGAATTCTTCGGGATTGGTGATGCCGTAGATCGTGACGCCTGGAATTTGTTGAATTTGTTCGATCAAATAAGTAAACAACGGGCGTTCGTAAGCGGCAACGGCCAGCATGGCCTGTTTTAATAGCTTGCGCCGCCCCTCGTACCGGGTAAGATCAGCAGCAAACGCCGTGCCGTACGCCTGGCCCAGGGCGGCCAGATAATCAACCGCCGCTGTAATACCGTTGATCGCTTCGTGATTCTGGGTGCCGGTTTCAAATTTATGGGGCGGATTGGGGTCGGCGGGGCGAACTTTGTAGGCCGGCAGCGCGTCTAAAATATCCAGCCGCCCCCACAAAACCCCGGCGTGCGGGCCAAAAAATTTGTAGGGCGAGCAGACCAGAAAATCGCAGCCCAGCGATTGCACGTCGATGGGGCCATGGGGCGCGTAATGAACGGCATCCACCCAGAGCCAGGCTCCCACGTTGCGAGTAAGGGCGGCAATCCGGCCAATGGGGTTGATGGTTCCCACCGCGTTAGAGGCGTAGCCCACCGCCACCAGTTTGGTTCTATCGGTTAGCAGCGAGGCCAGGTGTTCCAGGTCCAGCCGGCAATCTTCAACCTCAAAATCGGCCTGCTTTATTTCGACGCCCTGCTCTTCCATCGCCCGCCAGGGCGCAATATTGGCATCGTGATCCAACCGCGTCACCACAATCTCATCGCCGGGTTTGAGGGTGCGGCCAATGGCGCGGCTCAGGTTAAAGGTAAGGCTGGTCATATTGGGACCAAAAACAATTTCTTGAGTCGCATTGGCATTGAGAAAATCGGCCATGGCGGCGCGGGCGGATTCTACCATGGCATCGCTGCGGCGGCTGGTGACAAAATGGCCGTCGTGATTGGCATTGGCGGTGATCAAAGAATCGGCAATGGCATCAATAACCGTTTGAGGCACCTGGGTGCCGCCGGGGCCGTCAAAATAAACATAGGGGCGTCCCTGCTCATCGGTTTGTTGCAGCGCCGGAAATTGGCTGCGCAGCAGCGAAAGATCGGGGATTGATTCAGTCATGGTGGTCACTCCTGAGGAATAATATTATCGGATGCGGGGGGCAGACAGTACCGCCCCTACTGAATTACGGGTGCAATTTACATCTTTTGCCCATAGGAAGCAGCCCCCAGCAGGGCGGCTTTGGGATTGAGGATCACGTAAACCGGAACCTGGAAGAGTATTTCGGCCATGCGGCCCTTGTTGGTAAAGGCGTTCATAAAAATGCCTTCTTTTAGTTTGTTTAAAATTCGCGGGGGGATTCCGCCGCCCAGGTAAACGCCGCCGGTGGCCATCACCTTGAGGGCCAGGTTGCCGGCTTCCGCGCCCAAAATCGCCACAAACATGTTCAGCGTTTCCCGGCACAACTCGCACGAACCGGACAGCCCGGCCTGGATGATAGTGGGCGTAGGGTCGGCTACCTGGGAGATGGCGGCGGCCAGCCCGGGATTTTCCGGGGCAACGCCCATGTGTTTCAGGGCATTGTAAATATTGGGGATGCCGCTGCCCGAACAGACTCTCTCGTAGCTGATGTTATTGAATTTACTTTGCAGGTGGCGCATCATTTCCAGTTGAACAGCATTTTTTGGCCCAAAATCGGCGTGCCCGCCTTCCGAGGCCAGCACATAGTATTGCTCATCGCTTTGCGCAAATAAAACCGCTTCGCCCAGGCCGGTGCCGGGTGCAACAATGGCTTTATTGCCCACGACCTCTACTTGCGGATCATTGAGGGCTTGAAAATTTTCCGGGGAGAGGTGTAGCACGGCATAGCCAATGGCTTCCAGATCGTTGAGCAATTTTACCCGGTCGATGTCCAGGGTCTGGCTGAGGGAGGTTTCCGTCATCACCCAGGGCAGGTTGGTTATTTTTGATTTACCCTTCACTACCGGTCCGGCCACGCCAAACACAGCTTTATTGACGGCGACTTCATCATTGCCCAAAAATTCATGCGCTACCGCTTCTAAACTGGCGTAATCACCGCTTTTAAAGGTGTCTTCTCGGATCGGCTCAATGCTTTCATCATCAAAAAGGGCTAAATTTGTTTTGGTGCCCCCAATATCTCCGGCAAGCAGCATAGTTTTTTTCCTGACGTTTCTATTTCAGAATTTTTCGCCTAGATTGTAACGCAAAAATAACAAATCCCCAAGTTTCATAAGAACCCTTGGGGAAAATTGTTACACGCCAGCCGTTTACCGGCTTTTGGCCCACTCCATCAGCTCTGTCTGGCTATCGCGAGGCTCGTTGTCGCCGGGAGACAGATCGGTGTAACTGCCGTCGGCCCGCAGGATACGGGCATTGATATTATCGGCCATAGAAATCTTGAGCATGTCCAACAACTCTTGCTTGATCGCCAGGTCTTCAATGGGAAACAGGGTTTCGATGCGGCGGTTCAGGTTGCGCGGCATCAGATCGGCGGACCCCAGGTAAATGTCGGGGTTATCGCCATTGTGGAAGTAATAGATGCGAGAATGTTCCAAAAAACGGCCCACAATGCTGATGACCCGGACATTGTCGCTAAGATTGGGGATGCTGGGGCGCAGGCCGCAGATGCCTCGCACCAGCAGTTCTATCTGAACCCCCGCCTGCGAGGCCCGGTAGAGGTGACGGATGATGTTGGCGTCGATCAGAGAATTCATCTTGAAGATCAACCGGGCCGGTTTACCTTTTTTGGCCCATTTTATTTCTCGCTCAATGAGCGAGATCAATCTTTTTCGCATGGTCAGGGGCGCTACCAGGAATTTCTTGTAATCTTCTTTTTTAGAGTAGCCGGTCAGGGCGTTGAAAAGATCCGTGGCGTCATCGCCAAATTCCGGTTTGCAGGTAAAGAGTCCAAGGTCGGTGTAGATGTTAGCGGTTACGGCGTTGTAATTGCCGGTTGACAGATGCACGTACCGCCGAATCCGGTCTTCATCGCGGCGCACTACCAGAGAGATTTTGGAGTGGGTTTTGAGGCTGGCAAAACCGTAAACCACGTGAACCCCCACCCGCTCCAACGCGCGCGCCCAGACAATGTTACTTTCCTCATCAAACCGAGCTTTGAGTTCTACCAGGGCGGAAACCTGCTTGCCGTTTTCGCTGGCTTCCATCAGCGCCTGGACCACCGGCGAATTGCTGCCGGCGCGGTAAAGGGTTTGTTTGATGGCCAATACTTTTGGATCGCGCGATGCGGCTTTGAGAAAATCTACCACCGGCACAAAGGAGTGATAGGGGTGGTGCAGCAGAATATCACCGTCCCGAATGGCATCGAAAATTTCCTGCCGGGTTTCCAGGTTGCGCAGCCGGGGGTGGATGCTGGGTAGATAGGGCGGGTCTTTCAGATCGGGCCGGTTGACTTTCAGCAGGCTCATCAAACCGCTGATGCCCAGCGGGCCTTTGCTCTGGTAAATGTCTTCCGGCCTCACATCCAGGTTGCTGGCCAGCAGTTGCACCACGTGGTCCGGCGTGCCCTGGGCCACCGTCAGCCGGACCACAAAGCCAAAGCGGCGGCGGCGGACGGTGGCTTCCATAGCCTCCAGCAGGTCCGAGGCTTCGTCGGCCTCAATTTCCAGGTCGGCGTTGCGGGTAATGCGGAAGGGAAAGGCTTCCACAATATCATAGCCGGGGAATAACTCGGCCAGATTATTATTTACTAAATCTTCCAGCCAGACATAACGGTAAACATATTTGCCGTCGCCTTTGGCCCGTTTTACCGGAACCAGCCGGGGCAGCGTACTGGGCACTTTTATCCGGGCAAAAGAGGTGGCGCCGGTCTGGGAGTCGCGCACAAACACGGCCAGGTTCAGGCTGAGGCTGGAAATATGGGGAAACGGACGTCCGGGGTCAAACGCCAGCGGGGTCAGCACCGGAAAGATCTCATCCCGAAAATATTCGTTGAGCGCGTCTTTTTGCGATTTGTTCAGCTCTTTGTAGCGGTGGAGGTGAATGTCGGCGTCGCGGAGACGGGCGTGAATTTCCCGGTAGCAGCGGTACATCACCTGGAGATTGGCGCGGACCTTTTTTCGGATGGCGGCCAGTTGTTCAACCGGCGTCAGCCCATCGGCGGGCGCGGTGGTGACTCCGGCGGTGGCTTGCTGCATCAGGCCGGCCACGCGCACCATAAAAAATTCATCCATATTGGAACTGTAGATTGCCAGAAATTTAGCGCGTTCCAGAATGGGGTTAGACTCGTCCTCGGCTTCTTCCAGCACGCGGCGGTTGAATTCCAGCAGGCTTAATTCCCGATTGATGAATAAAGCCGGGTCGTTCAGATCATATTCCGGTGTTTCGGTTGGAGTTGTGTCTGACTTTGAGTCTACGGATGCCAAAATCTTTTGTTCCAATGTAGGCGATACACTCATAATCTTCTCCAAACGTGGGATCTAATTTTTAGAAGCAACCGGACGGATTCTCTGGCGCTGAGAGAAAGACAGGAAATTTATTGAGGTTGTTATTGCACGTAGTTTTTAACCTTGTCGATCAAATCGGTCAAGATTAAACTTTTGGAAACAAGTTCGGCGGCCCCAACATCCAGCGCCCGTTTGGCCTGGTCGCCTTTGGTATAGGCAGACAGCACCAGAATGGGAATATTTTTGGTTGTTTCATTCTTCTTTAAATGCCAGATAGCTGTGGCCCCGTCCATCACGGGCATCATTAAATCCATAATAATGAGGGCCGGTTGATGTTCTACAGCCATTTCCACCCCTTTTTGCCCGTTGGCCGCTTCCAGAACCCGGTATCCGGCCCGGATGAGGGCCAGTCGTAAGAGCATGAGTTGGGTCGGTTCATCATCAACACATAAGATAGTTTCCATTAAGAGATCTCCGGTATTCTCGTTTTGGATTTGCTGTTTCTTGATTATACCATATTAATATGTTAACCTACAAAGGTACATTATTCCTGCTTGAAAATTCAACCGTGCGGATAAAATGTTTAAGGCAAAGTGGTTGACGTAAGGGTAGCAGGATAGTATAATCGGGTAAACGGGTTTTTGATCCTTTCTTGCCGCTTTATCTCATGCCGCTAAAAATTCTAAATATATTGCATTTCCCAACAGGTATGAATATAATAAAGGGAAGTACAAGTTTTTTCAAGGAGTAAAGGTTGCCTCTCGATACACAAAGGTTCAGTTCAGATAAAAAACCGTCGGATACCGGCGAATTTGATGAAAATATTCTCCCTAAAGGAGCGGTTTTACAGAGTCGCTATGAAATTGTTAAGGTCTTGGGCGTTGGCGGGATGGGGGCCGTTTATCTGGCTCAAGACCTGCGTTTTACCGGCGTAACCAGAATGTGCGCCGTAAAAGAAATGATCAGCACCACCCCCGACCCGCACGTGCGCCGGTTAGCCGTACAAAGTTTCGAGCGCGAAGCCAACTTACTGGTCCAACTCCGCCATCCGGGAATCCCTGAAATTTACGATTTCTTCACCGAATCCGTTCGCAGTTACCTGGTTATGGAATACGTTGAAGGCGACGACCTGGAAATTGTGCTGGAACAGACCGAAGGCATGCTCAAAACAGAAACCGTTTTGGAGTGGGCTACCCAAATTTGCGATGTATTGGCCTATTTGCACAGCCAAAATCCGCCCATTGTTTTTAGAGATCTGAAGCCGGCCAATGTGATGCTGCGCAAGCATAATGCCAAAATCGCCCTGATCGACTTTGGCATTGCCAAGGCGTTTGAAGCCGGGCAAAAAGGCACCATGATCGGCACCGAAGGCTACTCGCCGCCGGAACAGTATAAGGGCATTGCCGACCCTCGCGGGGATGTTTACGCCCTGGGCGCCACCCTCCACCATCTGATGACCAAACGCGACCCGCGCCTGGAACCCCCCTTCACCTTCCACGAAGAACCGGTCCGGTTGTTAAATCCGGCTGTCTCTGAAGAAATCAGTGACACGATCATGAAAGCCCTGGAATATGATCCTGATAAACGCTTTCCCTCGGCGCAGGCATTTAAAGATGCGTTGCACGATGCCTTAAAAGGCATTGGCATCGCGCCTTCGGCGCCGGCATCGGCCACGCAGGTGTTGCCGGATTCATCCGCCGGAACGCCCCCGCAGGGGAGGCAGGCCGATTCGGGCCGGCAACAACAACCGCCGCCACAGCAGCCCTATCCGCAGCAACCGTATCCACAACAACCTTACCCTTATCCGCCCACCCAGGGATACCCGCAACAGCCTTACCCTTATCCCCCGCCCCAGGGATACCCGCCGCATCCATCAATGACCGGTATGATGGAGGAGGTTGAGCAGGAGCTGGACGACTCCATTTTGCCCATCTGGACATTTAAGGCTGAAGATGAGATCCGGGGAAAATCGGCGGTTGCCGATGACACAACGCTTTACGTGGGCGTTTATGATAATAATATCTACGCGCTGGACCTGAAAAGCGGCGAATTTCAATGGAAATATCCCACCGAGGGCGGAATTGCCGTCAAACCGTTTTTTTACAAAGATCGTTTGATCTTTGGTTCCGAAGATAGAATTGCCTATGCCATCTCAACCGGTGGGCGACTCATCTGGACCTGCCCCACCGAAGGCCGCATCCGTTCGTCGGCGATTGTTGAGTTTGATCACGCCTTCTTTGGCTCCGACGACAACCGTCTTTACGCGGTAAACGCGCAAACAGGCCGGGTCATCTGGCGCTACGAAACAATGGGGCCGATACGCTCCAGCCCCACCCTGGGAGATGAGTTAGTTTTTGTTGGTTCAGAGGACTCTCACGTCCACGCCGTAGATCTTTCGACCGGCGCTTCGAAATGGAAATTCAGAGCCAACCGGGGCATTACGTCCAGCCCTGTTTTGTACAATAAAGAACTGCTGGTGGTTGGCTCTTCAGATTGGAACATATACGGCATAGATGCCAAAACCGGCTACTCGGCCTGGCGTATCCGCACCGGCAACGCGGTTATCTCCAGCCCGGTTCTGCACGGCGATACGGCTTACGTAGGCTCAACGGATAAAAATCTCTACGCCGTCGAAGTAAAAACAGGCCGAACTTTGTGGAAGTATGAAGTTGAGTCACCCATTGTCTCCACGCCGGTTGTTACCGAACAGGCTATCTACTTTGGCACCACCGGCGGCGAGGTCATCAGCATTACGCGAAAGGATAAAAAAGTCCGCTGGAAATTCAAAACAGAAGGGCCGGTAACCTCGTCACCCTTATTGCACGATGGAATTATTTACATCGGTTCAACAGACCATAACATATATGCCTTACCGGCTTGATTGAGACGTTTCCAGAACCCTCTCCCCAAGGGAGGCGGCGAAATCCCCCTCCTTTGGGGAGAGAGCCTTTCCTCTGGAAAGGTTAGGAGAGGGTCAGAAATACTTGCACCTGTTCTAAATATGAGCCAGAATTTTTTAGAATCGATTTTTGGCAGCAAGTATCACCTTTTGCCAAACGCTTTCGAGGGGATTTCCTGAATCTACCAGGCCGGCAGGTTAAAACTCATGAATTTTTTGCGCAAGCTCTTTTCACAATCCAAAACTGAACCTGTAGACGTTTCTGAACCTATACCAGAACCTGAACCGGTTGCGGTTGAAACACCCGTGCAGCCCAAAATATCGGGGGCAGGCGCTATTTTCACACTTCCACCCGGATTGCACGTAGGAAAATTAACAAATGTAGGCCAGGTCCGCGAACGCAACGAAGACTCTTTGTATACCCTTCAATCCTTCGTCCAATACGATTACGGCGAGGAGCTGTTTGGCCTCTTTATTGTAGCCGATGGGATGGGGGGGCACCAACAAGGCGATGTGGCCAGTTCGGTGGCGGCGCGAGCCACGGCCAAATACATTCTCAAAGAGATTTATTTAAGCGGTTTGGTAAGCGACAATAAAACACCGCGCCCACCGATCAACGAGGTATTGGTTTCAGCCGTAGAGCATGCCAATACGGTTGTCCAGGAGGCTGCCCCGGAAGGAGGCACAACCTTGACAGCAGCCCTGATTATGGGTAATAATGCTTATGTCGCCCATATCGGCGACACGCGGGCCTATTTCATCGATAGGCAAACCATCAAACAGATCACTGAGGACCATTCTTTGGCCCAGCGACTGAAAGATATTGGTCAGGCTACATCAGAACAAGTTGCGCAGGTTGAACACGTTCTCTACCGGGCCATTGGTCAGGGAGGAGATATAGAGGTTGACACCTATATTCAGCATCTGCCTCCCGGCGCTTCGCTGCTCCTCTGTAGCGATGGACTTTGGAAAGAAATTGAAGATCATGCCGCGCTCAAAAACATTATGAATACGTCGGATTCTCCGCAGCAAGCCTGCGAGCAGTTGGTGGACCTGGCCAATAAAAATGGCGGCAAAGATAACATCACCGGTATTATTGCTTCGATGGGTTTAGAAAATTAATGGGGCACGTCGTCGCTGCCCTTTAACGAAAGTTGCGCCCATGCAAGTAGATAAAAATTATTACGAGATACTCAAAGTTAAACCCGACGCTTCGGAGGATGAAATCCGTAAGGCCTACCGCGGCCTGGTTCGAGAAACGCATCCTGATGTGAGCAAGCACCCGGCAGCGGTGCAGATTTTTCAGGATGTTCAAGAAGCCTATGAAGTTCTGGGAGACCCGGAACAGCGGCGCGCCTACGACCATTTACGGGAATCGGAAGGGCTGGATAAATCCTCCTCGTTGAGCCTGCGCTCGATGATCAGCCACAAATATTTGTTAACCGATATCGAAGAACAGGCCTTTTACGCGCTGGTAGACATCACCCCGGCAGTAGATTTGCCCATCTCGCGCCTGCCGCTAAACCTGTGCCTGGTGCTGGACCGCAGTACCTCGATGCAAGGCATGCGCTTGCAGCAAGTCAAAGAAGGCACCCGCCAGATCATCGACCGGCTGAATGACGATGATGCGTTGAGCCTGGTGATTTTTGGCGACCGGGCCGAAGTTATTTTGCCCAGCCAGCGCAATGTGGACAAGGCCATGGCCAAATCCATTGCCAGCACCATTCAACCCAGCGGCGGCACCGAAATGTTACAGGGCTTGAAGGCCGGCCTGCAAGAATTAGAGAAGTTTCGCACCGAAGAATCGGTAAACCACCTGATTTTGCTCACCGACGGCCAAACCTATGGCGATGAATCCGGCTGTATTGAAAAAGCCGATTGGGCCGGCCGCAACCAGATCAGCCTGACCACGATGGGCATCGGCTCCGACTGGAATGAAAATCTATTGGACCATATGGCCTCTTTGTCGGGCGGCACATCGGTTTACATCGACTCGCCCCGCAAAGTGGTGGAAGTTTTCAAATCAACCATCCGCAGCCTGAGCGCGGTGGTGGCCCGAGAATTAAGCATGAGCTTTAGTACCGCTACCGGCGTAAACCTCAAAGATGCGTTTCAGGTGACGCCTCACATTCGGCGGCTTGATCTTCGGGCCAATAAAGCGGTTCTCGGCCCGCTGGGAACAGGCAATGATAAAACAATTTTGATGGAATTTAGAGTAGCGCAAGAAACCAAACCCGGTAAAAAACGGCTGCTGCGCCTGACGATTGACGGCGACGTGCCCGGCCAATCTAACCGGCGAAATTGGGAGTGGGTTGAGTTTTTTGCCGAATTTGTGCCCAGCCTGGAAGAACCGATAGAAATACCTCCCACCATTGTTACGGCGTTGGGCAAATTAGCCATCTTTAAAATGCAAGAAAAAGCGATGGCTGACCTGGAAAGTGGCCGGGTGAGTACAGCCACGCAGCGTTTGGAAACCATGGCCACCCGATTGCTCAATCTGGGCGAAACAGACCTGGCCCGCGCCGCGCTGCTGGAAGCCGGGCGGTTGGCCAGAACCGGCGATCTCTCGACCGAGGGTCGCAAAAAAATCCGTTACGGAACGCGAAGTTTGTCAATTTTGCCGAAGGAGATACACAGTGATTAAGTGTCCATTTTGTGGAACAACTCACGTGGCCAATACACTCTTTTGCAGTGAATGCGGCACTTATTTGTTAGAAGATGACCGCCGCGGCACCGATCCTTTGGGCACCGATGAAATTGGTTGGGTTGGCGAGGAGGATGAAGAGGGTGATGCCAGTCCTATGGTTAAGGGCACGGGGCCGCTGGCCATCCGGTTGCGCATTGGCGATAGCGAACGGGTGGTTGAAGCAACCTTAAACAAGGCAATTCACCTGGGCCGGCTGGACCCGGCCAGCGATGTTTTTCCCGAAGTTGATCTGACAAATGACAACGGCCTGGAGCGAGGTGTATCGCGGCGGCACGCGCGTATTCTAAAGCGTGAGGGCACCGTGGTAGTTGAAGATTTAGGGAGCATTAACGGAACCTTTATCAATGGGAAACGATTAGCCCCCTATCTGCCGGAAGTTTTGCATCATAACGACCAATTGCAACTGGGAAAATTACTCATTGAAGTAGAAATGCACTAACCTTTGGTTTAACATCATCATCAAGGAGTTTTAGATTATGCCCATTACGGTGATTGTCCACATTTCCAATGCAGACCCTATTGTGGGTGAAATTGACGAAATGCCCGACCCAACTTCACAATTTATTACCTGCACCAATCCCCGCGCCCGCGACGGCAAACAGATTGTTTACATCGACGCCCAGGCCACGCGGGTGATGTTCCCCTGGAGCCGGGTTACATTTGTGGAAACCATGCCCAGCGACGAAGATCAGGCTGAAATCGAAACCTTTTTCCGCGATTGATCTTTTTATCCCTTCAGATATTGTTGGCAGCCGTCACCTGATTATTGGGTGACGGTTTTTGCATGAAGAGACAAAGTTTTTCCCTGCCAGCCTGCCTTTGACATTTCAAACACCAACGAGTAAGATACCCCAATATCTAAACAATACCCATAATCCCAGAAAGGTGAAATACGTATGGCAACACAACAGGTTACACCTGTCGCCTGTCCAAACTGCCAGGCGCAATTTACCGCGCCGGTTGAAACTATTATCAACGGCCAGGATACGGCCCAAAAAAATGCCTTTTTGCAAGGCGCCATTAACGTGGCCCAGTGCCCGCAGTGCGGTTTAACCAGCCCCCTCACCGTTCCGATGCTCTACTATGATCTGGAAAAAGAACTGGCCCTGGTCCTGGTGCCCGATAGCATGACCATGAGCCAGCCCGAACAGCAGAAGATCATCGGCGATCTGACCAACAAACTGGTCAACAGCCTGCCCACCGAAGAGCGAAAGTTTTACCTCTTTAATCCGCAACAATTCTTGACTCTGGACTCGATGGTCAAAGCCATTTTAAAAGCCGACGGCATCACCGAAGAGATGCTGGAAGCCCAGGCCGCCAAAGTAAAACTCATTGAAACATTTTTGCAAGTTAAAGACGAAGAAACACTCAAGAAATTGATCAAAGAGCACGATGCGGAGCTTGATAAAGAATTCTTTGAGGTGCTGACCGCCTCGATGCAGGCCGCGCAAATGGAAGGCAATCAGGCCGGGGTGCAAACTTTGTTTGCTCTCCGTGGCCTGCTGGCCCAGTACAGCACGCAGGGCGAAAAAGCGGTGAAAGAAATTGATGAAGAAATGGGGATGATGTACCTCAAAACCCAGGACGAACTGCTGGAACGATTACAAAAAGCCAAAGATGACAAAGAATTTGAAGGGCTGGTTGTTACCGGCATGCCGCTGATTGATTACGGCTTTTTCCAAAAACTTACGGCCAAAATTGACCAGGCGGCCAAGGCCAAAGATAAAGCCAAAGAAAAAACGCTGACCGACATCCGAACCAAAATTTTAGAGGTTAAATCCAAATACGAAGAAGCCAGCCGGGCCTCGTTGGAAAAGGCCATGGAACTCCTGCGCGAAATCCTGCAATCCGGCGACCCTGAGAAAGTGATCGACGAAAAGCTGGATCAGGTTGATGATGCCTTCTTTGCCATCCTGTCGGCCAATATTCAGGAAGCTCAAAAACAAAATCAGGCGCAGGCTGTACAAACCTTGCAATTAATTGGCGGCATCGCCATGAGCAAGCTGCAAGAAAAAACCAAAGGCAAAGAAGCGGTCAGCCAGACGGCCCAGGCCGCCGCATCGCAAATTCATTTGCCCTGAGCGTTCTTTACAATAGATGATTGAATGCACCGCATTTTTGGGCGGCAGCAAGCACGCGCCCAAAGAAAAACTTACCTATCGACCGGCGGTTTACGCCCTCATCCGGCACAACCACCACGTCTTGCTGGTCAGCACCATTCGCAGCCAAAAATATTATCTTCCCGGCGGCGGTGTGGAAATCGAGGAATCGCTGCATGCGGCCCTCAAGCGAGAAGTCAAAGAAGAAACCGGCATCGAAATTGAAGTGGGCCAATTGACGCGCTTCAAAGAAGATTTCTTCTATTACGATCCGCTGGACGAGGCTTACCACAGCCTGCTCTTTTTCTATACCGCCCGCCCGCAAACCTTCACCCTGGCCTCGGATGATGAAGTGCAAGACGGCGAAGTGGAAAATCCGCGCTGGGTTCCCTGGAAAGATTTACAGGCGCGCGATTTTCATAATCACGGCGAAATTATTATGCAGATGTTACATTCATCCTGAAGGAGAACCAAACTCTTGCCCAAATACAAACGCATTACCGGCATGCCCGACGTGCTTTTTGACGACCAACCCTACTGGCGTTTTATTCTCAACAAAATCCAGGAAACCGCCGACCTGTTTGGCTACCGCCGGCTTGATATTCCCGTGATAGAGCAGGCCGGCCTCTTTGTGCGCGGCGTGGGCGAAGGCACCGATATTGTTGAAAAAGAGATGTATATCTTTGAAGACCGCGACGGCTCCCAGTTGGCCCTGCGCCCCGAATTCACCGCCGGCATTATGCGCGCTTACATCGAAAACGGGATGCATACCCTGCCCTCGCCGCTGCGGGTGTGGACCACCGGCCCGTTGTTTCGGCACGAGCGGCCCCAGGCAGGCCGTTACCGGCAGCACTCCCAATTTGATATTGAAGTGATCGGCGAACAAGACCCGGCCATTGATGTGGAAGTCATCAACGTAGCCTGGCATCTATTTACCACGTTGGGCTTTTACGGGCTGCGGCTTTACCTCAATTCCACCGGCTGCCCGGCCTGCAAACCGGCTTACATTCAAAAATTGGTGGATTATTTTGATCGATTTGCCGAGAAATTGCCGCCCGACGACCGGATGCGGCTGCAAAAAAATCCGCTCCGCATCCTCGACAGCAAAGAAGACGAAACCCAACCCTTGCTGGACGATGCGCCCCACATCACCGACCACCTCTGCGCCGGCTGCGACGAGCATTTCACCAAACTCCAAACCTATCTGGAGGCCGTGGGCCGGCCCTACGAGGTGGATTACCGCATTGTGCGCGGCCTGGATTATTACACCAAAACCGTTTTTGAGATCAAGGCCGACGGCCTGGGCAGCCAGGATACCATTTGCGGCGGCGGCCGTTACGACGGCCTGATCAAAGAATTGGGCGGTCCGCCCACCCCCGGCATTGGCTTTGGCTCCGGCATCGAACGCTTTGTGATTGCCCTGAAGCACCTGGGGGTTGATCCCCCAGAGGAACCTTTGCCCGGCGTGACGGTCTCTTACCTGGGAGAAACGGCCAAAGTAGCCGCGCTTAAATTGGTGCAAAATTTGCACGCGGAAAATGTTGGCGCGCTGCTAACGCCCGGCGACCGCAGTTTGAAAGCGCAGCTAAAAAGCGCCAATCGGGCCAACGCGGCCTACGCCATTATTCTGGGCGAAGAGGAAGTGCAGGCCAGTCGGGCCACGGTGCGAGATATGGCCGATAGCTCGCAGACAACCGTTGATCTCAACGCCCTGCCGGGCTGGTTAAAAGATAAATTAGCCTGACAAGGAATGAGAATTAATTGACTTCCCCTATTTGTCAGGATACTAGAGAGTGGAGATTAGAGATTTCAGGCTAAAAATCTCCCAATCTCTAATCCCTGGATTAGATCTAATCTCCAATTTTCTAAATGCAAAAGTTGTTTGATTTCGAATCCTAAATTAGTGATCGCCGTGTCGAAACAGACAGATAGTTCTAACCCGCTGGCTTTTCAACAAATTGGCATCCTCTACCACCCCAAACTGGCCGAATCGCGGGTGATGGCCGCCGAAATATTGGAATTTGTAGAAAACCTGGGCGCGTCGGCCTGGGTCAGTTCCAGTTGGGGCGAGGAAGACATCAAAGACCATTTACAAGATTTAGACCTGCTCATCACCCTGGGCGGGGATGGCTCTATGCTGCGGGCGGCGCGTTTAACCGTAGGGCAGGGCATCCCGATTTTGGGCGTCAATATGGGCCGGCTGGGTTTTCTCACCGAGGTTCAGCCTGATGAATGGCCGGAGCATATTGAACAAGCGTTATTGGGCGAGTGCTGGATTGAAGAACGAATGATGGTCCACGCGGAACATCGCCGCCGGGAAGAGATCATCAACACCCACGAGGCGCTCAATGAAGTGGTGATCAGCCGGGGCCAACTGGCGCGGGTGGTGCGGCTCCATACCTACATTGATGGCGGGTTTCTCACAACCTACACCGCCGATGGCTTGATCGTAGCCACGCCAACCGGTTCAACCGCCTATGCGCTGGCCGCCGGCGGCCCGATTTTGCCGCCGGAATTGGAAAATTTTGTGCTGGTTCCGTTGGCGCCCCATTTGAGTTTGGAACGGGCCATTGTTTTATCTAAAGGCGCCACCGTATGCATTGAGATTTCTACCGATCACACCGTCTCTTTAACGATGGATGGGCAACTGGAAGTTGAAGTGGAAGACGGCGATAAAGTGATGATGAGCGTCAGCCCCTCGGTGGGGCGGTTTGTGCGGCTGCAAGAGAAAACCTATTTCTACCGCACCCTGATGAGCCGGCTGGGCTGGCCGCAGCAAGCTAAACGATAAGAAATCTTAGGCTATTCCAAGAAAATACTCGTCCTCAAAATTCTGATGAGTGAGAAGTGGAAAGTGACGAGTGAGAAGTGACACTCATCACCCGTCACTCTGTCACTCAGCAAGGAGCAATAAATCTATGGCTGATACCTCAACCTCAGATCTGGTTCAACAGGGCCTGACCGCCGCCCGCGTGGGCGATGTGGATGATGCCCGCCGGCTGCTGGAAAAAGCAACGCAGCGTACGCCGTACAATGTAGAGGCGTGGCTGGCGTTGGCCGGCGTGGTCGACTCGCTGGAAGACAAACAAAAGTGCTTTAAAAAAGTGCTGCACCTGGACCCCAACAATGGCGAAGCGCTGGCCGGGTTGGCCCGGGTTGAACAGAAACTGGCCCAAACGTCAACGCCCGCTCCCGCAGAAGAGGCCGGGGCTGCATCTGAATCAACAGACGGAACGCTCTACTGCTACCGGCATCCCACAGTAGAAACCGCTTTACGCTGTAATCGCTGCGGCAACCCCATTTGCCCCAAATGCGCCCAGCGCACGCCGGTGGGCTTTCGTTGCCCCGATTGTATCCGCGAGCAGGAGAATAAGTTTTATACCGGCACCAACCTTGATTATATAATTGCCGTAGCCATTGCTCTCCCTCTCTCCTTTATTGTGGCGGCCTTGTTTACCTTTCTTTTAGGTAATTTATGGTTTATATGGAGTCTAATTATTGGATTTGTGGCAGCACCCGCCGCCGCCGGATTTATTGCCGAAGCCGTACGCTGGGGCGTAAAACGACGCCGCTCCCGGTATTTGGGCTGGGTGGTGGCCGTCTGCCTGATTTTAGCCACCTTACCCTTTGTGCTGTTTGCTTTGTTTATGGGCGGCGGCGGGTTGATCGTTTCCGGCATGTTTATGGTTTTGGGTACAACAACTGTGTTGGCCCGGCTGCGGTAAGATCTCACCAGAGATGGGAAAACTATACGGCAAAGAAAAAGCCTGCGGCCAAGGCCGCAGGCTTTTTTGTTTTTTGTGTGTTTACGTTTTACTGCACCATAAAACTGCTCAACCGGCCCGCATGATCGGGACGCCGCAGTTTTGCCAACGCCTCTTTTTCGATCTGCCGGATCCGTTCGCGGGTCAGGCCAAAGCGTTCGGCTACATCTTGCAAGGTCAGCGGATGGCCATCGCGCAGGCCGTAACGCAGCTCAACAATGCGGCTCTCGCGGGCGGTCAGCCCGGCCAGCGCCTGCCGAATTTCGGTTTCCAGCAGGGTGGAATCAACCTGATCTTCCAGGTCTTGGGAAATATCATTTTCCACAAAATCGGCCAGGGTTGCGCCGTCGTCACCCACCGGTTCTTCCAGGCTCAGGGTTTCCTGGCCGTCTTTCAGAAGCTCGTGGATTTGTTCGGGCGCGTCGCCGGTTTGCGCGGCAATTTCTTCCACTTCAGGCGTACGGCCCAACGTTTGGGTAAGTTGGCCCATCACCTTGCGGATTTTGCCCAGGTGATCCACTTTGTGAACCGGCAGGCGAATGGTCCGGGTTTGCACGGCCACCGCCCGGCTGACACTTTGCCGAATCCAGTAGCTGGCGTAGGTGCTTAAACGCACGCCTTTGCTGACATCAAATTTATCAATGGCCCGGATCAGGCCGAGTACGCCTTCTTGAGAAAGTTCGGCCAAACTTAAACCGTGGCCGGTATATTTATTGGCGATACTGATCACCAGGCGGCCATTGGCCTGGATCAACATCCGGCGCGCGGCCTCACCTTCATCTACCTTGGCTTTGAGTTGTTTATCGTGACGCAAGGTTGAGTCTTTATTCATCTTTTCGGCAATGTTTTTTCCCTCAATCATTACCCGGATCAGGCGCTTTTCTTCGGCAGGGGAAACCGGTGCCGTTGCCGCAAGATCGGCAATGCTTAATCTAAAGAGCGCTTCATCAGGTGCCCATGTGGTTGCCATACTATTTCACCTCTTTTTTTGGTTATATTTAACTCAACCCTCTACTTGCTTGTCTTAGCGATGTTACTAAATCAATCGTAGAGTGGCGGTAATTATCAAAATATTTGTTAATTTAAAGAATAATCTACAAATGGTAATCGTTGCGCTTGTTGATGAACGTTATACGCCCGCACCATGTACTCTAAAATCTTGTCTTCTCGATTCAGCATGCCGGCGGTATTAACAATGAGTTTGCTAAGTGTTTCGGTTGAAAGTAACGCCTGTTTCTCCGACAGCGGCCCTTGAATGGCCGTTCCGGCCAAAAAAGCCAATGATGTCGGGTCGGTAGGAAGGGTTGCCGTTGAGAGATCTTCGCCCGAAATATCGGCCAGGTGTTGGATGTAACGCGCCACCATTGGCCTCAATTGTTGGGTTAAACGGTTGATTTCTAACGGATTCCCTTCTTCTATGGGAAATGGATCAACCTGCCCAATCAACAATTCGTCCATACCGATGTTGATGTTTTTAATGGTAAACCGATCCTGTCCCACCGTAATCACATTCATTCGTCCGTCATTAAGATGTTCCACCGCCGTAATATGGGCCGTGGTGCCAATGTGGTACACATCGGAAAAATAATCATTGTAACCTACTTTTAACGCATCTTTTGTTTTCGCCAATACCACGCCAAAAGGTTCGCCGCTATCCAGACATTGCTGGGCCATTGATTTGTATCGCTCTTCAAAAATATGGAGCGGCAACATCATCCCCGGAAAAAGAACCACATTGAGCGGAAATATGGGAAGGGTTGTATTTTCTGTCAGCATCCGCAATTCCTGATCTTCTACTTTTACACTCTTTACTTTACCGTACTATCTTTATACGTTTATTACGATTCTAACCTTCAACCGTTGCAGTGAATAAATCTCGAACGGTTATCATGGCTGTTTCTATGGTATCACCCAAATATCGACCGGATATCTTGGGTATTAAATCGGGCCGTTGGGCAAAGGCAGTTCCGCCAAAGGTCAAGAACGAGCCGTTGATTTCTGAACTCAGGTTTTTGCTCAACCAGGCCAACGCTTCTGCCGATTGAACGGTGGCCGCCGAAAAACAGATCAGTTCGGGTTGGGTTATGGCGACCACCTCTCGAAATTCATCGGTTGTTATGTTTGGCCCCAGATAAATGAGTTCAAACCCGCGCCGCCTCAAGCCTAAGGCCAATAAAAGAAGGCCAATTTCATGCTCATCGCCCGGCGCGCAGCTAAGCAAGGCTTTGGGGCCACACTCACAATGGGTCGCGTTGAGCATGGCAATCAGGTGGGCGCGCAGGGTGGTGACTGCGTATTGTTGGGCCAACAAATTGGTCTCGCCGTTGCGCCAGTGAATTTCCAATTTTCGGATAATTTGCGGAAACAATTTGACCGCAACAATTTCTAATGGATAAATGGCTAGTATCTGGCGGATCGTACGTTCGGCGGCGGTGGAGTCAAACGCGAGTAATTGTTTGATAAGCTGTTCGTGGTGATGCGTGTCAGCAATCACATCGGATGGGTTGGAGGAGTGTCCGTTGTCACCTGGCGCAATAAAAACAAGTTCGCTTACAAAAGTGCCTTTGCCGGTACGCGTATAAGCCAACCCCTGGGCAATTAACAGTTGCAAGGCTTTTCTGGCCGTCATCCGGCTCAGGTTATGTTGCCGGCAAAGCGCCCGTTCGGATGGTAGTTTTTGATGCGGAAAGAAAACGCCTTGCTCTATCTGGCTTTGCAACAATTCTTTGAGTTGCAAATACACGGGTGTTGGATGATGTTTATCCAAATGCATAACAACGCATTGGCCTTTCAAGGAGTATATACCAGTGTATACCACCTGATTCTATTTTAACGCACTTTAGCGCGGCTGTCAATGCCCAAACCTTTATGATCAAAAAAACTTAATCTTGTTAAAGATACATTTCTCCTTTTATTTCTACTAACGATTATTCAATCCTAACACCCATAAATTAAAAAAAAGTTAAATTTATAGCACCCCCTGTCTTTTGGGTTATTGGCTCAAGGGATAGCTTATGTTATAATAACAGAACTGTGTTAGATTCAAGTTAGAGGAAGAAAAATTAATGGTGAGTGCCTTGCCAAAAGATTTATCGGCGCAGCCAGAGCCGCCCACCCCCCGGATTCTGGTTGTGGATGATGACCCCGAGGTGGCAAAATCAATAGAAAACAGCTTGCGAAAGCAGTACAAGGTCTTTGTAGTATACAGCGGGATTGAGGCCATTAAAGAAGCCCGCCGCCACCCGCCGGATTTGATTGTGCTGGATGTGCTAATGCCGGATATGGACGGCCTGGAAACCTGCCACCAACTGCGCCTTGATCCGGCGCTGGCCGATATTCCTATTTTGTTCCTCACGGCCCTGGGACGCCCGGAAGATCGCGTGGCCGGTTTGAAAGCCGGCGCCGATGATTATCTGACCAAACCCTTTAATCTGGAAGAGTTACAACTCAGAATAAAAGCCATTCTTCGGCGCGTGGGAAAACCGGCCCCGCCTCCCCGTTCGCTAATTGAGGTGCGCGATCTAAAACTTGATCGCAATACCTATCAGGTAACAACCGCCAAAAAACAGGCCAAACTAACGCCCATCGAGTTTGACCTGCTCTATCATTTGATGATTTATTCCGATGAAGTTTTCACCAGCGATCGTTTGCTACAAGAAGTTTGGGATTACCCCTCAGAAAGTGGCAGCCCTGATTTGGTCCGAATGCACATCAAAAATCTCCGCGAGAAAGTTGAAGTCGATCCCCGCCATCCCGAATATATCCTGACCGTTCCTCGCCGGGGATATACGCTGGCCTCTGAATAAACTCCATTAAAATCAGGAAAAACAAGAAAAAATCCCGATTAAAATAAATCGGGATTTTTAAATTATCTATTTTTTTGCCGGACCTGCCTCACCGGCGCTTAACCGGCCAGGTCCATTAGTTTCTGTTGTTCTGTTACGGGTTCCGATGTTTCAATTTTGTTACGGATAACCCGCGTTGGTTTGGTTGGGGCAGTTGAGAGGGTTTTTTTAAGGTGGTGAATTTCTTCATACAATGCATCTGAAGAATGGGTTGAGGTAATGGCCTGGCGTTTCTGAATTAGCCAATCCACAATACCGGATAACCTTGTCTGCTGTGATGATGAGTTCATTAAGAAGCGCGTCTCCTTCCTTGTTTACAATAATTTGTTAACAAGATAGAAAAAATTCCTTTCTTCTACCACAAAACAGCTATTCAATTTTTGATGGTGAAAATTTTGTTGTGATAAATACTGTCGTACTTTGTCCCCAAACAGCAAGTAAATTCAACAACCAGATATATGTTACTGAACTCAACGAATTTAGCAAATTTGAAAAAATAATTTTACGACGCTGTTTTTACGCGCTGCTGCCTGTGGCTTTAACTTTGCCGCTTGTGGTATAATGAATATAAGCTTGTTTGAATGTGGAAAATATGGATATATTGACGATCAATGGCGCTCACGGCGAAGGCGGCGGGCAGATTTTACGAACCGCCCTTTCCCTGGCCGCCATCTTAACCCGACCGGTACGATTTGAACAGATCCGGGCCGGGCGCAAAAATCCGGGCCTGGCCGCGCAGCACCTCACCGCTGTGCAGGCCGCAGCTATGATCTGCGATGCCGACGTAACCGGCAACACGTTAGGTTCCCAAACGCTCACCTTTACACCCCGGAGCGCGCCTGTACCCGGCATATACGAGTTTGACGTGTCCAAGGCCCGTGAAGGCGGGAGCGCCGGTGCCGCCTCTCTGGTTTTGCAGGCTATTTTACTGCCGCTGGCTCTGGCCGATGGCCCCAGCGACGTGGTCATCAAAGGAGGAACTCACGTGGCCTGGAGTCCCTCCTTCCACTACCTGCGCGATGTCTATTTGCCGGCGGTGGCCCGCTGGGGCATCCGGGCCACGGTAGAGTTGCCGGCTTGGGGCTGGTATCCGGCAGGCAACGGCGAAATCAAAGCAGCTATTCCGGGGCAGGCGCAGTTGGCGGCCAACGACGATTGGCTGGATCGGGGTGACTTGCAGCAGATCACGGGAGTGGCTGTTGCCTCCAGCTTGCCCGCCCACATCGCCCAGCGGATCCGTAACCGGGCCGTCAACCTATTGACGCAGGCCGGATTGCCCACGGCGATTGAACCGCAGCGCGTCCGGTCGGAATCACCCGGCGCCGGTATCTTTTTGACGGCGGAATACGAGCGCAGCCGGGCCGGGTTTACCGCCCTGGGCAAAAAAGGTAAACCGTCGGAGCAGGTGGCCCAAGAAGCCGTGGATGCCCTGCTGGCGTTTCACCAAAGCGGGGCCGTGCTGGATCAACACCTGGCCGACCAGCTTATTTTGCCCGGCGCGCTGTCTCCCGGAACAGAAACTCTCTCGGTGGAACAGATATCGAATCATACCCGCACCCATCTATGGGTGGTTGAGCAGTTTTTAGGGCCGGCAGTTGCAATCGACCAAAAAAATAAACGGATCAAGTTTCTTTAAACTATGGCTGTTAAAAAATTATCTCGCATTTTAATTATAGACCCCATCGACGACGCGCCGCTGCGGGCCACGCTGGAAAAACAGTACGGCCTGGCGGTCAGCCATCAGGCCAATGGCCGCGCCGCCCTGCAATGGGTGAAAACCCGGCGGCCCGACCTGATCCTGCTCAACGCCGACCTGACCGACCCGCCCGCCGCCGCCCTGCTGAACGAATTGACCGCCCAGGGAACAGCCCCGCCCGTAGTGTTGATGGGCGCCAACGGCCAACCAGACCCCGGCCGCGCCGACCTGGATGACCCCCATATCATTGGCTGGATCAACCAGCCCTTTACCGCCGCCGATCTGGCCGCCCTGATCCAATCGGTATTGGAGGTGCCGCTGCCCGGCCAGGACCGGCTGCTGGCCAAACGGGCCGAGCTGCTGGACATCAACGAGCAGCTAACCCACCGGGTTGAAGAGTTGGAAACCCTGTTTGAGATTGGTAAATCGGTCACGTCGTCGTTGGATCTGGAAGCGGTGCTGCGCCTGCTGGTGAGATCGGCGGTAAAATTAACCGGCGCCGACGAAGCCTACCTGCTGCTCATCGATGAAAGCAGCGGCGATTTGTATTTGCGGGCGCAGGCCAATTTGGGCATCGAAAAAACGCAGGAATTCCGCATCAAAGTGAACGATTCTATTTCCGGGCAGGTGATGCAAAGCGGCAAACCCATCCTGCTATCGCAAGATACCAACATTGTTAAATTTAAAACCGGTTTAACCGTTTACTCCTTGCTGAACGTGCCGGTCAAAGTTGGAACCGAGGTTATTGGCGTGTTGGGCGTCAACAATCGCGTGCAAAAACGGGCCTTCAACAAAGAGGATCAAAAACTGCTGTTTGCCCTGGCCGATTGGGCGGCCATTGCCATTCAAAATGCCCGGCTTTACGCCACCACCCGGGAATTTGGCCGCGATCTGAAACTCATCAACCACGTCAGCCGGCTGGTCTCCAGCACGTTGGAAGTGGAGCAAATTCCCCGGCTGCTCATCCAGCGCACCGCCGAAATTTTCGAGGCTGAATGCGGCTCGCTGGCGCTGGTGGACGAAGATCAAGCGGCGGTGGTCTTTCAATCGGCCTACAACCACGACGGCCAGGAAATCAAAAGCATGCGGAATTTTATGCTGCCACTGGGCGAAGGCATTGTGGGCATTGTGGCCCAAACCGGCATTCCGCACCTGGTCAATGATACCCGGGAGCATCCCGGCTGGTCGCCGGTGGCCGACCGGCTGACGGGGTTTACCACTCGCAAGCTGGTGGCCGTGCCCTTGATTGCCGAGGGCGAGATCATCGGCGTGATGGAATTGCTCAACAAAAAGGAGGATGATTTTACCCAGCGGGATGTTGAATTACTCTCGCTGGTGGCGTCGTCGGCGGCCATCGCTATTCAGAATGCGCGCCAATACGCCGCGCTCAAACAAACCAACGCCGCCCTGCGCGATGCTCAATCCCAACGCATTGCCGCCGAGCGGTGGGCTATTTTAGGCAAAGCCGCGGCCAACCTGGCCCACCGGATCAACAATACCACGGCGCTGGTGCCGGTGGCCACCCAGCACCTGGTAGAATTGCTGGCCCAGGTGGATATGCCGCCGGAGCTGCGCCGGGAGGTAGACGCCAAAATCGACCGGATTCAGCGCAACACGCTTTACACGGTTGATCTGGCGATGGCCCTGCTGCGCCGCTTCCGGGAAAAATCCACCGAAGCCCAGGATGTGAACGAGCTGGTAAAACAGGCCTTGGGAGCGGTTGAAATCCCCGGCAACGTCCGCGTTGTTTGCCATCTTGATCCTGAACTGACGCCGATCACAACCAGCGATTTACTGGTGGATGTGTTTGTGGAGTTGATCACCAACGCCATTCGCGCCATGCAAAATCAAAAGGGCGTGCTGCGAATTGCCTCGTTCAAAGTGGGGGCGTGCGTATTGGTGCAGGTAACAGATAACGGCGCCGGCATTCCCCCCGACAAGTTTGATCAAATTTTTGATATATTTTTTACAACCAGCCCGCAGGGATTGGGATTTGGTTTGTGGTGGGTAAAAACTTTTCTTGAACAGCAAGGCGGCAAGATTACGGTAGAAAGCCGGCTGGGCGAAGGCACAAACTTTACCGTCACCCTGCCGTGTAACCCGCCGCCATTGCATTCTTTGCAGGAATAAGGTAAGATGGCGGGGAAATTTTTCAACAAGAACTTTAGCAGAAAGCTCTGAGCGATGAATAAACGAATTTTAGTAGTAGATGATGTACCCGATTGGCAAGCCACCTTGCGCGAAGCCTTGAACCAGGAGTATGAGGTGGAGACGGTTGATAATTACCAGTCCGCGATGGAAATAATCCAGAAACGCGCCGCCGAATTGGTGATTGTTGATTTGCGTCTCAGCCCCACCGATGAGAGCGACCGCCAGGGGATGGAACTGCTCAAACAATTGGCCCGGCACCGGGTTAACGCCATTGTGCTCACCGGCTACGCCGATAAAACCTTGCAATCAGAGGCCGAAGAACAATATGAAGCCTTTGATTTTATCGACAAAAGCACCCTGGGCAGAAATTTGCAGCGCCTGCGAGATGTGGTGCATGAAGCGTTCAGCATTCTGGAGCGCAAGCAGGCCGAAAAAGACGAGTCTATCAAAAAGGCCAGCGCGTTTCAAACCGTTACCTTCAGCCCCGATCTTTCCAGTTGGCCGATCCGCAGATATCGGAAGAAAAAGTAAATCTGTAGACAATCATTGCGAGACATCCTATGAGCTTGAGCTTGAGTTTTGAAGGCATTGTTTTACTGCTTTTTTTTATTGCCCCGGGGTTTTTGTTCACCCGCACCTATACCGCCTTTCGCCCCCGGTATTACACCGCGCCCAATGCCTTTACCCAATTTGTGCTGGCCATTGTGGGCAGCGCCATCATCCATGCCACCCTGTTCACCGGCATAGCCATTGGATTTTTTGGCTACCGGCTGCTCACCGGCAATACCATTTATCTCAGAACGATTTTCGATCCGGCCATTCCCTTCACCAACTACCCTTTGTCGATGTTGGCCTTCTACCTGTTTATCTTTTTGGCCTATCTGGGGCTAAGTTTGATTCTGGCCCGCCGTTTTGCCATATTTTTGGGGTTTCATACCGCTTCTCGCCGGCCAAAGTGGTGGACGTTCTTACTGGGTCAGGACCCGCCCGAATCCTTTTTACTGTGGCACACCATGCTGCAGATCGAGCCATTCCAGCAAGATTTGATCCCGCCCTACCTGACCGTGCAATTGCGAAGCGGTGAATATTTGGAAGGCGAACTCTACCGCATGCGCCTGGTGGGAGATGCCGACAATACGGTTGAACTGGCCCTGCGCAATATTTCCCGCCGGGCTGCGCCCCCAAAAGAGACGGGCCAGGCTAAAAAGAACGTCTCAAATTTGGAACCTTTACCAAATCAGGTTATTCTACTCAAGTCCACCGACATTCTCTGGATCACCCGCAACGAGCAGCCGCGTTAACCCCCATTTATTCGAATTTTAGCGGCTGACGCAGTATAAAATCCGCGAAGTTGCGCGAAGACACGCTAAGTTTTTTCTTCGCGTTACTTGTTGGCTTTAGCGGATTCTGGAAGATGAAACGTGTTTTTGCCGTTGGCTGGATTTTGTGATTCTAAAATCCTACAAGGAATTAAGATTTATGTTTGAAGTTGTTTTTCTGGGCACCTCCGCCTCCGCGCCGTCCATTCAACGGGGACTCTCGGCCAATATGGTCATCTATCGCGAATACCGCTTTTTGATCGACTGCGGCGAGGGGACCCAGCGCCAGATTTTGCGCAGCGGCCTGGGCTTTAAACGCTTAAACAAAATATTGTTAACCCACAGCCATCTGGACCATATTTTGGGCCTGGGCGGATTGGTCTCAACCTTCAGCCGGTGGGAGGCCATCGACACCATGGAGATTTACGGCGGTAAATCGACCCTGGCCCGGGTTAAAGACCTGCTGCTGAAAGTGGTTCTCCGCACCGACAAGCTGGCCATGAACCTGAAATTTATTCCCCTCAAGCCCGGCCTGATCTTTGAAGATAACAGCTTTCAACTCAGCGCCTTCCCGGTCACGCATCGCGGCGCCGATTGTTTTGGTTTTCTGTTTGAGGAAAAAGTACGCCGGCCCTTCTTAAATGAGAAAGCCGAGGCCCTGGGCGTGCCCGTTGGCCCGGAACGGCGTCAGTTGGTGGCCGGCCAGGCGGTCACGCTGCCCGATGGCCGAACCATTCAACCGGATGACGTGCTGGGCCCGGAAATTGCCGGGGCCAAATTGGTTTTTGTGGGAGATACCGGCCGGACCGATGATCTGGTGGACGTGGCTCAAAACGCCGATGCCCTGATCATCGAATCCACTTATCTTGATGTGGAAGCCGAAATGGCCAACCGCTTTGGCCACATCACCGCGGCCCAGGCCGCCCGGCTGGCCCGGCAGGCCAACGTAAAGCACCTGTACCTGACCCACCTTTCCCGCCGCTACCGGGACGAAGACGTGCAAAAAGAAGCGCAGGCTATTTTTCCCCATACCACCGTCGCTCACGATTTTGATCGGATCAAGGTGGCGCGCGAAAAGAAATGAGCTACTCCCGTGCCAGGATTTTTTCAAGAAGCACAACAATTTGATCTTTCCCTCACCCCGGCCCAGCAGCAGGCGTTTGAGTCCTACAGCCGGGAACTCATTGCCTGGAATCAAAAAGTAAACCTCACCCGCATTGTTGAGCCGGACGAAATTACCGTCAAACATTTTTTGGATTCATTGTCCATCTATCCCCATTTGCCGGAATTACCGCCTGATTTTTCGCTGATCGATGTGGGCAGCGGGGCCGGTTTCCCCGGCTTGCCCCTGAAACTTGTGCTGCCGCAGATGAGATTGACCCTGCTGGAGTCAACCGGCAAAAAAACCACCTTTTTACAGCATATTGTCGATGTGTTGGACTTAACCGGGGTGAGCGTGGTGACCGCGCGGGCCGAAACGGCCGGGCAGCAGCCCGCGCACCGGCAGCGGTACGATGTGGCCGTAGCCCGCGCCGTGGCCGCCCTGCCGGTGCTGGCCGAGTATACCCTGCCGCTGGTCAACGTGGGCGGCTGGGTGCTGGTTCAAAAAGGCCGCCATCCTGCCGCTGAGGTGAAGGATGCGGCCAATGCGTTGGGTATTCTAGGCGGCAAAGTGCAAAATGTAATTTCCCTGCACGTTCCCGGCCTGGATGCCAAGCGGCATCTCATCATTATCCACAAACAGAAACCTACGCCCCGGCAATATCCCCGCCGGCCCGGATTGCCGGCTAAAAAACCCTTGTAACAAAAATGAATCACTTTGTGTTATGTGCAGAATTTTATTATCAACCGAACAAGTGTTCAAAACTGCTTCGTTGTTTGGTTTAATGGGAATTAAGCTATAAAATAAATGAGGAATAACGTTCCTACGAAAGATACCATAAATGCCCAAAAGTGATTTGCCGTTTGGTAGTGAATTTTCTCCAAATCAAGTTGATTTACCTACCGTACTGGAATTAATGGCCCGGCATCTGGGAGACAAAACTGGTTTTGAGAAGGCCATCAAAGATGCCTTCTTCAAGGATAACAAAACCAGTGAACGGAATAAACAAAAACTCGCAATGAATCTCAGGCTCAGCTTGAAGGCCTATCAGGTTATCGATGAGAATATTCAGTTCACCGAATTTGGCGAGTTGTTGTATCGACTTCGGGATGTGGATGAGAATTTATATACTGAACTTGCCAAACATATTCTGCTCAATTTGCACGGCCTAACTTTAGTGCAATGCGTGCAGGATATAGAAGCTTCCGGTGAAAAAGTTGATCTCGTAAAACTGCGTGAATGGTTACAAGAACGGGGTATTCATTTCCCTCGAGGTGGCAAGCACCCAAGTATGATGCGGTTGTGGTTAGAAAAGGCAGGTGTCTTTACCAAAAGATGGCGTGTCAATGAAGCAAGACTAATTCAGCTTACCGGTATTGATTCTGAGGAACTCGATGCTCTGGCTCAGTTAACACCGGAACAGAAGGCATATATTAAATCGTTGGTAAATCAGGGGGAACAAGAGTCGTATTTTTCCAATGACATTGAACAACTTGCATCTGCTGCTTATGGCGTAAAGTTTAATGAAAAAATGCTTCCCAAGACGGTTTTGTATCCCCTCAGAGATGCAGGTTATATAACTTTGGAACGGGGGACGAAATCTCCCGGACGAGGCGCAAAACCATTCCTTGTTTATCCTACTGAAAAGCTAAAGCGAGAAGTAGTTTTACCTGTTTTGAAACAACTTGAGCAACAAGTTCATTCAGATTTAAGGCCTTTGTTGCGTAAGCCTTTGTCGGAGATACTCAATGAACTGAATGACAAAAATACACACATCCGGGGTTTGGCATTGGAGGCTTTAGCTTTCAAACTTATGCGTATCATAGATCTTGATTATGTGGCAACAAGATTGCGTGGTAGTATGACAGGTGGCGCTGAGGTAGATTTGATTTTTGAGTCAAGCAGGTTGGTGTTTTCCAGGTGGCAAATACAATGTAAGAATACTTCCAGCGTTCGGTTAGACGATGTGGCTAAAGAAGTTGGTTTGATGGCGTACTTTGGCTCGAAAGTCGCAGTAATCACAAGCCTGGGAGATGTCAGTGAGGAGGCTCAGAAGTATGCAGAATTAGTCCGTAATGAATATGGGAAGCAAGTGATTCTCATTGAATGCAAGGATATAGAAGATATAGCAAACGGGGTTAGAGTATTCCCACATATATTGGAAAGTCAAATCCCTTTCGTACTAACACAGGCAATATGAGCTTATGATTGAATTATATCGAAGTCCCTGGAGACATCAGTTCGAAAGAGCCTTGGATGATGTAAGAGATCAACTCATAATAACAGCACCGTATATTAAGAAATCTGAGGCAGAGTATGTCTGTGATCGTTTGCTATCTGGGGACTCAAATAACAAGCCTTATGTGCGCATCATAACTGATTTGAGAACTGAGAGCGTTTTGGGTGGCTCTCTCGATATGGATGCATTAAAAATATTCCATAACTCAGCGAGCAATTCAGAAATAATAACACTTCCACATCTTCACGCAAAAGTCTATGTTTTTGATACTTCATTAGCTGTTGTAGGTTCTGCTAACCTCACTCGCTCTGGACTTGACTCCAATTACGAATACGGTGTTGGGATCCGAGATCCTGTTTTAGTGAATCGCATCAAAACTGACATTGATGCATATGCCCGGATTGGTAACATTCTTCACCGAGACCAGATCGAAGATCTATCTCAAGTTGCTGAAGAAGTATCTGCTGAATATCGTAATGTTCAAAGGTCAGCCGTAACTTCAGCCAAAGAGAGGTTTGATCAAAAACTAAAAAATGCAAATATCAGGTTTGCCGAAGCACTCGTTGGTACGAGGTCAGCCCATAGTCTTTATTCAGAAGCCATATTGTATGTTTTGTCAAAAGGACCATTACCAACTCGGCAACTAAATCAGCACATACAACAACTATTACCTGACCTTTGTAATGATTCGGAAGAGTTGATAATCAATGGCAAAAGATTCGGGAAAGCATGGAAACATGACGTTCGGAATGCTCAGGTGTACTTAAGGAGAAAAGGTTCGATTGTGCGTGATGATGGATGCTGGCATCTTGTATCCAATAATGAATAACGGACTACCTAAAAACTATGATTTGCTCAAGAACGGCTACAAAGCCAAAAAGCGGCCTTCCGGGCACGACATCAGCGAGAAATTCTCCGTCAACAATAAAGCCGCGATCCCTCCCAATTTGATAGCATTGCCAAATACTGAAAGTAATAGTTATTATTTAAGGTATTGTGCCACTCACGGTATTAAACCACATCCGGCACGTTATCCAGCCGGATTACCGGAATATTTTATTCGAATGCTGACAGAAAAAGGTGATTTGGTTGTCGATCCTTTTGCCGGTAGTTGTGTAACCGGAGAAGTAGCAGAGAAATTGAACCGCAATTGGATATGTGTTGATACGGTTGAAGAATACTTAGAGGCCGCACAAGGTAGGTTCAACGAAGACAATCTCAGAACTAATGGTTCACAAGAAGAAGTATATTATAAAATCCCACGCCCCGGTTTATTATGGGATGATGAGGAAGACGATGAACCCTTACCAGAGGATGGAGGACGTAAACGACCAAAAAAACGTAAAGAAACATTATCCCCACCTGAAACTGAAGTTATGGAAGAAAATCAAGAAACTGAACAATCAATAGTTCAATATAGGCTATTAGAAAAAGCCGATTCTAATTACGATGAATAGAAGCAACGCTTGTCTTCTCCAAAAATACACCCAACAATAACAAATTCATATCTGCCTGACTTCAATTTTTTTCATTCCAGACAAACCCCGGCGACGAAACCGTAATCAGAACCGACGGTGGAATCAACTGCGCCTTGACACCCTCCGGCGCAAAAACGGTGGGCGACACTTCAACACTCTCGCCGGGTGTTAATTGGGCGGCATCTACGCCTACCCGGATCAACGGATCGCGGGTGCCCAGTTGATTGAGCGTGGGCAGCGGGCCGGTCAGAAGCAGATCCACCTGCGGGGGGCTGATGGTGACGCTCAGCCCGTTGGTGCTGCCGATCAACTCCACCGGGCGGGTGGTGACCAGATCACCGGTTCTGGGTTTGATCCGGGCCTGCACGGTAACGGTGCGCACCACATTGCCGGTATTGCTGTCGAGCGCCTGGATGCCGGGCGCTATGTCGAGTGGCACTTCTATTTCCAGCGGCCCAAAGGCCTGGCTGACATCGACCGGCAGCGTATCGACATAACCATTGATTTGAGCCAGCTCATCCGGGTTGCCTTGCAGCGTGACACTCGAGGGAGTGACATCGACCCCGCTCAACCAATACCCATCGGGCGGCGGGCCGTTGGGAATGGCCCGGATCCCTACATCGCGGGCGTTGGCGCGCTGGCGGATGGGCACATCGACCTGAACCTGGGCCGGTTCCAGCGTGAGGCCGTTTATTTCACCGCCTTCGGCATCCAGCGCTTTCAGAGGGCGCGTTTCTTTGACCGGATTGCCGGCATTGGCCAGAAAAACGGTGGTTTGCACCTTGTTGACCCGTTCGACCAACGGCGCCGGCCCAGAGACCTTCACCTGCGCCGGCGTGGCCATGGTTTCGCCGGTGATCTGGTAGGCGGGCGATAAACTCTGCTGGTCCGGCAGGTCAATCGTAACCGGCATGGTCAGGCTCACCACGGGAACCAACTCCATATCCAACGCAGGGGGATCAACAGACAAGACGCGCACCTGCGAAGCACCGGATTGAACATCAACCAGGGGATGGTGCAGCCCCGGCTCTAACGCTTTGAGCGAAACCACGCCCTGGAAACTGCCGGGCCGCAGGGTGGGGCCAACATCGCTGGTGGTTTGCACAATGGCCGATACAGTTGCCGGCGGCGGGGTCATCAACGTGGTGTTGGGGGGCAAATCAACCACGCGCAGCGCAATATTGTCAACCCGGTAACGCCGGGCGGGGTTGACCTGCTCGATCACAAAAGACCAGGCCGCCAGCGCCAGTAGCATCGAGATCAACAGTAACCCCGCCGTTGAGACCAATCGTTGGACCCCGTTAAGTTGTCCAAACCGTTTCAACCACCCGCCCTGTCTTGTTTGCGCTTCGGGCGGGGTGTAGAAGTTAAAGATCTGCTCGCGCAGACCGGTGCTGTTGAGGGGGCGAACCAGTTTTCCGTGCCGGGCCACCGATACTTCTCCGGTTTCTTCGCTGACTACAATCACCAGCGCGTCCGATATTTCGCTCAGGCCCACGGCGGCCCGGTGGCGGGTACCCAGCCGGCGTTCGGCGGGCAGCGGATTGTCGGTGAGCGGCAGCACGCAGCCGGCGGCCACCACCCGGCCATTGCGGACGATGACCGCCCCATCGTGCAGCGGCGTGCCGGGATAAAAAATCGATTGCAGCAGCTCGCCGGTGAGCCAGCCTTCAAAGGGAACGCCGGTTTTTACCACCTCTTGCAGCGATTCATTGCCTTCCAGCGCTATCAGCGCGCCGGTGCGGTTGTAGCTAAAGTTGTCAACCGCGTGGCTCAGGCCGGCCAACACCTTTTCGGCTTCGGTTTGGCGCACGGCGCGGGCCAGGCTGCTGTTGCGGCCCAACCGTTCCAGCATGCGGCGGAGTTCCGGCTGGAAAATAATAGGCAGCCCCACCAGCAGCGCAATCAACGATATCCGCACCAGCCAATCGAACACCGGCAGCGGCAAAATAATGGTGATGGTCAACAGCACGGCGCTGAGCGCCAGCGCCCCGCGCAGCAAAAATCCGGCGCGGCTGTTTTGCAGCAAATTGAGCAGCAAAAAGAAAGCAATGGTCACCAGCAGCAGATCAACACCTTCCAGCCAGGATAAACCCGAGAGCCGGAACCAGGCATCCGCATAGAGCGATTGTAGAGATGGCATAGATGTTGCGCTCCTTCCTGCCGAAGCGTTATTCTCTCTGAATTGATATTATACGTTATAACCGGCCTGAACCTTCAATAATAGTAACCTGAGGTTGTGTTGACGAGGCTTTTAATTGCCTGTATACTTTAGCACAGCTTGTTACCTTTAGAGCAATATGCCTGTGTTTCGAACTCGTCAAACATTGCAAATCTATATTTTGTTGGGCCTGGTATTACTTCTGACGTTTTCCCTGAGTAATGCTGCGCCCCCGGCTACCGCCCAGGAAAATGAGGTTTTTGAGCCTCAAGTTGAGGCCATTTTTAGCCGCCTGACGCCGGAACAACGCATCGGCCAACTGTTTGTGGTTTCCTTTCAAGGCGATAACGTTGGCCCTGATTCTGATATTGCCGAACTGATCCAGGATTACCAGATTGGCGGTGTGGTAATTTCTGCCCAGAATCAGAATTTTACCAACAACCCGAATACGCCGGAGCAGATCTTAGAACTGACCAACGCCCTGCAAGAACTGGGCCAAACACCGCAAGAACCGGAAATCATCACGCCAACGCTTTCTTTAACATCCTCCGTCTCTTTGACCTCGTCCGTCTCTTTGACGCCGTCCATGTCCTTGACTCCTACGGAAATTGCGCCAACTGTTGCCATTACGCCGGCCACCCTGCCGCTCTTTATTGCCGCCAATCACGAAGGAAACGGCTACCCGCACACCCAGATTCGAGGCAATCTCACCGAAATCCCCAACCAGATGGCCCTGGGCGCTACCTGGAATCCGCAATATGCCCAACAGGTGGGCCAAACGGTGGGGCAGGAACTTGCGCTGTTGGGCGTCAATATGCTGTTGGGGCCTTCGCTGGATGTGCTGGATAACCCGCGCCCGGAGCGAGGCGGGTCGTTGGGAACGCGGGCATTTGGCGGCGATCCGTTTTGGGTGGGCCAGTTAGGCCAGGCTTATATTCGCGGCGTGCATCAGGGCAGCAATAACCAGATAGTGGTTATTGCCAAACATTTTCCCGGCTTTGGCAGCAGCGACCGGGAGATTGACCAGGGTGTTCCCACCATTTTGAAATCGCTGGACGATTTGCGTCAAACCGAACTCCCGCCCTTTTTTAGAGTCACGCGCATGAACCCCGACATCCCCGAAAGTGCTCCCACCCTGGCCGATGGCTTGATGACGGCCCACGTGCGCTATCAGGGCTTGCAGGGCAATGTGCCCATCAGCCTGGATGCCCGCAACCTGCCCGCGCTGCTGGCGCTGAAGGAATTTGCCCCCTGGCGCGGAGCCGGCGGCCTGGTAGTCAGCGCGCCGCTGGGCGCTCCGGCGGCGCTGGAAGGCATCGCCATTTCCGACAACACGTTCCCCGCCCGGCGGCTGGCTCAAGACGCCTTCCTGGCCGGCAGCGATATTTTGTTGTTGCAAGATTTTTCCTTTGCCAACACCCCGGAAAACGAAACTGACAACATCAAAAGCGCCATCACATTCTTTCGGGAAAAATATGATAGCGATCCTAATTTTCAGGCGGCGATTAACAAGGCCGTGCGGCGCATCATAAAAGCCAAGATCAAGCTGTACGGCGAAAATCTGGATGCCGTGGATGCGGCCCGGCTCCAAGAGAATTTGGTTCTGCTGGATGACGTGACCATTGACCTGGACCAAATCGCCCAGGCCGGCGTCACCCTGATCACGCCGGTTACGCAAGAAGGCGGCACGCCGCTGCCCAATCCTCCCCAGCCCGGCGATACTATTCTGATCTTTACTGATGACCGCCTGGTCCAAGATTGCGCCGATTGCCCTCAATTTGCCCTCATCGGCGCCAATGCCTTGCAGGATATTGTTTTGCAGCTTTTTGGGCCGGAAGCAACCGGCCAACTCTTGCCGGAACAGATCAATAGCTTCAGCTTTGGCGACATCAAGGGTATTCTCTCCGAGGAGCCTTCCCCTGACAGTGAAGCTATTGAAGCGCAAATTGAAGCCGCCGATTGGATCATTTTTGCCATGCTGGATATTGACCCCGCCGCCCATCCCCAATCGGATGCCGTGCGCGTTTTGCTACGGGAACGTTACGATGATTTACGCAATAAAAACCTGATTTTGTTTGCCTTTGACGCGCCCTATTTTTTGGATGAAACCGAGATCAGCCAGTTAACCGCCTATTACGGATTTTACAGCCGGGGACGCGATTATCTGGAAGCAGCGGCCCGGCTGCTCTTCCAGCAATTTGAACCGGCAGGCGCTTCGCCGGTTCGGATCTCGGCGCTGGGGCCGCTGGACCTCAGCCCCGATCCCCGCCAGGTGATCCAAATTGAACCGGTTCAGATCATCGACAAAGAAGGCAATCCGACGCCGCTGGAAGAAACAGAGGAACCGATCACGTCGCTTGATTTGGGGGTGGGTGAAGGCGTTGTGTTCCGCACCAGCGTGATTGTGGACCGCAACGGCAACCCTGTGCCCGACGGCACGCCGGTGGATTTCTTTAGATTTTATCCGCTCGAAGGCTTATCGCTGGAACCGCGGCGAACCACCACGGTGGATGGGGTAGCCCAGGTCACTATCAAAAAAGAACGGGATACCCCGCTGCAAGTCAGCGCCTCCAGCGATCTGGCCACCGAATCGATCATTTTTAACATTGGGCCGGGCATTGTTGATACCCCCACCCCCACCGTTACGCCCACGGCAACACCCACCGAGACCCCCACCCCCACTTTCACGCCAACCACCGAGGCGACGATTGAAAACACGCCCACCGCTACACCTACCCCTACCCCCACGCCGCTGCCGCCCGCGCCGCCGCTGCCGCCGGTCTCGTTTATCGATCTGGTTTACGCCCTGGTGGGGATGGTGGTCATTGGCGGCATCGCGTTTACTCTGGGCGGAGATCGGTTCTCGTTGGAAGAACGAATCCGTCCGGCCCTGGTGGCCGTGGCCATGGGGTTGGTGGGGTACATCGGCTATACAATCTTGGCGATGATGTATCCTAAAGCGGATTTAGTGATGAGGGGCGCAACCAGCCATTGGGTAGCGCCGGTGATCAGCTTGATTTTTGCCATTCTGGGCGTGATCGCCTGGTTCTTTAAGCCGGGCAGAATTTTCTGGGTAAAGGATGTTGAACGCGCCAAAGGATGGTTCAGGCAAACGTCTCTAGGGGCTTATCTCGCTAATTGGGGTTTGCTGGCCGGCCTCAAGACCACTTTGGGGAACGCCGGGCGTGAAGGTCAAAATAACGGCCAGGGTGAGGAGAGCGGCGATGAGGGCCAGTAAAACGCGGTTGCGCCAAAAAACCGCGCTCCAGCCATTGACCACGTGGCCGTCAACCACAATGGGCGCGCCGGAAAGCAGTTCTCGGCGGAATTGCTGAATATCAAGCGGGCGTTCTTCGGGGTGCAGGCCCAGGGCGTGCATCACGGCCTGCTCGGTTTGGATAGAGACGTTGGGATTGATATCTCGGATGCTGACGGGCGGCTGCTTTTTGGTTCGAATATAACGCGTTTTGGCGTCCGGGGGCGACTCGTTGGCGAGCAGGTGGTAAAGGGTTGCGCCGAGCGAGTAAATATCAGAGCGGCTGTCGGTATGGCCGGTATCGCCGCCAATTTGCTCCAGCGGCGCGTATTGAATAGTCACCCGGCCTTGCAAAACGGTCACGGTTCGATTATCATCAGGCAGCATCAATTTGACCAGCCCAAAATCTACCAGTTTAACGGTGCCGCTGGGCGTAATTTTGATATTGGATGGTTTAATATCGCGGTGCAGAACCGGCGGGTCCTGGCTGTGGAGATATTCCAGGGCGCTGAAGAGTTGTTCGGCCCAGGTGAGTATCTGTTTTTCGGGGATGAATTCCT
The DNA here is from genome assembly GCA_964612485.1 of uncultured Caldilineaceae bacterium. Classification (GTDB taxonomy): domain Bacteria; phylum Chloroflexota; class Anaerolineae; order 4572-78; family J111; genus JAFGNV01. The sequence goes on from CAZTFF010000023.1 coordinate 57,387, forward strand.
GCCGGTGTTTAGCGTTTTCAATGATTTCCCGTAAATCCTGGCCGGGCACAAAGTCCATCACCAGGTATTCGCGCCCGTTGAAAAAGAAGAAATCAGATACTTTGGGCAGGTTGGGATGATCCAGCCGGGCCAATACGCTGGCCTCCCGGTGGAAAGACGCCTTGATTTGCTCTTGATTTTCTTTGGAAGCGTTAGGGTCCAAGAAAACTTCTTTAACGGCGCACAGACGACCCTCCAGGCGCAAATCTTCCGCCTGGTAAATGGCTCCCATCCCGCCCTGGCCCACCAGATCCAAAATCCGGTAGCGGGACCACAGGATGGTGCCGGCGCTTAATATGCCCGACATATTAGGTTTCTTCTCCGTCCTATACCGGTGAACTTTTGGTTTCAAGTTCATTGCAGCGCCGGGTTCCTACGGCGTTTGGCGCTGCGATCAGTATATCTATGGGATAGCGGCTATGAGATAGCTTAATCTAACAGACCTTTTCTGTCAAACGGAGAAGCGCTGACGTTAGTTCAGGAGGTACTTTTCACCATGAATCAAGAAACAGCCATGTTACTGGTGCAAGAAGGCAACAGCCCCAAAACACAATGGTTTTTAACCGAAGAGTCAACTATTATTGGCCGGGATACCCACAGCGATGTTCAGGTTGACGACCGGCAGGTTTCCCGGCGGCACGCCGAGATCAAACGAACTCCCCAGGGATACACCATCCGTGATATGGGCAGCAAAAACGGAACATTCTTGAACGGCGAGCAGATTGCCGACACCCCCCAACCCGTGCGCAACGGCGATGAAATCAGCATCGCGCTCTGCGCCAAATTAACGTTTATTGAAGATGATGCCACCGCCCCGGTGATCCCGGTGCATCGTAAAACCGGCTTGCGTATGGATTTTGCCGCCAAACGGGTCTGGATCAACGATCAGGAGATTATTCCGCCGCTGTCGGTGGCGCAATATACATTGCTGGAACTCCTGTATAAAAACGCCGGCAACGTGGTTTCGCGGGATACGGTGGTGGAAACCGTCTGGTCGGCGGAAGAAGCCGAGGGCGTCTCGGAGCAGGCCATCGATGCCCTGGCCCGCCGCCTGCGCGAGCGTATGGCCGAGATTGATCCCGATAACAAGTTGTTTGAAACCGTGCGGGGGTATGGGTTCCGCTTGAATTTGTAGCAGATATGGCTGACAAAGTAGAAAGCGTAGAAAAGAAACCGGCCCGGCCCTAAACCCGGGCCAAATTTATTTCCTCCACAGGTGCAACTTCCCGCCAGGTTGCGCCCTCCCCCCTTCCTCTCAAACACTTGACAAATCGTTAAAAATATAATATCCTAGTGCTATAATATTATACCACCAGGATACATTATAATGACCAACGCCGAACTGGCCATCCTCACCTTGATTGCCGAACAGCCCCGGCACAGCTACCAGATAGAACAGGTAATTGAGGCGCGCGGCATGCGCGAGTGGACGGAGATTGGTTTTTCGTCCATCTACTACCTCACCAAAAAGTTGCAAACAGAGGGCCTGATCGAAGCTCGCACCGAGCAGGCCGCCGGGCGCGGGCCGGCCCGCAAGGTGTATCACCTGACCCCGGCGGGATTGTCTGCCCTTCAAGAAGCATTGCTGGCAGCCCTGGCCGTGCCCCAACCGCACCATACCGGTTTTTCGCTGGCTATTGGCAACTTGCCGGCGGTACCGTCTATTGAAGCGATAGCAGCCCTGCGCCGGCATCAAGAAGCGTTGGCCGAGCAATTGGCACGAGTGCAAGCCCGTTGGGAAGAACAAAAGCCGTTGCCTTATTTTGTCGACGCACTTTTTGATTATAGTGTGGCCATGATCGAGGCCCGGCAAGCCTGGCTTGAAAAATTCATAAAAGAAATGGAGAACAAGTTGACCAATGAAGCTGATCCCAATGCCCCACAAAGTTTGCGATAAGACATGCATGATCAACGGCCTGGAAGACATTTACGAGTGGAAAACGGGCCAACGCGCGCCGGATTGGTTGTTTGCTTACCTGGCGGGCATGGCCGGTTTTGTTTACCTGAAAAACAAAAATTCGCCGGCGCCGCGGTTGGTATTCTTTGGCGCGGCCACCAGGCATCTGTACGACATGCTGGCCGATGTGGTGGGCTACCGGTGGCGGATTGTTGAAAACCGCAGCTTTGCCTATACCTTCAAACAAGCCAAAGCCTGCCTGGACCGCGAGCAGCCGGTGATTTTAGGCGGCGTTGATATGTATCACCTGCCCTACTACGACAAGTTCTATCACAACCTGCACATTCCCATTCATCACGTGCTGCTGGTGGGCTACGATGATGCCCGTGAAGTGGCGCTGGTGCAAGATTGCGGCCGGGCCGGGGTGCAGGAAATTCCTTATGCCGATCTGCAACTGGCCTGGAACGTAAACGTGCCGGGCTTGAGCAAAAAGAATACGTTTTATGCATTTGAGTTCAACCCTCAACCGGCCGCTATCCTCGCCATCATCAAAAATGGATTGCGGAAAAAGGCTGATCTTATGCTCCAGCCGCCGGTGAGACTATTTGGCCTCACAGCCATGCGCAAATTGGCCCGCGAACTGCCGCGCTGGCCACAAGAATTGAACAAAACCCAATTGCAAGCCTCGCTGCGGCACATCACCGAGTATACGGGCGTGCCGCCCATTGTGCCGGAACGGTTGAGCGGGGTTCCCGGCACGCCGGATCATTCGGCGGGCCGGTTGGGTTTTAGCCAACTGCTGGCGGAGTTGGCGGTTGATCACAATTGCCAACAATGGCACGAGGCGGCTTTACTGTTTGAACAGTCGGCCCGCGTGTGGGCTACGTTGACCGATACGGTTGTTGATTTTTTGCTGGAAGAGGCAAAAACGCTTGAAGCCGCCGCCAAATTGATCGAACAAGGCGCTGACCTGGAAGGTCAAGCCTACCATTTACTGTTGCAAGCGGAAACGGAGTTGCTTTATGCCTAAAATTGATTTCAAAAAAGATTTTAAACAGTTATACAGCCCCTCGAGTAAAAAATTTGAGATAGTTGACGTGCCGCCCATGCAGTTTTTGATGATCGACGGGCACGGCGACCCGAACACAGCGCCCGAATATCAAGAGGCCGTGGAGGCGCTGTACGGCGTGGCTTACAAGCTCAAATTCATGAGCAAAAAAGAGTTGGATCGGGATTATGTAGTGCCGCCGCTGGAAGGTTTGTGGTGGGCCGAAAATATGGCGTTCTTCACCAGCCGGTTGGACAAGAATCAATGGGATTGGACCATGATGATCATGCAGCCGGACTGAATCACCCCGGAAATGGTCGAGGCGGCAGTCCGGGCGGTCAAAAAGAAAAAAGGGTTGTCAGCCCTCTCTGAACTGCGCCTGGAAACGTACCACGAGGGGTTATCGGTACAGATCATGCACGCCGGCTCGTATGATGACGAAGCCCCCATTCTGGCCCAACTGCACAGCGAATTCCTGCCCAACAACGGCTATGAAGAAGCGGGCAAGCACCACGAGATTTACTTGAGCGATCCGCGCAAGGTGCCGCCGGAAAAGCTCAAGACCGTGCTGCGCCAGCCGGTCAAGCAGAAAGGGACGTAAGCCAATGAACCTGAGCCCTGCCCTGGCTGCGCCGCGCGGCGTTTATTGCGGGGCCTGTCCCGCTTATCTTCGGGTAAAAAGCTGCCATGGCTGCCGCTCTGAAACAAATCAGAAACGCCGCAGCAAGTATGGCTGCCCCATCCGGCGATGTTGTTTAGAGGATAAAGGGCTGCATTTTTGTTACGAATGCGACAAGTTTCCCTGCCCAAAACTACGCGCCAAACTCTCAGACTCCCATCCCGGTGACAAAAGATTCGCCTACCGGCACGAAGCCATCACCAATCTGTTAAGCGTATAATGGTAAAAATCGGGATAAACCCAGTGAGACAACGGCGACCAAAACAGCAGAAAAATTGCCGCCAGCCAGAGATAAATACGGATGATCTTTAAACGCAGTGTAATTAGCATGAATATAGCCTCATTGTATTTATTCAGCAGACAGACATGTCATTCTCTGAGGCTGTAGGCCGAAGAATCTCCATGCAGCATAGCTTGGTCTCACTTTTGCAGTGTTACATCAGCGATTCCCGGTTTGGCAGAAAGCCCCCCCCTCAATCCCCCCCAAAGGGGGGGAGGTTGTAGGTACGCCTCATTTGACAAGGGATGAATCAGCGAGTCAGCGAAAACTTGCCACTGAATCGCTGACTCGCTGAATCGCAGAATCAATCCTTGAATCATTTCTTCCCTATCTGTTCAAAATTCGATACAGCCAATTCGATTTCAACTCTATCGCCTCGTCTGCGCACATCTCGTGGCAGCAGTAACAGCGAATGCACGCTTTTTCGTCAATATGCGCCACGCTGTTCATCGTGATGGCGTCTACGGGGCAAGATTCGTAGCACGAGCCGCAGGCGACACATCGATCCTTGACGATCCGGGGTTGCAGCGAGCCGGCATTTTTGAATAAGGGTGTCAGCCGGGTGAACGGTCCTAAACCGGCGCCGTCAAAGATTGTGGCCGGTTTTTTGTAGCCGGCAATCCGCAGTTCGGCTTTGTCCGCGCCAACCAACGTAACATCTTCCAGCCGGTTGGGGCCAAGCCCGCGTCGTTCTGCGGCCAGCAGCACCGGATTCTGGTCCCGATCAAACCCCATCATTTCCCCGGCCACCACATCCAGCGCCAGCGGATGGGTTGCGGCCAGCAGCCAGCCTACCGGGCGCGGCGTGCCCGCATGCGGGCCGTCGCCCTCCATGCCCACCACGGCATCCATAATAGAGAGGCGCGGCGATACAAATTGCGCCAGGTCCAGCAGCATATCGGCAAAATGTTCTTTCTGTTGTAGTTTGGCGTGGTAGCCGGGTTTGGTAATGCCGGGGATCACGCCAAAATTATTTTTCACCGCGCCGGTCATATGCATAAAGGTATGGGTTTTGAGTTTGCACAGGTTAAATACGCCGTCGGCCTCCAGCACCGGCGTGATAACCTCAAAACGCTTGATCAGCTTACCCCGGGGATATGATACCGCCTGGTGGCTAAAATCGGCGTTGAGGGCGGCCCCACTTTCTGCCGCCGCCTGCTCCATGGCCGTGGTGCGGTAGAGCCGCTCCATTGTCCGCCGGGTGTAGGGCAGGCCCGAGCCGGGGCTGTCGGCGATGATCGCCTGCGCGCCGATTTCCTGGGCCATCCGGCTGGCCGCAGCCACCACGGTGGGGTGGGTTGTCACGGCCTTTTCCGGGGCGGCGGCTTGCAGCAGGTTGACCTTCATCACAATTTTTTCCCCGGCTGCGGCATATTTTTCAAGCCCGCCCATCAGGTCCAGCAGGTCGGCCATTTTTGCCGCCGCCTCTTCATACGAGGGGCACTTAACCAGATAAACGTTGTTTTCCATAAGATGCGTGTTCCTCCTCAAAATAGATATAGCAGAACGGAATGAATGTTCATTCCGTTCAATCAATAAAAAAATTTAGCGGCGGATCGCTTGCCAACAACTTTCTTCAATCTGTTCGACCCATTCAAGCGTCAGGTCAATTTCACCTTGCCAATAAGCTTTCATCATGCTGTTAAAAATCCCCTGGGTAACGGCCAGGAGGAGTTCTGCCGGAATATCCTTAAATGCCTGCTCTTGTTGGGCTTGCCTAAAAACAGCGAGTAACGGTTCAGAGACACGCCGATTCAATTCGCAGCTTGTTTCGTCCAGGTAGGGCGAGTGGTGGTGCAACTCCAGGAATTTCATGACCATGGGGTGGGCGCGGGCAAATTCAAATTGCCGCATCCAGGCATTATGAAAATTCTGGCGCAGGGGTATATCTTCGGGAAGCATTTCGATGGTGGCCTTGAACAAGGCTTCCTTCCATTTTTGGTACAGGGCGTTCACCAACGCCTCTTTGCTTTCAAAATAGCGGTAAATGGTGCCCGCGCCCACCCCCGCCTCTTCGGCAATCAGGGGCACCGGCGTGCCGTAAAAACCCCGTTCGGCAAATAATTTCAGGGCTGCGTCTAAAATAGCGTCTTGTTTATCCATAAAGCCTTCTTCGGAATGAACGTTCATTCCGTATTGTATCCTGTTTTTGAGAAACGTCAAGCGGCCAATTGTTAAATGTTCCTCACCAACATTGACAATTTATCTTAACCGGCTAAGATAGATTTAGGCTATATTGGGATAACATTCTTTTCCCCTGACCGTTATCTTATTTACGAACCCAACGAGGGATGTATGATCACCAAACAAATTATCTTAAAAAAAGGGCGGGAAAAATCCGTCAAGAACCGCCACCCGTGGGTCTTTTCAGGCTCGGTGAGCCGGGTTGAAGGCGATCCGCAAAATGGCGATGTGGTGGATGTGTGGAATCATCGGGCGCGCTTTGTGGCCCGCGGCATTTACAACGCCAAATCGCAAATCCAGGTGCGGCTGCTCACCTGGAACCCCAACGATCAGATTGATGACGATTTCTGGCGCCGCCGGCTGCGCCGGGCCATCGCGGGCCGGCAGGCGCTGCTGGAAGCCCAGGATACCGACGCCTTCCGGCTGGTTCACGCCGAGGCCGACGGCGTGCCCGGCTTAATTGTGGACCAGTACGGCACCTGGCTGGTGGTGCAATTCCTCTCCATGGCCGTAGAGCGGTATCGCAAGACAATCCTAAACACCCTGGTTGATCTGATCGGGCCGCAGGGTATCTACGAGCGCAGCGATGTTGAATCCCGCGAGCAGGAGGGGTTAGTGCCCATCGCCGGCCCCGTTTGGGGCGAAGTGCCGCCCGACCTGATCGAAATTATGGAAAACGGACACACGTTTCTGGTTGATGTGAAACTGGGCCACAAAACCGGCTTTTACCTGGATCAACGCGAGAACCGGCAAAAGACCGGCCCCTATTTTGCCAACAAAGAGGTGCTCAACGTTTTTGCCTACACCGGCGCTTTTTCGGTGTACGCGGCCCACGCCGGCGCCAGCCGGATTGTTAATGTGGATACCTCGGAAGTGGCGCTGCAAGTGGCCGAACGCAACATGCGGCGCAACGGTTTTGGCGAGCGGGAAGATATATACGCCGTGGCCAACGCCTTTGAAATTTTGCGCGCCTACCAGGAGGCCAACTGGAAGTTTGATGTGGTGATCCTGGACCCCCCCAAATTTGCCCAGCGCAAAGGGCATGTAGACAAAGCGACCCGCGGCTACAAAGATATTAACCTGTTAGGCATGAAATTGATCAAGCGGGGCGGTATTTTGATGACCTACTCCTGCTCCGGCGCGGTCACGCGGGACCTGTTTCAAAAGGTCCTGTTTGGGGCCGCGGTGGATGCCGGGCGCACGGTCCAGATTGTGGAACAGCTTTCGCAGGGGCCGGATCACCCCATTTTGCTGACCCATCCCGAATCGGAGTATCTCAAAGGCTTTATTTGCCGGGTGTGGTAATTTATACTTCCAGCAACAACTTCAACGCCTGTTCGGCGGCGGCCTGGGCGGCGGCCTGTTTGCTCAAGCCGGTGCCGCGCCCGTACACTGTGTCACCCACCAGGGCCTCCACGGTAAACTTTTTGGCGTGGTCTGGCCCTTCTTCTTTTACGGTGCGGTAGGTGGGCGTTAGCTGGAAGGTGCTTTGGGCAATTTCCTGCAACTGGCTTTTGGCGTCTTTTTGGATGTCGGCGCTTAAAATTTCTTCCAGGGCCGGTTCGATCATCTGTTGGACAAAGTTGCGCGTAAAATCCAGCCCCCGCTCCAGGTACAGCGCGCCGATAACGGCCTCAAAGGTATCGCACAAAATGGCCTTGCGCCGCCGCCCGCCCCCTTCTTCCTCGCCTTTTCCCAAAAAAAGAAATTCGCCCAACCGCAGCCCGGTGGCAAATTCAGCCAGGGTTTCCGTCCGCACCAGGGCCGACCGCAGGCTGGTGAGGTAGCCTTCGGGCATCTCCGGGAAGTGATGGTACAGATATTCGCCGGTGATAAAATCCAAAATCGCATCTCCCAAAAATTCAAGCCGCTCATTATCTTCCAGGGGATAATCAGGATTTTCATTTAGATAAGAGCGGTGGGTCAGGGCGCGCTGCAATAGGGCTTTATCGGCAAAGGTTACCTTGAGCACTTCTTCAGCTTGGCATAATCTGATCATGAGGTTTCAGAATCCGCTATGGAAGGATGGTAATCGCCCTCAATCCATTCCGCGCCATCCGGGCCAACTTCTTTTTTCCAGATAGGCACAATTTCTTTGAGGCGATCAATGGCATACGCGCAGGCTTCAAAACAGCCGTCGTGGCGGTGGGAGCTGGAAACGGCGACCACTACCGCGGTTTCTCCCACTTCCAGATGGCCGATGCGCTGCACGATGGCCATATCGACAATTTTGGGCCACCGGCGGCGGGCTTCGGCGGCCACCTGCCGGAGTTTGGCCGCGGCCATTTCCTCGTAGGCTTCGTATTCAAGATGCGTTACATCTTTGCCCGCCGACACATTGCGCACCACGCCGCCAAAAACAGCCACCGCGCCGGTTTCCGGTTTGACCACGCGGGCCGCAATCTCATCCATGCTGATGGGGTCAAAGGTAACGGCAAATTTATCCGGCTGCGCTGCATCACTGCCCCCGCTCACCGGCGGGAAGAGGGCCACTTCATCGCCCTCTTTGAGCTGCGCCTGCACGTCGGCAAACTCCTGGTTCAGGGCAATGGCTGTGCTGGGCATCAGCCCCACCAATTGGGGATACTCGGCCTGGAGATCGTTAAGCAGGTTGGCAATGGTGGCTCCATCGGCCACTTCACGGGTTAGGGATTTGGCCCCCACCAGATCGCGGAGCCGGGCAAAAAATTTCAGGGTGATTTGCATGATTTAATGATCCGTTTACTCCAACACCAGGTGGCCGCTTTTGCCGCCGGTTTTTTTCACCAACCGCACGGCGTCCAATTGCATGGCCCGGTCTACGGCCTTGCACATATCGTAAATCGTCAGCCCGGCCACCGTTACCGCGGTTAAGGCTTCCATTTCAACGCCGGTTTGGCCGGTGGTGCGCACGGTGGCGCTGATGTCGATACGGGCCAATCCATCCGGCTTTTTGGATTGCAAGGGCTGAAATGCCAGGCTCACGTGGGTTAGCAGCAAGGGGTGGCACATCGGGATCAGTTCGTGCGCGCGTTTGGCGGCCATAATACCGGCCACCTGAGCTACGCCCAACACATCACCTTTGGCAATATCCCCCTCCTGGATTATCGCCAGGGTTTCAGGCTTCATCAGGATACGGCCCTTGGCAATGGCTTCGCGTTCGGTTTGATCTTTGTGGCCCACATCAACCATGTGGGCGCGCCCTTCTTCGTCAAAATGGGTTAAACTCATAAACTATTTTCACCATCACTCAAGCATTATCCAGAAGATTATAGCAAAGGTTGGGTGAGGATGCCAAAATAGTGGCTAAGCAATTCTCATCTTGGCTGTTGAGCTGCTAAGAGCATGTTTCTTAAATGTTATTCTGAGGAGTGAAGGAAGCGCAGCAGCTGAAGCGACGAAGAATCTCCGCTAACGGGCTTGGAAAGCCACTCACCCGGAGACTCTTCGCTCCCGTTGGTCGCTCAGAGTGACATGACTGGCCGATTTTACCGCCAGTTTCGATTTAAGAAACACATTCTAAGGCACTGCCTTTGCCTCCCGGTTTTTTGCCACACCTTCCCCTTTCAGGCATAATTCCCTGCCAGGAGGTTTATATGTCCGAGACAAAATTAGATCAATTAAAACAACTACTGGCCGATATGGACAGCGTGGCCGTGGCTTACTCCGGCGGCGTCGACAGCACCTTGCTGCTGAAAGTGGCCCACGATTGCCTGGGCGATAAAGCCGTGGCCCTGACCGCTGTCTCGGCCAGCCTGCCCGCCGACGAGCGGGCCGAGGCCGAGGCCATCATCCGGCAAATCGGCGCGCGCTACACGCCCATCGACACCCAGGAAACCAGCGATCCCCGCTACCTGGCCAATACTCCCAACCGCTGTTTCTTCTGTAAAAGCGAAGTATACAACGAATTGGTGGATTTCGCCCAAAGCGAGGGCTATGCCTATGTAGTTGACGGCACCAACGCCGACGATGTGGGCGACCACCGCCCCGGACGCCAGGCGGCGCGCCGCCACGGCGTGCGCAGCCCGCTGCAAGAGGTGGGGCTGGGCAAAGACGAGATCCGCGCCCTGGCCCGCGAGTTGGGCCTGCCCAACTGGGATAAACCGGCGGCGGCCTGCCTTTCTTCCCGCATCCCCTACGGCACGCCCATTTCGCTGCAAACGCTCTCGCAGGTGGAGCAGGCCGAGCTTTTCTTGAAGCGGATGGGGTTCCAACAACTGCGGGTGCGGCATCACGATCAGATCGCCCGCATCGAAGTGCCTGTCGAAGATATGGCCGAGGTGCTGGCCTACCGCCGGGAGATTGTGGCCGAACTCAAAGCCGCCGGCTACGCTTACGTAACTCTGGATTTGGCCGGTTTCCGCTCCGGCAGCATGAACGAGGTTTTGGTATCGGCCAATGGACGCCAACAAACTTGAACAACTCCTAACCGAACTACAGGCCGGGCAGGTGAGCGTTGACGACGCCATGGAACGCCTGCGCCGCCTGCCCTACGACGACCTGGGCCACTCCCGCCTGGATATGCACCGCGCCCTGCGCCAGGGCCTGCCCGAAGTGGTCTACGCCCAAAATAAAACGCCCCAACAGGTGATTGACATTTTGCAGCACCTGTGGCAGCATCACGACCGGGTGCTGGCCACCCGCGTTTCGCCGGAAAAGGCCGAGGCGGTGCAGGCCGCCCTGCCCGAAGCGGTCTATGATGCCACCGCCCGCCTGCTGTTCCTGGCCCGCACCGAGCTGTCGGTTGCTGCCGATGCGCCCTACGTGCTGGTGGCTACCGGCGGCACCTCCGACCTGCCTGTGGCCGAAGAAGCCGCCCAGACCGCCGCGTTTCTGGGCAGCCGGGTGGAACGCGCCTACGATGTAGGCGTGGCCGGCGTCCACCGCCTGCTGGACCAGCGAGCGCTGCTGTTTGAGGCCGATGTGGTCATCAGCGTGGCCGGCATGGAGGGCGCCCTGACCAGTGTCATCGGCGGGCTGGTGGCCTGCCCCGTTATCGGCGTGCCAACCAGCGTGGGTTACGGGGCCAGCTTTAACGGCCTGGCCGCGCTGCTGTCTATGCTCAACTCCTGCGCCTCCGGCGTGGCCGTGGTCAATATTGACAATGGCTTTGGGGCGGGCCTGTATGCCCATATGATCCTGCGCAGGACAAAGAGATAACGACAATTTGACATCGTATAAGATGTTTTTTATAAATTTAGAGAGGTTTATGATGGGACGTTATCCACTAAATCTACCCTCCCAACTCAAGCAGCAGGCCGAAGCATGGGCAACGCGGCAGGGTGTTTCATTGAATCAATTTATTCTGTGGGCCGTATCAGAAAAGGTAGGGGCGCTGAACCAGCAGTTGGATGATCCTGCTTTTGTGCATATCACCTACCGGCGTGGGGCTGCCGGCCAGCCGGTTCCTGTCGTGCGAGGCGCAAATATCAAAGTTCAAACACTAATTGTGGCTCAAACGCATTGGAAAATGTCCCCGGCTCAAATTGCCGATGAATACGATCTGTCTGAAACTCAGGTAAACGATGCGCTTGCTTTTTATCAGGCGCATCGTGAGGAAATAGACGCCGGTATTGCCATACAAGAAAATCTGGAACACCCCCATGCCTGAGCCTCGCCTCCATCTGGATGCAGACACATCAATTAAGGGCCTGTATCGTGCTTTGTTGGCAAAAGGGCATGATGTGACCCGCACGCCAACCGATTGGATGCCGCCGGATGCCGGCGATGAGATTCAATTATTAGGGGCCACGGCGCAAGGACGGTGCATTTTCACATTTAATATCCGAGATTTTATCGAGTTGGGCAAACGATTTCCACAACACAATGGAATCATTCTGGCCGCTCAGACAAGTTGGAGTTTATCCGAGTTGATTGCGGCATTAGACCGGTTACTTTCGGAAACAGAGACCGCCGATTGGACGGGGCAGGTTCGCTGGTTGAACCAATAGCGGCGATGACTCCCCTTGGAGAATACAAGATGAAAATAGCTTATTTTGACTGCATCGCCGGGGCCAGCGGCGATATGATCTTGGGCGCGCTGCTGGACGCCGGCCTGCCCGAAGCCACCCTGCGCCAGCGGCTGGACGCCCTCCACCTGGCCGATTTTGAGCTGCGCTGCGAGCGGGTCAGCAAAAATGGTTTCAGCGCCATCAAAGTGGATGTGCAGGTAAAAGACGATGTCCCCCACCGCCACCTGCCCGATATTCTGGCTGTGGTGGAGCAAAGCGATCTGGCCCCGGCCATCAAAAAGCAGGCCGCGGCCATTTTTAACCGCATGGGCCGGGTTGAGGCCGGCATTCACGGCGCCACGCTGGAGCAAGTGCATTTGCACGAATTGGGCGGGGTGGATACCATTGTGGATGTGATGGGCGCGCTGGTAGGGCTGGATGCCCTGGGCATCGACAAAGTTTACGCCTCGCCGCTGCCGCTGGGCCGGGGCTTTGTGCAAGGCGCGCACGGGCAAATTCCCCTGCCGGCCCCGGCCACCATGGGCCTGCTGGAAGGGGTGCCGGTGGTAGGCAGCGACATCGAAAAAGAACTGGTCACGCCCACCGGCGCGGCGCTGCTGTCGTCGCTGGCGGTAGAGTTTGGGCCGATCCCGGCCATGACCCTGACCCACAGCGGCTTTGGCGCGGGCGGGCGCGATCTACCTATCCCCAACGTGCTGCGCCTGCTGTTGGGCCAGCAGCGGCTGGTAGGCCAGCAGCGGCTGGTAGGCCAACAACGGGTAACGGACGGGCTGGATACGCAAACCCTGACCACATTGGAAACCAACATCGACGATCTGAACCCGGAGTTTTACGATCACGTGATGGCGCGGTTGTTTGAGGCCGGGGCGCTGGACGTGTTTTTTTCGCCCATCCAGATGAAGAAGAACCGCCCGGCCACGCTGCTGCGGGTGTTGTGCGAGCCGGCAGATGCCGATACGCTGATGAATATTTTGTTCACCGAAACCAGCACGCTGGGCGTCCGGCAGCAGCATCTTACCCGCCACTGCCTGGCGCGTTCTTTGCAAACGGTAGACACGCCCTACGGCCCGGTGCAGGTAAAAATTGCCCGGGGCAGCGGCTGGCAAAAAGCCGCCCCGGAGTACGACGATTGCCGCCGGCTGGCCGAAGCAAAGGGCGTTTCGCTGCGCCAGGTATACCGGGCGGCGGAAGCCGCGGCGGAACAATTTATGAATTAAGGTATTTTTGAAGGAGAAATCCATTGTCTGAACTGATTTTATTGAAATTGGGCGGCTCGGTGATCACCGATAAAACCCAGCCCTTTACCGCCCGAACCGATGTCATAGACCGCCTGGCGGCTGAAATAAAAAACGCGCTGGATGAGCGCGGCGATGATTTGCAGCTCATCATTGGTCACGGCTCCGGCTCGTTTGGGCACGAGGCGGCCACCCACTATCAAACCCACCAGGGCGCGGTTGGCCTCGATAGCTGGCGGGGCTTGGCCGAGGTGGCCGCCGCCGCCGCCGAATTGAATTATTTGGTGATGAAAGCCTTACGCGGGGCCGGGGTGCCGGCCATCAAGTTTCAGCCTTCGGCCAGCACCCGCACGCGGGGCAAACAGTTGATGTATTTTGAAACCCACCCCATCAAAGAGGTGTTGCGCCACGGCCTGGTACCCGTGGTTTACGGCGATGTCAGCGTGGACGCCAACCAGGGCATGAGCATTGTGTCTACCGAAACGCTGTTTGATAACCTGGCCCGCGAACTCTCGCCGGCCCGCATTGTGCTGGCCGGCCAGGTGGATGGCGTGTACGATAGCGACCCCCTGCAAAACCCCGACGCCGAATTATTTGAAGAGATTGACCGCAGCAATTGGGAAGCAGTGGAGGCCACCCTCGGCGGCTCGCACGGCACGGATGTAACCGGCGGCATGTTCAGCAAAGCCCGCGAGATGTACCGCCTGACCCTGGCCATGCCCCCCATGCAGGCGTTGATCATGTCGGCAGAGACGCCGGGGCACGTAGAGGCGGTGTTAAAAGGCCAGATGGTTGATTTTGGCACGATGATCAATTAAGGAAGGGGGATTTAATAACTTACTCAATTTGGAGATTGGAGATTAGCCTGAATTTCCAATCACTAACCTCTAATCTCCCGGCAAGATGGGTAAGTTATTTATGCACCATTCCTTAGCCACTTTATGTTTCCCCCAGGGTTGTTCAGTTCTGTTTCCAGCCATGAAAAATAGACAGGATTAACAGGATTTACAAGATTTTTTGTACCTTCTCAATAATCTGGGGCAGAGTTGGTTGAGCTTGTCGAAACCAACGGTCTTCGACAGGCTCAGACCTCGTTCCCCCGAAATATTGAGAAGATACACATAATCATTATTTGAAAGGTATTGCCTTTAGGTTAGGTTGTCCCCCAAGTCAGGTCAGGTTGTGCCTCATCTTAGGTTAAGGTGTTGCAGACCTTAGGTTAAGGGGCCGCCGATGTTAGGTTAGGTAGACTTAACTGCCGCCGTTGAGGGTTTCTTGCAAATCCTTAAAGCCTTCCAGGGCCGATTCGATGTTTTCGATGATCTCGGCGGCCAGCACGTCGGGGTCGGGCAGGTTGTCCAGGTCGGCCAGGGTTTGGTCTTTGAGCCAGAAGATGTCGAGGTTGGTTTTGTCGCGGGCCATAATGTCGGCGTAGCTGAATTTGCGCCAGCGGCCTGCGGGGTTGTCAGGCGTGTAGCTTTCGCGGCGGTCAAAGCGATTCTCCGGGTGGTAGCAGTCAATAAAGTCTTGCAGGTCTTCAAACTTCAGCGGGTTCTTTTTGAGCGTAAAGTGGATGTTGGTGCGGAAGTCATAAATCCACACGGCTTTGGTCCAGGGGTCTTTGCCGGCGGGTTTGTTATCAAAAAAGATCACGTTGGCCTTAACGCCCTGTTTGTAAAAGATGCCGGTGGGCAGGCGCAAAATGGTGTGCAGGTCGGTGTTTTGCAGCAGGCGCTGGCGCACGGTTTCGCCCGCGCCGCCTTCAAAGAGCACGTTGTCGGGCACTACCACGGCGGCCCGGCCCGTGCTTTTGAGCATGGTGTGGATGTGCTGCACAAAGTTGAGCTGCTTGTTAGAGGTGGTGGCCCAAAAATCCTGCCGGTTGTAGGTGAACTCTTCGCGCTCTTGCTCGCCGGCTTGATTGGTGGCGGTGATGCTGCTCTTTTTGCCAAAGGGGGGATTGGCCAGCACGTAATCAAAACGCTCGCCGGTATCGGCGATGAGGGCATCGGTGGGCGCGATCATCGATTCGCCGTCGATCCGGCCGATGTTGTGCAAAAACATATTCATCAAACACAGGCGGCGGGTGCCGGCCACAATTTCGTTGCCGCGAAAGGTTTGCAGCTTGAGAAATTCTTTCTGCTGCTTGTTGAGGGCGTGGTTATCAACCAGATAATCGTAGGCGGCCAAAAAGAAGCCGCCGGTGCCGCAGGCGGGGTCGGCGATGGTTTTTTCCGGCTCCGGGCGGGCGCAGGCCACCATGGCTTTGATGAGGGCGCGCGGCGTGAAGTATTGGCCCGCGCCGCTTTTGGTGTCTTCGGCGTTCTTTTCCAGCAGGCCCTCGTAGATGTCGCCTTTCACGTCGGTGCCCAGCAGCAGCCAGTTTTCGCGGTCGATCATGTCGATCACTTTAAAGAGCATGGCCGGGTCCTGGATTTTGTTTTGGCTTTTGGTGAAGATTTGGCCCAGCATGCCCGGCTTCCGGCCCAACTCGCGCAGCAGTTGCACGTAATGGCTTTCCAGGTCCGCGCCCTTTTTGCCGCGCAGGCTGTCCCAGTTGTATTCCGGGGGAACATCGATCACCCGGTTGTAGGGCGGTTTGGCGTACTCGGCGGCCATTTTGAGAAAGATGAGGTAGGTGAGTTGTTCCAGGTAATCACCGTAGCTGACGCCGGCATCGCGGAGCACGTTGCAGAAGCTCCACACTTTGGAAACAATGGCGCTGGTTTGGGGGGTCATTTTTTTCTCCATTCGTAATCCAAACCCTAAAGGTTTTTAAAACCTTTAGGGTTTTTGGGTTTTTTGTTAATCAAAATCCTCGCCAATCAACGGCGCAATCTTGGCCAGGTTAACCGTAGACCGGTGTTTGGCTTCAATGTTTTGCAACCCGCCAAACCACTCAATCACCGCTTCCCGTTTCAGACGTGTAGCCTGCGTTGAAAACAGCGCGCTGTATGATGAGTAAGGCCAGTCTCGAAAATCATCAATCAGGCCGTGCCGCTGCGGGTTTTGGTGAATGTAGGTGATGAGTTGGATAAAATAGGCATCAGAATCTACGAGAATCCGGCCAAAGGGATGTTCAAACAGACTTCCGGTGCGATGGTAAGCATTGTTGACTGCTTTGGTGTAGGCGTTGAAGAGGTTGGAGAATTGTTGGCTTGGCTTCAAAACCTTCGTTGCTCCCGAAACCCTAAAGGTTTTAGAAACCTTTAGGGTTTTACACAGGGCTTCAATCTCATCTTCCCCCTTCACCCGCACCAGCAAATGAAAATGATTGGGCAGCAGGCAATAAGCAAACGTATCGGCCACCGGTTCAATGTGTTTGGCGTAGAGCCGCAAAAAGTGGCGATAGTTACGCTCTTCTTTGAACAGGTTCTCGCGGTTATTGCCCCGGTTGTAGATATGATAGTAGCAGTTGTATACCAAAGGTGGTGGGCTTGACATTGATTTTCTCCCAAGCGAAACCCTAAAGGTTTTAGAAACCTTTAGGGTTTTGGATCCGCTCCAACAACGCTGCCGCCGGTTCATCCGCCGACTCTTGCGGCACCAGTTTCCCGGCGAAGGCTTGTTTGAGGATGCTTTGCCGCAGGGCGTCCGCCTGCTGCAAGGCGGCGGCAATGGTTTGTTCCAGGTTGTCCACCACCGACAGCCGGGCTTCGATTTCCGAAACGATGGCGTGTTGTTCTTCTAGAGGACAGAAGGGTATCAAAAGGTTCTCCAGAATTGTCAGATTTATGTTTTTTTGCGCTGTAGCAGGAGCAAAGGCTTCGATCCTCTGTTGGACTGACTGAATGAAATAATCAACATATGTTGGCTCAACAATATCCTTAAATCCACTAAACCCTACGATGCTATCTGGAAAGCAAGCGTCAAATCCAAGAAATGCGGTTTCTGCAATGTTTGCGGCAATCGTTATACAAAGTGTGCCTTCAGGCCAGAGTTTACTCTGGGACAATCCAACTTCGTTGTATGTTTGACTATAGGTTCTGATTACACCATTTGCAGCCTTGACTTCTCCTGTCTGAATAAATGGATAATCTCCACCATACAGGATTTTATCATTTCTTGGTCTGTGTTTAGATTTTCCTCTGGCTAGTTCCCCGGTGTAGGCCAAATAATTATAAACCCACCCCTCCGGCAGACCCGGCAACTCGGCCAATTCAGCTTCGGTCAGGGGGGGCAAATCCTTTGGCTTTTGGGGTTTGGCCGGTTTGCGGCCCGGCTTACCCTCCGACTCCCATGCCTGCACCGCCGCCTGCCAATCGGCCAATTGCTGTTGGGTGCGGGCTTCGCGTTCCGCTTGTATCAGACCCAAAAGGTTTTCGCCGGACGTTTCACGTCCGCAACCTTTTGGGTCTTGCCCCCTGGCCGCCCGCCACCCCTCCGTCAATTTGCCCTCAAAGGCATATTTGAGTACGGCCTGACGGTAGATTTTGAGTTGTTCCCGCGATTGTTCCAGCGCGGCGATGCTGTGGTCAAGGTCGCTGAACAGTTCTTCGATTTTGGCAACAATGCGGTGTTGCTCGGCGAGGGGGGGGATTAAAATCGGCAACTTGTTGAGTTTACCTACGGAAATATTTGAAATGTTAGTAGTTGTAGATGCTTCCGCCCTTACATCTTGTTTGAATTTCAATGAAGACAAATAATAATAAATCAACCTACTATTGAGTGGTTTAGGGGTTCTGAGATTTGCAATAAAAGTGCCAAGTGTCGATTTGAAAGGAATAGTTTTAACTTGAGCAACTTTACCCAAAAGGTTGAGGCTATTTGATATTGAAATGAGGATGTCGCCCTCTTCAATAACTTGCTCGTCCCTTTTGAGGTACTCCTCACTGACAAACCACAGATCAGCCCAATCAACCTCATCCTGGACGTTGGCGGTTCGCAAGCAAGCAATTAATCCATCATCATTTTCGTATCTTTTCGCCTCTTTAGGAAAAGAAATTCCACGTATGGGTAACAGTACTTCTTCAATCGATGCTTCTACCCACCCAGGGGGTAAATCGGTTGTTGGTGTAGCCAGACCTGACAGGTCTTTGTTTTTGGAGTTGGTCATTGCTTATCCAT